>NZ_JBASAD010000016.1:0-241416 GCF_049650445.1 Castellaniella sp. | reverse complement strand
CGCGCAGCTCGACGCCCAGTCCGGCGAAGCGGGCGCCCGCGCGCGGCAGCCAGGCGGCGGCCACGTCGGCGTGCACCAGCAGGGTTTCCATGGCGCCGCAGATGCCGGTCCGGTAGGTCTTTGCGTTGATGGCGATGTCCAGCGCACGATCCAGGTCGGCCGCCTTGTCGACGTAGACGTGGCAGTTGCCTTCCAGATGCTTGATCAGGGGCACGCGCGACTCGTCGGCCAGGCGGGCGATCAGGCCCTTGCCGCCGCGCGGGATGATGACGTCGATCCATTCCGGGTGGGTGATCATCTCGCCCACGGCCGCGCGGTCGGTGGTGTCCACGACCTGTACCGCGTGCGGGGGCAGTCCGGCGGCTTCCAGTCCGGCCTGGATGATCGTGCCCAGCGCACGGTTGGAATGGAAGGCCTCGCTGCCGCCGCGCAGGATGGTGGCGTTGCCGGATTTCAGGCACAGGGCGGCGGCGTCGATCGTCACGTTGGGCCGGGATTCGTAGATGATGCCGATCACGCCCAGCGGTACGCGCATGCGGGCCACGCGCATGCCGTTGGGGCGTGTGGTGGTTTCGCTGAGACTGCCGATGGGGTCGGGCATCGCGGCGATCTGGAGCAGGCCTTCGATCATCAGGTCCAGCGCCCGGTCGGACAGGCGCAGGCGGTCCATCATGGGGGCGTCCAGCCCGCGTTCGGCGGCGGCCCGCAAGTCGTGTTCGTTTTCCGTCTGCAGCCAGGCGCGGCGGGTCCGCAGGCCGTCGGCCATGGAGCGCAGGGCAGCGGCCTTGGCGGCGCCGGAGGCCGAGCGCAGGATGCGCGCCGCCTGGCGGGCCTGGAGGCCCAGAGTCTGCATGGAAAAGGCGGTGGTGGTGTTCATATCAAAGCCCCAACGCTGCGCCTTCGGCTTGCTGCCCCCCGAGGGGGCGCTTTTTGCCTTGGGGCGGCCCGGCGGCAAAAAGACCTATGGCGTAGCGATTTTTGTTCAAGTTATACCTGTATTTCGTTCAGCGTCGGCGCGATCCTGCAGTGGCGATGCGCATCACCAGCCGCTCCAGTTCGGCCCAGGGGTCCCGCAGCAGTCCGTCCACCGGAACACCCTTGATGATACGGTCGATTTCGTGGGTATGGCGCAGGGCCGCAGGCCAGGCTGCGACGGGGACACGGGTCAGGGCCTGGCGTGCCAGCTTTTCGCGCGCGCCGAACAGGCGTTGGGACCGCATCGCCGCGTCCAGGCCGCCGTGAACATGGGGCGCCAGGCGCGTCAGGATGCGGATTTCTTCACCGACGGCCCAGAGCACCAGCGGCAGGGCCTCGCCTTCGGCCTGCAAGCCCCGCAGCACGGTCAGCGCCCGGTCGGCCTGGCCCAGCAGCATGGCATCGCGCAGATCATAGAGATTGTAGCGGGCCACGTTCAGCACGGCTGCCTGGACCTGTTCCAGGCTGAGCGCCCCGGCGGGGTGCAGCAGGGCGAGCTTCTGCAATTCCTGGTGGGCGGCCAGCAGGTTGCCCTCGACCTTGTCGGCCAGCCAGGCCAGCGTCTCGGCATCCGCCGTGTAGCCCTGGCGGTGCAGGCGGGCGTCGATCCAGTCCGGCAACGCCGTGCGCGGGATGGAAGCGATGTCGGTCCAGTCGGCGCCGGTCTTCAGGGCCTGGGCCCATTTGCTCTGCTGGGTGGCGCGGTCCAGTTGCGGCAGGCGGATCAGCAGCCGCAGGTCCGGCAGATGGCCGTCGCCGGTCATCGTGGCCAGTTTTTGCAGGGTGTCGGCTCCGGTCTTGCCCGGCTTGCCGGTGGGCAGGCTGATTTCCAGCAGGCGCAGATCGCCGAACAAGGAAGTGTTCTGCGCGGCCGCCAGTGCCGCGCCCCAGTCGCTGCGGGCGTCCATCACCAGATGGGTGCGTTCGGCACAGCCCAGACGGATGGCGGCGGCGCGGTAGGCGTCGGCCGCCTCGGTCAGCAGCAGGATCTCGTCGCCGCTCAGGACCGTGCAGGCGGGCAGGTCCTGAGCGCCGGCGTAGTGCTCTGTCAGGCGGTCTGCGGCCGAGGCGCGCGCCATGTCAGGGCCGGGACGGGGCCGGGCCGGCCGGGGCTGTGGCCCCGCGAACCGTGTCGTCCGGCATGGGCACGATGGGTCGGTCGATCGCGTTGGCGTAGGCGGCCTGGACCTCGGACGAGCTCATGCGGCGCATGATCTGATCCACCAGACCATTGCGCATGTCTCTGAAGGTGCGCTCGATTTCGCCTTCCTTGGCCTGGACGATGCGGTCGTTGTAGGGCAGTTCGCGCACGCTGAGCAGCGACGTGGGGGGCAGCAGCAAGTGCCCCTGGCGGTCCAGCAGTTCGAACTGGAAGTCCAGGGTCAGTTCGTATTCTTCGACCCGGCCATCGGCGTCCAGGGAAAGCTGACGCAGATTCTGGGATTCGGTGATCTGGTGCAGGAACACGTCGGCGTCCAGGCGGCGCTCGGTGAAGCGGGTGCCCGGCGAGTTGGCCGTGACGGTGCGGCGCAGCAGGGCACCGAATTCAGAGTCCAGGTTGATGTTGGTGTAGATCGTCTGGAAGGGCAGCGGCGTGGCCCCCTTCAGGTGGAAGCCGCAAGCGCTCAGCGCCAGCAGGGCGAGACCCGCCAGAACGAAGCGCAGGCGGCGCGGCAGGGAGGCGAAGGAAGCCAGAGGCATCATGGAACCTTATCCGACGACGTTGACCAGCCGACCTGGCACGACCACGACCCGCTTGGGTTCGCGGCCTTCGAGGAAGCGGCCGACGGCCTCGTGCACACGGGCCAGGGCCTCGATGGCGGGCTTGTCGGCTTCCTGGGGCACGCTCAGTTGGCCACGGACCTTGCCGTTGATCTGCAGCACCAGTTCGACCGTATCGGCCCGCAGGGCGGACTCGTCCACCTGGGGCCAGGCCGCGTCCAGCAGATCGCCCAGCGCGTCGGCCAGGCCCAGTTCACGCCACAACTGCCAGGTGACGTGCGGCACCACGGGGTACAGGACGCGCAGCAGGATGGAGGCGGATTCGGCCAGCGCCGGACCGGACACGCCCGCCTGGGCGGCCGATTCCAGCGTGTTGAGCATCTTCATGGCCGTGGAGACCACGGTGTTGTACTGGATACGCTGATAGTCGTAGTCCGCCTGGCGCAGCAGGCCGTGGATCTGGCGGCGCAGGCCGGCAGCCTCGTCCGACAAGGCCCCGTCAGGGGTGGTGCCGGCGTGCTGGAGGATGTCGTCGTGATGGCTGTGGCAGAAGGCCCACAGGCGGCGCAGGAAGCGGTTGGCGCCGTCCACGCCGGAATCCGACCATTCCAGGGTCTGTTCCGGGGGGCTGGCGAACATGACGAACAGGCGGGCGGTGTCGGCGCCCTGGCTGTCGATCAGCGATTGCGGGTCGACGCCGTTGTTCTTGGACTTGGACATGGTGCCGATGCCGCCATAGTCGATCATCGACCCGTCCGATTTCAGGCGCGCGCCGGTGATGCCGCCCTTGTCGTCGGTGATGTTTTCGACCTGTTCGGGCCAGAAATATTCGATGCCGCCGCGTTCGTTCTTGCGTGAATAGATGTGGTTGAGCACCATGCCCTGGCACAGCAGTTTCGTGAAGGGCTCGGAAAATTTCAGCATGCCCAGGTCGCGCATCACCCGCGTCCAGAAACGCGCGTACAGCAGGTGCAGCACGGCGTGCTCGATGCCGCCGATGTACTGGTCCATCGGCATCCAGTAATCGTTGCGGGCGTCCACCATGGCCTGGTCGTTGCCCGGCGAGGTGTAGCGCATGAAATACCAGGACGAATCGATGAAGGTGTCCATGGTGTCGGTTTCGCGCCGCGCCGGCTTGCCGCAGGACGGGCAGTGGCAGGACAGAAAGCCTTCGTGCTTGGCCAGCGGATTGCCGCTGCCGTCGGGCACCAGGTCATCGGGCAGCACGACGGGCAGGTCCTTTTCGGGGACCGGCACCGGGCCGCAATCGGCGCAGTGGATGATGGGGATCGGAGTGCCCCAGTAGCGCTGGCGGGAAATCCCCCAGTCGCGCAGGCGCCAGGTGGTGCGCAGCTCGCCCAGGCCCTGGGCCTTCAGGTCGGCGGCGACGGCCTGGACGGCCTCGGGGGTGGACAGGCCGTCGTATTTGCCGGACTGGATCGTGCGGCCGATCTGCTTGTCGCCGTACCAGTCCTGCCAGGCTTCGGTGGAATAGGTCTTGCCTTCGGCGGCGATGACCTGACGGATGGCCAGGCCGTATTTGCGCGCAAAGGCGAAATCGCGTTCGTCGTGAGCGGGCACGCCCATGACGGCGCCGTCGCCGTAGCTCATGAGGACGTAGTTGCCGACCCAGACGGGGACCGGTTCACCCGTCAGGGGGTGGATGACGGACAGACCGGTGGGCAGGCCTTCTTTTTCGCGGGTGGCCAGTTCGGCCTCGGTCGTGCCGCCCTGGCGGCAGGCTTCGATGAAGGCGGCCAGTTCGGGGTTGCCACGGGCCGCGTGCGTGGCCAGCGGGTGTTCCGGCGCCACGGCGCAGAAGGTGACGCCCATGATGGTGTCGGCGCGCGTCGTGAAGACGTGCATCAGGCCGTCCTGGATCAGGGCGCCGTCTGCGTCGCGGATGTCGTGGCGGAAGGCGAAGCGCACGCCCTCGCTCTTGCCGATCCAGTTTTCCTGCATCAGGCGCACGCGTTCCGGCCAGCCGGGCAGACCGTCTTCCAGGGTGTCGAGCAGTTCGCCCGCGTAATCGGTGATGCGCAGGTAGTAGCCGGGGATCTCGCGCTTTTCCACCGGCGCGCCGGAGCGCCAGCCGCGGCCGTCGATGACCTGTTCATTGGCCAGCACGGTCTGGTCGACCGGATCCCAGTTGACGGTCTGGGTCTTGCGGTAGGCGATGCCCTTTTCCAGCATCTTCAGGAACAGCCACTGGTTCCATTTGTAGTAGGACGGATCGCAGGCGCACATTTCGCGCGACCAGTCGATCGCCAGCCCCATCGCCTGCATCTGCTTTTTCATGTAGGCGATGTTGTCGTAGGTCCACTTTGCCGGAGGCACGCCGGACTTCATGGCGGCGTTTTCCGCCGGCATGCCGAAGGCGTCCCAGCCCATGGGCATCAGGACGTTGTATCCGCGCATGCGCAACTGGCGGGTCATCATGTCGTTGATGGTGTAGTTGCGCACGTGACCCATGTGCAGCTTGCCGCTGGGGTAGGGCAGCATCGAGCAGGCGTAGAACTTGGGCTTGGGCGAACCGTCGGCACCGACGGCGTGTTCAGTGACGCGGTAGACGTCGCCCGCGCGCCAGTGGGCCTGGGCTTCGGTTTCGACCTGGTTCGGGAGGTAGCGTTCCTGCATGGATCCGTCTGGGAAATGAGAGTGAAAAGGGTCAGCCCGACATTATAGAGGGTCGTGGCGCATGGGGCTGTCCGAAAGCCCCCGCGTCGCGGCTCGCGCGCCGCGCAAAGAAAAATCCCCGCTCGAAGGCGGGGATTTCATGGAAACCGGTGAGACGGTCCGGGAGAGGCGATCCCGGATCAACGCAGCTTGGTTTCCTTGTACTCGACGTGCTTGCGCGCGACCGGATCAAATTTCTTGATCAGCATTTTTTCCGGCATGTTGCGCTTGTTTTTCGTGGTCGTGTAGAAGTGACCCGTGCCAGCCGTGGATTCGAGCTTGATTTTCTCGCGGATGCCTTTAGCCATGATGTGCTCCTATGCGCGGCCGATCAGGCCAGTTCGCCACGGGCACGCAGGTCGGCCAGGACGGCGTCGATGCCGTTCTTGTCGATGGTGCGCAGGGCCTTGGTGGATACGCGCAGGCGCACCCAACGGTTTTCAGATTCGACCCAGAACCGGCGCGATTGCAGGTTGGGCAGGAAACGACGCTTGGTTTTATTGTTCGCGTGCGAGACGTTGTTGCCCACCATCGGGCCTTTGCCGGTTACTTGGCATACGCGTGCCATGGTCTCACCTCTGTGTATGTATATCGGGAAAGCCTTGGATTCTATACTGAAATTGCTCAGTAAATCAAGCGGGTGTTCGATTGGTCCGCAGAGCGATGCGGCCGAAAAACCACGATAGGGCCGCGCAGAGCGCCAGCACGGCGGTCAGAGGCAGGGGGGTGCTGGTGTGCCAGGCGCTGACGGCAAAGCCGGCCAAAGCGCCGCAGAGCATCTGCAGCGCGCCCATCAGCGCCGAGGCCACGCCCAGGCGTCCGCCCTGTTCGGCCAGGGCCAGGGCGGCGGCGTTGGGGCCGACGAAGCCCTGGCTGGCCATGAAGCCCATCAGACACAGCATCAGCAGGGGCAGGGTGATCCAGTCCAGCAGGGTCAGCGCCAGGGCGCACAGCGTCATCAGCACCAGCGTGCCCTGGGCGCGGGCCAGCAGGCGGATCGGCGGGTAGCGGTTCAGCAGGCGGGCGCTGACTTGCGAGGCGAAGATCAGCGAGGCGGCGTTCAGGCCGAACAGCAGGCCGAACCAGCGTGGGTCGATGCCGTAGATCGTGATGAAGACCTGGGGCGAGCCCGAGATGTAGGCGAACAGGCCGGCCGAGCCGAAGCCGCCCGCCAGGGTGTAGCCCATGAATCCGCGGTGGGTGAGCAGCCGGCGGAACTGGATGGCGATGGCGCCGACGGCCAGCGGTGAGCGGCGCGCGGGGTCCAGGGATTCGCGCATGCGCAGCGCCACGGCCAGCCACAGGCCGACGCCGACCAGGCTCATCAGATAGAACACGGTGCGCCAGGAACCCAGTGTCACCGCCTGGCCGCCCAGCAGGGGTGCCAGAATGGGCATCACGCCCATCACCAGCATCAGCAGGGACAGGGCCTGAGCGGCCTCGCGGGTGTCCAGATGGTCGCGGATCACGGCGCGGGGGATCACCATGCCGGCGGCGCCGCCGAAGGCCTGGACCACGCGCCACAGGATCAGGTGGTCGATGTCCCGGCTCAGCGCGCAGGCGATGGAGGCAACCGAGAACAGCGCCAGGCCGAGCAGCAGCGGCGGCTTGCGGCCGTAGCGGTCGGCCAGCGGACCATAGGCCAGTTGAGCCAGGGCCAGGCCCAGCAGGTAGCTGGCCAGGGTGCGTTCGACCTGTCCCTGATGCACGCCCAGGTCGTGCGCCATGGCGCCGAAGGCGGGCAGGTACATGTCGATGGCCAGGGGGCCGATGGCGGCGAGCGCGCCCATCAGGATCAGCCAGGGGGGCAGCGACAGCGAGGAAGAACGGGAAACCATGGGTGGGGAGGATGGGGCAGGCAAGGCGCTGGCGCAGGGCGCTTGAAGCAGGAGGGATTGGCGCTCTACTATAGCAAGGTCTTGTACAGGACTGAGGGAGGCTCTAGTTGACTGCGATCGCATCCATCATCGAGAACAAGCTGGGCGCATTGCCGATGCCGGTTTCCATGGAACTGCCGGATGGGCAGAAAGTCGGTGCCGCCGACGCCACGATTTGCCTGCGCGTGCGCGATGCATCCGTTCTGGCGCATTTCGCGGCGGGCGAGGTCGGTGTCCTGGGCGAGGACTACGTCGAGGGCAAGTTCGAATTCGACGGTTCCATGCAGGACCTGATGCGGCTGGCGGCCGGCATCCTGCCCGGATCGCCCGTTGATCTGGCCCGCTCGGGCTGGCTGACCAGCCTGGTGAAGCGGCTGGTGTCGGTCTGGCGTCATTCGATCGAACGCGACGCGCGACAGATCGAATTCCACTATGACCTGTCCGACGATTTCTACGCCTTGTGGCTGGACCCGCGCCGGGTGTATTCCTGCGCCTACTACCGCGAACCCGATTTCACCGTCGCACAGGCCCAGGAGGCCAAGCTCGATCACATCTGCCGCAAGCTGGCCCTGAAGCCGGGCGAGCGTTTCCTGGATGTCGGCGGCGGCTGGGGCGGCCTGATGCTGTGGGCGGCAGAACACTACGACGTCGATGTCACCGGCATCACCCTGTCGAACAATCAGCACGCCTACGTCAATCGCCTGATCCAGGAAAAAGGCCTGGCCGGACGCGTCCGCATGGAACTGCTGGACTATCGCAAGCTGGACGAGTCCCGACCCTACGACAAGATCGCCTCGGTCGGCATGTTCGAGCACGTCGGGCGGGCCCAGTTGACCGGCTATTTCGCCAAGCTGCGCCGGCTGGTGCGGCCTGGCGGGCTGATCCTGAATCACGGCATCACGGCGGGTGGGCTGGACAACAGCGAACTGGGCGCCGGCATGGGGGATTTCATCGAGAAATTCATCTTTCCCGGCGGCGAGCTGTCCCACATCCATTACGTGCAGCAGACCCTGGCCGAGGCCGGTCTGGAAGACCTGGACGTCGAAAATCTGCGGCCGCACTACGCCCGCACGCTCTGGGCCTGGAGCGACGCCCTGGAATCCCGCCTGGACGAGGCTCGCGCCATCCTAAACACGCCTGAGGGCGAACGGTCTCTGCGGGCCTACCGCATGTATCTGGCGGGCTGCGCAATGGGCTTCGAGCACGGCTGGATCGCCTTGCACCAGATCGTTGCTCAACCCCAGCCGACGGGGCGCTCCGACGAACTGGACTACCCGGCGGAACAGGCCTACCCCTGGCGGCGCGACTACATTTACCGGGACCGCTGAACGGCCTTTCTGCCAGGCCCCGGAGTCCTTCGCATGGGGGCTTGCGGGGTTTTTTTGCGGGCTGTCGCAGGATGCGGTTTTCATGCCTGAAAACCGGGTTTTCATCAATATGCTTTATTTTCTTTCATCTTGCGTGTAAACTGACCGATCTTCGGTAGTCTTTTCTATCAATTCTGACAGTGTCCGTTACTGGTTGTTCACGGCCCTGTCTGTCCATAGGCGCTTCGCGCCTGCAGTGCTGGTATGTATTGGCGGCCAGCGGCCGTCTTCCGCACACCCTCCCCTAAGCTATGGCGTCGGCCTCGTCGTGCGTGTCCGGCGTCTCCGTAACCCAAAGGAGGCATCTATGTCTATCTCCGCTTGTTCGTCGCCTGTCGCGACCCGTTCCCCCCGTCTGTCCCGTACCGTACTGGGCTTCGCCTTGTCGGCGGCGCTGGCGGGCCTGTCGCTGGCCCCGTCCGTGTCCCGGGCGGCCGACGCGCCACAATGCGAACTTGATCGCGCCGTGCGTTTCGGCGGCATGAACTGGGAATCCAATCTGGTCCTGGTCGAAGTCGAACGCTTCATTGCCCAGCACGGCTACGGTTGCGAATCCGAAGTCCTGCCGACGGAAACCTTGCCGGCCCTGGCTGCCCTCGAACGAGGCGACCTGGACATCAACAGCGAGATCTGGCTGAACAGCACCCTGGAGCCCTGGACCAAGGCCGAGGCTACGGGCAAGGTCAAGCGCATCGGCGACATCTACATGGGCGGCGAAGCCTGGTTCATCCCCAAATACACGGCCGAGCGTCTGCCTGAATTGAAAAGCGCCGCTGATCTGCCGAAATTCAAGGACGCTTTCAAGGATCCGGAAGAACCGTCCAAGGGCCGCTTCTATGGTTGTCCTGCGGGCTGGGGCTGCGAAGTCGTCAGCACCAATCTGTTCAAGGCCCTGGGTCTGGGCGATACCTTCACGCTGTTCTCTCCCGGCACCGGAGCGACCCAGAAGGCGGCCCTGACGGCAGCCTACCAGCGCAAGGAAAACGTGGTCTTCTACTACTGGTATCCGACCCCGCTGGTGGGCTCCATGGATCTGGTCAAGCTGGAACTGCCGCCGTTCGACGCCGGGAAGCAAAAATGCCTGACCGATCCGAACTGCGAAAACCCTCAGGCCTCCGACTATCCTGAAAACCCGGTGTTCACGGCGGTCACCGCCAAATTCACCCAGGACGCCCCGAAACTGACCGAATTCCTCTCCAAGGTCCAGATGCCCCTGGATGTCATGAACCAGACCATGGCCTACATGGAAGAAAACGAGGCCGAGCCCCAGCCGACGGCGATGTGGTTCCTGAAGAACCAGCAGGCCGTCTGGAGCGCCTGGCTGCCAGCCGACGTGACGGAGCGTGTCAAGGCCGCCTTGTAAGGAGGCCCTATGTTTCCTGAACTGATTGCAGCCCGGGATCTGCAACGGCCCATCGACGCCTTCGTCAATGGGCTGGTGAACGAGTATGCCGACGTGCTGCGGGCGCTGACCCAGCCCTTGCTGGATCTGCTGGTCTGGTCCGACAACCTGCTGCGGCATTCGCCGTGGTGGGCGGTCGTGGCCGTCATCATGGGGCTGGCCTGGCTGAGCAGCCGCTCCTGGCGCTTCAGCGCAGCCATGGGCGCGCTACTGTGCCTGGTGGGGCTCATCGGCCTCTGGGAAGCCTCCATGCAGACGCTGTCGCTGATGATCGTGGCGGTGGCGTTCTCGGTGATCATCGGCATCCCTCTGGGGATCGCCATGGCCAGCTTCCGCTGGGTGCGTACCGTCATGCTGCCGATCCTGGACGTCATGCAGACCATGCCCAGTTTCGTCTACCTGATTCCGGTGGTCATGCTGTTCAACCTGGGCAAGCTGGCGGCGCTGTTCGCCACGGTGATCTACGCCGTGCCGCCCGTCATCCGGCTGACCGACCTGGGCATCCGCCTGGTGGACGCGGAAGTGCTGGAGGCCTCACGGGCCTTCGGCGCCAGCCGCAGCCGCCAGCTCTTTGGCGTGCAACTGCCGCTGGCGCTGCCCAACATCATGGCGGGCATCAACCAGACCACCATGATGGCGCTGGCCATGGTGGTGATCGCCTCCATGATCGGCGTGCGCGGCCTGGGTTATGAAGTCCTGCAGGGCATCAACCGCCTGCAGGTCGGGCGTGGCCTGATGGCGGGCCTGGGGATCGTGATCCTGGCCATCATCTTCGACCGCATCACCCAGCGTTTCGGCCGCCGCTGGCAGGTCCGGGGGAACTGACATGAGCAAGATCGAAGTCCGCAACATCTACAAGATCTTCGGTCCGCACCCGGACCGCTGGATGGCCGCCGCCCGCGAGGGGCTGTCCAAGGAGGCCCTGCTGGAGCGCAGCGGCCACACCCTGGGTCTGCGCGACATCAGCCTGTCCATCGAAGAGGGCCACATCCACGTCATCATGGGCCTGTCCGGGTCCGGCAAATCGACGCTGATCCGGCACTTCAACCGCCTGATCGAGCCCAGCGCCGGGCAGATCCTGGTCGACGGGGTGGATGTGGTCAGTCTCAAGCCGCGTGAGCTGGAACGCTTCCGCCAGAGCAAGATGAGCATGGTGTTCCAGCGTTTCGGCCTGCTGCCGCATCGCACGGTGCTGGACAACGCCGCCTACGGGCTGGCGGTGCAGGGCGTGCGCCGCGACGAGCGCAACGAGCGCGCGCGACATTGGCTGGATCAGGTCGGCCTGACCGGCTTCGAGGCCCAGTATCCCCACCAGTTGTCGGGCGGCATGCAGCAGCGTGTGGGCCTGGCTCGGGCGCTGGCCACGGATGCCGAGATCCTGCTGATGGACGAGGCGTTTTCCGCCCTGGACCCGCTCATCCGCCACGAAATGCAGGATCAGTTGCTGGCCCTGCAGGCCAAGCTGAACAAGACCATCGTCTTCATCACCCATGACCTGGACGAAGCCCTGCGCCTGGGCAACCGGATCGCCATCCTCAAGGACGGCGAACTGATCCAGGAAGGCACGCCCGAGGACATCCTGCTCTCGCCGGCCAACGACTACATCGAGTCCTTCCTGCAGGACGTGAATCGGGGCAAGGTCTTGAACGCGTCCCATGCCTGCAACGAACGACCCCTGACGCTGACCATGCGCACGCACCCGGCGCACGCGCTGGAGCGCCTGGCCGCCCGGGACTACGACTATGCCGCCGTGCTGGACGGCAAGCGCCTGGCGGGTGTGTTGATGCGCGTCGACGCGCAGCGCGCCGTCCAGGCCGGCGTACGCGACATTTCCCGCCATCTCAGCGACATGGCCTCCGTGCCGGCCTCGGCCGGTCTGGACGAAGTGCTGGCGCGGCTGCTGCGCACGCCCGAGCCGCTGGCGGTGACGGGAGAGCAGGGCGAGTTCATCGGCGTGTTGTCGCGCAGCAAGGTGGTGGAACTGGTGACCACAGCGACTTCCGGGCCGGACGATCCGAGCCCGGAATCAGTGCCCGAGGCGGCCGATCACGCCGCCTGAGATCGGCGGACGGGTCATTGCGGGCCCCAGTGCGCAGGGCGCTCAGGCGCTGCGCGCCTGCCGCCGCAGGACGTGGCCGTACCAGGCGAACAGCAGCAGGGCGGATAGCAGCAGCCCGGCCATGGCCATGATCCACATGGTGGCGGCGCCAACCGGGGCACCCGGCATCAGCCGGTGCGCCACCGGGGTCAGCGCCCCCGCCGCCGGGCCGTAGCCCAGCCACCAGCCGCCCACCAGGCCCAACCCGGTCAGGGCGGAGACTTGCAGGATCAGCGGCACCACGGCGATCTTGTAGGCGCGCAGAATGTAGGCGCCGATGCAGTGCATGGCGTCCCAGAAATGGAACCAGGGCGCGATCTGCAGCAGTGTCAGGGCAATCACGGCCACCTGGATCTCGTCCGTGTAGGCGCGCACGATGGCATCCCGGCCTGTGATCAGGATCACGCCGGTCAGCAGCGCGCCCAGCGCCACCAGCCCGATTCCGTTCAGTCCCGTGCGTTTCGCCAGGGCCGGGTCGCGCGCGCCCACGGCCTGCGCCGTGAGCGAGGCGGTGGCCAGACTGAGCGACATCGGCAGCATGTAGGACAGGGCGATCAGATTGGCCAGGATCTGCTGGGCGCCGCTGACGTACAGGCCATCGCGGGCGATCAGCAGTGCCATGAAGCTGAAGGCGCAGACCTCGATCAGGTAGGATCCCCCCATGGGCAGACCCAGGCGCAGCAGTTCCTTCTGGTCGGTCCAGCGCGGGCGTCCCAGCCGCAGGGACAGGGCGCGAAAGGCCGGGCGGCGGCGGATCATCCACCATCCGGCGGCCAGCATCATCCAGTCCACCACCAGAGTGGAAAGCCCCGCGCCGACGGCACCCATCGCCGGCAGGCCCAGGCCGCCGAAGATGAACCAGACGTTGAACAGCAGCTTGAAGGCGACGCTGCCGACGTTGATCGCCATGACCTCGCGGGTCTGGGAAATGGCCGTCGCAGTGGCGTAGATCGTGCGAAACAGCAGGGCCGAGGGCAGGGCCAGGGCCAGGGCGATCAGATAGCCCGCCACCCGTTGGCGGACTTCCGGCTCGACGTCGCCGGACAGGCTGAGCCAGGCGTCGGGAAACAGCAGGCAGGCACCGCCCAGGGCCGACAGAATCAGGGCCAGCCAGATGCCCTGGCCCCAGGTCCGGCCGGCCTCGTGCAGCCGTCCGGCGCCGAAGTGCTGGGCGATGATCGGGATCAGGGCATGCACCACGCCCATCAGGCCGACGAAGACCGTGATGTAGACCGAGGCGCCCAGCGACATGGCTTGCAAGTCGGCGGCGCTGGTGTGGCCCACCATGGCGGTATCCAGGACGGCGAAGATGATGCCGGCCCAGGAACTGACCAGAATGGGCCAGGACTGTTGCAGAATGGTGCGCCAGGGGGCGGCGGGCCGGCCGGCGTGCGAAGCGGCGGTCATGAAGTGCGTAGGCTGATGGAAAGAGAGATCAGGAGTTCAGGCGCCTGATCAGGGCTTCAGGCGCAGCAGGCGGAACATTTCGTGGCGGTCAGGTTCGCGGCGGCCTTCCCAGAGTGCGGGATGGTCGGCCAGCCAGGCCTCGCCCGAGGCCAGGCTGCGGGGACTGATCTGTTGCAGCAGCAGGGGACAGTTGCCATCGAAGCTGAATTCGATGCCGTTGAAGACCAGGAAGGATGCGCGCTGGCCGCTGCCCAGTCCCTGGGTGCGGACGCATTCGCCCGGCTGGCGGTAGCGGTCCAGAGCGCTGGCCAGCGAAGCGGAGACGTCGCGGTAGCTGCGCACGTAATCGAGCGCGGGCATCCACAGCGTCGCCAGCAGCAGCCAGGTGGTGATCAGGCCGCCGGCCGACAGCGCCGTGCCGCGCCACAGACCAGCCGGGTGGCTGCGCAGGCGCCAGCGCACCAGGGCGATCCAGGCCAGGGTGCCCAGGACGGCGAAGGTCGTGGCGGGCCAGGCGACGTGGGGGTCGAAGCCACCAGTCTGGCGGGTGATGTTGGCGGCGATCTGGGTGGGCCAGCCGGCTTGCAGAGCCACCCAGCCCAGCCATACCGTGGCGGCCGTCAGCGAAAAGCACATGACAGCGAACCAGTCCAGGGTATTGACCACGCCGCGTCGCAGCGTCGGCAGGGCGAAAGCCGCCAGGACCGCGCAGGGCAAGGCCAGGGTGGCGTATTCGGGCTCGAAGGGATCGGCGCTGGCCAGCAGCGTCAGCAGCGCCCCGGCGGCGAAGCCCAGCGGGATGCCGATATGGGGTGCGCCGAACCAGCCGCGCCAGCGCCATAGCGCCAGCAGTGCCAGCGGCCAGGTCGGCCAGAGGAACCAGGGCAGGTCGCGCAGGATGCTGCCCCAGGCGCGGGCGCCGGGCCAGGCGAAGGCGTGGCGCGTCCAGACCAGCCAGCTTTCGGTCCAGTACGGGCCGAAAATCCGGGCGGGTATCCACCAGAGCAGGATCATCGCGGCGGCGATCAGGGCGCTGGCAACCAGCCATTTGCGTTCGGCGGCCAGGGCGCCGCCGGGCAGAAAGGCGACGGGTGCGGCCAGGATCAGCGGCAGACAGCCCAGCCAGCCGCGCGCCAGAAAAGACAGTCCCACGGCGACGCCCAGGGTGACGGCGCCCGACACAGGGTGGTCCAGCATGCGGGCCACGGCGTAGAAGGCCAGGGCCTGGCAGGCGATCAGGGCCGGGACCTCGGAGGTCTCGTGCATGCGCCAGACGATGCCGACCGTGGCCACGATCAGCAGCAGGGCGGCGTCGGCCAGCATGCGGCCGTATTCGCGTGGGTTGGGCTCGCCGCCGAAAGGTAGCGCCAGCGGCTGGGATTCCGGACGCCGGCCCAGCAGATAGGTGCCGTACCAGATCGAGCCCGTGAGCAGGGCGAACCACAGCAGATTGGGCATGCGCGAGGCGATGATGGCCGCGTTCAGGGGACTGTAGAACAGCTCGAACAGCGGGCTCAGTGCCCAGATGCAGAAGGCGCCGACCCAGGTGACGAGCGGCCCGTCCTGGGCCAGTGCCAGGTGCCCCACCTGGGGCAGCAGCCAGGCGTGCTCTTGCCCCGACAGGGCCGTGAGCATGGTCGCCAGGCCGGTGACGTCGTCGGTCTTCCAGGGGTCGCGATAGAACAGGCCGGCCAGGATGTAGACCAGGCCGACGCACAGCAGGAACAGCCGGGGCAGTTTGGCGGCCGCCGTGGCCGTCAGGCGGGCGGGCGTCGATCGCAAGTCTTGGGACAGCACCGGGAAAGTACCAGGAAAGGGGGCGGGGGAGATGCGCCCATGTTAAATGAAAAAGGCAGCCTGACGGCTGCCTTTCGTGAACCCTTGCGAGTTCTTTACTTTTTGACAGTACCAGCGGTGCGGGCGAAGCGGGCGCGGAATTTTTCCACGCGGCCGGTTTCGACGATGCGGGTCTGGGCGCCGGTGTAGAAGGGATGCGATTCCGAAGTCACGTCGCACTTGAACAGCGGGTAGGACTTGCCGTCGATCTCGGTCGTTTCGCGCGAATGCAGCGAGGAACGCGAGATGAACTTGTTGCCGGTCTGCAGGTCGAGGAACACGACCTCGCGGTATTCGGGGTGGATGCCTTCTTTCATGGTGAAATCCGTTGGTGGGTGATTAGGGGTCGCCAGCCGGATGGACGCAAACAGTCGCTTTTAAAAAGCCGGCCCGCATCAGAATCCTGGCAACGTATCCGAGATAAGCCCGTCATTCTACTACGGGAAACGAGGGAAGGTCCAGGGGCGTGGTCCCCGTGCCGTTGCGCCTGGGCGCCGCGCGGCGGCAGGATCAAACCTGCCCCCGCTCCGCCAGAGACGTGACTTCGGTGGCGCCGACGATCAGGTGGTCCAGCAGGCGTACGTCCACCAGGGCCAGGGCCTGCTTCAACTGGCGCGTCAGGGTGAGGTCGGCCGGGCTGGGTTCGGCCAGGCCGGAAGGGTGGTTGTGGGCCAGGATCAGGGCGGCGGCGTGGTGCTCCAGGGCGGCTTTGACGACTTCGCGCGGGTAGACCGAAGCGTGCGACAGGGTGCCGCGTGCGACCTCGGTGCATTCGATCAGTTGCAACTGACTGTCCAGGAACAAGGCGATGCAGTGCTCGACCCGCAGGTGCGCCAGACGCATGGCGCAGAATTGCTTGACCCGGTCGGGCTGGCTCAGCGCGCGGCCGTTACGCAACGGTTCTTCGAGCGCGCGGCGGCTGAGTTCCTGCACCGCCAGCAACTCGCAGGTCTTGGCCGCGCCCATGCCGGGAAAGGCCAGCAGCGCCGAGGATTCCGCCGCCAGCAGGCGGCGCAAACCGCCGAAATGCTCGATCATCCGGTGCCCCATGTCCACGGCGGTGATGCCGCGCGTACCTGTACGCAGCAGCACCGCCAGCAGTTCGGGAGAGGTCAGCGCCTGGGCGCCGTGTCGCAGCAGGCGTTCGCGGGGACGTTCGGAACAGGGGGATCGGATGTCGTGTGGCATGATAGGCCCTAAAATAGATGGGTTTGCATGGATTTCTTATACGGTGGCATTTTGACTTCAACCCAAGCTGCGCAGCACGTCCAACCGGACTCTTATGTCACGCTGCACTACCGCATCGAACTGTTGACCGGTCCCGGGGCCGGGACCGTCTTCGTCGATACCTTTCTGGATCGGCCCGCTACGTTGCAGATGGGCATCGGCCAGTGGGCGCCGGGCATCGAGTCCCTGTTGCTCGACCGCCCCGAAGGCGAACAGTTCACGGTGGACCTGCCGGCCGCCCAGGCCTATGGCGAGCGCAATCCGGACCTGCTGCGTTGGGTCGGGCGCGACGAGATGACGCGCAACGCCCCGCCGGACACCGAGTTCGAGGCGGGCGACATGGTCGAGTTCGTGGCGCCCAACGGCGGCCGCTATTCCGGCGTGCTCAAGACCCTGCGGGACGATGCGGCCCTGTTCGACTTCAACCACCCCCTGGCGGGCATCGATCTGCAGGTCGAAATCAAGATTCTGGGGGTGCTATGAGCAATACCGTGAGCGATCCCTATCAGCCGGATGCTCCGGTCGATGGCGATGGCGTCCCGGGCGCTGAAATCGTCCTGGCGCAGCCGCGCGGCTTTTGCGCCGGGGTGGACCGGGCCATCGAAATCGTCGAGCGCGCCCTGGAAATCCATGGGGCGCCGATCTACGTGCGCCACGAGATCGTGCATAACCGCTACGTGGTCGAAGACCTGCGTGCCAAGGGCGCCATCTTCATCGATGAACTGGAAGACGCCCCTGCGGGCGCAATCGTGATCTTCTCCGCGCACGGCGTCTCGCGTGCAGTGCGCGACGAGGCCGACCAGCGCGGTCAGCGCATCTTCGATGCCACCTGCCCGCTGGTGACCAAGGTCCACGTCGAGGTCGCCCGCATGCGCAAGGAAGGCCGCGAGGTCATCATGATCGGTCACCGGGGCCATCCAGAGGTCGAGGGCACGCTGGGCCAGGCCGACGATGGCATGTATCTGGTCGAATCGGTCGAAGACGTCCAGGTTTTGCAGGTGCGTGATCCCGGTCATCTGGCCTTCGTGACGCAGACCACGCTGTCCATCGATGACGCCGCCCAGGTGGCCGATGCCCTGCGTGTGCGTTTCCCGGGCATCGCCGAACCCAAGAAAAGCGACATCTGCTACGCCACGCAGAATCGTCAGGATGCGGTGCGCGTCATGGCGCCGCAGTGCGATCTGGTGCTGGTGGTGGGCAGTCCGAACAGTTCCAACTCCAATCGCCTGCGCGAGGTCGCCGAGCGCAAGGGCGTGACCGCCTACCTGCTGGACCATCCCGATATGATCGATCCGGCCTGGCTGCCCGGCGCCCGGCGCATCGGCGTGACCGCCGGGGCCTCCGCGCCCGAAGTCCTGGTGCGGCAGGTGATCGACCGGCTGAAGGCACTGGGTGCGCGTTCCGTGCGCCCGCTGGACGGGGTGCGCGAGCAGGTCGCCTTTCCCTTGCCGCGCGAACTGTCCCGCAAACGAACCGAGTGACATTGAAAATCGGATGCTGTAACCCTGGGCCGCACGGGCGTGCCCAGGGCGAACTGTTTTTCATTCAACCGTATGACCGCGCCTCCAGGCGCACTGATGGAGAAACCCCCCGATGAGCGCACGCTCCATGAAGACCGCTGCCGGCCTGGTGGCCGTCCTTGCCCTCGCCTATACCGGCGCCTCCTGGTACGCCGGTCGCACGGCCCAGGAACGCATCGAAACCTGGGTGGATCAGGCGAACAAAGAAATCGCGGCCCAATGGACCTCGGCCGACCCGCGGCCCGTCCTGAAGATCCAGGACTACCGGCGCGGAGTGTTCGATTCGGACATTCGCTATGGCCTGGAGTTCCGCGACGACGAAGGTCAGGAACAGACGCTGGGCCTGCACGACGTGTTGCAGCACGGCCCCTGGCCCTGGTCGGCCTTGCAGCAGGGCGAATGGCGGCCCGTGGCCGCCCAGAGCCTGATCGAGCCTCTTCCGGGCGGCCTGTGGCAGCCCTGGTTCGACGCGCTGCCGGCCGGCACGGCGCCCTGGACCCTGGAGTCCCGGATCGGTTTTGACGGCGGGCTTGCCGCACGTTGGCATCTGGCACCGGTCAAGCTGGCTGACGGCCAACTCGACTTCAGCGGCGGTCTGGTGCGAATCGACTACGAGGCCGCGACGCGTGTGGCGACCGTGTCGGGACGGATCGACCAACTGGCCATCTTCAGTGCGGATTCCGGCGTCCGTGTGCGTTTCGAAGGCCTGGATTTCGACGGCACCACCACCCGCAGCGGCGAGTCCGATCTGCAGTCGCAGCAGCAGGCGCAGTTCGGAAAGATCCTGATCGAGACGGCCGACGTGCCGCCGGTGGTGCTCGTCGGTCCGTCGCTGCGCTCGGATACGGCGCGTACGGGCGGTCTGCTGGACAGCCGGCTGCACTACGACCTGGGCCAGTTGCAGGTCGACAGCCAGGAACTGGGGCGGATCACGCTGGCCCTGTCGGCCGAGCACCTGGACGTGCCGGCGTTGCAGGCTCTGGCCAGCGCGCTGGAACAGATGAGTCAGAATGATGAGGACGAGGGCCTGTCCGAACAGGATCAGCAGCGCCTGCTCACGCTGGTGAAGCCCGTGTTGGCGGCCGGTCCGCGCCTGGGGCTCGAGGGTCTGCGGTGGGAAACCCCCAAGGGGGCCAGCGAATTCAAGGTGCTGGCCGAATTCAAGCCGGTGCCTGAGGGGGCGGACCAGGACGTGGGCGAACTGATCGAACGCGCCATCCGCCAGTTGTCCGCGCAGGTGAATCTGTCCAAACCGATGTTGCTGCAGGTCGTGCGCCAACTGTCGCAGGTCAAGGGCGTGGATGACGGCATAGGCGACCCCGACATGGCCGTCGCGCTGGTCAGCATGATGTTCGACCAGTACATCGGCCAGTACGAGCGCGAGGGTCTGCTCAAGCGCGAGGGTGACGCCGTGACGGCCGATTACCGTTATGCCGACGGTCAGGTCACGGTCAACGGCCGGACGATGTCGCCTGCCGAGTTCATCGAACAATTCGGTGCGGTGGCGGGGCTGGGGGAATAATTCCCTTTTTGCCGCCGGGCCGCCCCAAGGCAAAAAGCGCCCCCCTTGGGGGGGCAGCAAGCAGGCGTCAGCCTGCGCAGCGTGGGGGGGTGACCATTAATTGCGTGAATCACCACTCGGGTAATCCTTGATGCCCGAGTGGTGGAATATGCGCAGTGTTTCGTGCTATTTTTCAAAAAATTTGCGGCAGCAGCGTGATCCGCTGCTGATCTCAGGTTTTCCGCCACTCATGGTCACATCCAAAGAGGTCAGACAATGAACAAAATCTTCAAGCGGACGCTGGGCCTGGCCCTGGTGTCCATGGCCATGGCGACCGCGCAAGCCGCCGACACGACCTACGTCTATTGTTCCGAAGGCTCGCCCGAAGGCTTCAACGCCGCGTTCTTCACCTCCGGCACGACCAATGACGTGACCCACCCGATCTTCGATCGCCTGGTTTCGTTCAAGGCAGGCACCACCGAAACCGAGCCGGGCCTGGCCGAATCCTGGGACGTCAGCGAAGACGGCAAGGTCTACACCTTCCATCTGCGCAAGGGTGTGAAATTCCACGCCAACAAGCTCTTCAAGCCCAGCCGCGACTTCAATGCCGATGACGTGCTGTTCACGTTTCTGCGCCAGAAGGACGCCAACCACCCCTTCCACAAGGTCTCGAACGGCTCCTACCAGTACTTCAACGACATGGGCATGGGGGCTCTGATCGACCGCATCGAAAAGGTCGACGATCACACCGTCCGTTTCGTGCTGACCCGCCCCGAGGCCCCGTTCATCGCCAATCTGGCCATGGACTTCACCTCCGTCCAGTCGGCCGAATATGCCGACGCCATGATGAAGGCCGGCACGCCCGCCAAGGTAGATTCCGATCCCATCGGCACTGGCCCGTTCGAGTTCAGTACCTACCAGAAGGATGCGCGCATCCTGTACAAGGCCTTCAAGTCCTATTGGGGCGACAAGCCCAAGATCGACCGCCTGGTGTATTCCATCACCCCCGATGCTTCGGTGCGCTACGCCAAGCTGCAGAAAAACGAATGCCAGTCCATGCCGTACCCGAATCCGGCCGACCTGGAATCGATGCGCCAGAACAAGGACCTCCAGGTGCTGCAGCAAGCGGGTCTGAACGTCGGCTACCTGTCCTTCAACACCGAAAAGAAACCCTATACCGACGTGCGCGTGCGCCAGGCCCTGTCCATGGCCATCGACAAGCCCGCCATCATCGCTGCCGTCTTCCAGGGCGCGGGCCAGCCGGCCAAGAACCTGCTGCCGCCGACGATGTGGAGCTACAACGACGCGGTTCAGGACTGGCCGCACGACGTGGCCAAGGCCAAGGCCCTGCTGGCCGAGGCGGGCTACCCGGACGGTTTCGAGACCGACCTGTGGGCCATGCCGGTGCAGCGTCCCTACAACCCCAATGCCCGGCGCATGGCCGAGATGATCCAGGCCGACTGGGCCAAGATCGGCGTCAAGGTCAAGATCGTCACCTACGAATGGGGCGAATACCTGAAGCGCACCAAGAGCGGCGAGCACCAGGCCATGCTGATCGGCTGGACGGGCGACAACGGCGATCCGGACAACTTCCTGGCGACGCTGTTCAGTTGCGCGGCGGCCAAGAACGGTTCGAACTATTCCCGCTGGTGCTATCAGCCCTTCGAGGACCTGATCCAGCCGGCCCGCACCACGTCCGACCATGCCAAGCGCGTCGAACTGTACAAGCAGGCCCAGGTCGTGATGCATGAGCAGGCTCCGGCCATCATGATCGCGCATTCCACGGTGTACGAGCCCCTGCGCAAGAACGTTCAGGGCTACAAGATCTCGCCCGTGAGCCGTCACATCTTCGACCACGTCAGCCTCGGCAAGTAAGTCTGCGCCGACCCACGATCCGCGCCCCGGCCCCTGCATCGCAGGCCCGCCGGGGCGCGGATCGTCATGCTTCATTCAATCCTTCGATTTCCGGAGGGGTGATTTCGCACCATGCTTTCCTTCATCCTCAAACGCGTCGGGCTGGCCATCCCGACGTTCATCGGCATCACGCTGCTGACCTTTGCGTTCATCCACCTGATCCCGGGCGACCCGGTGATGATCATGGCGGGCGAACGCGGCCTGTCGCCCGAGCGCCATGCGGCCATGATGGCCCAGTTGGGCCTGGACCAGCCGCTGTGGACGCAGTACGGTCGTTACGTCTGGGGCGTGCTGCATGGCGACCTGGGCACTTCGCTGACCACTCGTGAGCCCATCTGGTCCGAATTCGTGCCGCGCTTCCAGGCGACGCTGGAACTCAGCGTCATCGCCATGGCGATCGCGCTGCTGATCGGCATCCCGGTGGGGGTGCTGGCCGCCGTCAAGCGCGGCTCGTTCTTCGACCACGCCGCCATCACCGCAGCCCTGACCGGCTATTCCATGCCGGTGTTCTGGTGGGGTCTGATGCTGATCATGCTGGTGTCCGTGCAACTGGACCTGATGCCGGTGTCCGGGCGCGTCAGCGCCGGGGTGTTCCTGGACCCCGACGATCCCCTGACCGGTTTCATGCTGATCGATACGCTGCTGTTCGGCGAGGAAGGCAACTTCCTGGATGCCCTGCATCACATTCTGCTGCCGGCCTTCGTGCTGGCGACGATTCCGCTGGCGGTGATCGTGCGCATGACGCGATCCTCGATGCTGGAAGTCCTGAACGAGGACTACATCCGCACCGCGCGGGCCAAGGGCCTGTCGCGCCTGCGGGTGGTGATCGTGCACGCCCTGCGCAACGCGCTGCTGCCGGTGCTGACGGTGGTCGGGCTGCAAGTCGGCGTGCTGATGGTCGGGGCGATCCTGACCGAAACCATCTTTTCCTGGCCGGGGATCGGACGCTGGCTGATCTACGGCCTGCAGCAACGCGACTACCCGGTCGTCCAGGGCGGCGTGCTGATGGTCGCCACCCTCATCATCATCGTCAATATGTGCGTCGATATCCTGTACGGGCTGGCCGATCCGCGCATCCGCCATCGCCGGGGGAGGAACTGACATGTCCACGACCACAAATGCGATTGCAACCGTCCCGGCGCCGCCGGGGCCGTTCAAATCCTTCTGGCAGGACTTCCGCCGCAACCGCGGCGCCCTGATCGGCCTGTACTACATCGCGGCCATGCTGCTGATCGCGATCTTTGCGGGGTGGATCGCGCCGCACGATCCGTCCGCGCAGTACCGCGATGCCCTGCTGCAGCCGCCCGCCTGGATGGATGGCGGCACCTGGCGCTTCGTCCTGGGTACCGACGACGTGGGCCGCGACATCCTGTCGCGCCTGATGCACGGCGCGCGCCTGTCGCTGCTGGTCGGGTTCCTGGTGGTCAGCGTGTCGCTGGTGCTGGGCATCTTCCTGGGGGTCGTCGCCGGTTACATGGGCGGCATCGTCGATATCGCCATCATGCGCCTGGTCGACATCATGCTGGCCCTGCCCAGTCTGCTGATGGCCCTGGTGCTGGTGGCCATCTTCGGGCCGTCGATCGTCAATGCGTCTCTTGCGCTCAGTTTCGTGGCGCTGCCGCACTACGTGCGCCTGACGCGCGCGGCGGTGCTGCGCGAAATGACCTGTGACTACGTGATCGCCTCGCGCGTGGTGGGGGCGGGCGCCTGGCGGCAGATGTTCGTCAACATCCTGCCCAACTGCCTGGCACCGCTCATCGTGCAGGCGTCCCTGGGCTTTTCCAACGCCATTCTGGACATGGCCGCACTGGGCTTTCTGGGCATGGGTGCCCAGCCGCCCACCCCGGAATGGGGCACCATGCTGGCCAACGTGCTGCAGTTCGCCCAGAGCGCCTGGTGGGTGGTGACTTTCCCGGGCCTGGCGATCCTGCTGGCCGTGCTGGCGTTCAATCTGATGGGCGATGGTCTGCGCGACGCCCTCGATCCGCGTCTGAAGGTGTAGGACCATGCTCGAAATCCAGAATCTGTCCGTGCATTTCGGCGAAGAAACCGCACCCTTCAAGGCCGTGGACCGCATCAGCTACAGCGTCCAGGCGGGCGAGGTGGTCGGCCTGGTGGGGGAATCCGGTTCGGGGAAATCCGTCAGTTCCCTGGCGTTGATGGGGCTGATCGACTTTCCCGGCCGGGTGCATGCCGACGCCTTGCGCTTCGATGGCCAGGATCTGCTGCGCATGCCGGAAAAGCAGCGTCGATCCCTGGTCGGGTCCGAGGTCTCGATGATCTTCCAGGACCCGATGACCAGCCTGAATCCCTGCTACACGGTCGAATACCAGATCGCCGAGGCGCTGCGCGCCCACGGTGGCGGTTCGCGCCGTGCGCTGCGGACCCGGGTGATCGAACTGCTGGAGCAGGTCGGCATCCCCGACCCTGAATCGCGCCTGCGGGCCTATCCGCACCAGTTGTCGGGCGGCATGAGCCAGCGCGTCATGATCGCCATGGCGATCGCCTGCAAGCCGCGCCTGCTGATCGCCGACGAACCCACCACGGCGCTGGACGTGACCATCCAGGCCCAGATCATGGACCTGCTGCTGTCTTTGCAACGCAGCGAGGGTCTGGGGCTGGTGCTGATCACCCACGATCTGGCCCTGGTCGCCGAGGCTGCCGACCGCATCCTGGTCATGTACGCCGGCCAACTGGTGGAATCCGGTCCTGCGTCGGACATCTTCCGCCACCCGCGCCATCCTTACACACAGGCGCTGCTGCGGGCGCTGCCGGAATTTTCCCAGGGCGCCGAGCGCCTGGTGTCGCTGCCCGGCGTGGTCCCGGGGCGCTACGACCGGCCTCAGGGCTGTCTGCTCAGTCCACGCTGCCCCTATGCCACCGAAACGTGCCGTGTCCGTGAGCCGGAACTGGCCGGCCCTGCAGGCCGGCAGGTCAAATGCCATACCCCGCTGGATGATGCCGGTCTGCCCACGCAGGCGGCGCTGGGGATCCAAGCATGACAACGCTTCAAGAGCTTGTGCGGCAGGCCACGCCGGCCGCGCCCGTCGAATCCGTCCTGCAGGCCATCGATCTCAAGCGCCATTACGCCGTGGACGGCGGTTTCCTGAAACCGGCCAAGTCCGTCAAGGCCCTGGATGGCGTGTCCTTCAGTCTGCCGGCCGGCCGCACCCTGGCGGTGGTCGGTGAATCGGGCTGCGGCAAGTCCACGCTGGCCCGCGTGCTGACCATGATCGAGCCGCCGACCGCCGGCCAGTTGCTGTACCGGGGCCAGGACGTGTCCCGTGCCGATCCGGCACTGGCGAAACTGCGCCGCAGCAAGATCCAGATCATCTTCCAGAATCCCTATGCCTCGCTGAACCCGCGCAAGCGCATCGGCGACATCCTGGAAGAACCCCTGCTCATCAACACCGGGCTGGATGCGCGCGAACGCCGCGCAAAAGGTCACGCCATGATGGAGCGCGTGGGCCTGCGGCCGGAACACTACGGCCGCTATCCGCACATGTTCTCCGGGGGCCAGCGCCAGCGCATCGCCATCGCCCGGGGGCTGATGCTGGAGCCCGAGATTCTGGTGGCGGACGAGGCCGTCTCGGCGCTGGACGTGTCGGTGCGTGCCCAGGTACTGAACCTGATGCAGGACCTGCAGCGCGATCTGGGCCTGTCCTACGTGTTCATTTCTCACGACCTGTCGGTGGTCGAGCATCTGGCCGACGAAGTCATGGTCATGTACCTGGGCCGGGTGGTGGAGCAGGGCACCAAGGAAGCGATCTTCGGCCAGCCGCTGCACCCCTACACCCAGGCGCTGCTGTCGGCCACGCCGCGCCTGAACGACGCCGACCGGCGCGAGCGCATCAAGCTGTCGGGCGAATTGCCCAGCCCGCTGAATCCGCCGCCCGGTTGTCCGTTCAGTTCCCGCTGCCACCGGGTCATGCCGGTGTGCCGCGAGCGCCTGCCGGCCCTGCTCTCGCAAGGCGGCCGGCAGGTCGCCTGCTTTGCCGTCGAACAGGATATGGGCACTCCGTCCCCCTAGGCTGAGACAGGATGTGCTACCGTGGCCGGACCCTATCCCGGCCACGGGCCTTTCCGGAGTGTGCATCCCCTATGGAAACCGTCTTCACCCGCATTCTGGCCGGCGAGATCCCGGCCGCCATCATTCATCGCGACGCCCGTGTGTTCGCCTTCATGGATGCCGGTCAGTTGAACCCGGGCCATGTGCTGGTGGCGACCTGCGAGCCTTATGCCACCTTGCTCGACATGGACGAGGATCTGGCGGCTGAACTGATGCGCCTGGCCTATCGCGTGGCACGCGCCGTCCAGGACGCCTTTCAGCCCGAGGGGCTGACACTGCTGCAGGCCAATCGTCCGGCCGGCTGGCAGACGGTGCCGCACGCCCATATCCACGTGCTGCCGCGCTACGAAGATGACGGCGTGGGCCTGATCTGGCCGCGCAAGGATCCGGGCATGGATGTGTTGCGCGAATATGCCGCGCGCATTCGATTGGGTTGAATCCAGTCTGCCTGAACCGATATTTTGAGTTTGAATGAACGGGACCCGAGGGTCCCGTTTTTCATGATGCAGTGCAATATCAGGGGTGATTTAGGGGTTATTCATAACTGCGGTTTTCCCTTAAGTGATAACCCTGATTATTTTGCACTGCATCATTCAAGATTAAAATAAATTGCTTTTCTGAATCAAAGAGATACGTCACTCCTCTGTACGGAGTAAGCACGTGTTCTCAGCCCCCTGTCCGCTTCGCATCGGCCCTTGTCTGATGAGCGTAAGTTTTGCGTAAGTTTCAAATTTTACTAATAGCATCACGCAGAAATCCGGCCCTTTGAAAATCCGGTCCGCGATTGACTGCAGAGATAAAAACAAAGCTGTTTCACACAAAAATAAATCGCGGTTTTAGCTGGAATGACTGTGTTTCAGCCGGGTGCATCCGGTGCCCGGGGCCACTTACCAGGAGACAAACCAATGAAAGACAACAAGACTTTGGGACAAGCCATGCAGACGCAGGTCAAGCGCCGTTCGGTGCTGAAGGCCGGGGCTGCCGGGGTGGCCGGTGGCATGCTGATGCCCGGCGCCGCCCGAGTTGCGCTGGCCGACGACAAGAAACCCCTGGGGGCCTGGCCTGCAGGTTCGGAGGGCGACTCCATCGTCCTGGGCCTGACCGTCGATCTGACCGGCCCGTATTCGGCGCAAGGCGCCGCGCAGCAGCGCGGCTACGAACTGGCCGTCGAGCACATCAACAATGGCGATCCCATCCTCAAGGGCATTTCTCCCGACCTCAAGAAAGGGGTGCTGGGCAAGCCGCTGAAAATCGTATCGGCCGATGCTGAAACGAAACCCAACACCGGCGTGCAGTCGGCCACGCGATTCATCCACGACAACAAGGCGATGATGATCTCCGGCAGCACCAGCAGCGCGGTGGCCATTGCCCTGGAAAAGGTCTGCAACCGCGAACATACGCCGTATTTCACGGCCATTTCCGGTTCCAATGAAACCACCGGCGTCGATTGCCAGCGCTATGGCTTCCGCCCCTGCTATTTCGCCTACATGGCCTGCAAGGCGGTTGCGCCCGTGGCTGCCAAGGAACTCGGCAAGAACCGCAAGGCCGCGTACCTGACGCCCGACTACACGTACGGCCACACCACCACGCAGTCGATGAAGGAATTCACCGAAAAAGAAGGCTGGACGACGGTCACCAACCAGGTCCACCCGCTGGGCGCCAAGGACTACAGTTCCTACCTGATCAACATTGCCAATACCGATGCCGATGTGCTGGTGTGCGTGGCCTATGGCGCGGATGCCGCCAATGCCATCAAGCAGGCCAAACAGTTCGGTCTGCTCGACAAGATGAAAGTCGTCGTGCCTTACAGCTCGGCCTACATCGAAGAGGAAGTCGGCGCCGATCTGATGGCAGGCGTCATCGTGGCCCAGGGGTTCTGGTGGACCATGCAGGACAAGTACCCCGAGGCCAAGCACTTCGTCGAAGCCTACCAGAAGAAATTCAAGGGCATGCCGCGCGACTCGTCCTTCTATGCCTATCTGGCCGTGATGGTCTGGGCAGCGGCCGTCGAACGCGCAGGGGGGCTGTATCCGCCCGACGTCATCAAGTCCCTGGAATCGGGTGCCGTCCTGAATCTCGCCACCGGGCCATTCTCGATTCGCCCCGAGGACCACCAGGGCATCGTCAACTTCCCGGTCATGCGCGGCAAGAAAAAGGCCGACATGAAGAACCCGGACGATTACTACGAAATCGTCCAGATCGTCGAGGGCAAGGACGTCGTGCCGGACCTGGGTGTGCTGGGTTGCAAATTGGGTGATTACATCTGAGCAATCCGTTCCTCCCGGGGCTTTGCGGCCCCGGGAGCGGCCACTGTCCGGGACTTGAAGGAGGTACCCGAGCATGTCATTGTTTCTCTCGCAATTATTCAATGGGCTGACGACCGGTTTGTTGTTGGCGTTGATCAGTACCGGCCTGACCATCATTTACGGCACGCTCGGTGTCATCAATTTTGCTCACGGCGCGCTGTTCGTCGTGGGGGGGTATGCGGGCTATACGGTCTACGACCTGACGGGGTCGTTCGTGCTGGCCCTGGCCGGCGGGGCCGCCGTGGCGCTGGCCTGCGGTCTGGTCATAGAGCGCGGCCTGATGCGCAAGTTCTACAGCCGTCCGCCCGAAGACCAGATCCTGGTCACGTTCGGCCTGAGCATCATTCTGATCGAAATCATCCGCGGCATTTACGGCGGCGTCAGTCTGTCGGTCTCACCGCCTGAATGGGGCATGGGGATCGCCAAGATCGGTTCGCTCATTTATCCGATGTACCGGCTGGAAACGCTCGCCATTGCGGCAGTGACCCTGCTGGTGCTGTATTTCATCCTGTATCGCACCAGCCTGGGTCTGGTGGTGCGCGCGGGCATCGAAGATGCGCAGATGGTCGATGCCCTGGGCATCAACATCAAGCGGGCCTTCCTGGTGGTGTTCGGCCTGGGCACCATGGCGGCCGGGTTTGCCGGGGTGGTCAATTCGCCCATCGTGGCGCTGACGCCTGACATGGGCTTTCGCTACCTGGTCGAATCCTTCGTGGTGGTGGTGATCGGCGGCGTGGGATCTTTCCCGGGCGCCATCGTGGGCGGCATCATCGCCGGAGAAATTCTCAGCCTCACGGCCATGGTGAATCCTCAGTATTCCGATGTGATGCTGTTCGTCGCCATGGCACTGGTGCTGGTGTTCCGTCCGCAAGGTCTCATGGGTCAGGAGGGTCGGGAATGAGTTCATCTCAATCAACGATGGCCGAAGCCGCTGGTTCGGCCCGGTCTGTCAAACAGGGAGGGGGAGGCATGATCATGCGTGGACGGCTGCCCGAAATGTGGGTAGGACTCGGCCTGATCCTGGCGCCTTTCATCTTGCCGGCCATCGGCATGAGCCCCGATTTGCTGACCCGGATCCTGATCCTCGGCCTGTTCGGCCTGGGTTTCGATCTGCTGTTCGGCTACACCGGACTGTTGTCCTTCGGCCAGGCGGCTTTTTTTGGCACGGGCGGATTCGTCACGGCCTATCTGCTGACCGACGGGGTCGTGCCCAACATGCTGCTGGCGCTGGCCATCGGCACGGTCGCGGCCGCCGTCATGGGCTTGCTCATCGGTTATCTCACCTTGCGGCGCACGGGCATTTACTTTGCCATGAGCACCTTGGCCTTCGGCGAGATGTTCTTCTTCATGGAAAACTCGGTCTTCAAGGAGTACACCGGGGGGGAAAACGGGATCGCGGGCGTGCCGTCGCCTGAAATCGCGCTGGGCTTCATCAACATCAAGATCGGCAGCGGCTGGCCCATGTACTGGTTCGTGGCGCTGGTGTTCTTCGTCGGCTATCTCATCGCCCGTCGCATCGTGCGCTCGCCGTTCGGCGCCGTGCTCAAAGCCATCCAGGGCAATCCCAAGCGCGCGACCGCACTGGGCCATTCGATCCAGTCGTACAAGCTCATGGTCTTCGTCGTGGCGGCTGCCTACGGCGGTCTGGCGGGCGGCTTGCTGGGGTTGTTCCAGTCCTACATGCCACCCGATGCCTTCTCGCTGGATACCTCGGCGCAACTGGTGATCCAGACCGTGATGGGCGGGGCCGGCACGCTGCTGGGGCCGCTGCTGGGTGCGACCATCTGGCTCTACCTGTACGATGGTCTGCAGCAGGTGGGCAGTCTGGGACCCTACTGGAAACTGATCCTGGGGGTGGTCTTCGTCGTGCTGGTGACGGTGTTTCGCCGTGGTGTGGCCGGTGCCATCATCCAGCTCTGGCAACGGACGCGCAAGCTGCCTGCGGGCATCGATGCCGACGCCAGCAGCAAAGTGGCCAGTGAGCTGGATATCGTGCCTCCTCTGGCGACGACCCGGCCCGGCGCGCCGGTGCTGGAGGCGCGAGGCGTCAGCAAGCATTACGGCGGCCTGAAGGCCAACTCGGATATCGACTTCACCCTGCGTGAAGGCGAACTCCATGGCGTGATCGGCCCCAACGGCGCCGGCAAGTCCACCTTCTTCGCGATGCTGGCGGGCGAATTGCCGACGACCACGGGTCAGGTCTTCTTCCGAGGCCAGGAAATCACCGGCATCGGCGTGACCTCGGTCTGCCAGTTGGGCATGAGCAAGAGCTACCAGATCAACCAGCTCTTCGAACACCTGACCGTGCGCCAGAACATGATGATTCCGGTGCTGGCGCGGTTGCGCGGGCGCTATCGCAGCGATCTGCTGAGCAGCCTGCATTCCGATCACCTGGATTCCCAGGTCAACGCGGCCATCGCGCTGGTGGATCTCAGCCATCATGCCGACACGCAGGTCTCGGAAATGTCCTACGGCGAAAAGCGCCGTCTGGAGATCGGTCTGGCGCTGGCCACGGGCGCCAACGTGCTGCTGTTCGACGAGCCGCTGGCGGGCCTCGGACCCGAGGAGCGCGTTCTGGTGGTGGCGCTGCTCAAGTCGATCCGCCAGGGCCGCAGCATGGTGATCGTCGAGCACGATATGGACGCCATGTTCGAGCTGGCCGAGCGCATCACGGTGCTGTACGAAGGCCGCAAACTGACCGAAGGCACGCCGGACGAAATCCGCAGGGATCCGTCGGTCCAGGCCGCCTACCTTGGAGGGATGGACGATGAGTCTGCTTGAAATCGACAAGATCAACAGCTATTACGGTGACTCGCACATCCTGTTCGACGTCTCGATGCGGATCGAGGAACACGAGGTCGTGGCCCTGCTGGGGCGCAATGGGGCCGGCAAGAGCACCACGATGAAATCCCTGATGGGCATGGTCGAGGTCAAGTCCGGCACCATCCGCCACAGAGGCGTGGAAATCCAGCATCTGCCGCCCTACGGCCGCGCGGCGCTGGGCATCCAGTTGGTGCCTGAGGAACGCCGCGTGTTCGGCTCGATCTCGGTGCAGGAAAACCTGCAGTTGGCGGCCATGACGGCGCCCAAACCGCGCACCCTGGACGAGATCTACGCGACCTTCCCGCGCCTGGCCGAACGCAAGCGCAACCGGGGCAAGCAGTTGTCCGGGGGCGAGCAGCAGATGCTGGCGATCGCGCGGGCCATGATACGCAACGCCGACATCATCCTGCTGGACGAGCCCTTCGAAGGGCTGGCCCCGCTGATCGTGCGCGATCTGATGTCCGTATGCCGCCAGTTGGCGGACGCGGGCCAGACGATCGTGATCGTGGAACAGAACGTGCGTGCCGCGCTGTCGCTGGCCGACCGCGCCTACATCGTCAACAACGGCCATGTGGTGTACGAGGGTACGCCCAAGGACCTGCACGAAAACGGTGAGATCATCGAACGCTATCTCGGCGTCAAGGCCTGACCTGATTCGTGCCCGGTCTGCCGGGCGATTCCCGGGATGAGGTCGGACATGAAATGATCCCTGCGGATCATTTCATGCCTAGCGAATCGGAGCGGCATGCAGGCCGCGACGTGGGCGAAGACCGAAATCCCGGGTTTTTTTGCGCTGTTTACTTGGCCGCCCGCCGCGCGAACACCAGCACATTGCCCAGGATGACGAGCGCCAGTCCTGCGACGGCATAGGGCGTCCATCGATACCCTTCGGCCACCGAGGAAATGCTCAGTGCCACCACCGGGAACAGCACCGTGCAGTAGGCCGTGCGCACCGGGCCGATGCGGCCCACCAGGGTCAGGTAGGCGGTGAAGCCCACGACGGAACCGAAAACCGCCAGGTACAGCAGCGCCCCCACATAGGCTGGCGAAGGGTCGAAATCGAAGGGCTGGCCCGTCAGCAGGCAGCCCGCCAGCAGGATCAGCGATCCATACAGCATGCTGTAGGCATTGCCCGTCAGCGGGCCGATGCCGGCGCGCTGCTGGGCCGACGACAGCATGTTGCCGGTGGAAAAGCACAGCGTGCCCAGCAGCGCCAGGCCCAGGCCCAGCAGGGTTTCCAGCGTGGCGGCCTGGCCTGCCAGTTCGGGCCAGAACAGCAGCGCCAGGCCGGCCAGGCCAAAGGCGCCGCCCAGCATGACGCGTGGCGTGATGCGGGTGCCGAACCACAGGCGTGCATTGAGTGCGTTCCACAGGGTGGCTGCGGAGAAAACCACCGACACCAGGCCGCTGGAAATCCACTGTGTGGCGCTGTAGAAACACAGGAAGTTCAGGCAGAACAGACACAGGCCCTGGCCCAGGCACAGCAGGTGGCCGCGCCGGTCCAGCCGCTGCAGGCGGCCCAGCATGATCAAGGCGCCCAGCAGAATCGCCGAGGCCAGTCCGAAGCGGTAGAAGATCGACACCGGAATGGCGACGATGCCCAGTTGCAGTTTGATGGCGATCCAGGTGGTGCCCCAGATCAGTACGGTCAGCAGATACAGGAATGCGTTCATGGCGGCGGTCGTGTCGTTGGATGTCGCGGGGTCCCGGCAAGCGGTGTAGTTTAAGGCGCGCGGCCGGGGTGTTAATCTATAGCCCGTTTCATTCCCTCCATGACGCATTCTCCATGTCCACCCCCTCCGGTTCCGCGCCTGTCGCGGATGGCGGCATCCTGCAGTATGTCGCTTCCAGCCAGTTGCCCATGCCCTGGGCCGTCTTCCGGATTCACGCTTTTGCCGAGCCCGCCACGGGCAAGGAACACGTGGCCCTGACGCTGGGCGAGCCGTTCGGAGACGAGCCCGTGCTGGCGCGCATCCATTCCGAATGCCTGACGGGCGACGCTCTGTTCAGCCAGCGCTGCGATTGCGGCGCCCAACTGGAGGCCGCTCTGCAGCGCATTGCGGAGGAGGGCCGGGGCATCATCATGTACCTGCGCCAGGAGGGCCGGGGCATCGGTTTGCTGAACAAGATCCGTGCCTATCAGTTGCAGGACGAGGGTGCCGACACGGTCGAAGCCAATGAACGTCTGGGCTTTCCCGCCGACCTGCGCCGCTACGACCTGTGCCGCCCCATGCTGGATCATTTCGGCATTCGCAGCGTGCGGCTGATGACCAACAACCCGCGCAAGGAGCGCGTGCTGGCGGATCTGGGCATCACGGTCGCCGAGCGCATACCGTTGCAGGTCAACCGCAATCCCTACAACGAGCAATATCTGCGCACCAAGGCGCGCAAGCTGGGACATCGGTTCAAGGAATACTTCGGCGAAGCTCCCTGATCGCCGCCGGCCCGGCCAGAGGCGGCCTTCCTGGCCCGTAAAACCATGCCGGGCGGATGGAGTGGCCTGCGCGCGCGGCAGGTCTCATGGATAATACCCATGGTGACCAAGGTTACCGATGTGTTAAAAATCGAAAAGTCGCAGGTTTTTCAGCGGACTTTATTGTGACGACTGACGCACATCCACTCCTGCTCGTGTGATGTTTCCCCTGCTCAAATCTCCCATCCCTCTCTATATCCAGGAACCCGGTCCGGACGTCGATGTATTGCTATCGTCCGATCACACCGACCGTTCCCACATCCTGGCCCTGATCCGGCTGGGAGACTACTCGCAGGATGCCTTCCTGGCGACGGACACGCACGGCGCCATCGTCTACATGAACCGCAGCGCCGAGCGCCTGTTCGGCTACCGCAGGGGCACGGCCATCGGACTCGGCGTCGAGGCCCTGCTGCCCGATGTGGGCGACATCAATCAGCGGCTGCGCCAGTCCGGCACGCGCAATACCCTGCCGTGGCGCGGTCCGGGCCTGGACCGGCAGCGCCAGCCCCTGATGCTGGCGGGCGCCGCCACGCACATCCCGTCGCCTACTGGCCACAGCCACTTGTACGTCATGCGCCTGCGCCGGCCGGGCCTGCCCGACATCGACCGCCAGGCTGAACTGGCCTCGCTGGTCTACCGCAGCACCAGCGAGGGCATGCTGGTGCTGGACCCCAAGGGCTTCATCCTGGACGTCAACCCGGCGTTCGTGAAACTGCGGGGACGTCCTGAATCCGAAGTCATCGGCCGCCACGTCCGCTGCCTGAATTCTCCCTGCCACGACCGCGAGTTCTACCGGACCATGTGGCGCACGGTGATGGAAACCGGCAGTTGGCAGGGCGAACACTGGGGCCAGCACGCCAATGGCGAGCTTTACCCTGAATGGCTCAGCATCAACACGTCCTATGGCGCGGATGACGAGGTCCATCGCCGGGTGATGATCTTTTCCAATATCGCCGAGATCAAGCAGGCCGAGGCCATCATCTGGAAGCAGGCCAACTTCGACCGCCTGACCGATCTGCCCAACCGGCAGATGTTTCACGATCGCCTGGAACAGAGCATCCGTAAATCCCGGCGCACCGGCAGCCGCACGGGGTTGCTGTTCCTGGACCTGGACCGCTTCAAGGAAATCAACGATACCCTGGGTCACGCCATGGGCGACGAACTGCTGAAGGAAGCCGCCCGGCGGCTTGGCGGCTGCGTGCGCCAGAGTGATACCGTGGCCCGGCTGGGCGGCGACGAATTCACGGTCCTTCTGGACGACATCCGCGAACCGCGTGATGTCGAACGCCTGACCCGCAACATCCTGCGCCGGCTGGCCGAGCCCTTCCGCCTGGGGGTCGAAACCGTCTTCATCTCCACCAGCATCGGCATCACTTTTTATCCGGATGACGCCGCCGACGCGGAAGCCCTGTTGAACAACGCCGACCAGGCCATGTACGCCGCCAAGGCCGAGGGTCGCAACCGCAGTTGCTATTTCACGCTGTCGATGCAGGAACAGGCCCAGACCCGCATGCGGCTGGTCAACGATCTGCATCTGGCGCTGGGCCAGAACCAGTTCTCGCTGGATTATCAGCCCATCGTCGATCTGAACAGCGGCCGCATCATCAAGGCCGAGACGCTGCTGCGCTGGCATCATCCGGTCCGGGGCCTGGTGTCGCCCAGCGAATTCATTCCCCTGGCCGAGGAAACCGGCATCATCCGCCCCATCGGGGACTGGGTCTTTTGCGAGGCCACCCGCCAGGTCGCCGAATGGCGTCGTCAGTACGGGCTGGACATGCAGGTCAGCGTCAATATTTCTCCGGCCCAGTTGCGCCACGAGGGCCTGGATCACGCCTTCTGGCGCAGCCACCTGGATACCCTGGGCCTGTCGCCGCGTCAGGTCATCATCGAAATCACCGAAGGCCTGTTGATCGATTCCGGCGACGAACGCATCCAGCGCCAGTTGGATGCCTTCCGCGATGCCGGCATGCAGGTCGCGCTGGACGACTTCGGCACCGGCTATTCTTCGCTGTCCTATCTGCGCAAGTTCAACATCGATTTTCTCAAGATCGACCAGTCCTTCGTGGCCAATCTCAGTTCGGATGGTCCTGACCTGGCCCTGTGCGAGGCGGTCATCCTGCTGGCGCACAAGCTGGGCCTGCGCGTAGTGGCCGAAGGCATCGAATCGCGCGAACAATACGCGCTGCTGGCCGCCGCCGGCTGTGATTACGGCCAGGGGTATCTGTTCGCCCGGCCGCTGGCGCCGATCGATTTCGAGCCGCTGCTGGCCAATGGCACCGACCTGCGCCCGGGTGCCCAGTCCGCCAGGCCCGCCGCTCACTAGCCCAGGCCTGATCAACCCCCAAGCCTAATCGCCCTTCAGGCAATCGGGCGTGGCGGGCAGCACCGCCCAGTGCAGATCGATCACTTTGCCCTTGGGGCCGGACCAGGGCACCGCATCTACGCCTTTCCAGGGCGCTGCGTCATATAAGGCCTGCACGGCCGGCGCCGGCGTGGCGCGTCCCCGTTCGCTGTAGGCGATCAGCGCGCCGCAGCGCAGGGCCGTCCCCGGAGCGAACCAGGGGGACTGCTCGTCGCTGGCGTCGATCCAGACCCGGGTGTCAGGGCCGACGTGCACGGCGATGTTGCCGCCCATCCAGGTATTCGAGACCACGACGCGCAGGGGCCGCCCGGGCTGGTGGTCTTGCCAGTGCCGCAGCGCCTGCGCGGCCAGTGCCGGCCCGGGGTAGGTGGAGCGAGAGGCGTGGCCCGTCATCTGCGCGATCGGGCCTCGGGCGGCGGCATAGCCGACGGCCATCAGGACATGCAGCGCGATCGTCAGGATCAGGACGCGTCGCAGTTGCACCGTCTCGGGGCCGCGCAGCCAGCCCAGTCCGTAGAAGCCGAACAGCACGAAGAAGGTGCTGCCCCAGGAAGCCTCCAGCCGCGAGCCCAGCACCACCGAGATCAGCACCGTGCTGAGAAAAGGCGCCAGGCCGACCCACAGCAGGAAGCGCCGGTCCTCAGGCGCCAGGTCGAACCAGTAGCGCGGGGCGGCGGCGGGCCCCGCGAACTGTTCGTCGTTGGCCGCGTGGCCGGGCGCGCGATCGCTTCGGCGCTTGCGCCACAGCGTCCAGGCGGCCAGCGCCAGCACCATGGGTGCCAGCCGTCCGGCCTGGTCCAGGGTGAAGTCCAGCAAGTCTTTCAGGGCGGCCAGCCGCCCGCCCGCAGCCAATGACGCGTCGGCGTAGCGCAGCGGTTCGAAGTCATGCTGATCCAGCCACCACAGGTGCGGGCCGAGCACGATCAGAAACGCCGCCGTTGCGACGGCGATGCCACGCCAGACGTCCGGGCGGCGCAGTGCGCCGCAGCGCAGCGCGTACAGGAAGAAGGCGGCGAACTGGATCAGGGCGCTGTATTTGGTCAGCATCGCCAGGCCGCCGACTGCGCCCAGCAGCGCCCAGTCGCGCATCCGGCCGCCTCGCAGCGCCCGGTGGAACAGCCAGATCGAGGCGGTGATCGACCAGAGCTGGGCCGTGTTGTGGTTGTAGATCGTGCCGCGCAGCGAGAAATAGGCGGTCACCGAAACCAGCAGCGTGGCGATCAGCGCCCGGTGCGGCGTGGTGATCTCGCGGCCCAGCTTCCACACGAACCACAGTCCCAGGGCCGAGAATATCTGCCCCATCAGGAAAGGCAGCCACACCGGACGGCCCAGCAGTTCCGTGGCCAGGTGCATGAACCAGGAGGGCAGAGGCGGATGCTTGGTGTAGCCCAGTTCCAGGCTGGCCGCCCAGACGAGTTCTTCCATGCCGTCCAGGTCGGGGGCGGTATGGCTGAGGGCGCACAGCGTCGTCCAGAGCGTGACCATGCCCAGCAGGCACAGCAGCACCAGGGCGGCGCCCGGCGGGCGGGCGAGCAGGGGGATCTTTGGGGGGGCGGCCGGCAGCATGGCGGGGAGTATACCGGGCGGTGCGGTGTCGCGAAATAGTCTGTATATCGATCGATGACCCCGTCGCCAGGTCGGGCGGGACGGTGTGCCCGGGGGCGCGTGGTACTATCCGCACAGGCGCTCGCCGGGGGTGACGAGTGCCCGTTTTCGACTATTTCCCGCAGGTTTTCCATGACGACCGAAGTCCCCATCATCCGCGCCCGTTCGGGAGCCAAATTCATCAGTCCGCAGGGCACCAAGGCCGTCAAGGACGGCATGCGCCCCAGCGACCTCACCGAGATCCCCGATTCCGCGCCCAAGCCGTCCTGGCTGCGGGTGCGCGTCCCGGCGGGGGCGCGATATCAGGAGGTCCGCGAGATCGTCCAGACGCACAAGCTGAACACGGTCTGCGCCGAATCCAAATGTCCCAACATCGCCGAATGCTGGGGGCGGGGCACGGCGACCCTGATGCTGATGGGTTCGGTCTGTACGCGGGCCTGCAAGTTCTGCGCCGTCAGCACCGGCAATCCCCATGGCTGGCTGGACCACGACGAACCCGCCAGCGTCGCCGACGCGGTGGCGCTGATGCAGCTTAAATACGTGGTGCTGACCTCGGTCGACCGCGATGACCTGATCGACGGCGGGGCGGGCCACTACGCCGCCTGTATCCGCGCCATTCACGAACGTTCGCCGCGGACGGCCGTCGAGGCCCTGACCCCCGATTTCAAGGGCGATCACGGTTGTGTGGAAAAGATCCTGGACGCCGGCCTGATCACCTTTGCCCAGAACGTCGAAACAGTCGAACGCCTGACGCACGTCGTGCGCGACGCCCGCGCCGGCTATCGCCAGACCCTGGACGTGCTGGCGCACGCCAAGGCCTACGCGCCGCACACCCTGACCAAGACCAGCATCATGCTGGGCCTGGGCGAGACCGACGACGAAATCGAGCAGGCGATGGACGACATCCGCGCCGCCAACGTCGATATCCTGACCTTCGGCCAATACATGCGGCCCACGGCCAATCACCTGCCGGTGCGCCGTTTCGTCACGCCCGACGAATTCCGCGCCTACCGTGATCTGGGTCTGTCCAAGGGCTTCCGCGAGGTCGTGTCCGGTGCGCTGGTGCGGTCCAGCTACCGCGCCGAACAGGTGCTGGAAAAGGACAACGTCGGGCTCTGAACCGCAGGCCCGCGGCGGGGGCGTCGGCTCCCGGCCGATCCCCCAAGGAGCCCATCATGACGCATCGAGCCGTCACCCGCATTCTGCCCGCCCAACCCGCCGAGGATGGCGCGGGCGTGCGCCTGCTGCGCGCCCTGGGACACCAGCGGCAGTTCCGCATGGACCCCTTCCTGATGCTGGACGCTTTCTCGTCCGACAACCCGGACGATTACATCGCCGGCTTTCCACCGCATCCGCATCGCGGCTTCGAGACGGTGACCTACATCGTCGACGGCCACATGCGCCATCGTGACCACCTGGGCAACGAGGGCGATCTGAAGGCCGGCGGCGTGCAGTGGATGACCGCCGGGCGCGGCATCATCCACGAAGAAATGCCCCAGCAGGAAAACGGCTTGCTGCGCGGTTTCCAGATCTGGCTGAACCTGCCGGCGGCCGACAAGATGCAGCCCGCGCATTACCGCGACATCCCGGCCGACTCGCTGGCCGTGGCCGAATTGCCCGAAGGCGGCTTCATCAAGCTGATCGCCGGCACCATTCCCTGGGCGACCTGTCCGTTGCAGGGACCGGGGCAGGCGAATCCCGCCACCCAGCCGCTGATCGCCGACATTCGCGTCATGGCGGGGCAGGCCGTGGACATTCCGGTCCCGGCCACGCATCAGGCGCTGGTGTACGTCTTCGAGGGCAGGCTGGACGCCGAGGGGCAGGCCGTCGAGGCCGGGCATACGGTCTGGTTCGGCGCGCAGGGCGAGACCCTGCATATTGCGCCGACGCAGGATGATGCCGATGCTGTGCGGGTGCTGCTGCTGGCCGGCAAGCCTCTGAACGAGCCTGTCGTCCAGTACGGCCCCTTCGTCATGAACACGACCGAGGAAATCGAGCAGGCCATGCGCGATTACCGGGACGGCGTGCTGACGCAGTAGGCGCGCGGCCAAGCCCGCTTTGGGTTCCGCTTTCAGTCGATAAAAAAAAGACGCGGCGGCGCATTGCTTGCGCGCGCCGCGTCCAGGAAGGGTCTCTCCGGAAGCGGGACGAGGCTGGGGCTTAATCGTCCCAGTCGTGGCCTCTGTGATGTTTCATATATTTCTTCCACTGTTTGCGCTGGTGGCGCTCGTAGCGTTCCCGGTCCCTCCAGCCCTGGCGATAGTAGCCGGGGCCGGGTCCATAAACAGGCTCGGGCACCACGACGACGCGCGGGCGGTAATAGTGAGGCGGCGGAGGCGGATAGTAGGCGGGCCCGCCCCAGACGACGCCGGGGATGCCGATGGAAATGCCGACGTCCACGTCGCCCGCATGAGCAGTCGGTCCCGCCATCAATATGCCAGCGAGCAGGCCTGCCGCAACGATGCTTTTTTTCATGTGACTGTCCTGTGGATCGAGGGACCCCATTGTGGCCCGTGCAGGCGGCTGGATTGTGAATACTCCGGGGACAGACGCTTCAAAAAGCTACGGATGGGCGGCTTTCATTGCGTGACAGGAACAACTACACACGTTTGTTGCTCATCGCGCGCGTGATCGGCTCTGGCGCGCCGGGCTGGGTGTATCGAAAAAGCCACGGTATCGGCCAGTGGTTTTCGTCGTCAGAGGCGGGGATCAGCGAAAAACGCCAGCGTTCGCTCCCAGGCCAGGGCCGCCGAAGCCGGGTGGTAGGCTGTCGTGCCTTCGCGGCCGAACGCATGGCCGGCCTCTGGATAGACGTGGATCGGCAGGCCGGGTTGCGCCGCCTGGATGGCCTGCACGTCCGACATCGGGATTGATCCGTCCTGTCCGCCAAAGTGCATCTGTACCGGGATGCGGGGCGTGTCGTGGCAATGGCGCACAATGCCCCCGCCGTACCAGCAGGACGCGGCGGCAAAGGTGTCGCTCAGGCAGGCCGCGCGCCAGGACAGATAGCCGCCCCAGCAGTAGCCGGTCACCAGACAGGCCGACTGGCCGCCGAGCGCGGCGGCCGCCGCCTCGATGTCCAGCAGGGCGTCTTCGTCGCTGATCGTCTTGCGCAGGGCCAGGCCCTGGTCGCGGCCCATGGGGTCGTAGCCCAGTTGCAGGCCGGGTTCGCTGCCTGCCGCCCGATCGAACAGGGACGGGCAGATCACCCGATAGCCCCGCGCCGCGAAGCGGTCCGCCATCTGGCGAATGTGCGCGTTGATGCCGAAAATTTCCGGCAGCACGACGATGCCGGTCCGGGCGTCTTCGGGGCCGCACAGATAGGCGGTGAACGTATGGCCGTCGGCGGCCGCGAGGGTGATGTCCATGTTCGGAGTCCTTATGGTGGTGGGGCAGCCAGCCGTCCTGTCTGGGCCCGGCGTGCGTTCTGTCGTCCCGGCCTGTCGCGTCAGGGGCGGACGGGGCGCTGGGTGCTGGCGGCTTCCAGGCGATGCAGGGGATCCTGCCGATAATACTGCACCAGCAACTGATACCAGTCCGGCCAGGCCGCCGCCATCGCCCAGGGGTCGATGAAAAAGCTTTCCGAACTGACCGCGAAAAATTCCGCCGGGTCCTGCGCCGCGTAGGGGTCCAGCGGCAGTTCCGCGTACCACCCGGCGGCTTCGTCGGATTCCGGATCCACGTCGGGCGGGATGAGCGCATCGACCTCGTCCACCCAGGCGCTGAAATCGTCAAAGGTCCGGTCCAGGACCTCGCGCCAGTGGCGTGGGCTCAGATCCCGATGCGCGCGCAGCCCCGGCATGCCGTCCGCACCGCCGTCGCGCTGGTCGAGCTTGTGGGCGAATTCGTGGATCACCACGTTCGCCTGGGTGTCCGTCCCGGCGCGCGCGTCTTCCCAGGACAGGATCACCGGACCGCCTTCCCAGGACTCGCCGGACGTTTCCTGCTCGTATTCGTGGACCACGCCCGCCTCATCGGTCTCGGCGCGCTGTACCAGGAAACCGCCCGGGTAGACCACGATCTGCGTCCAGCCCCGGTACAGCGAGGTGTCCAGCCCCAGGACCGGCAAGGCGGCCTGAATTGCGATCGAGCGGCACATGTCCGGCGTCACCCGCAGGCCATGGGCTCCATGGAAGGATTTGTTCGCCAGAATCCAGGCCGTGTGCCGGCGCAGGGTTTCGGTTTCCTGGGCGTCCAGGCCGAGCAGGAAGGGGTGTTGCGCCAGCAGGGGCATCCAGACCCGCGTGTCCAGCGATTCCAGGGCCTGGTCCAGTTCCCGGTCCCGGGCATCGCGTCCCGTCAGCCAGCGCAGCATGGCGAAATCCTGGCTGAAGCGACCGGCGGTGTGGCGCGTGTGTGGCGTAACGTCCTCATGGCCCCCGATTGTAATTTCATTATCTGAAAAATGCCGGTACAATGAGAGGCATGGGGTCGATTTGGCTTCGACGTGGGTCACAAAACAGGATAGTGCATACCGAGCACCAGTACGCTCGTAAATCCACTGGAAAACTACAAACGCCAACGACGAGCGTTTCGCTCTGGCCGCTTAAGCGGTGAGCCGCTGCACCGACTGGTCCCTGGGTCGGGTGGGGTCAAACCCACAGCAGCGTCATCTACAGGGAATCGGGTTCGATCAGGTCGCTGGGTCGGGTCTTAAATCAGTGCGAATCGCCAAGGAAGGGCCTGTCGTCCGGCATGATCCAAGGTTAAAACTCAAAATAGGCCGACTAAGTATGTAGAGCTACCTGCGGAGGGCTTGCGGACGGGGGTTCAATTCCCCCCGACTCCACCAGTCACCTGAAACCCTCTGGTTTTCCAGAGGGTTTTCTTTTTCCAGGTTCGGTTTTGGAAACCTCCATGCCTAAGCCACCTCCTATTTTCGAGCCCAAAGCCCGCGTTCGGCGCCAAAACTCGCTCATCTGGGTTTTCGACCGGTTCGAGTTCGATCCGGGCTATCTTCGTTCGCGCATGTTCGGGTGCGAGACGGCGTATATGGACGGCATGCTGTGTCTGGGTGTCGTTGATCGCGGCGACGAGCCATGGAATGGGCTGCTGGTCTGTACCTCGCACGAGCGTCAAGCCGGCCTGTTGGAGGAAATGCCCGCGCTGCGGCCGCACAAGGTGCTGGGGAAATGGCTTTACATTTCGCAGAACGACCCGGCGTTCGAAGAGGCGGCGGAACGGTTGGCCGAATTGGTGCTGGCCCGCGACGCGCGCGTAGGCGTCGAGCCCAAGAGAGGTTGATTGTTCGTACAGAAGGCAACGATGAACTGACAAAGCGCGTCAACCAGGCGTTGTGCCAGATCAGCAGGGAGGGTGCACTCAAGGCGTCCGGCATGAAGCGGTTTGGCGGGATCGCTCCAACCCGGCCGCCCCTTGCCGTCAACGTGGCGCGGTACCTTCCGATCGGGCCATCAGCCGATGGGCCCCTTCGGCACACAAGAACGCCAGGGCGATCAGCACCGCGCTGATCCAGCCCAGGTGGTGCGCGTCGGCGAATTGAATCCCCAGGCCGCCCAGGATGCCCGAGGCGGAGACCCCCAGGTAGATCGCTGCGGAATTCAGCCCCATCAGCAGTGCGCCCAGGGCAGGGAAGATCGCCAGCAGGCGGTGCTGTTGCGGCACCAGCAGTCCCCAGCCGCAGAACGCCCAGACAATCAACGCCGGGATTGCACTCGCCAGGCTACCGCTGCTCCAGGGCAGCAAGGTGAAGTCGATTATGGTCAGTAACAGGGCGCCATTGATGATGCGGCGGCTGCCCAACCGGTCCGTCAGCTTGCCTGCGACCAGATTGCCTGCGGTCGCCGCGCAGCCCCAGATCAGCAGCAACAGCGCCAGCCGGTCGCCGTTCCCGAGGGTAGCGCGGTCGAATGACACACCGATGTAGGTGTAGACGGTGAAAAAACCGCCGTAGGCCAGCAACGTGGTGAGCAAGGTGAGCGTCACGCGGCTGTCGGTCAGCGGAGCCAGCCGCTGGCGCAGGCTGATGGCTGGTGAAGTGGGCAGGCTGGGCAGCAGCAGCCAGACGCCGATGGCCGCCAGGATGCCGAGCGCCGTGACGAACCACAGGGTGATGCGCCAGTCGCCCAGGGTTCCCAGGAACGTACCGATCGGGGAACCGAGCGCCGTGGCGCTGGTCAAGCCCGCGATCACGATGGCCAGTGCCCGTCCTCTTTGAGCCGGCGGAACCAGGGAGGCGCCGACTGCCGTCGCGGTCGGGCTGAACATCGCGGCACCGAGTCCCGTGATGAGGCGGCTGCCCAACAGCACGGAAAGCGTGGGGGCCAGCGCCGTCATCATATTGCCGAGGATGAAGACTCCCATGCCGCCCACCAGCAGCCCCTTGCGGGACCAGTGGGCGGCGAGGGCGGCGATGACCGGCGAGAACACGGCGTAGGAGAGGGCATACAGCGTCACCATCTGGCCGGCCGTGGGGATGGGGGCGTGCATCGAATCGGCGATGAGGGGGATGATGCCGGCCACCACGAAACTGTCGGTTCCGATGGCGAACATTCCCAGGGCGAGTGTGAGCAGATGGCGATCCATGAGGGAGACTCCCGAGCCCTCGTGGGGCTCTGCGGTAGAGCGGATTGAAGACAGGTCGAGACCGCCGATCAGGGTCTGATGGTGCGGCGGGCGACATATAGTTTCGTGACGCAACTATACTCCTTATGGTTTCGTCACGAAACTTATGAGTGATAAGATGTCCGTATGTACCGTAAAGACCTGTCCGCCATCGATTGCTCCATCGCCCGCTCTCTCGACATCGTCGGAGAGTGGTGGAGCCTGATGATCGTGCGCGAATGCACCCTGGGCACGACCCGGTTCGACGTCTTCCAGCGCCGCCTGGGCATCGCCCGCAATGTGCTGACCAACCGCCTGAACCATCTGGTCGAACACGGCATCCTGAGCAAGCAGCCCCTGGAGGGCGAACGTTTCTTCGAATACCGCCTGACCCCGAAGGGCGAGGCGCTGTACCCGATTCTGGTCGCTTTGATGCAGTGGGGGGATCGGTGGGCCGGGAGCGAACCGGGCGGTGGCCCCATCCGGATGGTGGACAAGCGCAGCGGCCGGCCCATCGAGTGGATGGGGCCGCGCGCTGCGGATGGTCCGGTACTGGGTTACCGCGACATCCGGCTGGAACCGACCGCATGCACGAGCGACCGGACTCGAGAAGTCATCGAGCAGCGCAATCACGACGTGTTGCGAGCGGACCGGTAAGCACCCATTACCATGCTTGCCCCCGCCGGGGGCGGGCGGTTAAATGAAACCGAGGGCAGGGGGCCAGTCAGACGTTTCCCGGGAGGGCGGCATGAAAGACCAACCCTATTCCGATCCGACGGCATACGGCAATGGTCCGGATGATTCCGTGACGGATACGACGGAACGCGCCCTGCACGCTGGAAGACAATACCGACAGCCTGCTCGACCGCAGCGACCTGGTGTTCATCAACCCCGTCGGGACGGGCTATTCGGCAGCCGTCACGCCGTTCTTCCAGACCGAGCGGGACCTGCAGGACATGCCGCTGGTTGACGCGGCCATGGATGCCGCAGTCGCCGATCGCGCGGCGGTGGCCAGAATCAGGACGCTGCAGGTGCGGCATGCGTCGTTACTCAGGAGCGATAAATGATCAGCAAAAACACGATTTGTCTCTGGTACGACGGCGCCGCCCTGGAGGCGGCCCGGTTTTATGCGGAGACCTTTCCGGACAGCGTCGTGGGCGACGTCGTCCATGCGCCTGGAGACTACCCCTCGGGCAAGGAAGGTGATGTTTTGACCGTCGAGTTCACCGTCATGGGCATTCCTTGCCTGGGCTTGAACGGCGGCCCGGAATTTACCCACAACGAATCGTTTTCGTTCCAGGTCGCGACCGACGATCAGGCCGAGACCGACCGTCTGTGGCATGCCATCGTCGGCCACGGCGGCCAGGCAAGCGTCTGCGGCTGGTGCAAGGACAAGTGGGGGATCTCCTGGCAGATCACCCCTCGGGTGCTGTCGGAGGCGTTGAAGCACCCGGACCGCGCGGCGGCGAAACGGGTGTTCGAGGCGATGATGGAGATGGCGAAGATCGATGTGGCGGGGGTGGAGCGGGCGTTGAGGGGGTAGGGGTGGCGGGTGTCGGTTGTGGATTCAACCGGTGGATGCAACGGTCTGGATTTTCTGAATGGTTGCGCCATGTCGACGATCGCGCAGGCGCCTCAAGATCAGCCCGAACTCAGTCGCTCTGTCGTTTCCCCGCCGACCCTACGGATTTTCCATAGTCGACTTTTTAGCGAAGGCTTGGCATTATTTGAATACGGCGGTTTTCTTGCATCGATGCTCGGTACCTGACCCGGGCATATCTTCCGGAGCCGAGAAACGTGAGACCAAGACCCGAAGAACACTCCCCAGAGAGCCCTCCGCTTTCTCGTTGGTGGACGCGTACCATTGCCATTGTCATGGTATTTGGCTTCGCCATGTTGTTGTTCATCACCTTCCTCGGGTACCGGAATGCACCCCCCATCCCGGGCAAGGTGGTCGGGTCCGATGGCGTCGTGCTGTTCACCCGAGCCGACGTGGGCGCGGGTCAGTCCGTGTTCCTCAAGCATGGTCTCATGAACAATGGCTCCATTTGGGGACACGGTGCCTACCTGGGGCCGGACTATTCGGCAGAGGCGCTGCACAAGATCGGCGTGGACAGCGCCGACAGGCTCTCGCTGGAGCAATTCGGCGTACCCTTCGACAGTCTGGACGAGGTCCGGCAGGCGGGCGTCACCGGACAGGTGGCCGCCATCCTGAAGAAGAATCGTTACGATGCCCAGTCCGACACACTGACGCTCACGGCCGCGGAAACGCTGGCCTGGGCGAAGCAGCCGGAATACTGGCAAACGTACTTCAGTGACCCTGCCCATAGTGGCGGCCTGAAATCCGAGGCCATCAGTGATCCGGAAGAATTGCGGCAGTTTTCCGCTTTCGTGACCTGGGCGGCCTGGGCGTCGGTCGCCGAACGTCCGGGCTACGGCCACTCCTACACCAACAATTTCCCCTACGATCCGTTGGTTGGCAACCATCCGACGGCCGGCACGATGTTCTGGAGCGCGATGAGCCTGATCGTGCTGTTGGGTGGCATTGCCTTCATGCTGTTGGTTTCGGGACGTTTCGAGAACATCGGCTGGATCAGTTCCGGCCCCGGCACGCGTCCTTTCGCGCCCGCCGGAGAATCAACGCCAGCCCAGCGCGCACTTGTCAAATTCTTCGTGCTCGTGGCCGCTGTCTTCCTGCTCCAGACATTGTTGGGCGGCGCGGTGGCCCACTACCGTATCGAGCCCGATGGTTTCTATGGCCTGCCGCTTGAGAAAATCTTCCCGAGCAACCTGCTGCGCACCTGGCACCTGCAAAGTGCCATCATGTGGATCGCCACGGCCTATGTCGCCGCAGCCCTGTTCCTGGGTTCGACCCTGCGCAAGCAGGTGCCGGCCGCATTGGCGGGCTGGGCCCATTTCCTGTTTTTCGCCTTTGTGGCGGTGATCGTCGGCAGCTCGCTCGGCATCTGGGCCGGCATGGCGCAAATGCTCGGTGACTGGTGGTTCTGGCTGGGCAACCAGGGATGGGAATACCTGGAGCTCGGGCGGCTCTGGCAGTACCTGCTCGCGATCGGGCTGCTGGTCTGGTTCGGTGTGCTGTGGTGGCTGGCGCGGCCCGCCAAGGTCGATCGGGCCGAGGCACGCCCCATCGTGCGCATGTTCATGGTTGCGGCACTTGCCATCCCCGTGTTCTACCTGCCGGCCCTGTTCTATGGCGCGGAAACCAATTACACGGTGGTGGACACCTGGCGCTTCTGGATCATCCACCTGTGGGTCGAGGGTTTCTTCGAGTTCTTTGCGACCACGGTGGTGGCGCTCATCCTCTACCAACTGGGACTCGCGCGCCGCAATACGGCCCTGGGTGTCATTTACCTGGATGCCATCCTGTACTTCCTGGGCGGGGTGATCGGTACCGGACACCACTGGTATTTCTCCGGCCACAGCAGTTTCAACCTGGCCGCCGCCGCCCTGGTCTCGGTGCTCGAGGTCGTTCCCCTGACGCTGCTGACGCTGGATGCCTGGCGGTTCATGCAGACCGCCCGGGGCGGAGAGGGGGCGGATGGCCGTCGCGTGCGCGTGCCGCACAAGTGGACCATCTATTTCCTGATCGCGGTCGGTTTCTGGAATTTTTTCGGCGCGGGGGTCTTCGGGTTCCTCATCAACCTGCCTATCGTCAGCTACTACGAGGTCGGTACGCAAATGACGCCGGCTCACGGGCACGCGGCACTCATGGGCGTTTTCGGCATGCTGGCCCTGGCCGTCATGGTCTTCGTGCTGCGCCAGACCGCCAGCGAAGAAGACTGGCCCGGGATCGAGAAATACGTCCGCATGGCGTATTGGGGCACGAATGCGGGCCTCCTGATGATGGTCCTCCTGAGCCTTTTCCCCAGCGGCGCGCTGCAAATGTGGGATGTCATGCAAAATGGTTACTGGCACGCTCGCTCGCACGCCTATACGCGTACGGAGTTGGCCCTGGCGATCGAGTGGCTGCGTCTGCCGGGCGATCTGGTCTTCATCATCTTCGGCTCGGTGCCCATTACCATTGCCGCTGTGAAGGCCTGGCTGGCGGTGCGTCGCCGCGACCTGGCTCATGGCTGATGTGATGCCTGGCCTCACCCCACCTCCACCACCTCCCCCCACACCGTCGTATAACTCGGCGACCGATGCGCTTGCCGCATCAACCATCGCGCATCTGCTTCGTGCAAGGCGCTTGCCACCTGGACCATCCGGCTGCCGAAGCGCTGATTGAGCGCATCCACGACCGCCATGGTTCGTCCGGATCGAGCCGCGTCGCCTGGCGATTCAAAATCAAACAGCTCCCCCTGCGCGGCAGCCGGCACCGCCGGCCTGACATCCAGCAGGCACACCCCTGCCTTGGCGTAGTCGAATCCTGGCCGGAACACCGACCGCAAGCCGCTCAGCGCGGCGCGCAGCAGGGTGGGTGTGCTGTCCGTGGGTGAACCCAAAGGCACGACTGCGCTGTCGGCATGCCACGGTCCGACCTTGAATCGGCTGGTGCGGATATAGACCTGTACGGCGGATGCATGGGAATGCTGCAGCCGCAGTTTCTCGGCGGCGCGGCTGGTGAACAGGCTGACGGCCTGCTCCAGTTCGGCCAGTTCGCGCACGGGCAGGCCGAAGCTGCGGGTGGACATGATCTGCTGCTTGGGGACGGGCGCGTCTTCCCAGGCCAGGGCGGGTTCGCCGCACAGTTCCTGGGCGGTCTTGGCCAGCATGATGGAGTAACGCCGCCGCAGGACATGGCGGTCGGCTTGGGCCAGATCGGCGGCGGTGCGGATGCCCGATGACTCCAGGCTGGGCGCCAGCTTGCGGCCCACCCCCCAGACGTCCTGGATGGGCACGTGGCGGATGGCGCGCATCAGTTCCGCCTGGCCCAGGCCGGACAGGTCGCAGACGCCTTGCAGGCGCGACAGGGACTTGGCCAGATGGTTGGCGAGCTTGGCCAGGGTCTTGGTGGTGCCGATGCCGACGCAGGTGGGAATGCCGACCCAGCGCAGCACGCGCTGGCGGATTTGCGTGCCGATGTCGCGGCCCGTGCCGGGCAGGCCGGTCAGGTCCAGGAAGGACTCGTCGATGGAATAGATTTCCTGGGCGGGGGAGAACTGGCCGATGACGCGCATCATGCGGTCGCTCATGTCGCCGTACAGGGCGAAGTTGGCGGAAATGGCGATCAGTCCCCGGGCCTGCAGGTGCTGGATCTTGAACCAGGGGGCGCCCATGGCGATGCCCAGGGCCTTGGCTTCGGCCGTGCGGGCGATGGCGCAGCCGTCGTTGTTGGACAGCACGATGACGGGCCTGCCCTCCAGCGAGGGGCGCAGGACCCGTTCGCAGGCGCAGTAGAAGCTGTTGCCGTCGATCAGCGCGATGCGGGGTGGCGGCCGGCGGGCTTGAGCACCCATGTGACGACTCCCCAGATGAGCAGTTCCTGGCCGTGGCGCGGCACGATGTCCTGGAAGGCGGGATTGGCCGCCCGCAGGCGCACCCGGCCGTCCTGGCGATGCAGGGTCTTGACGGTGAAGTCGCCGTCGACGACGGCCACCACGATGTCGCCGTGCCGGGCTTCCAGGGCGCGATCCACGACCAGAGAATCGCCGTCGCTGATGCCGGCGTCGCGCATGGATTCGCCCCGGGCGCGCATGTAGAAGGTGGCTTCGGGGTGCTGGATCAGGACGGTGTTCAGGTCGATCCGTTTCTGTGCGTGGTCCTCGGCCGGGCTGGGAAAGCCGCAGTGCGCCGGGACCTGGACGTGCCGGCAGACGGCAGGCTGTAGAGAGAGGAGAGCGGGGGCTTCCATGGCGTTCTGATAACTGTATGTTTGAACAGTATTATACCCATGAGAAAGAACCTCGGAGGGTAACCCTAATAGATGTTTTTATCCTGATCAAGGCTGGCAATAGGGTATTTTGAAAGAAAATAAATGATTGATCAGGAATTTTGATCGATGTGGATGTGGTGTGCTCGAAAGATCTGCTGCTTTGAAATAAAGCATTGATTTATACGATATATATCGTAAAATTGGAGAAGCAATGGAGATGCCAAAGGGCTTCAAGGCAGTCAAACAGACTGTCATCGAGGCTTTGCAAGCCGGGGCCTTTCGGCACGAGACCCGCAGCCAGATGGATTTGAAAAATCTACTGCAATGCGGTGCGGTCAAAGCGGTGGAGGTCCGGGCTCTGATCCAGCGCGCCATCGGGACTGAATACACCTGTGCTCCGCATCACTACATCGCCGAGATCGATGTCCACATCATCAAGACACAAGGTTGGTACATCAAGTTCTACTTTGTCGGAGACCCTGACACCGTGTTCATCAGCATCCACCGCACCTGCGCATCATGAAAACTAGACTGTTCCAGGAAGGCGACAAGAGCCGGGCGATCTGCCACCAGTGCAAGAAGATCGTGGAGACAACGCTTGTCCGACGTACGGTGCCATTCAGCGATGGACTGGGGGTGGTGAAAGACCTGCTGGTGGATGTGTGTGATGTTTGCGATGCAGTGGTCGCCACGCCAGCACAGTCCACACCGGCCATTCGGGATGCGCGTCGAAAGGCGGTGGAGTCGATCGAAGCGCAGTTGCCCGCGATCTATCTGGACGTGTTGGATTATGCCGCGTACCAGGTGGATCTGAACAACACGACCGAGTTCCGGAAAATCCTGATGGCGCTGTACCTGCATCGTTACGCGACGGGTGAATATCCGGCTGCGGAGCTTCGGGAGGCCTGCCTGGGTGCCAGGAAAACGTATAAAGAACAGCGGGGCGCTGCGCGTCGCCGCCTGTCGCTCAAGGTCACCGCCCGAACCGCGCAGAACCTGAAGCAATTGGCACGGGATACTGATATGTCCCAGTCCGACGTGATCCGATCCATCATTTACCGGATTCAGGCCGATGTACTGGATGCGCGCAAGCCCGCCTTGATGCGAGAATTAAAACTTTTCTCCCTCATCGCCTGACCCCCACATCATGCCGACCTTCGATTTCAAGCAAGTAGACGTTTTTGCCAGTGACCCTCTGAAAGGCAATCCCCTGGCGGTGGTGATCGCCGCCGACGGGTTGACGGACGCGACGATGGCGGCGTTCGCCCGCTGGACGAACCTGAGCGAGACGATCTTTCTGCTGCGGCCGACGACGTCGCAGGCGGACTACCGGGTGCGGATCTTTACGCCGGGTGGCGAGTTGCCGTTCGCCGGGCATCCCACGCTGGGTGCCTGTGCGGTGTGGCTGGCCAGCGGGGGGCGGGCGCGCGGCGATACGATCGTTCAGGAATGCCTGGCGGGCCTGATTACCTTGCGCCTTGACGGGTCGCGGGTGGCGTTCGCCGCGCCGCCGCTGGTGCGCTCCGGTCCGGTCGAATCCGATCTGGTGTCACGCGTTGCCGCCGGGCTGAGGCTGGGCGTGGATGAAATCCTGGAGGCGCAGTGGGTGGACAATGGTCCGGGCTGGCTGGCGGTGCGGCTGACGTCGCGGCAGCAGGTGCTGGACCTGCGCCCTGATATGGCCCTCCTGAGCGATCTCAAGGTGGGTGTGGTGGCGCCCTGGGACCCGGCCGTCGATGGCACGCAGGCGCAGTTCGAGGTGCGGGCCTTCGTGCCCAGCCTGGGCATTCCAGAGGACCCGGTCACAGGCAGCCTGAATGCCGGTGTCGCTCAGTGGCTGATCGGCAGCGGCCTGGCGCCCGAGTCTTATGTGGCGTCCCAGGGGACGGCGCTGGGCCGTGCGGGCCGCGTGCACGTCCAGAAGTCCGGCCCGGACATCTGGGTGGGCGGCGAGGTCGTCACCTGCATCGAAGGGACGGTGACGCTGTAGTGCCTGGCCTCTGCCGCCCCGTGGCTCACAAGGGTCGTATGGGCAAGACGACCATTATGGCTTGGTGGCGCCCAGATTGCCCAGCTTCGGGTCTCCGGGTGGTGGTGAAGCTCAGGCCGCAGCCGGCAGGGTCTCGCGTCGCCGCATGGCGCGGACGATCGCATTCAAGGCGACACCGTACATCGGCACGAACAGCAGCAGGCTGACGGTCAGCTTGATGGCATAGTCCACGGCGGCGATTTCTCCCCAGTTTGCCGCCATGAAGGCGTTGTCGCTGCGCCAGAAGGCAATGCCAAAGAACGCGATCGTGTCCAGCGCCTGCCCCAGCACGGCAGAGGCCGCCGGCGCCACCCACCACTGCACATAGCCGCGCCGCATGCGGTCGAACACATGCACGTCCAGCAACTGGCCCAGGGCGTAGGCCGCGAAGCTGGCGAAGGCGATGCGGAACACGAAGGTGTTGAATTCGTTCAGTGCGTCCAGGCCGTTGAAGCGCCCTTCGTGGAACAGCACCGAGACGATGTAGGAAGCGATCAGCGCCGGCACCATGGCGCGCAGGATCACCCGGCGCGCCGGACCCTTGCCGATCAGGCGCACGGTCAGGTCGGTGGCCAGAAAGATGAAGGGAAAGCTGAAGGCGCCCCAGGTGCTGTGGAAGCCGAACAGTTCGATGGGCAACTGCACCAGATAGTTGCTGGCGATGATGACCAGAATGTGGAACGCGACCAGCAGGGCGAGATAGGACGATGCCCGCGACGGCGGAACGGAGATGGAGTTCATGTGGACCTTTTTGCTGGATGGGGTGAGGGAACCCATGGATGACGGTACTTCAGGGCTGCATTATAACGCGGGCCCGGTCTATGGGCCGAGCCCGGTTCGCAAGGTACACTGGGCCAATCACCTGGGTTCCCCGACCCGGCAAGGAGAAAGAGTTGTCTTCCGTGACGCATCAGCCTGTCGACACGTCGCTCACGCCGGCGGCCATGTTCCTGGTTCTGACCATCAATCCGGGGGCCGAACCCCTGAATGCCGTACGCGCGTTGTGTGCGGACTTGTCCGCGCTGGTGCGCTCGATCGGGTTTCGCGATCTCGACGGCCGTCTGTCCTGCATCATGGGTTTTGGTTCCGACGCCTGGGATCGTCTGTTCGGTTCACCCCGGCCCAAAGACCTGCATCCCTTCAAGGAAATCCAGGGCATACACCATGCCGTTGCCACGCCGGGCGACATCCTGCTGCACATCCGCGCCGCGCGCATGGACCTGTGCTTCGAGCTCGCCACACAGGTGACGACGCGGCTGGACCAGGCGGTCACCGCCGTGGACGAGGTTCACGGCTTCAAATATTTCGATGCCCGCAATCTGGTCGGTTTCGTCGACGGCTCAGAGAACCCCGTTGGCGGCGATGCGGTCGCGGCCACGGTCATCGGTGACGAGGATGGCGATTTCGCCGGCGGCAGCTACGTGATCGTGCAGAAATATCTGCATGATCTGGCCGGCTGGAATGCGCTGCCGGTGGAAATGCAGGAAAAAATCATCGGCCGCACCAAGCAGACCAACATCGAACTGGCCGATGACGTGAAACCCAGTTGGGCCCACAATGCGCTGACCGTGATCGAAGACGACGGCGAGGAACTGGACATCGTGCGCGGCAACATGCCGTTCGGCGACGTGGGCAAGGGCGAATTCGGCACCTATTTCATCGGCTATGCCAGATCCCCGAACCGCATCGAGCAGATGCTGGAAAACATGTTCGTCGGACGCCCGCCGGGCAACTACGACCGGCTGCTGGATTTCAGCCGCGCCGTCACGGGCTCGCTGTTTTTCGTGCCTTCGGTCGGCTTCCTTGAAGACGCGCCCGATTTCGGGGCGCCGCAAACCCCCGATGAATCCTCGCCGGGCGCCGGCGCGCCCGACGGCACGCTGGGCATCGGCTCACTCAAAGGAGAATCCCCGCATGAATAACCTGCATCGTGAACTGGCCCCGATCTCGGGCGCAGCGTGGGCCCAGATCGAAGACGAGGCCTCCCGGACGCTCAAGCGCTACCTTGCCGCGCGCCGCGTCGTGGACGTCGCCGATCCCCAGGGAGCCGCCCTGGCCGCCGTCGGCACTGGCCATCTCAAGGCCATCAAGGCGCCGGACACGGGCGTCCTGGCCGAGCAGCACCAGGTCCAGTCCCTGGTGGAACTGCGCGTGCCGTTCGAACTGTCGCGTCATACGCTCGACAGCGTCGAGCGCGGTTCCGACGATCCCGACCTGCAGCCGCTCAAGGACGCCGCGCGCAAGATCGCCTATGCGGAAGACCGGGCCGTGTTCGACGGCTACGCGGCGGCGGGCATCCAGGGCATCCGGCCGGGCGCCGACAACCCGGCGGCGAAGCTGCCGGCCGACATCAAGCGCTATCCCGCCGTCGTGGCGCAGGCCCTGAGCCAATTGCGCCTGGCAGGCGTCAACGGTCCGTACATCCTGGTTCTGGGCGAGAAGGCCTACGCCGCCGTCAGCGGGGCCAGCGACGAGGGCTATCCGCTGCTCAAGCACATCCGGCCGCTGCTGGACGGTGACATCGTCTGGGCTCCGGGCATCGAAGGCGGCGTGCTGCTCAGCACCCGCGGCGGGGACTTTTCCCTGCACCTTGGCCAGGACATTTCGATCGGCTACCAGTCGCACACGGACAGCGCCGTGCGCCTGTATCTGCAGGAAAGCTTCACGTTCCGGCTGCTGTCGCCCGAGGCCGCCGTGGCCCTGACGCCGCCCGCGAAATAAGGACGGCCGGCCGACAAGCGGATCATCACGATCCCGCACGGGATCGTGATGATCAGGTGCTGCGTCTGAATCCGGGCGCTATTCCACTTCTTCGATCCGCTCGACCTCGGACTTGTTGACCTTGACGTCACGGCCGCCCTTTTGGTAGGTGACGAAGCCGTCGTCCGTGTCGGTGACCGGCGCATCGGCGGAGTACTCGGTCCGGCCGTCGCGTGTGGTGACGGTCGAGGGCGTCGAGCACGCAGCCAGCACGCAACTGCCTGCGAAGATGGCAAGGAATGCAAGTATCGTCTTTGACATGAGTGCCTCCTGAAAAAATGGTCTCCAGTCACCTTATCAAGGTCTTTCGGGCGGCACTGTAAGCGGGTCCGACAGCGGGGCGGGGCGTGTGCCCGGCATGATCGGCCCCGCGCGTCCCTGTTGCGGGTCCGGTCGGGCAGGCTTTGATGGCGGAAGCGGCTGTAGGCGCTGCTGACAAAATCACACGGAAGCGGCTACGCTTGCAGGCGTCATGTAACGGAGGTTCGGACTTGTGTCCGGTGCGGCGGGCCCAGGCTCAGGCTCAGGCTCAGGTTCCGTCCATTTTCCGCGCCTGCTCACCCCCCGCCACTGAATACGTGATCGGCACCTTGCGCGTTGCCAGGAACTGTTCCAGCGTCTCACCGCGGAAGGCCGCGTAGACCTCGGGGTTGGACACGCCCAGCACGGCGGCCGTTTTTTCCAGCACGAAGAAGCTCACGCCCCGGCGCACCATGTCGATCCATTTCCGGTCGCGGATCAGGTTTTTTTCCTCATCGGACAGTCCGTGTTCATCCGCCAGGGCCTCGAAATCGGTCATGAAGCGCGCGCGGTGGCTGGGCTCGATGAGATCGTGCAGGAAGCGGTTGATGCGCAGATTGGCCTGGCTGCGCGCGTGGGTGAAGGGGTAGGAGCCGGGAATGTCGCCTGCGCCTTCGAGTTCATGGCCGATGTGCCGGCGGTGGGCCTCGATGGCAGCCGGATCAGGGGCGCCGCCCAGATCCTCGAAGATCAGCGTGGCGATGTTGGTGACCGAGGGGGCGTAGGTCTGCTTGTGCACCAGCCGCACCTGGTCGGACAGGGCGCCGCGCATGATCAGCCACATGACGACCTCGGCGCCTTCCATGCCGCCCTTGGCCGCGAATTCCGCGATGCGCATGTTCACGAGCTTTTCGGGCGTCTTTTCCAACAGGTCCAGGAATTCATCGTCCCAGGCTTCGTTGATGAAGCCGGCGCGTTCACCGTGCACCTGGTGTGACAGGCCGCCGGTGGCCATGATGGCCACATTCAGGTTCTCGGGGTAGCTTTCGATCGCCTGGCGCAGTGACTTGCCGAGCTTCCACATGCGTTTGGCGCTGGGGATGGGGAATTGCAATACGCCCACCTGCAGCGGCACCACCTGGCCGGTCCAGGGGCCCTGCGCATCGCCCAGCATGGACAGCGGCGACAGGATGCCGTGGTCGACGGGTTTGCCCTGGAAGACCGACAGATCGAACTCGTCGGCCACCAGCGACTGGGCGATGTGCTGCGACAGGCCCAGATGGCCGCGCGCGGGCGCCACGTCACGGGGGCCGCCGCCTTCGTCTGCGGCCGCGTAATGATCGTCGATGCCCAGTGCGAAGGCCGAGTAATGGTCGAAGAAAAAGGAGGTGACGTGGTCGTTGTAGATCATGAACAGCACGTCGATCCGCTGATCCTTGACCCAGGCGCGGATGCGATCGAAACCTTCGAAGATCGGTTTCCATGCCGGGCTGTCCTGCTTGCCGGTGTCCTTGGCGTAGCCGATGGTGGGAGAGTGCGAGGCGCCGATGCCGCCGACGATGCGAGCCATGTGCGTGTCCTTGTCGGATGAAGATTTCAGGTGGTCATATTTCAGTTGGTCATGTTATAGGTATGATATTTTTTGGACAATAGTGTAAATTTGAATGATTCGTTCAGATTTATGAACGACAGGCGATCCGTGATTCTGATGACACTTGCGTATTGAACGATCATGAAATGGAGCCTCGACGACCTGCCCGTGTTCGTGGCCATCATCCAGCAGGATGGGGTCTCGGCCGCCGCCCGGGAACTCGGCATGCCGAAATCGACGGTCAGTGCGGCCCTGGCCCGGCTGGAGCGGGCGCTGGGTCTGCGCCTGATCGACCGGTCTTCGCGCAGCCTGCGCGTCACCGCCGAAGGCGAGGCCTTCCATCGCCAGGCGTTGCTGATCCTGGAACAGGCGCGGGAGGCAGACGATCTGATGGCAGGTCTGGGGTCGGCACCGACGGGCCGGGTGTCGGTGGCACTGCCGCCGGCATTCAGCCTGGATATCGTGGCGCCGCGCCTGCCCGAATTCCGCGCCCGCCATCCCGGCCTGGAACTGGACATCCTGGTCAGCAGCCAGGGCGCGGCCCTGGTGCGCGACCGGGTCGATTTGGCTGTGGTGGTGGGGCCGCTGGAAGATAGTGAGCTCGTCTCGCGCACCCTGATCGAGGGCGACCTGATCTGGGTGGCCAGCCCGCGATGGCTGGCCTGTCACCGGCCGGGCGAGACGCTGGACGCCGTGCGCGCGCAGATCCAGGTCTGCGAGACGCGCTATGCGCTGCGGCGCATGCCGGTCGACATCCAGGGCGAGGCGGCGAATCTGGACCTGTCCCGGGGGATCACACGGGTCAACGACCCGTTGGTCGTGCGCCGTATGGTCATGGCCGGCGGCGGCCTGTCGATCCTGCCGCACCAATATTGCGCCGAGCCTCTGGCCGACGGCCGGCTCGTCCAGGTCTTGCCGCACATCCGTCTTAGCAGGTCCAGTGCGCGCTTGACCGCCATCTACCCAAGCCGTCGCCTGCTGTCGCCTCGAATCCGGGCGCTCCTGGATTTCCTGCTGGAGGTGTGCGCGCCGCTGCTACACTGCCCGGCATGCTGCGACTCGACAATCTCACCAAGCGCTACGGCGATTACCTCGTCTTCCAGGGGCTGAACCAGACCTTCGGCCCCGGGTGCGTGGCGCTGTGTGAAGAAGACAGCACCGGCAAATCCAGCCTGCTGAGTCTCATCGCGGGCGTGATCGCGCCGGATGACGGCGAGGTCTGGATCGACGGGCATTCGATGACTCGCGAACCTTTGCTGGCCAAGGCGCGTCTGGCCTACGTGCCCGATGACTGCCTGGCGTTTCCGACCCTGACGGGGCGAGAATTGCTGGAGCGGGTGGCGGCGGAAAAGCAGACGTCTCTGGACGATGCGGTATTCGATCTGGCCGAACGTCTGGGCTTGAGTCCGCATCTGGACAAGCGCTTCGAGCAGATGTCCACGGGCACGCGTCGCAAGGTCTATCTGAGCGCCGCCTTGCTGGGCGATCCTGCCGTCATCGTGGCGGATGGCCCCAGCAATGGTCTGGATACGCAGGCTCGCATTGCGCTGGCCGAGCAGTTCAGGCAGTGGGGGCGGGACCGGGTGGTGCTGTTCGCCAGCTATGACGATGAACTGGTGCGGAGCTGCGGGGCAAGGCCGATCCAGGTGGCCACGCTGCGCTGATCAGCGAGCCCGCCCGCCGTCCTGCAGCCATTTCAGGTAGGCGGCGCGAGTCACCGAGGAGACCGATTCCAGCACTTTCTGATGCTGGACCTGATGCCGCAGCGTCAATCTCGCATCGGCCACGGCGCGGGATTTGCAGAACCAATGGCAACTGTGCTGGAACAGATAGAGTTCTGCAGACAGGTGGTAGGCGCGATCCTTCGGGTCCCAGCGGCCCTCATTGTCCACGACGTAGCGCAGCCCGGCTGCGTGGACGTGCAGCAGCGCGCGGAAATCCCGCGTCGAGGCGGGCAGCCAGCGCTCGATGTACGGTACGCAGAACGGCAGCGTCCCCATGCGAGTGGCTTGCGCGTCTTCCCTTTGCAGGGCGTCCGCCAGGGTGCGGCTCTGCGCCGCCACACTGCGTTCTGTCTGGGCGAACGTATCCAGCACCTGAAGCTGGCGGTTTGCGTCTTTTTCGTGAATGGCGCGGGTGTAGCCTTCTGTCAGTGTTTCCATGTGACGTTCGAGCTGCAGGTCGGCCAGGTGGCGTCCCAGCAGTGCGATATGGGTGCGCTGGTAGCGCAGGCACAGCAGTCGCCAGGCCACGATGAGGGCCAGCAGGGTGAATAAGATGTCCATGCCGGGATTTTAGCCTTTGAGCGTGGCCGCCATTCCGGTGGCCTTGGGTTGAGCCAGGAAACTCTGGCCCAATGCGCCGGGGTCTCCCGCACGACGGTTGCTCGCATGGAGACGCTTGCCAAAGGCGACATGATCGGGATCGGTCGTGTGACCGTCACGCCTGAAAGTAGATCGCCGCCAAATGCAAAAAGGCCCAAACCGAAGTTTGGGCCTTTTTTGAATCTGGAGCGGGAAACGAGTCTCGAACTCGCGACCTCAACCTTGGCAAGGTTGCGCTCTACCAACTGAGCTATTCCCGCGTTTCTTAGCTATCTAGCTAAGCCCTGCATTGTATGGTGTATTTTTCGGCCTGTCAAATCGTGAGATCTTTCAGACGGGGCTTCAGTGCCCTGGGGGCGCCGTTGCCGATACGCAATCAAGCAAGAGGCAGAACTATAAAGCACGATATCAGGGCCTGTCAAATCGACTGCGCGCGGCTGAATACCGAGCCAGATATCGGCCTGGCCGGTCCGGCCTGCGCGTCTGCCGAAGGCCTGTCAGAACCCCGCGCGGTATGCTTACGCCTTCTCGTGCGATCTTCTGTTTCCATGTCCACTCAGTCCCTCGTTTTTTCCGATCAGGACCTGCAAGCCCGCAATACCCTGGGCCTGCCGGCCCGGGCGGCCGTGGCGGTGCTGGACGATGAATCCGTCATCCCGGCCCTGTGTGCGGCCCTGGCGGCAGGCCGGAATGGTCAGGAAGCCGATGACCCGCTGTTCATCCTCGGCGGCGGCAGCAATCTGGTGATCGAGGCCCGGCCGCGTCATCGCATCCTGCGCGTGGCGCTGCGCGGCATCCGTTTGCGGGATGAAACCGCCAGCCACTGGGTCGTCGAGGCTGCAGCGGGGGAGCCCTGGCACGGCTTCGTGGATCATTGCCTGGCCCAGGGCTGGCCGGGGCTGGAGAACCTGGCCCTGATACCGGGGACGGTGGGGGCGGCGCCGGTGCAGAACATCGGCGCCTATGGGCTGGAACTGGACCAGCGCTTGCATTCGGTGGTGGCCTGGGATCTGCGGTCGGGCCGGGAGCGCACCTTGCGTCCAGACGAATGCGGCTTCTCCTACCGCGACAGCGTATTCAAACGCGACGGAGCGGGGCGCTGGCTGATCGTGCGGGTGCGTTTCGCGCTGCCCAAGGCCTGGGCGTCGCGCCTGGATTACCCGGATCTGCGCGACCATCCCGGGCTGCGGAGCGAGGGCGGGGCGCCCGGCTCCGAAAGCGGGTCACTGCGACCCACGCCGCGACAGATTTTCGACGCCGTCTGCGATATTCGCCGCCGCAAGCTGCCCGATCCGGCGGTGCTGGGCAATGCGGGCAGTTTCTTCAAGAACCCCGTCATCGGCGCCGATCAGGCGGCGGGGCTTAAACAGCGGTTCCCCGATCTGCGGACGTATCTCCAAGCCGATGGCCGGGTCAAGCTGGCGGCGGGCTGGCTGATCGAGCAGGCGGGCTGGAAGGGGCGACGCCTGGGGCCGGTGGGCATGCACGCGCGTCAGGCGCTGGTGCTGGTGAACCACGGCGGCGCGCAGGCAGCGGACGTGCTGGCGCTGGCGCAGGCCGTGCGCGCCGATGTGCAGGCGCGCTTCGGGGTCGAGTTGGAGCAGGAACCGGTGGTTCTGGACTGACCATCGTCCTGAAAACAAAGGGCCTTCGCATGAACGAAGGCCCTTCATCTTCCAATCGATCGTAACGGAGCAACCTCAGCTCGCCAGCACGTCCTGCATGTCGAACAGACCGAATTCGCGACGCGCGAGATAGCGCGCGGCGCGCAGGCTGCCCTGGGCGTAGGAGACGCGGCTGCTGGAGCGGTGGCTGATTTCGATGCGCTCGCCGGTGCCGCAGAAATACACGGTGTGGTCGCCGACGATGTCGCCGCCGCGCAGCACGGAAAAGCCGATATGGCCGGTTTCGCGCGCACCGGTTTCGCCGTGGCGCGCCCAGTCGGCGATGTCGTCCAGCGGCTTGCCCCAGGCGCGTGCCACGGTCTCGCCCATGGCCAGGGCCGTGCCGGAAGGAGCGTCGACCTTGTTGCGGTGGTGGGCCTCGAAGACTTCGACGTCGTAGCCGCTGTTCAGCAGCCGGGCGGCCATGTCCAGCAGTTTCAGCGTGGCGTTGACGCCCACGCTCATGTTGGGAGCGAAGACGATGGCGGTTTTCTGGGCGGCGGCGCGGATGGCCTGCTTGCCCTCGGCGTCAAAGCCGGTGGTGCCGATGACGCATTTGACGCCGTGCGCGACGCAGGCGTCCAGATGGGTCAGGGTGCCTTCAGGACGGGTGAAGTCGATCAGGCAATCGGCGCCTGCCAGGGCATCCAGGTCGTCGGTAATGTGCACGCCAGTGTCGGTACCCAGGAATGCGCCGGCGTCCTGGCCGATGGCGTCGTGGCCGGTGCGGTCCAGCGCGACGGCCAGGGTGAGGTCCTGGGATTCCAGGACGGCCTGGATCAGCATGTGTCCCATGCGGCCCGAGGCGCCTGCAATGGCGATACGCATTATTCCTGACCCTCCTTTTGGGGCGTGCCGATGGGGGCGGTTTCGATGGTGGCCTGCGGCACGACGCTCTGGCCGCTGGGCGAGGCGGACGAATCCAGGCCCGGAGAGGCCGCCTGTTGCGCGGCGCGTGCGGTGTCGGCGGACTGGATGGCTTCCTTGCCGCTGTCGGCCTTCTGGAAGGGCTGGCGGTCGGGCTGTTCGTCGCCCGTCCAGCGCGTCAACTGGTCGTTTTCGAACCAGACGGTGAACTTGCGCAATTCATCCTTGCCGTAGCCGGGCTGGTTGTAATAGGGATAGTCCCAGCGCTCGGCGTGGAAAATGTCCTGCAGCGTCGGGGTGCCCAGGATGAAGCGGACCTGGTCGCGGGTCATGCCGGTTTCGAGCTTGGCGACCTGTTCTGTGGTGATCCAGTTGCCCTGCTGGATGGTGGCCCGGTAGGGGAAGCCCCAGTTGGTCGAGCCGCAGCCCGCGAGACCCAGCGCCATGACGCTGGCGGCCAGGCATAAGGTCAGCCGATGGGAGTGAGCGCTGGATACGATGTGCACGAAAGTCCCCGTGGTGGATGCAAGGGCCGCGCATCGGCGACCGCTAAAACCGCTATCATAAAGGGAATTCGGAATTGCGCATGTCTGCGGCTGAATGCGGGGGGTTTCAGGCCCGCTTGCCTTTCGTCGCGTTCCCCGGGATACTTCAACCATGAACGATCAGATTGAACTCAAGAACATGGGCCTGAAGGCGACGTTTCCGCGCCTGAAGATCCTCGATGTATTCCGCAAGGCGGAAACCCGCCACCACAGTGCCGAAGACGTCTATCGCGCCTTGATCGCCGAGGACGTGGACATCGGCCTGGCCACTGTGTATCGCGTACTGACCCAGTTCGAACAGGCCGGCATTCTGTTGCGCAGCCAGTTCGACGGCGGCAAGGCCGTGTTCGAGCTGAACGACGGCGACCACCACGACCACCTGATTTGCACCAACTGCGGTCTGGTCGAGGAATTTTCGGACGTGGAAATCGAAAAACGTCAGCATCGGATCGCCAAGGAGCACGGCTTCACCCTCGAAAGCCACAACATGATGCTCTACGGCATCTGCCCGAAGTGTTCCGCCGCTAAAAAGGCCTGATCGCACCGACGCCAGGCCGGCGCAGGGCTTGGGCGGGCTTTAGCCCGCCTGTCCCGATGTCAGCATCTCGCGGGCGTGCGTGCGCGTGGCGTCCGTCATCTTCAGCCCGCCCAGCATGCGGGCGATTTCTTCGGTGCGGGATTGGACGTCCAGCGGCTGGATGGCCGACAGGGTCCGGCCCGCACGGGTGGTCTTGCTGACCTGGAAATGCCGGGCGGCGCAGGCCGCGACCTGGGGCAGGTGGGTGACGCACAGAACCTGATGGCGCGCGCCCAGTTCGCGCAGCAGACGGCCGACGACCTCGGCCACGGCGCCGCCGATGCCGGCATCCACTTCATCGAAAATCAGGGTCGGCACCCGGGCCGCCTGGCTGGCGATCACCGACAGGGCCAGGGAAATGCGCGCCAGTTCGCCGCCGGAGGCCACGCGAGCCAGTGGCCGGGGCGGGACGCCGGCGTGGCCGGCGACCAGGAATTCCACCGTTTCCAGACCGTGCGCGGAGGGCTTGCAGTCCGTGAGCGTGATGTCGAAGACGCCGCCGTCCATGGACAGGGTCTGCATGGCGGCCGTGACCTGTGCGGCGAGCTGAACGGCCGTGGCCCGGCGGGCAGTGCCCAGGGCGCGGGCCAGATCCAGGTAGTGTGATTCGGCCTGGCGGCAGGCGTGTTCCAGGGCCTCCAGGTCCTGGCCGGCCTCGGCCTGGCGGTGCTGGGTACGCAGGGCTTCGTGGTGTTCGGCCAGGGTCTCCGGGTCGACGTGGAAGCGGCGGGCGGCCTCGAACATGCGGCCCATGCGGGCGTCGGCCTGCTCCAGCGCGGCGGGGTCGGGCTCCAGCCGATCGGCGTAGGCGTTCAGGCCGGACACGGTTTCCGCGCACAGGATGCGGGCCGATTCCAGGGCCTGGCAGTGTTCTTCCAGGCCCGGGTCGTGGCGTACCAGGGATTGCAGCGACTGGATCGCGGTGTGCAGGGCCTGGGCCGCCGAGCCGGATTCACCATCCAGCGCCTCGACGGCCTGGCCGGCGCCGGCCAGCAGGGCCTGCGCGTGCGCCAGGCGGGATTGACGAGCGCACAGGTCCGGCCATTCGCCGGGCTCTGGGGCCAGGTCGTCCAGCCAGGCGACGTCGGCAGCCAGCCGTTCAAGCAGGGCGATCTGGCCGGCCGCGTCGCTGCGGGCGGTGTCCAGCGCCGCCTGCGCCTGGCGCCAGTCGGTCCAGGCCTGCAGCAGGGCGCGCGCCTGATCGGCGTGCCCCCCGTGGGTGTCCAGCAGTTCACGCTGGCTGGCGGATTGCAGCAGGCTCTGATGGGCGTGCTGGCCGTGGATGTCCACCAGCAGGGCGCCCAGGTCGCGCAACTGACCCAGGGTGGCCGGCACGCCGTTGATCCAGGCCTTGCTGCGTCCCTGGGCGTCGATGACGCGGCGCAGAATCAGTTCAGGACCTTCGAGGGCTTGTTCGGCCAGCCAGTCGCCGGCCGCCTCGGGCGCGTCGAAGACAGCGCTGATGTCGGCGCGCGGGGCATCCTGGCGGATCAGCGAGGCTTCGCCCCGGCCGCCCAGGGCCAGCGCCAGGGCGTCGATCAGGATCGACTTGCCGGCCCCGGTCTCGCCGGAAAACACGGTAAAGCCGGTGTCGAAGGCGATGTCGGCCTGGTCGACGATGACGAAGTCACGGATGTGCAGCGCGCGCAGCATGGTGGTGGCGGAGGCTATTGATCGGGTTCGTCCCAGGGGTGCAGCATGCGGTTCCAGTTCAGCTTGCTGCGCAGGGTGGAGAAATAGCTGTAGCCCTGGGGGTGCAGGAAACGGACGCGGTGCGGGCTGCGGCGCACATCGATGCGGTCGCCTTCCTGGCAGTTGGACAGGGCCTGCATGTCGAAGTGCACGCTGGCACCCGATTCCACCCGGCCCAGGGCCCTGATGGTGATGTTCAGCACGCTGTCGTCGGGCAGGGTGATGGGCCGGTTCGACAGGGTCTGCGGCGCGACGGGCACCAGCACCAGGGCGTTGACCTGGGGGTGCAGGATCGGCCCGCCGGCCGACAGGGCGTAGGCCGTCGATCCCGTGGGGGTGGCGATGATCAGGCCATCGGCGCGCTGGCTGTGCATGAAGACGCCATTGCATTCGACGCGCAGTTCGATCATGCCGCCGCGTCCGGCGCGGTTGATGATCACGTCGTTCAGGGCCACGCCGGAAAAGATGGTCTCGTCGCCACGCATGACGCGGCCTTCGAGGAGCATGCGTTCATCCTGGACGAAGGCGCCGTTCAGCACGCGGGTGATGGCCTCGTCGGCGCTGCCCAGGGGGATGTCCGTGATGAAGCCCAGGCGGCCGTGGTTGATGCCGATCATGGCCACGTCGGACGTGGCCAGTTGCCGCGCCGCCGCCAGCATGGTGCCGTCGCCGCCCATGATGATGGCCAGGTCGGCGCGCGCGCCGATGTCCTCGTACGAGGCCAGTTGAAAATCGGCGACGCCGGTATTGCGGCCTGTTTCGGCCTCGATCAGGATGGTGCATCCCGCCGCAGACAGGGCCTGGCCCAGACGGCGCAGGGGCGCGTCCATGCCGCTGTCCTGGTGGCGGCCGATCAGGGCGACGGTCTTGAAGTGCATGGGCGGGGAGGCTCCCGGAATTAATGGAATAATAGGCGTATCCGATTATAGGGTGATGAGGACGCAGTTGCCGATGCCGGCGGGTCGTTTTCATCCCGTGCTGGACACTGGACATGGATGATCGAGCCAAGACATTGCTGAAGGCGCTGGTCGAACGCTATATCGCGGACGGCCAGCCCGTGGGGTCGCGCACGCTGTCAAAAGTCTTCGACTTGTCGCCGGCCACGATCCGCAACGTCATGGCCGACCTCGAAGACCTGGGCCTGATTCACAGCCCGCACACCTCGGCGGGGCGCGTGCCCACACCGCAGGGCTACCGCATGTTCGTCGACAGCCTGCTGACCGCCCGGCCGTACGAACTCAGCCCCGACCTGCGGATCGCGGACTGCCTGCCGGCGGCCGAACCCGGGCGCGCCGTGACCGCCGCCGCTTCGCTGTTGTCGAACCTGTCGCAGTTCGCGGGTGTGGTGCTCACGCCCAAGCGCACCCAGGTGTTCCGCCACATCGAATTCATCCGCCTGTCGGACCGGCGGGTGCTGCTGATCATCGTCACGCCCAACGGCGACGTACAGAACCGCATCCTGTTCGTTTCGCGTGAATACACCGAGATCGAACTGCTGGAGGCCTCCAATTTCTTCAACCGGCAATTTTCCGGCAAGTCCTTCCATGCGGTGCGCCTGGCGCTGGCCGACGAACTCGCCATGCTGCGTACCGATATTTCCCGTCTGATGCAGCAGGCCGTGGACGCCGGCCTGGATGTGCCGGACACGGACGACGAGGCCGTGGTCATCTCCGGCGAGGGCAAACTGCTGGACGTGTCCGAAATGACGGCCGACATGGACCGGCTGCGTCGCCTGTTCCAGTTGTTCGAGCAGAAGACCGACCTGCTGCATCTGCTGGACGTCTCCAGCCGCGCCCAGGGCGTGCAGATCTACATCGGCGGCGACTCCCGCCTGGTGCCGCTCGAAGACGTCTCGGTCATCACCGCACCCTACGGGGTGGACGGGCAGGTGATCGGTACGCTGGGCGTCATCGGCCCCACACGCATGGCCTATGACCGGGTCATCCCCATCGTGGACATCACCGCCCGCATGCTGTCCAATGCCCTCGGCCAGGCAGCCTCCTGATGCCGTTTTCTTCCGTATTCCAAGTCTTCCAGCCATGAACCGTTTTCTTTCCGAAGCCCCCGATCCCCGGGCGCTGGACCCGGATGTGCCCGGACCCGACCGCGGGCCGCTGGGTGTCCTGCTGATCAATCTGGGCACGCCCGACGCGCCGAACCCGGCGGCCGTGCGCCGCTACCTGGGTGAGTTCCTGTCCGACCCCCGGGTGGTGGAACTGCCTGCTGCGCTGTGGCAGATCATTCTGCGCCTGTTCGTGCTGACGCGGCGGCCGGCGGCCATCGCGCCGAAATACGCCCAGATCTGGCTGGATCGGGGGTCGCCCCTGCTGGTGCATAGCCAGGACCTGGCGGACGCCGTGGCGGCGTCCCTGGGCGATCGGGGACTGGACGTGCGTGTCGAACTGGCCATGCGTTATGGCCAGCCGGCCCTGTCCGACGCGCTGGATGCGCTGCGCGTGGCCGGCTGCGGCCGCATCCTGGCGGTGCCGATGTACCCCCAGTACGCCGCCAGCACCACGGCCACGGCGGTCGATGCCGTCGCCACGTATCTGGCCCGGCTGCGTCATCAGCCCACGCTGCGTTTCCTGGACCGTTTCCCGACGGCCGACGCCTATATCGATGCGCTGCACCGTGCCGTGCGCACGCATTGGGATCGGGCCGGCAAGCCCGACCGGCTGCTGCTCAGTTTCCATGGCCTGCCGCAGCAGTCGGTGCGCCAGGGCGACCCCTATTTCCGCGATTGCCAGCAGACCGCCCGGGCCCTGCGCGAGCGCCTGGGCGAGGACGGCGGGCGCCTGCACGTCGCCTTCCAGAGCCGCTTCGGGGCGGCGCCCTGGTTGCAGCCCTACACCCAGCCTACGCTGGAGGCCTGGGGGCGGGAAGGTGTCGGCACGGTGGATCTGATGTGTCCGGGCTTCCTGGCGGATTGCCTGGAAACCCTGGAAGAGATCGACATGGGCTGCCGCGAGGCCTTTCTGGCGGCGGGCGGGAAGGCCTTTCGCTACATCCCCTGCCTGAACGCCGATCCGGACTGGGCGCGGGATTTTGCCGGGTTGATCGCCGACAATCTGGGCGGCTGGACGTAGAAACCCCTGAATTTATCGCCGTACCGCCCGCATTCGCACCGGCAGGCGGTGCGCGGCGCCGTTCCGCTGCCGTCCGGGGCTTGAAGAACCGCCGCCTCGTCCCCACTTGTCTCTTCGTTCCCTTATTTCAGCATTGGAGATTTCACCATGTCGGCTCCCCAGGAAGACTTGGATCCGCAAGCCGCGCCGAGCGCCGAACCCCAGGCCGAAGGCCAGCAGCCGGCCGATGCCGCTGCCGGTCCTGCGGCCGCGCAGCCGGGCGAGGACCTCGCCGCGCTGCTGGACGAGGCACAGAAGCAGGTCGCCGATTACCACGACCAGTTGCTGCGTGCACACGCCGAAGTCGAGAACATTCGCCGCCGCGCTCAGGACGATGTGTCCAAGGCGCGCAAGTTCGGCACGGAATCCTTCGCCGAGAGCCTGATCCCCGTGCGCGACAGCCTGGAGGCCGCCCTGGCCCAGGAAAACCAGACCGCTGAAGACTGGCGGGGCGGTGTCGAGGCCACCTTGCGGCAACTGAACGCGGCCTTCGAGCGCAACCAGATGCGCGAGATCGCTCCGGCGCCCGGCGAAGCCTTCGATCCGCACCGCCACCAGGCGATTTCCAACGTGCCGTCGGAGCATCCTCAGGGCACCGTCGCTCAGACGCTGCAAAAGGGCTACCTGATCGCCGACCGCGTGTTGCGTCCGGCACTGGTCATGGTCTCGGCCGGCCCGGCTTGAAGACTGCCGCCGGGGTCTTGAAACCGGACCCGGCGGCCCCATATTCGATTCATCGGCGGGCATGTGGCCCGCCCACTCATTCAAATATCGACAGGACTCAACATGGGCAAGATCATCGGCATCGACCTGGGTACGACCAATAGCTGCGTCGCAGTGCTGGACGGCTCAAAGGTCAAGATCATTGAAAACTCCGAAGGCACGCGTACCACGCCTTCCATCGTCGCCTACATGCAGGACGGCGAAATCCTGGTGGGTGCCCCGGCCAAGCGCCAGGCCGTCACCAACCCGAAGAACACCATCTTCGCGGTCAAGCGCCTGATCGGCCGCAAGTTCGAAGAAAAGGCCGTGCAGAAGGACATCGACCTGATGCCCTACCGCATCACCAAGGCCGACAACGGCGACGCCTGGGTCGAAGCCCAGGACAAGAAGCTGGCCCCCCCGCAGGTGTCGGCCGACATTCTGCGCAAGATGAAGAAAACCGCCGAGGACTACCTGGGCGAGGAAGTGACCGAGGCCGTGATCACGGTGCCGGCCTACTTCAACGACAGCCAGCGTCAGGCGACCAAGGACGCCGGCCGCATCGCCGGTCTGGAAGTCAAGCGCATCATCAACGAGCCGACCGCGGCGGCCCTGGCCTTCGGCCTGGACAAGTCCGAGCGCGGCGACCGCAAGATCGTCGTCTATGACCTGGGCGGCGGGACTTTCGACGTCTCCATCATCGAAATCGCGGACGTGGACGGCGAAAAGCAGTTCGAAGTGCTGTCGACCAACGGCGATACCTTCCTGGGCGGCGAAGACTTCGACCAGCGCATCATCGAATACATCATCGCCGAGTTCAAGAAGGAATCCGGTGCCGACCTGTCCAAGGACGTGCTGGCCCTGCAGCGCCTGAAAGAAGCCGCTGAAAAGGCCAAGATCGAGCTGTCCTCGACCCAGCAGACCGAGATCAACCTGCCGTACATCACGGCCGACGCCTCCGGTCCCAAGCACCTGAATCTGAAGATCACCCGCTCCAAGCTGGAAGCGCTGGTCGAGGAACTGATCGAGCGCACCATCGAGCCCTGCCGTGTGGCGATCAAGGACGCCGGCGTCAAGGTCTCCGACATCGACGACGTGATCCTGGTCGGCGGCATGACCCGCATGCCCAAGGTCCAGGAGAAGGTCAAGGAATTCTTCGGCCGCGATCCGCGCAAGGACGTGAACCCCGACGAGGCCGTGGCCGCTGGTGCCGCGATCCAGGGTTCCGTGCTGTCGGGCGACCGCAAGGACGTGCTGCTGCTGGACGTGACGCCGCTGTCGCTGGGGATCGAAACCCTGGGCGGTGTCATGACCAAGATGATCAAGAAGAACACCACCATTCCGACGCGTTTCTCGCAGGTGTTCTCGACGGCTGACGACAACCAGCCGGCCGTGACCATCAAGGTCTATCAGGGCGAGCGTGAAATCGCTGCGGGCAACAAGGCGCTGGGCGAGTTCAATCTGGAAGGCATCCCGCCGGCTGCGCGCGGTCTGCCTCAGATCGAGGTCACCTTCGACATCGACGCCAACGGCATTCTGCACGTGTCGGCCAAGGACAAGGGCACCGGCAAGGAAAACAAGATCACGATCAAGGCCAGCTCCGGCTTGAGCGAAGACGAGATCGAGCGCATGGTGAAGGACGCCGAGGCCAACGCCGAGGAAGATCACCGCATCGCCGAACTGGCGCAGGCGCGCAATCAGGCCGAGGGCCTGGTCCACGCCACGCGCAAGTCCCTGACCGAATACGGTGACAAGCTCGAAGCGGCCGAAAAGGAAGCCATCGAGTCCGCCATCAAGGATCTGGAAGAAGCCATCAAGGGCGACGACAAGGCCGCCATCGACGCCAAGGTCGAGGCCCTGTCCACCGCTTCGCAGAAGCTCGGCGAAAAGATGTACGCCGACATGCAGGCCCAGCAGGCGGCCGAAGGCGCGGCGGCAGCCGACGGTGCCAAGCCGGCGGAAGACGACGTCGTCGATGCCGACTTCAAGGAAGTGAAGCGCGACTGATCTCCCACCGCGTCCTGCCGGCCCGCCTTGCGGCGGCTGTCGGGATGGCGCGGTGATCCGCGCGCACCTGCCCGGTTCCGGTTTTTGACCGGTCCGGGCATGTGTCCTTCAATCAGTAGCGCAGACACAGGCAATCCGAATCCATGGCAAAACGAGATTTTTACGAAATCCTGGGCGTGGCCAAAAACGCCTCGGATGACGACATCCGCAAGGCCTACCGCAAGCTGGCCATGAAATACCACCCGGACCGCAATCCGGACAGCAAAGAAGCCGAGGACAAGTTCAAAGAGGTCAAAGAGGCCTACGAGATGCTGTCCGACGCGGAAAAGCGCGCGGCCTATGACCGTTTCGGCCATGCCGGCGTGGACCCGAATGCGGCGGCCGGTGCGGGCATGGGCGGCGGGGCGGGCGGCTTTGCCGACGCCTTCGGCGACATCTTCGGAGAAATTTTCGGTGGTGCGGGCGGTCGGCGAGGCGGCGGCGGTCCGCAGGTCTATCGCGGCGCCGACCTGAAATATTCCCTGGAAATCAGCCTGGAGCAGGCGGCCAACGGTTTCGACACCGAGATCCGCATCCCCAGTTGGGACCCGTGCGAGACCTGCCACGGTTCGGGCGCCAAGCCCGGAACCTCGCCGCGCACCTGCCACACCTGTGGCGGCAGCGGCGCCGTGCGCATGCAGCAAGGCTTTTTCAGTGTGCAGCAGACCTGCCCGACCTGCCACGGCTCTGGTCAGGAAATCACGGATCCCTGCGGCGATTGCGACGGCGTGGGACGCATTCGCAAGAACAAGACCCTGCAGGTCAAGATTCCCGCCGGGATCGATGACGGCATGCGCATCCGCTCCACCGGCAACGGCGAACCGGGGCTGAATGGCGGCCCTCCAGGCGATCTGTATGTGGAAATCCGCATCAAGCCCCATGGCATTTTCGAGCGCCAGGGCGAGGATCTGCACTGTGAGCTGACCATCCCCTTTACCAAGGCGGCGCTGGGCGGCGTACAGGAAGTCCCGACGCTGGCCGGGCGCGGTGAAATCACCATCCCCGAAGGCACCCAGACCGGCAAGACTTTCCGCCTGCGCGGCAAGGGCATCAAGGGTGTGCGATCCAGTTATCCCGGCGATCTGTATTGCCACGTCGTGGTGGAAACACCGGTGCGTCTGAACGACGAACAGAAGGCGCTGCTGCGCCAGTTCGAGTCGTCTCTGCACACGGGAGGCGACCGCCATTCGCCCAAAAGCGAGTCCTGGACCGACAAGGTGAAGAACTTCTTTTCCTGACGCGGACACCACACCCCCCGATCCCGCCCCGGTGTTGACCGGGACGGGATCGGGGGGTGTTGCAACGGCGGGTCTGGAAGGCTTAGAACGGCAGACCGACGTAGTTTTCGGCCAGCGAACCCAGTGCCTGATCGGATGAGAACAGGTACTCCAGATCGGTTTGCTGCAATTTCTGATCGTAGCTGGGGCTGTCCGGGAAGGTGTGCAGCAGGGTGGTCATCCACCACGAGAATCGCTGCGCCTTCCAGACGCGGGCCAGCGCCTTGGCCGAGTAGTTGTCCAGGCCGCTGCTGTCGCCTTGCTGGTAGTGCGCCACCATGGCGTGGTAGAGATAGTAGATGTCCGAGGCGGCGCTATTGAGTCCGCGTGCGCCGGTCGGCGGCACGATGTGGGCGGCATCGCCTGCCAGGAACAGATGGCCGTAGCGCATCGGTTCGGCCACGAAGGAGCGCAGCGGCGCGATGGATTTTTCGATCGAGGGGCCGGTGACCAGGCGCGTGGCCACGTCCTGGGGCAGGCGCCGCTTCAGTTCCGCCCAGAAAGCCTCGTCGGACCAGTCCTCCACCGTGTCGGTCAGCGGCACCTGGATGTAGTAGCGGCTCAGAACCTGAGAACGCAGCGAGCAGAGCGCGAAGCCCCGTTCGTGTTTGGCGTAGATCAGTTCGGGCGACACCGGGGGGGTGCGCGAGAGCAGGCCGAGCCAGCCGAAGGGATAGATTTTTTCGTATTCCTTGAGCACGGTCTTGGGGATGGACTTGCGGCTGACGCCATGGAAGCCGTCGGCGCCGATGATGAAGTCGCAGTCGACGCGGATGATCTCGTCGCCCTTGCGATAGGTCACGTGGGGCTTGGTGCCGACCAGCTCGTGCAGTTGCACGTCTTCGACGTTGTGAATGACCACGCCCTTCATGCGGTCACGCGCTTCGTAGAGATCGCGCGTGAGTTCGGTTTGTCCATAGACCAGCACCGAGCTGCCGCCGCTGTACTTGTTCAGATCGACGCGCTGTTGCTCACCATCGTGGGCAATGATGATGCCGTCATGGATCTCGCCTTCCTGGTCCATGCGTTCGCCGCACTCGGCTTCGCGCATCAATTCGGCAAAACCATGCTCAAGCACACCGGCCCGGATGCGACCCAGCACATATTCGCGGCTTTGCCGTTCCAGCACGATGGTGTCGATGCCCTTGAGGTGCAAGAGCTGGGACAGCATGAGGCCGGAGGGGCCTCCGCCGATGATGCAGACGCTGGTCTTCATGGATGTCTCCTGTGGTTTGGAATCTGAAGTGTTTGGATGTTATTTCAGAACTAAACATGTATCCATGTCCGGATTTCAAAAAAACTTGTACGATTCGAACATGCCTTTCGCTGAAAAAATCCTTCAATCCCAGGGGCTGTTCGGTGAGTCCAGCCAATTGCCCGATGTGCTTCATTGCGAGACGATCGCCGCGCGATCTTCGCTGCACGATTGGGAACTGATGCCTCACCGCCATGCCCGCCTGCATCAGGTGCTGATGCTGCAATCGGGCGGGGGGCAGGCACAGATCGAAGGCGAGACCCTGCCGCTGGGGCCCATGTCTCTGATCAATGTGGCAGCCGGTGACGTGCATGCCTTTCGCTTCGAGCCCGGCACCCAGGGTTATGTGGTGACCCTGGCCGAAGAGATGATGGATCTGTTGCTGGCCGAGGCCGGCGAACTGCGCCTGGTACTGGGCCGCTCTTTCGTGGGCCGGGACGACGGATCCGTCGCCGCGTTGATGCCGCCGCTCTGGACGGAATTCAATGCGCTGAAGGCGGCGCGTGCGCTGGTGTTGCGCGGCCTGTGCGCCACCTTGCTGGGTCTGGTGGCGCGCGCGACGGCACGCCAGAGCCTGTCTCGCGGCGAGGCGGCCCGGCCGGTCCTGTTGGCGCGGTTCGAGGCTTTGCTGGAGCAGCATTTCCGCGCGCACTGGAAAGTGGCGGACTATGCGCGGGCGCTGGCGGTGACGCCCACCCACCTCAGTCGCATCGTGCGCGCGGCTACGGGCGAGCCCGCCTCGGTTCTGATCGAGGCCCGGTTGATCCGCGAGGCCAGGCGCAACCTGGCCTACACCCAGATGCGGGTGGTCACCATCGCCTATGGCCTGGGCTTTTCCGATCCGGCGCATTTCAGCCGGGTTTTCACGCGCGCAGCCGGGGTGTCGCCCCGGGTCTTTCGCCGCAGTCTGTCCGGCGGGGCTTGATCTACACCGCCTCCAGTTCGGTGCTGTCCGCGTCCTGGGTGGGGGATGATTTGGACAGTGCCGTTTCCGGGTAGCGGCCCTGAGCCAGGTGGTGGCAGGCTCGCCAGATATGGCGGCCCGTGCGATCCAGCCAGCGAAAGACGTCGGTGGTGTGCAGCGTTCGCGCGGCACCTCCGGGGTGGGTGCCTTGCAGGAATTCCTGACGCGCCAGAGTGCTCAGATGCGTCAGCGCCCAGGCATTTTCGCCGATGCGTTCCAGCCAGTCTCTCGTGGTTTGGGGGGCGGGCAGGGCGATCACTGCGCGGATCTGGGCCAGGAGATCCTGGCTTTTTCCGACCACTCCCTGGAATTCCGGCCGCTTGAAGTCGACGCTGGCGCGCGCCATGTCCAGCAGGCGCGCGCGCAGGCGCAGCAGGTGGTCGATCGCATGCAATTGCGCAACTTGCTGCGCGGCTGCGGCAGCATCGCCTGGGGGCGCCTGGATGCGAGTGACGAAATCGAAAGCATGCTCCAGCACCGGCTGGATGCGGGCCAGGGTGGGCTCGATCTGATTGCCGGCCTGCCCGGCCAGCAAGTGCTCATAGCCATCGACCAATTGAACGGCCATGTCTTCCAGTGCGCGTTGCGATGCCTCCAGGGCGACGGTGGGCACGCCCAGCAGACTGTCGTCCAGGTGCTGCGCGGCGTCGTCTTTGCGTTCGGGCATCAGTTTTTCGACCCAATACGCGAAGCGCGGCGTCAAGGGCAGGAAAATCGCTACGCCGATGCCGATGAACAGGCTGTGGAAGGCGGCCAGGCTGAGCGCGCCTGGCGCCAGGCCGTGCTGGTTGGCGTAATCGATCAGCTTGATCAGCACGGGCAGCAGCGCCGTGGCGATCAGGCCGGCGGCCAGGTTGAACAGGATGTAGGCCAGCGCGGTGCGCTTGGCGTACAGGGAACCACCGATGGCGACCAGCGCGCTGGTCAAGGTGGTGCCGATGGAAGCGCCGATGACGAGGGCGGCGGCCTGGTCGAAGTTGATCGCCTGGGCGTGCAGTGCGGTCAGCGTCATGGCCACGGCGGCGGTGGACGATTGCAGAACGGCCGTCAGGGCCAGACCGGTCAGCATGACCAGGAAATACGCGCCGTAGCCGCCCACCGGGAGATCAGCAAAGCTGAGCACGCTGGCCATCCCCTGCATGCCTTCCTGCAGGGTATCCAGGCCGAGAAACAGTGTGCCGAATCCGGCCAGGGCAAGTCCCATGGATTTCCAGCGGCCTGCAGCCAGCAGGTGCATCATGGCGCCCACGCCGATCATCGGCAGGGTGTAGAAGCCCAGACTGATTTTCAGTCCCAGGCCCGCCACGATCCAGCCAGTGGCGGTATTGCCCAGGCTGGCGCCGATCACGACGCCGATCGCCTGCGTGAATGTGATCAGCCCCGCGCTGACGAAGCCGATCAGCGTCACCGTGGTGGCGGTCGAAGACTGCACCACCGCCGTGACCACCACGCCGGACAGGCAGGCTTTGAGCGAGGTGTCGGTGAAACGGACCAGGGCGCTGCGCAAGGAACCGCCCGCAAAGGCGACCAACCCATCGGACAGGAGTTTCATCCCGATGAGAAAAAGCCCGATGCCGCCGATGAAGGGAAAGATGAATTCAATCATTCCTTGCCGTGTCCGGCCTCATCGGCCGCAATGGCGATGCTGAGCTGATCCGGCTTGAGCAGGTCGCGCATCGCGGCGTTGACCTGATCGGCCTTCAGGCCGCGCAATTGGTCGATGATGTGCTGTTGCCAGGCAAAACTGCGGTCCGTGTCCAGATAGTCGCTCCAGCGGTAGGCCAGGTAGGTGTCGTTGGAGCGTCCCAGATCCAGGTAGTTCAGCAGGGACAGAACCCCTTGATCCACCTCGGCCTGAGTGAAGCCGGTCTTCAGGGTCTCGTCCAGTACGGTGCGCATCGCGGTTTGCAGTGCGTCGGCGTTCTGGGAGGCCATGCTGGCGAACAGGGTCCAGGTGCCGGACGCCTCGAAGGCCGAGGCGTCGACGGCGCTGCCCACGCCGTAGGACAGGCCGCTGCGCACCCGGATGCCCTGCCACAGCCGGGAATCCTCCGATCCGCCAAGCAGGTAGTTGGCCAGCATCAGCGCAGGCCAGCGCGGATCGGTGTCGCGCAGCTTCAAGGGCAGGGTGGCCTGGTATTCGGCATTGGCCTTGCCGGGGGCGGGGATGCGGAAGGTTTCGGGCTTCATCGGATACCAGGGGTCCGCCAGGCGCGCGTAGGTCGGTGCCTTGCGCCAGCCGTTCAGGCCGGTGCGCAGGTGCTGTTCCACGGCGTCGGGATCGAAGTCACCGACCACGGCCAGGGACAGGTGGCCCGCGCCATAGAACCGATCGTGGAAGCGTTGCAGCGGGTCGCGGCTCAGTTTGTTGGCCTGGGCCAGGACTTCGTCGTTCGTGGGGGTGTAGCGGATGTCGTCCGGGCTCCAGGGCTGGTCGTGACGCTGCAGCGTGTTGCGCACCAGAAAGCCGGGGCTGGCGGCATCGTCTTCCAGGTCGGTGCGCAGGCTGCGCTTCATCTGCTCCAGTTCATCCTCCGGGAATGTGGGCGACCGCAGCAGGTGGAAGACCAGGTCGAGTACGTCGGGCAGGTGCTCGCGGGAACTGCGCATGGACACGCTCAGGACGTTGCCGTCGAGGTTGAGTCCCAACTCGGAATCCAGCGCGTTCAGGCGATCTTGGATCTGCTGGCGGCTCATGCCGTCGGCACCGCGCAGCAGCATGGCACTGGTCGCCAGGGGCACCAGGCCCAGGCCACGCAGTTCATCGGCGCTGCCAAAGCCCATGCGCAGCACGGCGTGAACCTGACCCCCTGGGGTGGCCTTGGGCAACAGGGCCAGGGCCACGGGTCCGTTGGGCAAGGTCAGGATGCTGCGCCGGGTGGCGGCATCGATGGCCTCGGGGCGGGTGTCGAAGGCGGCCACGGCGGGGCGCTCGGTGTCGGTGGCGAGTTGTCCGATCCAGGGGGCGAGATCGGCTGGAGCGGGTGCGGGCGCGTCCTTCGGGTCTGGCGTGGGCAGATACAGTCCGCTGGTACGGTTGCTGGGCAGCAGCCAGGTGGACAGTTGCGTGTGCACGCCCTCCAGCGTCAGCGCCTGGACCCGCAGTCGTTCGATGAAGAACAGGCGCCAGTCTCCCCGGGAGACGGCATCGGACAGGGCGCTGGCCAGCGCAGCGGGCTGGTTGAAGGTCTGTTTCCAGTCGTTCAGCCAGGCGGTGCGGGTGCGCTCCAGGGCGGTCTGGTCCAGTTGGGCAGTGCCCTCGTTTTCCAGGCCGTGTTCCAGGGCGGACAGTGCCGCCTGCGCGTCCGCGCCGGGCTGGACCTGCGCACCGAACACGACGTAGCCGGGCTGTTTCATGGCGCGGGCGAAGCCGAACACATTGCTGGTCAGGCCTTTGGCCACCAGGGCCTGGTAGAGCGGGCCGGCCGGGGTGTCGGCCAGCATCGCGGTGCCGATGGACAGGGCCGTATAGGTGTCGCTGGCGGCTTCCGGCAGGTGGTATTGCGCCAGGACGATGGGGCTGCCGCCGATACGCCGCAGGGTGACGCTGCGGGCGCCCTGCTGGACGGGTTCGACCGTATATTCGGGCGACAGGGTCCGGGCCGGCCTGGGGATGGAGCCGAAATCCTGGGCGATCCATTGCAGCGCCTGCCGGGTGTCGAAGCGGCCGGTGACGATCAGCGTGGCGTTGTCCGGCTGGTAGTAGCGGTGGTAGAACGCGCGCAGCGGATCGATGCCGACGTGTTCCACGTCGGAGCGCGCGCCGATGACGCTGCGGCCGTAGGGATGCCAGACGTAGGCGGCCGAAGCGACCTGCTGCATCAGCATGCTGAACGGGCTGTTTTCGCCGCGTTCCATTTCGTTGCGCACCACCGGCATTTCCGCGTCCAGGTCGGCGCGGGCGATGCGTGAGTTCAGCATGGCGTCGGCCTGCCAGGACAGGTACCAGCGCAGTGTGTCGGGGTCGCTGGCGAAGGTCGCGTAGTAGTTCGTCAGGTCGACGGTGGTGGAGCCGTTGGCCGCCAGCCCCCGGCGGGCGAATTCCGCCAGCGCGTCCGGGTGCTTGGGGCTGCCGCGAAACAGCAGGTGCTCCAGCAGGTGCGCCATGCCTGTTTCGCCCGGCCCCTCGTTGCGCGAGCCGACGCGGTAGCTCATGTTCACCGTGGTCTGGGCGCGGGAATCGTCCGGCGCCAGCAGCACCTGCAGGCCGTTGTCCAGGCGGTATTCGGTCACGCCCTCGATCATCACGATCTGGCGGATGCCGGCGGGAAGGGCGGGCGCGGTTGTCGTGGACGCGGCGGGAGGCGGGGGCGGGGTCGTCTCGGCGCTCAGGGCGGCAGTGGCCAGCAGCAGCGCGGCCAGAGCGATCGGGAGTCTCGTCAGGCGCATGTCTCAGTGTCCATAGGTTGGGGCAATCCATAACGATACAGCACCATACAGCAGATTTTCTCCATGTATATTGGGCTACTATCGATTCATGGAAATCCGCCAACTGCGCTACTTCGTGTGCGCGATCGAGCAAGGCAGCATGGGCCGGGCCGCGCGCGAACTGAGCGTGGTCACCTCGACCCTGAGCCAGCAGATCAGCCGCCTCGAGTCCGAGCTCTCGACCCGACTGTTGCAGCGCACGGCGACGGGAATTGTGCCGACCGATGCGGGCATCGCGTTTTTTCGCCAGGCTCAGCTTGCCTTGCGCAATATCGATGAGGCGGCGCGGTCCGCCAGGCAGGCGCGTTTGTCCGGTCATGTCAGCGTCGGTCTGGCCCCCACCACGGCGGCTGTCCTCGGCTTGCCCCTGATCCTGGCGATGCGCGAACGCTATCCCGATGTGCGTCTGCATCTGGTCGAGTCCTTGTCGGGACATCTGGCGGCCATGCTCAATGCCCGTCAGCTCGATCTGGCGATCCTGTTCAACGATGAGGCAGGGCGCAAGTGGTCGGTGATGCCTTTGCTCGAAGAAAATCTTTACGTGATTGCGGCTCGGGGATTCAAGGACTTTCCCCGGCGCAAGACCGTGCGTCTGGCCGGCCTGGCCGGCCTGCCGCTGGCCATGCCCACGCACCTGCATGGCTTGCGCAGCACCCTGGCGTCCGCAGTGCGCCGTCAGGCCGTCAAGCTGGAAGTCGCGCTGGAGATCGATTCTCTGGCGATGCTGATGGATGCGGTGGCGGCCGGGCTGGTGGCGACGATCCAGCCAGGGGCGGCCATCACCCGCATGGCGGGGCATGATCTGGCCATGGCGCGGCTCTCGGACCCGGGCCTGGTGCGCCGCAATCTGCTGGCCAGCCTGTCCGATGAAGAATTGTCACCCGCAGGCCTGGCGGTCCGCGTGGCGCTGCGTGACGTGGTGCGCGGGCTGGTCGAAAGCGGGCAGTGGCTTGGTGCCCGCAGTCTTCACGAATCGTGAAGAGGGCTTGCCGGACGGACGTCTAGCGGATTCGTTCGGCGTCACCTAAGCTTTCGGAGGTGTGCAACCTTTCGAGAGCCGATCATGCTCGATGTCCTGGTCATCGGCGGCGGAAACGCCGCCCTGTGCGCCGCGCTGATGGCGCGCGAGGCGGGCGCCGAGGTGCTGCTCCTGGAGTCCGCGCCCCGGGCGTGGCGTGGCGGCAATTCCATGCATACGCGCAATCTGCGCTGCATGCACGACGCGCCCCAGGATGTGCTGGTGGGCGCATATCCCGAGGAAGAGTTCTGGCAGGATCTGCTGAAGGTCACGGGCGGGCGCACCAACGAAGAGTTGGCGCGCATCGCGATCCGCGCCTCGGCAAGCTGCCGCGGCTGGATGCGCCGCCACGGCGTGCGGTTTCAGCCGTCCCTGTCGGGTACGCTGCACGTGGCGCGCACCAACGCCTTTTTCATGGGCGGGGGCAAGGCTCTGGTCAACGCCTACTACCGCAGCGCCGAGGCGCTGGGCGTGCGCGTGCGCTATGACGCGACGGTGGATCGGCTGGAACTTGAGGACGGCCGTTTCCGGGCTGCCTGGCTGGGCGATGAGCGCATCGAGGCGCGTGCCTGCGTCGTGGCCTCGGGCGGATTCGAATCGAATCGTGAGTGGCTGCGCGAGGCGTGGGGCCCCGACGAGGCCGGGGAGTGGCCCGCTGAGAATTTCCTGATCCGGGGCACGCGCTTCAATCAAGGCGTGCTGCTGCGCGACCTGCTGAATCAGGGGGCGGACCGGATCGGCGACCCGACGCAATGCCACTCGGTGGCGATCGACGCGCGTGCGCCGCTGTACGACGGTGGCATCTGTACGCGCATCGATTGCGTGTCGCTCGGGATCGTGGTCAATCGCCTGGCGCAGCGCTTCTACGACGAAGGCGAGGATTTCTGGCCCAAGCGTTATGCCATCTGGGGGCGGCTGGTGGCCCGGCAACCCGGCCAGATCGGCTATTCCATCATCGATGCCAAGGCGATCGGCCGCTTCATGCCGCCGGTGTTCAAGGGCGAGCAGGCCGATACTCTGGATGAGCTGGCGCGGCGCCTGGGCCTGGATGAGGCCGCCTTCATGCGGACCGTGACCGACTACAACGCGGCCTGCCGCACCGGACATTTCGATCATGAGGTCCTGGACGACTGTCATACCGAGGGGCTCGTGCCGCCCAAGACCCATTGGGCTCGGCCTCTGGACACGCCGCCCTATTACGCCTACGCCCTGCGTCCCGGCATCACTTTCACCTATCTGGGCGTACGGGTCGACGCGCGCGCCGCCGTGCATTTCGGCGGACGACCCAGCGACAACCTGTTCGCGGCCGGCGAAGTCATGGCCGGCAACGTTCTGGGGCAGGGCTATACCGCCGGCGTGGGCATGAGCATCGGCACGGCCTTCGGCCGGATCGCCGGGACCCAGGCTGCAGCGGCCGCCCTGCATCGGCCCGCCCCTGCGCTCGTCGCATAGTATCGAGGACATTTCATGCAGACCCTGCAAGCTCTGACCCGGGACGCGGTATCCACCCTGATGCTGTCGCCCGAAGAAACCGAAGTCGACCGCGTCATGACCATCTGCAACGCCTGCCGCTATTGCGAAGGGTTTTGCGCCGTATTCCCGGCGATGACGCGCCTGCTGGAATTCGACAAGGCCGACATCCACTACCTGGCGAACGTCTGCCACAACTGCGGCGCCTGTCTGCATGCCTGCCAGTATGCCGAGCCCCACGAGTTCGCCGTCAACGTGCCGCGTGCGCTGGCGGCGGTGCGGCCCTTGACCTATGCGGAGTTCGCCTGGCCGCCGGCGCTGGGCCGCTTGTACCGGCGGGCCGGCCTGACCATGGCGCTGGCGACTGCGGGCGGTCTGGCGCTGTTCCTCGTGCTGGTGCTGATCGTGAATCAGGGCGCCTGGCTGCATGCCCCGCTGGCAGGCAATTTTTATGCGATCTTTCCGCACAACACCCTGGTGCTGATGTTCGGTGCGGTGTTCCTGTACGCGATCGTGGCCCTGGGCCTGGGGGTCACCGCGTTCTGGCGCATGCTGTCGCCTGCGGCTGCGCCGGTAGCCGTCCTGGGCGCAGCCGGCCTGGATGCCGCAGGCAAGGCCCTGACGCTGAAATATCTGGATGGCGGCCATGGCGAGGGCTGCAACGACGAGGATGACCGCTACACCCACAGGCGTCGGGTGTTCCATCACCTGACGTTCTACGGCTTCGTGTGCTGTTTCATCGCCACCTCGGTGGCGACCCTGTACCACTATCTGCTGGACTACCCGGCGCCGTATCCCGTCGTCAGCGTGCCGGTGCTGTTCGGCATCGTGGGCGGGATCGGCCTGCTGATCGGGCCTGCAGGCCTGCTGTGGCTGAATCTCCGGCGCCATCCCGAACACGCCGTGTCGGCCCAGCAGCCCATGGACCGGGGCTTCATTGCGCTACTGGTGCTGGTGAGCGCCACCGGCCTGGCCTTGCTCGTCTGGCGCGACACCGGCGCCATGGGCCTGTGGCTGGCCCTGCATCTGGGGGCCGTGATGGCCTTCTTCCTGACCATGCCGTACGGCAAGTTCGCCCACGGGGTGTTCCGTTCGGCGGCGCTGTTCAGGAGCGCGCTGGACAAGCGTATAGAAAAACCGCCTGTCAGCGACTGAACGTTCAGATCAGCCCGCCATTGGGCTGGATGACCTGTCCGTGCACCCACGAGGCCTTGCCCGAGGCGAGAAAAGCGATGACGGCTGCGATCTCCGCCGGGTCGCCCACGCGGTTGAACGGGCTCATGGCGGCCGAACGCTGGATGGCCTCCGCACTCTTGCCCGAGCGGAACAGATCCGTATCCACGGGGCCGGGCGCGACCGCGTTCACGTGGACATTGCGTGCCGCCAGCTCCTTGGCCAGGGAACGCACCAGGCATTCGACGGCCGCCTTGGTGGCGCTGTAGGGGCCGATCCCCGGCACCGCGTGGCGCACCAGCGAAGTCGTCAGGGCAATGATGGTGCCGCCGTCCTTGACGTGGCGGGCGGCTTCGCGCAGGACGTTGAAGGCGCCGACGATATTGATTTCGACCAGGCTGCGGAAATGATCGCTGTCGAACTGCGCAAGGGGGCCGGGCGGCACGTTGATGCCGGCGTTGGCCACCACGCAGGTGGGTGCATCGCCGAAGTCCCGTGCCACGTCGGCGAAGACCTGGGCGACCTGCGCCTCGTCCCGGATGTCGGCCGCGTAGCCGACACAGCGTCGGCCGCCGATCTGCTCGGGGAAATCCCCCGGGCGGGCGACGTAGGTGTAGGCGACGTCGAAGCCGTCCGCAGCCAGGGCCTGGACGCAGGCCGCGCCGATGCCGCGCGAACCGCCGAATATGAGGGCTGTCTTGTTGCTCATGGGTAACCTCTGCAGGGTCATGGGGTGGAGTGTCGGCAGTGGGCCGGCAGAGTGCCGCTCACAGCCACAGGATTTGCTTGCGGTATTCCAGGTCGGTCAGGAGGGGCTCGGCCGGACCCTCGTGGAAGACCGATCCGCGTTCGAGCGCGTAGACCCGGTCGGCCAGGGCCAGCACGAGATCCAGATTGTGTTCGACGATCAGGATGGAAACGTGCTCGCGCAGACGGTCGAACACGGTGAACAGCTCTTGCACGACGGTGGGCGCCAGGCCTTCGAAGGGCTCGTCGAGCAGCAACAGCCGGACGTTGCCTGACAATGCGCGGGCGACGGCGACCATCTGCTGTTCGCCGCCGGAAAGGTAGTCGGCAGCGACGTGCATGCGTTCTTTGATGCGGGGGAAATAGTCGAAGATCTTCGCCTCGTCCCACACGGTGCCCGAGCGCCCGTCGGTGGCGCGCGCCTGCCGGCCGAGCGCGAGATTTTCGGCGACCGTCATGCCGGCGAACAGCCCGCGACCCTGCGGCACGTAGCCGATGCCCAGGCGGGCGATGTCGGGAGTGGGCAGTCCCGAGAGAGGCCGTCCCGCGAGTTCGATCGTCCCGGAGGCGGGGTGGACGAGCCCCATCAGCGTTTTCAGCAGCGTCGATTTGCCGGCGCCGTTGCGTCCCAGCAGCGCCACGATCTCGCCCTGACGCACGTCCAGGGTGGCCTGGCTCAGGATATGGCTTTTTCCGTAGTAGGCATCGACCTGGTCGAAACGCAGCAGCAGGGGTCGCTCGGCCGTCGGCGTGGCCGAGCGCCCCGTGACCGGCGGTGTGCCGGTGCCGGTGTAGATTTCCTGCACCCGGCGATCCTGGCGGATGATCTCGGGTGTGCCGGTGAGCAGGACCTCACCCTGGTTCATCACGGTGACCTGGTGCGAAAACGACAGCACCCGGTCGATGTCGTGCTCGACGATCAGCACCGGGATGTGGGCGGCGATGGTCTGGATCAGGCGCGACACGCGTTCGCGTTCGGCTGCGGCCAGGCCTGCCAGGGGTTCGTCCAGCAGCAGGACGCGCGGCTTGGAGCCCAGCGCGATGCCCAGGTCTACCAGGCGCTGGCCCCCGTAGGAAAGTTGATCGCCGCCGACGTGCTCCATGCCTTCGAGCCCGAGGAATTTCATGAGTTCGGCCGTTTCCGCCTGGACGTCCGGGAAGTCGTCGATGTCGCGCCAGAGATTGAAATGCCCGGGATGGTGCGCTTGCAGGGACAGGCGCAGGTTCTCCTGGATCGACAGGCCCTTGAACAGGCTGGTGATCTGGAAGGATCGCGCCAGACCGCGCTGGCAGATGGTGTCGGCGCGTTCGCGCTGGATCTCGCGCCCATGCAGCAGGACCCGGCCCGAGGTGGGCATGAACAGGCCCGAGATCAGATTGAAGGTCGAGGTCTTGCCCGCGCCATTGGGGCCGATCAGCGCATGGATCTGGCCGGCGCTCACGGTCAGGTTCACGCCGCGCACGGCGTGGATGCCGCCGAAGCGCACGTCGATGTCCAGCGCCTGCAGCACGTCGCCGGAGTCGGCCTCGGGGCGCAGGAACGCGGGCAGGGGCAGGCCTTCGTGGATCTTGCGCTTGCTCATCGCCGCGCCGTCGGCGGGGGGCGGCTGGATGCGCTGCCGGATCGCGGTCCAGATGCCTGTCAGGCCTGCGGGCGAGAACAGCACGAAGGCCATGAAGATCAGGCCGAACCACAACAGCCAGTTATCGGTATAGATCGAGAACAGTTCCCGGAACAGCAGATAGAACAGCGCGCCCAGGGCGGGGCCGAGCAGGCTGCGCATGCCGCCGATCACCACCATGGCGAGCAGTTCGCCGGAGAACACCACGGTGGTGGATTCCGCTGCGGCCAGATGGTGCAGGAAGACCAGCAGGGCACCGGCCAGGCCGGTCACGCAGGCCGACAGGATGAAGGCCACGAGCTTGTAGTATTCGACCCCGTAGCCCTGGAAGGTGGCCCTCAACTGGTTTTCCCGGATGGCTTCCAGGACATGGCCGAAGGGCGATCGCACGAGGCGCAGCAGCACGTACAGCACCAGCACTGCCAGAGTCGCCGTCAGGACGTAGTACGCCAGGTAGTCGTTCAGGTCGATCGGGCCGATCGCCCCGCGTTGCAGGCCGCCCAGCCCCCCCTCGCCGCCGGTCACACTGGTCCAGCGAAAGGCGATGGCGAAGGTCAGCGCGCAGAGCGCGAGCGTCAGCAGGGCGAAATACACCCCCCGGCGGCGCAGGATCAGGAAGCCGATGATCAGCGCGGCCAGTGCGGTGAAGACGATCGAGCACAGGATTGGCATGAAGATCTGGTTGGGGAACCAGTGGATCTGGGCGAGCGCCGCCGCGTAGCCGCCGATGCCGAACCAGGCGCTGTGCCCGAAGGACACCAGGCCGGTGTAGCCCACCAGCAGGTTCAGGCCCATGGCGGCCATGGCCAGGATCACCACGAGCGTGGCGCTGTCGAGCGTCAGGCCGACGCTCTGGAGCGCGAAGGGCAGCAGGATCAGGCAGAGGATGCCGGTCCACAAGGGTCGATAGGTGCGCATCATGTCGCCGGCCTCACTCGAAACGCTCGATCCGCTTGCCGAGCAGGCCGCGCGGGCGGAACATCAGCACCAGAAACATCAGCACGTACATCGAGGCCTCGCCGGCGGCGGATTCGAAGTAGATCGTGATGCCGCGCACCACGCCGACCAGCAGCGCGGCCAGCACGACTCCCCAGAAGCTGCCCAGTCCGCCGATGATGACCACCACGAAGGCGACGGTCATGATCTCGGTCCCCATGGCGGGGTGCACGACGGTGATCGGGCCGAACAGCACGCCGCCGAGCGCGGCCGTCCCGACGCCCAGCATCACGATCGCCGTCATGTAGGGCTGCAGGCGGATGCCGAGGGCGGCCACCATGTCGGGTTTCTGGACCCCGGCGCGGATGACCCGGCCGAAAGGCGTCTTGTGCAGCAGCAGCCAGATGCCGCTCATCACGATCAGGACCACCAGCAGGATGAAGAGGCGGTATTTCGAGAACAGGAAATCGCCGGCGGAGATCGAACCCTTGAAGGCGGCCGGCATGGTGGAGGGCAGCGGCGAGGCGCCCCAGATCATGCGGATCAGTTGTTCGACCACCATGGCCAGCGCGAAGGTGATCAGCAGGCTGAGGATCGGATCGGCGGTGTAGAAGCGGCGCAGCAGGAAACGTTCGAACAGGATGCCCAGCAGGGCTACCAGCACCGGCGTGATGAGGATGCTGCCGCCGAAGCCCAGGTGGCGCATGACCTCCAGGGACACGTAGGCGCCCAGGGCGTAGAACGCCCCATGGGCGAGATTGACGATGCCGCCGACGCTGAAGATCAGGGACAGGCCCAGGGCGAGCAGCAGGTAGTAGCCGCCGAGCACCAGACCGTTGACGGCCTGCTCCAGAAAAAAAGTGAATTCCATGTCCGCTCACCAGGCAGGGAAGGGGGGGATCGCGTGCCGCCGGGCCCGGGACGGGGCGTGTGCCCCGCCTCGGGCGGCGCCGGAACTACATGACGCAGGTGTTGGCCGACTTGGGCGGTGCCAGCACTTCAAGCGACTGGTCAGGCGCCGGGACCGGGTCGCCGAAGACCAGGAAGTCCTGCGGGCCCTTGACCTGGTCGGGGGGCATGACGGTGAAGGGGTAGGCTTCCTGCATGAGTTGGTGGTCCCAGGGGCGGAAGTAGGCCTTGCGCGCCTTGAGGATGTCGAACTGCGCGCCCGATTCGAAATAGGCGATGAGCTTGTCGGTGTCGGTCGATTTGGTCTCGGTGATGCCTTGCGCGAGGATCTTGAGCGACACGTATTCGATCCAGGCGTGGTTCTCGGGGATTTTGTTGTATTTCTTGGTGAATTCGGCCACGAAGGACCGGGTGCCGGGCGTCTGCAGCTTGTGGTGCCACACGGTGGGCCAGATGCCGCTCAGGTTGCCGGGACCGGCGGCCCAGGCGTCGGCGGTGTTCAGGTTGAAGCCCGCGATCGGGTATTGCAGGCCGAACTCGGCGTATTGCTTGACGAAGTTCGTCACCTGATTGCCCGCCAGATTGCAGGCGACGACGTCGGGCTTGGCCTGGCGGATCTTGAGCAGATAGGGGCTGAAGTCGGTGACGTCGGTGGCGACCAGTTCGTCGCCGATCAAGCTGCCCCCATGCGAGTCGACGAACTTGCGCACTGCAGCCGACAGGTCGTGGCCGAACAGATAGTCGGCGGTCAGGGCGTAGATCTTCTTGCCCTTGATCAGGCCGTCCCGGGCCAGGGCCTCGCCCGCCGCATTGACCATGACCGTGACGGGGATGTCGATGTGGAACGTGTAGCGGTTGCAGTCTTTGCCGCGCAGGGTGTCGGACCGGGCGCCGGTGTTCAGGAACAGGATCTTGTTGCGCGCGGCGACTTGCGAGATGGCCAGTGCGGAGGCCGAGCTGATCTCGCCCATCAGCGCCACGACGTGGTCGCGTTCGATCATGCGCTGCGCTTTGGATGAGGCGACCTGAGGGTTGACGGAGTCCTCCGAGATCACGTCGAGCTTGCGGCCGAGCAGCCCGCCGCCCGCATTGATCTGTTCTGTGGCCAGTTGGATGCCCATGACGGCATAGTTGCCCAGGGCACCCAGGAAGCCCGTCATGGGGGTGAGGTGACCGATCCGGATGGCGTCGGACTGGGCTCTGCCCAGCAGGGGAAAACCCAGAGCTGCGCTACCGATCAATGCCGCGCCGGACTTCAGCACGGCACGGCGCGGTATCGACGCGCCCGTGTTCTGCTTGCCGTATTTCATGGCCTTGTCTCCGATGGATTGTTTGCAGGAGTGCTGCTTCTTGTAGGAATGACAGGTTGATGATAGGGGTGATTTCCCCTCATCATGAAATACCGTTTTTCGAGATAGGGTATAGGCAATTCATATAGCCCATGGGCGCCCTCGGTGCGTACCGCCGGATCAGCGCGGCCGGCGCTTCATTCCAGCAGCCTGACTGTGGGCCAGCGGCCCGTTTCGGTCAGCCAGCGGACTGTGGTGCGAATCTCGGAGGCGATCAGCGCGGCCGCCGGCGACAGCATTTCGTGGGAAACGGTGTAGAGATAGTTGCGGCGGGTGATCTGCGCGTCCGAGATGGCCAGTGCCCGCCACTCTTTGCCGCGTTCGCCTTCGAGCTGCAGGGCGGACATGGGCTTGATGGTGGCGCCCATGCCGGCGTAGACGCAGTTCATGAGCAGGGAGAGCGAATCGATCTCGGCGACGATGCGCGCCGACAGATTGCGTGCTTCGAGTTCGCTTTCGATGCGCTGGCGCAGGCCGTGTTTGCTGGTGGGGAGGATGAGGGGCAGTTCGGCCGCCTCGGCCAGCGTGATCCGGGCGCGGCGCGGCGCGACCAGCGCACTGGACCGGGGCAGCAGGACGAACAGTTCTTCTTCGATGATGGGGACGGCGTTCAGATCCGTCCCGACGTTGGGCTTGAACAGGATGGCGATGTCGAGCTGCCCCAGGCGGATCATCTGGCTGAGATGGCCGCTCATGCCCTCGACCACGTTCAGCAGAATCCGGGGGTAGCGTTCATGGATGCGCTGGACCAGGGGCAGGCCCAGGGCCGAGACCGTGGTGGCCGGCAGGCCCACGGTGACCATGCCGTGGGTTTCCATGGTTTCCTGGCGGGCGATCGACAGCGCCTGGTCGAGCTGGCGCAGCATGAACTTGGCGTGATGGTAGAGGGCCAGCCCGTTTTCCGTGGGGGTGACGCCTTTTGGGGAGCGTAGCAGCAGCGGTTTGCCGACCTCGTCTTCGAGTTTGCTCAGTTGCTGGCTGAGCGCGGGCTGGGCGATGAACAGTTGGCGCGAAGCCTTGGCGAAGCTGCCGCTTTCGACGATCTGGACGAAATACTGCAGCTGCTTGAGATTCATGGCGCGGTTCCGGACGGGATCGACGGGAGCATGAGGGGAAAGACGGATCGCTATATATTATGCTTATACCCCTTCGCCGAAAATAGTATTTTTACCTATTTTTCCGCGTTCCTATAATGCCGGCAAAGGCTGCTCATCGCCTGGGTTCGATCGGCCGTAAGCCATGACCCGAGCGGTTCTCCAGCGCACTGAGACGAAGGGACGAGACATGGAAGAGACACGGCGAGTGACTCGATGCCGTTTGTTGATCGGCGGCGGCTGGACCGACGGCGAGCGGGTCGGGCAGGTGCTGGACAAGTACACCCAGGATGTCTGTGCCGAAATGGCCGTGCCGTCGCGCGATCAGGTGCGCCAGGCGGTGTCGTGCGCGCAGGAGTCTTTTGGCAGCGACAGGCTGGACGCGTTCGAACGCGGCCAGATCCTGGATCGCGCCGCCGATGTCCTGTTGCGGCGCGAGGCCGACGTTCTGGCGGTCTTGCGCCAGGAGGCCGGATTTCCCGTATCGGATGCCCTGAACGAATTGCGGCGCAGCGCCCAGACACTGCGCCTGTCCGCGCACGAGGCCCGGGCCCTGTCGGGCGAGATGGTCCCTCTGGAGGGTGCGGCGGGGCAGCAAGGACGGCTGGGCTTCACGCTGAGGGTTCCCCTGGGGGTGGTGTGCGCCATCACGCCGTTCAACGCGCCGCTCAATACGGTCGCGCACAAGATCGCACCGGCCCTGGCGGCCGGCAATGCCGTGATCCTCAAGCCGTCCGAGCATACTCCGGGTGCGGCGGTGATTCTGGCCGAGTCCTTGCTCGAGGCCGGCCTGCCGTCGGGATTGCTGTCCGTCCTGCACGGCGGCGCCGAGGTCGCCCAATGGCTGCTGGACGAGCCGCTCGTGCGCTTCTATGCGTTCACGGGCAGTACCGCCGCCGGGCGCTACATCCAGCAGCATGCCGGCCTGCGCCGCACCCAGATGGAACTCGGCAGCATCGCCTTCACGATCCTGGCGGCCGATGCCGACCTGGACGTCGCGCTGCCCAAGATCGTGAGCGCGGCCTATCGCAAGGCGGGGCAGGTCTGCACCTCGGTGCAGATCCTGCTGGTTCAGACGCCGATCCTCGATCGCGTCGAGGCCCGTCTTGCTGGCATGGTGTCGGCGCTGCCGTGTGGCGATCCCGATCGGGCGGACACTGTGGTGGGGCCGCTCATCAGCCTGGCGGCGGCACGCCGCGTGGAGCAATGGATCGACGAGGCACGGACCCGGGGTGCACGCGTGCTGGCGGGCGGTGCCCGGCACGGCGCGGTGGTGCCGCCCACGCTGCTGGCCGACGTCGATGAATCCTTGCCGATCAGTTGCCAGGAAGTCTTCGGGCCGGTGATGACGGTGGTCCCGTTCACGACGCTGGACGAGGCGATCGAACGGGTGAATGCCACGCCTTACGGCCTGGCGACCGGCCTGTTCACCAATCGCCTGGACGCGGCATTCGACGCCGCTCGGCGTCTGAGGGTGGGGGGCGTGCACATCAACGAGACGTCCAGCTCGCGGGTCGATATGATGCCCTATGGGGGTTCCAAAGAGAGCGGGTTCGGCAGGGAAGGACCCCACTACGCAGTGCGCGAAATGAGCGAGGAGCGGATGGTGACGATCCGGGTCTAGCGGACCGCCTGATCGCGGTCCACGCGTGTGCGTCGTACCGCACGTCCGGAACATTTTTGAGCTTGGGCCGGATCGGCCGGCCTTGCGGGAGTGATGTGATGGCCATGATGAAGGGCGGCGAACTGATCGTCGAATACCTGATCCAGGAAAAGATTCCCTATGTGTTCGGCATTTGCGGCCACGGCAACGTGGGCATCCTCGATGCCCTGCATGGCGCGCGGGACCGGATCACGCTGGTCTCGCCCCGGCACGAGCAGTGTGCGGGGCACATGGCCGATGCCTACTATCGCGTCCGGCACCGGCCGGCGGCCACGCTGACCTCGACCGGCCCGGGGTCGGCGAATCTGGTGATGTCGCTGATCACGGCCCTGTCCGACTCCTCGACGTTCCTGGCCATTACGGCGAACGTTCCGACGTCCCAGCACAATCGCGCGCCTTTCCAGGAACTGTACGCCCACAACCAGGCGGATTTTTCCTCGGTGATCCGGCCGGTGGTGAAGCGTTCGTTCCAGCCTTCGCGGGTGGACATGCTGCCGCTGGCGCTGCGTCAGGCGATGGATGCCATGGTGATGGGGCGGCCCGGCCCCGTGAACCTCGACATCCCCTACAACGTCTTCCAGGAAGAGGCCGACGTCGAGTTGCCGCCGTCCTCCCGGCTGGACGACCGGGTACGTCCTTCGGCACGCGAGTCCGACGTAGGCGCCGTCCTGGACCTGCTGGCGGCTGCACATCGGCCGGCCCTGTTCATCGGCCATGGCGCGACGCTGGCCGAGGCCGGTCCCGAACTGACCGAGCTGGCGCGTCGCCTGGGTATTCCGGTGATTACCTCGCCCAACGGCATGGGCTGCGTGCCGGCCGACGATCCCCTGGTCCTGGGCTTCATCGGCCGCAACGGCGCTTATCCGGCGAATCAGGCGGGCCGCCACGCCGATCTGGTCCTCACGATCGGGACGCGTTTCGATGACCGTTCGTCCTCGACCTGGATTCCCGGGTATTCCTGGAACTTCCCGCAGACCCGGCTGGTTCATGTGGACATCGATCCTGCCGAACTGGGGCGGAACTATCCTCCTACGGTGGGAATCGTCGCCGATGCCAAGGTCTTCACGCGGCAGTTGCTGACCGGGCTGGATGCGCGTCCCGAACTGACCTCGGCACGCTATGGCGACTGGCGGCGAGAGGTCGCCGGTTGGCAGGCCGAGTGGGAATCCTTCATCCGGCCGCATTTCCAGGATTCGACCAGCCCCTTGCGGCCCGAGTTCGTGGTGGGCGCCTTGCAGGAGATGCTGCCCGACGACGTCATCCTGTCCCTGGATTCAGGCGTGCATCACAATTGGTTCATGCAGTTCTGGCGCGCCAGGCGGCCCGGCAGCATGCTCAATAGCTGGGGCTATTCGTCCATGGGGTTCGGCGTGTGCGGCATTCTGGGCGCGCAGCTTGCGGCCCCCGACCGGCCCTGCGTGGCGGTGGTCGGCGACGGCGGCTTCACCATGGCGCCTTATGTCCTGTGCACCGCTGTCGAGTACAACCTGCCGGTGGTCTGGGTGGTCTGGAACAATTTCGCCTGGGGAGCGATCCGCGACCTGCAGTACGGTCTGTTCGACGGCCGCGAGATCGGCACGGCGTTCTACCATGGCCGCACCGGCGAATCCTACAACCCGGATTTCGCCGCCTGGGCGCGCGCTTGCGGCGCCCAGGGCTATACGGTGACCCGGCCCCAGGAACTGCGCGCCGCGATCGAGCAGGCCCTGGCGGCGCGGCAGCCTTGCGTCGTCGACGTGCATGTGGACGCGAACGTGCGCCCGCCGTCGACCGGCACCTGGCAGTTGCCGCCGCTGCGCTATCCTGAACCCGCGTATGGCAAACCGTATCTCGCGCCCGGCGGGTCGGGCACCGGGACATGAACTGAAATTCCGACCAGGAGACCGTGATGAGCAAACCAGCCGCAGTCCGTGGAAAATCCTCCGGGCGATCGAAACAGAAGCCCGTGGCGACGACCTGCAATCTGGGTCAGTTGAAGTGGATTCAGTACCCCGGCCATTTCAACCAGGCCCTGTCCAAGGCGATCGTCACCCCCGAACGTTCGGGCAGCCGCTTCTTCGACTATCGCATGTCGTGCTACGAGCCCGGCGCCTACGTCGAGAGCCACGTGCACAAAGTCCAGGAGCAGATCTACCACGTCATCAGCGGCGAGGGCATCCTGGTGGTGGATGGCGAGGAGCGCCTGGTGCGCGCGAACGACGTGACGCACATTCCGCCCGGTGTGGTGCATGAGTTTCATTGCACCGGCACCGAGACGCTGGTGTTCCTGGTGATCACCAGTCCGCCGATGGACGAGGAACCCTGTCGCTAGGAAACACTGCACAGGGGGCGCTGCTGCGCCTCGGGCTCAGGCCTCGGGCGCGGCACCGGCGGCGTGCCGCGCCGCCAGATAGCCGAAGGTCATGGCCGGTCCAAGTTGAGTGCCGGCGCCGGGATATTCGCCGCCGAAGACCGAGTGCATGTCGGCCCCGCAGGCATAGAGGCCGGCGATGGGCTGGCCGTCCTGGCTCAGGACGTTGGCATGGGCGTTGGTGCGCAAGCCCAGGCTGGTGGCCAGCGGCGTGGGATAGACGCGCACGCCGTAGAACGGCGGGGCCGCGATCGGACCCAGGCACGGATTGGGCCGGTGCGCGGCGTCGCCGTTGTTCTGGTCATAGAGGCTTTCGCCCTTGTGGAAATCCGGGTCCCGGCCGCTGTCGGCGGATGCGTTGCAGGCTGCCACCGTGCGGGCCAGGCCTTCGGGATCGACGCCCGCCTGGCGCGCCAGATCGGCCAGCGTTTCGCCGCTCAGCAGGTAGCCGCTGCGGACATGTCTGTGGACCGTGAGCGCATGGGGCCAGATCATGCCCAGGCCGTACTTCCATAGAAAGCGGCGGTCGCAGACCAGCAGGGCGGGAATCGAGGGTGTGTCGCGGTGCGCGGCATACATGCCGCGTGAGAACTCATGATAGGACGCGGCTTCGTTGACGAAGCGCCGGCCTGCGGCGTTGACCGCGATCAGGCCGGGTTTGGCGCGATCCAGGACGATGTGGGGATAGACGGCGGTAGAGCCGTCCCGGCGCGTGGCGATCGAACTGGGAAACCAGAGTGCGTTGTCGCCTGCGGCAGGGCCCAGCGCGCCGCCCGCTTCCAAGCCGAGGCGGATGGTTTCCCCCGTGCAGGCCTCCCAGGCTGCGGTGTGGTGTGGCGTGGGCGAGGGCAGATAGCGTTCGCGCCATTGCGGATCGGCGGGAAAGCCGCCACCGGCCAGCACCACACCGCGGCGGGCGCGCAGGGTGCGTTTGATGCCGTCCCGGCTGACGATGACGCCCTGGACGGCACCCTCGGTGACGAGCAGTTGCGTGGTCTTCGTGCCGATGAGGATGCCCACCCCCCGATCGAGCAGGCTCTGGTACAGGCGGGCGGCGAGCGCGTTGCCCAGGACCAGCCGCGTGCCCCGGCGGTGGCGCAGGCGGTCGGCGAGCAGACGCGCGAACAGCGTGGTGCCCAGCCGGATGGCGTCCCACGAGGCCGGGCCGCTCAGCAGGCGGGCCGCCTCGCCCCGGGTCACCATCAGGCCTCCGGGCAGCATCAGTTCGCGGATCGGCGCGCGCAGCCGCCCGAACGCGGCGCCCAGCCGACGGCCGTCGAAAGGCAGGGGTTCCAGGGGGCGGCCGCCGAGGGCTGCGCCCGGCAGTTCCTGACGATAATCGGGGTGGTGCGGATAGGCCTTGAAACGCACGTCGCTGCGTGCTTCCAGGTATTCGACCATGCGTGTGCCCTGGTCGATGAAGGTTGCGCGCAGGGACCGGTCGGCATGTCCGCCGACCAGGGCGTCCAGATAGGTCAGGGCGTGCCCGGCATCGTCCGTGACGCCGAGCGCGCGCTGGTGCGGGTTGTCTGGGATCCAGACCGTCCCCGAGGACGTGGCGGAGGTGCCGCCGATCCAGTCCGTGCGTTCGATGAGCACGACGCGCAGTCCTTCCAGCGCACCGACCAACGCGGCGGTCATGCCGCCGGCGCCGGCGCCCAGTACGATCAGATCGAAGGTCTCGTCGTCCGCATTCATGCTCCGATTCTAGGCAGGCGCGCCCACGCTGGGAAGCAGGATTTTTTGCGCAGGGGTATAAGCCGGAGATATAGCGCCGCTAGATAGAGAGTATGCGGCGGCGCGCCCGTGCATCAGTGCGTCGGGAAGGCGAATTCCGCGCCCTTGGCCTCGCTGTCCGGCCAGCGCTGCATGACTGACTTCTGGCGCGTGTAGAAGCGCACGCCTTCTTCGCCGTAGACGTGCATGTCGCCAAAAAGGCTGTTTTTCCAGCCGCCGAAGCCGTGCCAGGCCATGGGCACGGGGATGGGCACGTTGATGCCCACCATGCCGACCTGAATGCGCCGCGCGAATTCGCGTGCCGCGTGGCCGTCGCGCGTGAAGCAGGCGACGCCGTTGCCGAAGCTGTGTTCGTTGATGATGCGGATGGCCGCATCGATGTCCGGCGCGCGGACGCAGGCCAGGACCGGGCCGAAGATTTCTTCCTGGTAGATCCTCATGTCGGGCGTGACGTGGTCGAACAGGCTGCCGCCGATGAAGAAGCCGTCTTCGTGGCCGGGGACGCACAGGTCGCGGCCGTCGTGCACCAGTTGGGCGCCTTCGGCCAGGCCGATGTCCAGGTAGCCGCGGATGCGCTCCAGGGCGTCCCGGGTGATGACCGGTCCCATTTCGGCTTGGGGGTCCATGCCGTGGGAGACCTTGAGCGTGCGGGCGCGCTCGGCCAGGATGGGCACGATGCGGTCGGCGGCGTCGCCGACCAGCACGGCCACCGACACGGCCATGCAGCGTTCGCCGGCCGCACCGTAGGCCGAGCCGATCAGGGCGTCGACGGCCTGATCCAGGTCCGCGTCGGGCATGACGACCATGTGATTCTTGGCGCCGCCCAGGGCCTGGACCCGCTTGCCATGCTGCGCACCGCGTTCGTAGATCGAGCGGGCGATGGGCGTGGAGCCGACGAAGCTGATGGCCTGGACTTCGGGGTGGGTCAGCAGGGCGTCCACCGCCTGTTTGTCTCCTTGCAGGACGTTGAACACGCCGTCGGGCAATCCGGCGTCGCGCAGCAGTTCGGCGATGCGCAGGGACACGGAGGGATCGCGTTCGCTGGGCTTGAGGATGAAGCAGTTCCCCGAGGCGACTGCCAGCGGGAACATCCAGCACGGCACCATGGCCGGGAAGTTGAAGGGCGTGATCCCGGCGACGACGCCCAGGGGCTGGCGCATGGTCCAGTTGTCCAGGCCGGTCGCGACCTGCTCGGTGTAGTCACCCTTCAGCAACTGCGGAATGCCGCAGGCGAATTCGACGATGTCGATGCCTCGGGCGAGTTCGCCCATGGCGTCGCTGAAGACCTTGCCGTGTTCCGCCGTGATGATGGCCGCCAGTTCTTCCTGGTGGGCGTTCATCAGTTCCAGGAATTTGAACATGACCCGGGCGCGGCGGGACGCAGGGGTGTTCGCCCAGGCGGGAAAGGCTGAGGCTGCGGCGGCGACTGCGGCTTCGACGTCCGCAGCGCCGGCCAGGCGCAATTGACGCGTGGTTTGCCCGGTGGCCGGGTTGTAGATGGCCTGGGTGCGGTCGCCCTGGCCCAGGGTGCGCTGCCCGTTGATGAAATGGCCGACGTCGGCGGTGTCTGCGTAGGCTTGCATAGTGGTCTCCCGAGGGGTTCGATCGTTGCGCATGGCGCATGGCGCACGGTGGAGCCAGTGTAAGAACGGCCTGGGCGGCTGCATAGACTCGAAGGCTGGAATCATTGTTTGTTTTAATGAACAATAGACTTATGGATTCCAAAAACATTGACAGGCTCTGGCCGCATATTCACTGGCTGATCGTCCTGGCGCAGCAGGGCAGCTTTACCTCGGCCGCCCGGCGGCTTGCCGTCAGCAAAGCGGCCATGAGTCAACGGATGGCCGAACTGGAGCGGGCGGCGGGCGTGCCCCTGATCCTGCGCACGACGCGCTCGGTGCGGCTGACGGATGCCGGACAGCGCCTGGTCGAGGACACGCGCGACGCCTACGCGCGCATCGCGCACAGCTTCGCGGACGTGCGCGATCTGTCTGACGTGCCTGCCGGGTTGCTGCGCATCACGGCGCCCGTGGCCTTCTCGCGTCAGCAACTGGTTGCCCGCCTGCCGGAATTCCTGCGGCGCTACCCGAAAATCCGGGTGGAACTCGATATGCGGGACAGCCTGGTGTCCCTGGCCTCGGAAGGATTCGACCTGGCCTTGCGCCATGTCGAATCACCGCCGGACACCGATGTAGCCCGGGTCTTGTGCCGCACCCGTACGCTGCTGGTCGCCAGCCCCGCCTATCTGGCGGCGCAGGGCACCCCCCAGGAGCCCGCGCAGCTCGTGGAGCACTGGCACCTGCACTATCCGCGTCAACAGGGGGCGGCCCACTGGGTGTTCGAGCGCGTGGACTCCCGGCGCAGGGGCAAGCAGGTCACGGTCCCTGTTCAGCCACGGTTCGTGGCCAACAACAGCGAGGTGCTGCGTGACATGGCCTGCGCGGGGCTGGGCATTGCGCTGCTGCCGAACTTCTCCGCGCAGCATGCGGTGCGCCAGGGCGGTCTGGTGGAAATCCTGCCCCAATGGCGCCCGGTCGGCACCTTCGGGCGGACCATCTTCGCGCTGCGTCCGTATACGCATCGGACGCCCAGGAACGTGCGGGTCCTGCTGGATTATCTGCTGGAGGCGTTTGCGGACGGCTTTGATGCCGATTCTGCCAGCGCATCCTGAAAAAACCGCCACAGGCGAGGGTCCCCGGAATACGCGACATTGAAGCGCATCCAGCCTTCCTCCCGGCCTTCCGGGTCGAAATAGCTGCCCGGGGCCAGCCAGATGCTGGCTTTCAGCGCCCGCTCGGTCAGCCGGATCAGATCAGCCCCGGTGGGGTACGGTGCGGGTGGTCTGGCCCACAGGAACAGCCCGGCACCCGGTTCTCCCCAAACTTCGAAGCCGTGCGCGTGCAGGGCGGTGGTGACCTGATCGTGCGCCTGGCGCAGGCGCTCGCGGATGCCGCGCAGATAGGTGCTGTGGCGTCCGTCCCGCAGGACGTGATAGACGGCGCGCTCCATGACCTCGGTGGAGGTCAGACCCAGCGACATCTTGGTGCGCGCGCATTCATCCACCAGTGGTTTGGCGCAGGCCAGATAGCCCACCCGGGTAGAGGGCATCACGCTCTTGGAAAAACCGGACACGTAGATCACCCGACTGGCGCCGGCCAGCGCGGCGAGCATGGGGGCTGGTTCGAGCAGGAGCTCGCGGGAGGTGTCGTCGTCCACGACCAGGAAGTCATGGCGTTCGGCCAGTTGCAGCAGGCGGAATGCCCCCGCCATCGTGAAGCTGGCGCCGGTCGGATTCTGCAGCACCGTGGTGACGAACACCGCCCGGATCGGGTGCTGGTGCACCAGCGCTTCGAGCGTTTCTTCGTGGATGCCTTCCGCCGTTCTGGGGACCGCGTGAACCGTGATGCGGTTCAGAGCCAGGATCTGCAGCAGGTTGGCATAGCAGGGCGACTCGATGGCGACATGGTCTCCAGGGCGCAGCAGGGTGCGGACGATGATGTCCAGCGCCTGCGTGGCGCCATGGGTCAGCAGTACCTGTTCGGGCGCAATGTCGAGTCCGTGCCCCAGCAGGCTGTGCGCAATGTGTTCGCGCAAGGGGTGGTAACCGAGCGGGTGGCCGTAGGTCGCGATCTGGCTGACAGGGGCGCGGCTGAGCTGGCGCATGGCATGGGGCAGGCCGGCCTGATCGTGCCAGTCCGGAGGCAGCCAGCCGCAGCCTGCCTTGATCGCGATCGAATGGTCGGCGTATACGTCGGCCAGCAGCCAGGAGGCGCCGATGCGTGGCGCCACCCATTCGGGCACCGGTGCGGGTGCGGCCTGTTGCTGGCGGCCGACGCGGAAGTGGGCGCCTGGGCGTGACTGCAGCAGGCCGCGCGCGACCAGACGGTTGTAGGCCGCCATGACGGTAAACGTGCTCAGGCCATGGTCGCGGGCGAACTGCCGCACCGAGGGTAGCGTCATTCCCGGGCGGAGCAGGCGTGTCTGGATGGCGTTTTCCAGGGCGGTGACGGTCTGGTCCACCAGGGACGGGGCGACACTCCGCCGACGGTCCGGCGCAAACAGGATCATGGGTGTGCTTTCAATACAGTTGTCTCAATTTGGACAATACAGTTATCCGGCTGTTCTGTCACCGTCTATGGCCTTCGCTCAAGGGCCGGACCAGAATGAAGCTATTCACACCGACCCCCTGAACCCTGGATTGAGAGGCTGCCATGCCAAGCGACGCCGTGCGTTCCCCCGATATGTCCAATCTGTGGATGCCCTTTACCGCGAACCGGCAATTCAAGGCGCATCCCCGCATGCTCGCCGCCGCCCGGGGCATGTACTACACCGCTGCGGACGGCCATCAGGTGCTGGACGGCACCTCCGGGCTCTGGTGCGTCAACGCAGGGCATGGCCGGCAGCCCATCATCGATGCGATCAGCCGGCAGGCCGCGCATCTGGACTACGCGCCCAGCTTCCAGATCGGCCACGAGGACTCCTTCCGGGCAGCGTCCGACGTGGCGGCCCTGATGCCCGCCGGCCTGGATCGGGTGTTCTTCACCAACTCGGGCTCCGAGTCGGTCGATACGGCACTCAAGATCGCGCTGGCTTACCATCGGGCGCGCGGCGAGGGCCAGCGGACCCGGCTGATCGGTCGCGAACGCGGCTATCACGGCGTCGGTTTCGGCGGCATCTCGGTGGGCGGCATCTCGCCCAACCGCAAGGCATTTTCCGGGGTGCTGCTGCCGGGGGTGGATCATCTGCCGCACACGCACGATCTGGAGCACAACGCCTTTTCGCGGGGCCAGCCGGCCTGGGGCGGCGAGTCGTTCGCGGACGCGCTTGAGCGCATCATCGCGCTGCACGACGCCTCGACGATCGCGGCGGTCATCGTCGAGCCGCTGGCAGGCTCCACCGGCGTGCTGCTGCCGCCCAAAGGGTACCTGGAACGGCTGCGGGCCATCACCGAAAAGCACGGCATCCTGCTGATTTTTGACGAGGTCATCACCGGGTTCGGCCGCCTGGGCGCAGCCACTGGCAGCGCGTTTTTCGGCGTGACGCCCGACCTGATGACCCTGGCCAAGGGGATCAGCAACGCGGCGGTGCCGGCCGGCGCGGTCGCGGTGCGCCGCGGCGTACACGACACCATCATCGAGGCCAGCGCGGCCGGCATCGAATTCTTCCACGGCTATACCTATTCCGCGCACCCCCTGGCGACGGCCGCCATCCGCGCCACCCTGGGCATCTATCGCGACGAGGGGCTGTTCGATCGGGCGAAAGCGCTGTCGCCCGCGTTCGAAGACGCCGCGCATGCGCTCAAGGGCAGTCCTCATGTGATCGACGTGCGCAACCTGGGCCTGGTGGCCGGCATCGAACTGAGCCCCCGCCCGGGCGCGCCCGGGGCCCGGGCCGCCGAGGTGTTCGGCAAGTGCTTCGACAAAAGGGTGCTGGTCCGCTATACCGGCGACATCATCGCGATTTCGCCGCCGCTCATCATCGACGAGGCCCAGATCGGGCAGATTTTCGGGACTTTGGCCGAGGTGCTGCAGACGGTGGATTGAGCCTGCGCGGGCCGCTCGGCACCGCCTATTTCGACAGCAGGCGCATCGCCTGTTCCAGCCCGTCCATCGTCATGCCGAACATGCGCTCGTGCATCAGTTCGCGCACGATGGCGATGGACTGGCGGTATTGCCAGGAACCGGACGGTTCCGGGTTCAGCCAGACGGCGCGCGGCCAGTGGCCCAGAATGCGCTGCAGCCAGGCGGCGCCGGTTTCCTCGTTGTGGTGCTCGACGGAGCCGCCCGGGTACAACAGTTCGTAGGGGCTCATGGTGGCGTCGCCCACCAGGATCAGGCGCCAGTCCTCGCCGTAGCTGCGCAACAGGTCCCAGGTTTCGAGACGTTCGCCGTGGCGGCGGCTGTTGTGACGCCAGACGGACTCGTAGGGACAGTTGTGGAAGTAATAGACCTCCAGGTGCCGGAATTCGCTGCGCGCGGCGGAAAACAGGGACTCGATGCGGGCGATGTGATCGTCCATGCTGCCGCCCACGTCCAGCAGCATCAGGACTTTGACTGCGTTGTGGCGTTCAGGCACCCAGTGCAGGTCCAGCATGCCGGCCTGTTCGGCGGTGCCGCGGATGGTGCCGGGCATGTCCAGTTCCATCGCGGCGCCCTGGCGGGCAAAGCGCCGCAGGCGCCGCAGCGCCATCTTGAAGTTGCGCGTGCCCAGGGTCTGCTGGTCGTCGTAGTCGCGGTAGTCGCGCCGTTCCCAGACCTTGATGGCGGTGCGGTTGCCGGCCGAGGGGCCGCCGATGCGGATGCCTTCGGGGTGATAACCGCCGTGACCGAAGGGTGAGGAACCCCCGGTGCCGATCCATTTGCTGCCGCCCGCGTGGCGGTCCTTCTGTTCGGCCAGGCGTTCGCGGAACATTTCCATCAGGCGCTCCCAGCCATGCTTTTCCAGCGCTGCCTTTTCGGCGTCGCTGAGTTGCTTGCGGAAGGTCTGGACGAGCCAGTCCGGCGGGACGTCCGGGCCGCCCGCGCGCACCTGAAGCTGACCGATGAAGGCGGCGAAGACCCGGTCGTAGCGGTCGTAGCGGGTCTCGTCCTTGACCAGCGCCAGGCGGGCCAGGTGATAGAACGCCTCGGTGCTGGTCGGTGCGGCGGGGCTGCACAGGAGTTCCAGCAGGCTCAGGTATTCCCGGATGGAGACCGGGATGCCGGCGGCGCGCAACTGGGTGAAGAAATCGATCAGCATAGCCAGGAAAGGGGATGCAGGTTCAGGCGCGGGGGCGTTGCAGTTGGTAGAGCAGATGGGCGCGGACTTCGGGCCACTCGCCCGCCAGCAGGCTGTACATGACCGTGTCGCGCACGGTGCCGTCGCGGCGCAGGGCGTGGTGGCGGATCACGCCGTCGCGCCGGGCGCCCAGACGCTCGATGGCGCGCTGGGAGGCGTGGTTGTAGTTGTCGGTGCGCCAGCCCACCACACCCGCCCCCAGAACGTCGAAGGCGTGTTCGAGCAGCAGCAGCTTGCAGCTTGTGTTGATGCGGGTGCGCTGGTGCGAGCGGGCGTACCAGGTGTAGCCGATTTCCAGCCGGGCGACCGCCGGCACGATGTCGTGGTAGCGCGTGGTGCCCAGGACGGTGCCGCTGGCGGCGTCGAGGACGGCGAAGGGCAGCATGTGACCGTCGTCCCGGCCTTGCAGCGCCTGGGTGACATAGGTTTCGGTCTGTTCGGGTTCGGGCACCGAGGTGACGCGCAGGTTCCAGAGTTCGCCGTCGGCGGCTGCGGCGCGCAGGCCGGCACTGTGTTCGGGGGACAGCGGGACCAGGCGCACACCATGGCCTTCGAGGGTGACGGGGTGGGGCGCTTGCTTGAAACCGGGAGTGCTCATGGGTCGGTCCGGTGGTGAGGAATCGGGGGAAGGCGTTGCGCGGCCTGATCGTTGCGGCGTGGCGGCGTTCAACGCCCGCCGCGCTGCGTCAGGGCGGCCAGCCGCCGCAGCAGGTTCAGGTCCTGTTCGTTCTTCAGCAGAGCGCCGGCCAGCGGCGGGACGTCACCGCGCGCCAGACTGTCGGGCGGCACGGATTCGGCCAGCAGCAGGTGCAGCCAGTCCAGGAATTCGGAGGTCGAGGGGCGTTTTTTCAGCCCGGGGACTTCGCGCAGTCGGAAGAAGGCGTCCAGCGCCGCGCTCAGGACGTCGGCGCGCAGGTCCGGGAAGTGGACGGCGACGATGTCGCTCAGGGTCTCGCGATCGGGGAACTCGATGTAATGAAAGAAGCAGCGCCGCAGGAATGCGTCGGGCAGGTCTTTTTCATTGTTCGAGGTGATGAGGATCAGAGGCTTGTGGCGCGCCTGGATCGTCTGGCGGGTTTCATAGACGTGGAATTCCATCCGGTCCAGCTCGCGCAGCAGGTCGTTGGGGAATTCGATGTCGGCTTTGTCGATCTCGTCGATCAGCACCACGCAGGGTTGCTCCGACTCGAAGGCCTGCCACAGCACGCCCTGAACGATGTAGTTGCGGATGTCGTGCACGGCGGCTTCGCCCAACTGGGAATCACGCAGGCGCGAGACGGCATCGTATTCGTACAGGCCCTGTTGCGCCTTGGTGGTGGACTTGATGTGCCATTGCAGCAGAGGCCGGCCCAGGGCGCGGGCGACTTCCTCGGCCAGCAGGGTCTTGCCGGTGCCCGGCTCGCCCTTGACCAGCAGCGGGCGCTGCAACGTCAGGGCGGCATTGACGGCGGTTTTCAGGGCGTCGGTGGCGACATAGCGGTCAGTGCCGTCGAAACGGGTGCTTGGGGCGGAGGCGGTCGTGCGGGTCATGGGAGGCAGAATCGTGGCGCGTGGATCCGGAAGCCGGATATTATGGGTTTGAAATGTCGAGGTCTGACTGTATCGAAACAATTATCGTACAATCGACATGCCTCATCGGCCCGGCAGGAGGCTGGCCGATGCCGACACAATATGAATCATAGAGACAAGAGGCCATATGAAGTCGCGAGCAATGCTTGATCGTGGTTTGGGTGCCGTTGTAGTGGCGGCATCCTGTCTGCTGGCAGGTCCGGCGTTGGCGGCGGATCCCCCCGCCGTCCAGGGCAATGCCCAGGCCGGGGCCCAAAAGGTGTCCATGTGCATTGGCTGCCATGGAATCCAGGGCTACAAGGCAGCCTATCCCGAGTTGTACCATGTCCCCATGATCGCCGGTCAGAACGCGGCCTACCTCGTCGCGGCACTGAAGGAATACGCCAGTGGCGCGCGTTCCTTCCCGACCATGGACGCCATTGCCCGGTCCCTGTCCGAACAGGACATGGCCGACGTCGCGGCCTACTATTCCAGTCTCAAGTGATCCGGGGGAACACCATCATGCGTACATTGTGGATTGCCCTGCTGGGTCTCGGATTGACGGCGACCGGCGCGCAGGCGGCTGACCTGCAGGCCGGCAAAGCCGCCTTTGAAAAATACACCTGCGCCTCTTGCCACGGCGCCGACGCCAAGACGCCGATGATGCCCGAATACCCGATCCTGGCCGGGCAGCATCAGGACTATCTGGCGCATGCCCTGATCGCTTACCAGCGTGGTCAGGCGGGCGCGCCGGCCTCGGCCAATGTGCGCAAGAACGCCATCATGGGCGCCATGGCGGCGCAGTTGTCGGCTGTGGACATCGAGAACATCTCCGCCTGGCTGTCGGCCCAGCCTTCGTCGCTGGCCGTGCGCAAGTAAAGCGCGTCACCTGCCGACAGACGCCCGCCTGAATGAGGCGGGCGTTTTTCATCGTCGGGCCGTTCGCCCGTGCGCTCAGCGGTCGTGCGTGGCGTGTCGCCGGATCAGGTCCAGGTAGTGTTCGTTGTCCAGCGGCTTGCCCAGCCGCTGGGCCTCCCAGACGACTTCACCCAGCGCTTCCATGATGACATGGGCGGCCTCGTGCTCGTCGCGGCTGCGCAGCAGAGCGTTCCAGGCGTCCCGGATACCGGGCGGATGATCGATCGACAACTGTTCCTGGATCGCCAGGTGCATCGACAGGTGCAGGAAGGGGTTGGTGCGGCCGGCTTCGACCGGGTAGTCGCGTTCGGCGGCGTCGGGGTCCTGCAGATCGTCGTGATATTCGGGATGGCGCTCGACCAGATCGGCGGCCATGGTTTCCAGCGGCGTGGGCACTCCGCCCTCGCGGCGCTTGCGCCAGGCGTCGATGAAGAACGCGCGGACTTGTTCCTTGGAGGGATTGAACATGGGGGAGAGCGTGGAAAAATAGGCTGGATCGTGCATTTTACTGCCCGGTCGCCCCAAGGTAAAAAGCATCCCCTTGGGAGAGGGCCGGTAGAATAGGACAGAAAGGCTGCCTGCGGGCGGCTACTTTACGTTAAACTCTCACTCTTATATAAGACTGATTCCTCTCTCTCTTTTCTGAACAACAAACCCAGCAACACTGGAGCACCCATGTCCTATCAGCACATCAAGGTCCCGGCCGGCGGACAGAAGATCACGGTCAACGCCGATTTCTCCCTGAACATCCCCGACGAGCCTATCGTTCCCTACATCGAAGGCGACGGCACGGGTCAGGACATCACCCCGGTGATGCTGAAAGTCGTCGACGCCGCCGTGGCCAAGGCCTACAACGGCAAGCGCAAAATCCACTGGATGGAAGTCTACGCCGGTGAAAAGTCCACCAAGATCTACGGTCCGGACGTCTGGCTGCCCGAGGAAACCCTGGAAGCCGTGCGCGAGTACGTCGTCTCCATCAAGGGACCGCTGACCACGCCCGTCGGCGGCGGCATCCGTTCCCTGAACGTGGCCCTGCGCCAGGAGCTGGACCTGTACGTCTGCCTGCGCCCGGTGCGCTACTTCAAGGGCGTGCCTTCGCCTGTGCGCGAGCCGGAAAAGACCGACATGGTCATCTTCCGTGAAAACTCCGAAGACATCTACGCCGGCATCGAATTCGAGGCCGAATCCGACAAGGCTCGCCAACTGATCGAGTTCCTGCAGGACAAGCTGGGCGTCAAGAAGATCCGCTTCCCGGGCACGTCCGGCATCGGCGTCAAGCCCGTGTCGCGCGAAGGTACGGAACGCCTGGTCCGCAAGGCCATCCAGTACGCCATCGACAATGACCGTCCGAGCGTCACCCTGGTGCACAAGGGCAACATCATGAAGTTCACCGAAGGCGGCTTCCGTGACTGGGGCTATGACCTGGCTCAGAAGGAATTCGGCGCCCAACTGGTGGACGGCGGTCCGTGGTGCAAATTCAAGAATCCCAAGACCGGTCGCGATATCGTGGTCAAGGACGTCATCGCCGACGCCTTCCTGCAGCAGATCCTGCTGCGCCCGGCTGAATACGACGTCATCGCCACGCTGAACCTGAACGGCGACTACATTTCCGACGCCCTGGCTGCCCAGGTCGGCGGGATCGGCATCGCCCCGGGCGCCAACCTGTCCGATTCCGTGGCCATGTTCGAAGCCACCCACGGCACCGCGCCGAAGTACGCCGGCAAGGACTACGTCAACCCGGGTTCGGAAATCCTGTCCGCCGAGATGATGCTGCGTCACATGGGCTGGACCGAAGCCGCCGACCTGATCATCAGCAGCATGGAAAAGTCCATTCTGTCGAAGAAGGTCACCTATGACTTCGCCCGCCTGCTGGAAGGCGCGACCCAGGTGTCGTGCTCGGGCTTCGGCCAGGTGATGATCGACAATATGTGATCGACTCCAGATTGATCCATTAAAGTCCACGAAAGCCCGGTTCTCCCTATGAGACCGGGCTTTTTCTTGTCCAGATGAATCCATTGGGATCGGATCATTTTGGGGCCAGGAGTCGGGGCCATGTGTGCAGGTATGGCCCCGTCCTTCTCGGGATTCATCAGGAGCATGGTCCCATGCCTCGCACGTTCGTGTATTTCCTACGGCCTGCCGCCATCGACGCGGCCAAGCCCAAAGAAAAGCCGTATCCCTTGACCGATGGCGGCGGCGTGGAAGAAGGTGTGCAGGCAGTGAGGGCGAAGAAGAGCCGCCCGTAGGCGGCTGGTAGTGCAGATGAGGGAAGGGTTGCTAGGCCTTCCTTCAGTAGCCTTTTGGCTACCGTTACTTTTTCGGCGCTTGATCCCTGCGCTCATGCCCAGCGGATTCTTGGTGACCGCCCTTGGGGTTGGGCTTCGGTTGCAACTCATCCTTCTTCTCGTTAACAGAAGGGGTGTTGATGGGTCTGATTTGTTCCATGGTGTGCTCCGAGATTTCGGTTGCCATCGCCCAAAATGGGTTGATGGCACGGGTGTTAGGTTAGGAGTTTGGCAGTACCGCTGCGTGGCCGGATCGCGGGTTTAGTATGGCAATCCGGGGAATTTTTCTTTCATCAGCTTGAGAAAATGGGCACGGTGCTTAATGCGCCGCCTGTTGCGTTCGATCTCGTCGAACGGTGAGGGTGGCGAAGGCGGGCAATCCATGTCTGCTGCCTGCAGTTTCGGGGCGAAAACGCCATCGGGAGAGAGGTAAAGGATCATGAGGGCTCCAAGTAGCCTGGCCGGGTTCTTGTATACATCTGAGCCAGGGTTGCCCATCGCGAAACGTTCCGATTTCGACGAAATCAGTGTGCAAGGGGCCGCATGTACTGAATATGCGATTTTGACGGAGGCGGTGGCGCAATCTGTTGGTTCAAATATCGGCCTTGAATGACTTCTGCCTCGTTTCATTCAGTCTGGGGTATGCGAGGGTGGATAGCGAGCTTTACTTTGTATCTGTTGTCACTGGGTTCGATCGGGGCGGCGAAAGTGGGTCTTCGTTGTTTTCCCCTAGTTTTCTTGCCTTTTCAGGCCGGCATCGGCCGGTATACTGCAAAAAAAGACGGAAATCAGCGCATCGCGCGGCGCCACTGGGGATCGTATGAGACATCAGCGTCGGACGGATCTGTCGGGCTCGGCGGAAATCACCGAGGCGGGGGCCATTCAGCGTCTGCAGGCCTCGGTGCAGCGTCTCGAGCATTCCGAACGTCTGCAGCGGGCGCTGTTCGCGATTGCCGACATGGCAGCGTCCGGGCTGGACATGCAAAGCCTGATGGAAGGGCTGCACCGCAGCATCGCCCAGTTGATGTATGCGGAAAATTTCTTGATCGCCCAGCACGACCCGGAACGCGGGACCGTCCGGTTCCTCTATTTCGCGGATGTGATGGATGGGTCGATCTTCCAGCCCGGCCAGGAATTTTCCGTTGAGCAGTTGCGTGACACTCTCACGCTGCGCCTGATCCAGCGGGCACAGCCCATGCGCGGGCCGTCGGACACGATCGCCCGCGCCCTGGGGTTGAAACAGGGGCATGGGATCGGCACGCCCTCGGTGGACTTCATGGCGGTGCCGATGTGCCGGGACGGTCAGGTACTCGGCATCCTGGCCGTGCAGAGCTACGAGGAAGGGCGGGGCTACACGCAGTCCGACGAGCACGTGCTGGCCTTCGTGGCCGGCCACGTGTTGAACGCCGTGGAGCGCAAGCAGGGGCAGGAAGCCCTGGAGCGCCGGGTGGCGGAACGGACCCGCGAACTGGCCTGTGCCAACGCCAAACTGCAGGAACAGGTGCGCGAGAGCGAACGGGCGGCCCACTTGCAGGCCACACTGTACCGGATCGCCGCGCTCAGCCACGGCGAGGACGGCAACGAGGCGTTTTATCGCAGCATCCACCGGGCGGTGGGCGAACTGCTCGACGTCGAGAGTTTCTGCATCGCACTGATCTCAGACGACGGGCAGTGGCTGGATTTCCCTTATTACGTCGACAGTTCCGGGGCGGAACTTCAGCGCCGGCCCATGGGCTGGGGCATGAGCGAGTACGCGATCCGCCGCGCGCAGACCCTCTTGATTGACGCCGATGAGGTCAATGCGTTGATCGCTCAGGGCGAGGTGGATGCGGCCACCTATGGAACCCCTGCCGTCTCCTGGCTGGGGGCGCCTTTGATGGGGGCGCAGGGCGTGATGGGCATGGTGGTGGTGCAAAGCTATCGAGCCGACCTGTATTACACCCAGCAGGATGCCGAATTGCTGACCTTCGTGTCCTATCAGATCGCCAATACCTTGCAGCGGCGCCAGCAGGCCGAGGCCCTGCAGACTCTGAATGCCGAACTGGAAGAGCGGGTCCAGGAGCGCACGCAGGAACTGCGTCGGCAGATCGTGGTCCGTGAGCAGGCGCAAAAGCAGCTCAAGCATCAGGTCATGCATGATTCGCTCACCGGCCTGCCCAATCGGTTATACCTGCGCGAGCGCCTGGAGCGTGCGTTTGACGCCCAGAAGCTCGACCCGGCGCACGGTTTTGCCCTGCTGTATCTGGACGTGGATCGCTTCAAGCTGTTCAACGACGGTCTGGGGCATGGGGTGGGTGACGAGGTGCTGCGCATCGTTTCGGCCCGGATGGCCGATTGCGTGCGGGCGCCCGATATCGTCGGCAGGCTGTCGGGCGACGAATTCGCCGTTCTGCTTGAAGACTGCCCGCAGCCTTCTGCCGCCTGCCTGGTGGCCGAACGGATCCAGACCCGGATGGCCGAGGCCATCGAAGTGGGCGGCCGTCAGTTGCATATCTCGGTCAGCATCGGGATTGCCATGAGTCGCCAGGCGTACCGGACGGTCGACCAGTTGGTACATGACGCCGATACCGCCCTGTATCGGGCCAAGGCGTCCGGCCGTCAGCGCTTCGTGATGTTTGACGAGGCGCTGCACGTATCGGCCATGAATGTGCTCGATCTGGAGCAGCAGATGCGAGACGCGCTGGAACAGGGGCAGTTCGTGGCGTATTTCCAGCCCATCGTGCGCCTGGCGGACGGCGGTGTCACCGGGTACGAGGCGCTGATCCGCTGGCAGCATCCGGAGCTCGGCCTGTTGGGGCCGGGCCAGTTCTTGCCGGCAGCCGAGAAGACCGGCCTGATCGAGGCGATCGATTGGCACATGTATGGCCTGGCCTGTCGGGCCGCGCCCGCGCTGTTGGGACAGGACAAGATCCTGAACATCAATATCTCGCCGTGCCACTTCCACAGCCGGAATTTCCCGCAGCGCTTGCTGGATCTGGCGGCGCAGGCCGGGGTTGCAACCGATCGATTGTGTGTCGAGGTGATCGAAAGTTCTCTGCTGGCGGACCCGGACACGGCGACTGAAATCCTGGGCAGCCTGCACGAAGCCGGCGTACGCATCGCGCTGGACGATTTTGGCACCGGCTATTCCTCGCTCAGCCACGTGCACCGTTTTCCGTTGCGCACGCTGAAAATCGACCGATCCTTCATCGCGCCGCTGGGGCTGGACTCTCCGCAGCGCAGCACCGCCATCGTCTCGGCCGTGCTTGGTCTGGCCCGGTCCCTGAATCTGGGCGTGGTCGCCGAGGGTGTGGAAACCACTGCCCAGCGTGACGCACTGCTGTCCATGGGCTGCGTCCATGGACAGGGTTTCCTGTTCGGCCGGCCTGCGCCGGCTACGGGACTTCCCTAGGTGTTATTTATAGATACAGACGTCATAATGCAGCCCATGCAGGTGAGGAGACAGCCCTGCTGGGCACTGGCACCACGGAGAGGGTGCTTTCATTTGTAGCAGTACCCATAAAAAACAGAAATCTGGCGGGGCCGACGACACAATCGTCGGCCCCGTTCCATTTCCGGCGTCCACCAGATGCACGGCCGTCGGCCTGCCTCCCGGACGGCGCCGTCCGGCCAGAGGGTTGGAAAATAAAAAAAGCTGCTTTTTGCGATAATCTGCACTCATCTTGATTCAAAATGAGTCTTCATCTATCATCGATGGATTTTTCGCCGCACTGGCGGTCAGGGTGCGTCAGCAGACGCCGCCCCGCCAGACTGCGACACCGCGCACGACGCGCAATCCTTTGTTTTGGGGGATGCCATCATGCAAGGCCTGCACCTCACCGCAGATCTCTATCACTGCCAGTCCGACAGCGCGCTGCTGACCGACGAGGCGGCCCTCGCCGACTTGTGCCGCCAGGCCACGCTCGACGCGGGCCTGACCATCGTCGGTGAAAAATGGCATACCTTTCCCGACTACCAGGGCCAGCCCGGGGGCGTGACCGGTACGCTGCTGCTGGCCGAATCCCATCTGGCGGTGCACACCTGGCCGGAACGCGGCGGCGTGACGCTGGATGTCTACGTCTGCAATTTCGAGGCCGACAACTCCGCTCGGGCGGAACAGTTGATCGCCCGGATCGAAACCGCCTTTCAGCCCACGCAAGGTCAGCGCCAGCGTCTGATGCGGGGGGAGCGCGACGGTCCGTCGCCTGATGGCGAGCTGCTGCTGGAACCTCTGAGCGAGGGCGCTGAATACGGTTTCCGTTTCGATCGCCGGATTCTGGAGCGCGACACGGGCCTGCAGCGGCTGGAGCTGCTCGAATCGCGCGAACTGGGGCTGACGCTGCGCCTGGACGGCCACCTGATGACGTCCGAGGCGGATGAGGCGTTCTACCACGAAGCCCTGATCCATCCGGCGGCGCTGGCGCACCCGGCGCCGCGCCGGGCGCTGATCGTCGGCGGCGGCGATGGCGGCGCGCTGGAAGAACTGCTGAAGCACCGCTGTATCGAAGCCGCGACCCTGGTGGAACTGGACGGCGGCGTGGTGGACATCGCGCGGACGCACCTGAAGTCCATCCACCGGGGCAGTCTGGACGATCCCCGGGTGACGCTCCGCATCCAGGACGGAGCGGCTTTCGTGCGCGAATGCGGTGAAACGGGCCAGACCTTCGATCTCGTCTATCTGGACCTGACCGATCCGGAGACTCCGGCCGGGCCGCTGTACACCCAGGCGTTCTTCGAGGCGTGTCAGGGCATCCTGGCGTCGGGCGGCGCCCTGGTGCTGCATCTGGGGGCGCCGTTCCACGAACCGGATCAGGTGTCCGGTCTGGCGGCGGCCCTGGGCGAGGTCTTTGCGCGGGTCAGCGGCTATGGCCTGCACATCCCGCTGTACGGTTCGTACTGGGCCCTGGCGGTGGCGTCGGATATGCTCGATCCGGTCGAACTGACGCCAGGGGACGTCGAGGCCCGCCTGCAGGCTCGGGGCATTGGCGAACTGCAGGTCTACAGTGCCGAATTCCACGGGGCCTTGTTCGCCCTGCCGGCACGCTACCGGCGCCTGATGCCGGCGCCGGTCTTAGTGCCCGCCTGAGGCGGAAAACACGTTCAGCACCAGCACGCCCGCCAGGATCAGGCCGATGCCGATCAGGGCGGGGGTGTCCAGCGTCTGACCGAAGATGAAATAGCCGATCAGGGCGATGGCGACGATGCCCGCACCCGACCAGACCGCGTAGGCGATGCCGACGGGAATGGTCTTCAGCGCCAGGGCCAGCAGATAGAACGCCAGCCCGTAGCCGATGACGGTGATCGTTGAGGGCAGGGGGCGCGAGAAGCCGTCCGAGACCTTCAGGGCGGATGTGGCGATGACTTCGGCCACGATGGCGATGCTCAGGTAGATCCAGCTAGGGTTCATCGGAGGCTCCGGTCAGTGCGGATGGGTGGGGTGCGGGATGGGCGGCGTCGGTGCGGGTCGTTGGTGCGTCGTCAGTTCTCGGGCTGCCCGGGCAGCCGCAGCAGGGCATGCAGGGCACCGTCTCCTCCCTCGCGTTCGCCGCACTGGACCCAGGCCTGGACCGCCTCCAGGCGGCACAGGTGCCGGCGGATCGCGGCCTTCAGGACGGGTTCACCCTGGCGCGAACCAATGCCCTTGCCGTGGATGACGCGCACACAGCGGATGTCGTGTTCCAGGCACGAGGCCAGGAACCGGTCGAGGCGTTCGCGGGCCTGCTCCAGGGTGCTGCCGTGCAGGTCCAGCGACGCCTGGGGTATCCATTTGCCGCGTCGCAGGCCGCGCAGCAGGTCCGGGCCGCAGCCCGTCTGCAGGAAGGCGTCGGCCTCGGGGTCGAAGGCCGGGGTCTTGCGCCGCTGCTTGTGGGTCGGCACCGCTTTTGATTCAGCAGTGGCACCCTGGGCATGCTGGCGCCGGGCTTGCAGCAGGGATGCGGAGTCGCGCCGTGCGCCGCCCGCCCTGGCGCGGGGGCCGTGGTCCGGCAAGGGCTGCACGAAGCGCATGGCCTGGCGGAACAGGGCACGATCAGCCAGGTCCAGGGGAGGGGCTGTTTGCGGCTCGTCGTCCCGATGTGCCGCCGGGGCACCTGCCTTGTCGTCTTGCGGACGTGCGGACGCGCCCCGATCGCCGCGCTTTTTGCCGGTCGGGCGGCGCGGGGCGGGGGGCGGTTCAGGCGGGACGGCCTCGGCGCGCAGACGGCGCAGGTCGGCCAGAGACGACTTGGAGGCCTTCAACTTACAGGCCTTCGCTCTCCAGCCAGCGCTGGGCGTCCAGGGCGGCCATGCAGCCGGTGCCGGCGCTGGTGATGGCCTGGCGATAGACATGGTCCTGCACGTCGCCGGCGGCGAAGACGCCGGGCACGGAGGTCATGGTGGCCAGGCCCTGCAGGCCGCTGCGGGTGGTGATGTAGCCGTTTTCCATGGTGAGCTGGCCTTCGAAGATGCCCGTGTTGGGCTTATGGCCGATGGCGATGAAGGCGCCCATGACGGCCAGGTCCTCGGTTTCGTCGTTCTGCGTATTGCGCAGCCGCACCCCGGTGACGCCGGAATCGTCACCCAGCACCTCGTCCAGCGTGCGGAACAGCGCCAGGCGCATATTGCCGTGTTCGACCTTTTCCATCAGCTTGTCGACCAGGATGGGTTCGGCACGGAATTTGTCGCGGCGGTGCACCAGGGTGACGGTGCGGCAGATGTTGGACAAATACAGGGCTTCTTCGACGGCGGTGTTGCCGCCGCCGACCACGACCACGTCCTGGTTCTTGTAGAAAAAGCCGTCGCAGGTGGCGCAGGCCGACACGCCGCGCCCCATGAAGGACTGCTCGGACGGCAGGCCCAGGTACTGGGCCGAGGCCCCCGTGGCGATGATCAGGGAATCGCAGGTGTAGGTTGCGCCCGTGTCGCCGGTCAGCATGAAGGGGCGCCTGGACAGGTCCACGCTGGCGATGTGGTCGAACACCATTTCGGTGTTGAAGCGCTGGGCGTGTTCCATGAAGCGCTGCATCAGGTCGGGGCCCTGGACGCCGGCGACGTCGGCCGGCCAGTTGTCGACCTCGGTCGTGGTCATCAGTTGGCCGCCCTGTTCCAGGCCGGTGATCAGGACCGGCGACAGGTTGGCGCGCGCGGCGTAGACGGCGGCGGTGTAGCCCGCCGGGCCGGACCCGAGAATGATGAGTTTGGCGTGTTTTGCGCTGGACATCGCTGAAAATCCGTTCGACATTGACCCCGCAATTATAATGATCCGATGGCAAGAATTCCGGCGACCCCCACCCGTTCCTCCCGCAACGTGCGCAATGGCCCCTCGCCCCTGCAGACACGCCTCTCGGGCCTGTTCCGCGAAGCCCGCTGGGTGCTGTTGGCGGCGTTGGCCTGCTGGCTGATCCTGGTGCTGGCCACCTGGTCGCGCACTGACCCGGGCTGGTCCCATTCCGTGCATGGCGGCGTGGTCCACAACTGGGGCGGCACGTTTGGCGCGTATGTCGCCGATCTGCTGCTGTATCTGTGCGGCGCGTCCGCCTGGCTGTGGGTGCTGCTGTTGCTGCGCCGGGTGGCGGCGGGATTCTACCGCCTGTCCCGGGCGGTGCTGCCCAGCAAGGTCCCGGAACTGCTGCCGCGTGTGCGCTGGGAAGTCGGCATCGGCTATACCCTGCTGTTTCTGGGCTGCATGGGCGTCGAGGCCCTGCGGCTGCAGGTCTGGGGGGGCGCACTGCCCGCCGGGGCGGGCGGCCAGTTGGGCCAGTTGCTGGCAGGCGCCCTGGCCCGGTTGATGGGCGGGGCGGGCAGCACCTTGCTGCTGCTGGCCTTCATCGTCATGGGCTCCAGTCTGTTCTTCGGCTTTTCCTGGCTGAACGTGTCCGAACGTGTCGGCTACGCCATCGAACTCGCCTGGCGTCGCCTGCGGGACCTGAAAAACGCCTGGCAGGATCGCCGCGTGGGCGTCACGGCCCAGGCCGAGCGCCAGGAAATCGTCGAGACCCGCCAGACCCAACTGGTGCACGAGCAGCCGGTGCGTATCGAGCCCACCGTCACCACCGTGCCGAAATCCCCACGCGTCCAGCAGGAAAAACAGCAGGCCCTGTTCACTGCACGCGATGATCCGTCGATGGCGGGCAGCCTGCCGGCCCTGTCGCTGCTGGACCCGGTGGAGCAATCCCTGGAAACCGTCTCGCCGGAAACCATCGAATACACCTCGCGCCTGATCGAAAAGAAACTGTCCGACTTTGGCGTCAGCGTCACCGTCGTGGCCGCCCAGGCCGGGCCGGTCATCACGCGCTACGAGATCGAGCCGGCCACCGGCGTCAAGGGCAGCCAGATCGTCAATCTGGCCAAGGACCTGGCCCGTGCGCTCAGTCTGGTCCGCATCCGGGTGGTGGAGACCATCCCGGGCAAGAACCTGATGGGACTGGAACTGCCCAATCCTCGGCGCCAGACGGTGCGCCTGTCGGAAATCCTGGGGTCCCAGGTCTATCACACCAGCACGTCCATGCTGACGATGGCACTGGGCAAGGACATCGCCGGCAATCCGGTGGTGGCCGACCTGGGCAAGATGCCCCACCTGCTGGTGGCCGGCACCACCGGTTCGGGCAAATCGGTCGGGATCAACGCCATGATCCTGTCGCTGCTCTACAAGGCCGACGCCACCCAGGTGCGTCTGATCCTGATCGACCCGAAGATGCTGGAAATGTCCGTCTACGAGGGCATTCCCCATCTGCTGGCCCCCGTGGTCACCGACATGCGCCACGCGGCCAATGCCCTGAATTGGTGCGTGGCCGAAATGGAAAAGCGCTACAAGCTGATGAGCAAGCTCGGAGTGCGCAATCTGGCGGGCTACAACACCAAGATCCGGGATGCGCAAAAGCGCGAGGAACCCATTCCCAATCCCTTCTCGCTGACGCCCGACGCGCCCGAACCTCTGGGCACGCTGCCCATGATCGTGGTGGTGATCGACGAACTGGCCGACCTGATGATGGTGGTGGGCAAGAAGGTCGAGGAACTGATCGCCCGGCTGGCCCAGAAGGCCCGCGCCGCCGGCATCCACCTGATCCTGGCCACCCAGCGCCCCAGCGTGGACGTCATCACCGGCCTGATCAAGGCCAACATCCCCACGCGCATTGCTTTCCAGGTTTCGTCCAAGATCGATTCGCGCACCATCCTCGACCAGATGGGCGCTGAAACCCTGCTGGGGATGGGCGATATGCTTTACCAGCCGCCGGGCACCAGCATGCCGACACGGGTCCACGGCGCCTTCGTGCATGATGACGAAGTCCACCGCGTGGTCGAGGCCCTGAAGGCCGAAGGCGAACCCGATTATGTCGAGGGCCTGCTGGAAGGCGCCGGCGAAGGCGAGACCGGCGACGGGCTCGGCTCCGTCACGGGCTTTGCCGACGCGGAAAGCGATCCGCTGTACGATCAGGCCGTCGAGGTCGTGATGCGCAGCCGCAGGGCCTCGATCTCCTTCGTGCAGCGCAATCTGCGAATCGGCTACAACCGCTCGGCACGGATTCTGGAACAAATGGAACACGCGGGGCTGGTCAGCCCCCAGCAGCCCAACGGCAACCGCGACATCCTGGTGCCGGCCAAGGCCGGCGAGGACGAGTGATCCCTATGAACGTCGATTTTTCCAACCGCCGCCGCGTCCTGGCTGCGGCCATCGTGTGGTGCGGCCTGGCGGGACTGCCCGGTTTTTCCTGGGCGGCCGAACCGGCGCAGGCACAGTTGCAGGCCTTCGTCAGCAAGGTCAAATCCGCCACTGGCCAGTTCAGCCAGGAACGGACCGACGGCAAAGGCGCTGCCCAGAAGCCGCAAAGTGGCGCTTTCGCCTTTCAGCGGCCCGGGAAATTCCGCTGGGAAGTCCGCGCGCCCTACGAACAATTGATCGTGTCCGATGGGCAGCATGTCTATCAGTATGACCCCGATCTGGAGCAGGTCACGGAACGTCGCGCCAGCCAGGCCGTCGGCGCCTCGCCGGCCGCGCTGCTGTTCGGTTCGGGATCGCTGGACGAGGCTTTCAACCTCCAGCCCCAACCCGACCGTGACGGCCTGCAATGGCTGCGCGCCGTGCCCAAGACCCCGGACGCCGGCTTCGTCCATGCGGACATCGGTTTTTCCGGTGGCCTGCCTCGGCGGCTGGAGTTGCTGGACGCCTTTGCTCAGGTCTCGCGCATCGTCTTCACAGACCTGAAGGCCAATCCCGACATTCCCGCCGGGCAGTTCAAATTCACGGTGCCCAAGGGCGCCGATCTCGTGAAGATGGATTAAATCGGCCATGGCGAATCAGGGCGATCTGCTGGGTGACGACCCCGATTTTGCGGATGCGGCCGCACCGGCGCGCGCCAGCGCCAAACCGGCGCACGCCCCCTTGGCCGAGGTGCTGCGCCCGCGCAGCCTGGACGAGGTCATTGGGCAGTCGCATCTGCTGGGCGAGGGCAAGCCATTGCGGCTGGCCTTCCAGTCGGGCAAGCCGCATTCCATGATCTTCTGGGGGCCGCCGGGGGTGGGCAAGACCACTCTGGCGCGGCTGACCGCCACGGCCTTCGATTGTGCGTTCATCGCCTTGTCGGCCGTGTTTTCCGGCGTCAAGGACATCCGCGCCGCCATGGCGCAGGCCGAACAGAACCTGGCCCGGGGCCAGCCCACCATCCTGTTCGTGGATGAAATCCATCGCTTCAACAAGTCCCAGCAGGACGCGCTGCTGCCCTTCGTCGAAAGCGGCCTGGTGACCTTCATCGGCGCGACGACGGAAAACCCGTCGTTCGAAGTCAATTCCGCCCTGCTGTCGCGTGCCCAGGTCTACGTGCTGAAGTCGCTGGGCGAAGACGAATTGCGCCAGTTGGCGCGGCGGGCCCAATCCCAGGCCATGGACGGTCTGGTGTTCGATGATCTGGCTCTCGATACCCTGGTGGGCTACGCCGACGGCGACGCCCGTCGCTTGTTGAACCTGCTGGAGCAGTGCCAGACCGCAGCGGGCGCCAGTGGCGTCACGCGGATCGACGCCGGTTTCATCGAAAACGCCCTGACCCTGAACAGCCGCCGCTTCGACAAGGGCGGGGACAATTTCTACGATCAGATCTCGGCGCTGCACAAATCGGTGCGCGGCTCGCACCCGGACGCCGCCTTGTACTGGCTGACGCGCATGCTGGACGGCGGCGCCGACCCACGTTACCTGTCGCGCCGCATCGTGCGCATGGCCTGGGAAGACATCGGCCTGGCCGACCCGCGCGCCTTGCAGATCGCCAACGACGCGGCGCTGACCTACGAGCGCCTGGGCAGTCCCGAAGGCGAGCTGGCCCTGGGGCAGGCCGTCATCTACCTGGCGGTCGCCGCCAAGAGCAACGCAGGCTACATGGCCTACAACCAGGCGCGCGCCTTCGTGAAGCAGGACAAGAGCCGCGAAGTCCCTGTGCATCTGCGCAACGCGCCGACCAAGCTCATGAAGGAACTGGGCTACGGCCATGCCTACCGCTATGCCCATGACGAACCCAACGCCTACGCGGCGGGGGAAACCTATTTCCCCGATGGTATCGCCGAGCCGGGCTGGTATCGGCCGGTGCCCCGGGGCCTGGAACTGAAGATCGGCGAAAAACTGGCGCAGTTGCGGGCGTGGGACGAGGACGCGGGGCAGGAATAGGAAAAAGGGGCCTTGGCCCCTTTTTCCATGTGCCTCGGCCTTACCCGAACAGCTTGTTCGCCACTTCCGCCGCGTGCTTGCCCTGGTAGCGCGCGCCGTCCAGCTCGTTGGCGGATGGTTTGCGCGAGCCATCGCCTCCTGCAATGGTGGAAGCCCCGTAGGGCGCGCCGCCGGTGACTTCGTCCAGGCGCATCTGGCCCTGGAAGCTGTAGGGCAGACCCACGATCACGAAGCCGAAGTGGAGCATGTTCGCGATGATGGAGAACAACGTCATTTCCTGGCCGCCGTGCTGCGTGGCGGTACTGGTGAAGGCCGCGCCGACCTTGCCGTTGAGTTGGCCGCTGGCCCACAGGCCGCCCGCCTGATCCAGGAAGTTCGCCATCTGCGAACACATGCGCCCGAAGCGGGTGCCGCAGCCGATCAGGATGGCGTCGTAGTCGACCAGATCCTTGACCTGAGCCACGGGCGCAGCCTGGTCGAGCTTGTAGCCGGACTTGCGGGCGATGTCTTCGGGGACCAGTTCCGGCACGCGCTTGATGTCGACGACGGCGCCCGTCGAGCGGGCGCCTTCGGCGACGGCCTGGGCCATGGTTTCGATGTGACCATAGGTCGAGTGGTAGAGCACCAGTACTTTCGACATGGAAAGACTCCTTCTGATTCCAGGGGCGGCGCGCATCTCCGGGGCAGTGCGACGGGGCGCGGGCCGGATTGAATACAATACTTCTTTTCCAGAATCTTCGTCGCCCTCTCGCCATGCTCGATACCAATCTGCTGCGCAAGGACCTGGACCGCGTCGTACGGGCTCTCGCCCGGCGCGGCCTGGCCTTCGATACCGACCGTTACCATGCCCTGGAAGCCCGCCGCAAGGCGGTGCAGGTCCAGACCGAAGAACTGCAGGCGCGGCGCAATGCGCTGGCCAAGCAGATCGGTCAACTGAAGTCGCGCGGCGAGGACGCCTCGGCCGTGCTGGCCGAATCCCAGGCCATCCCCGACCGGCTCAAGACCCTGGAGCAGGACCTGGGCGAGGTGCAGCAGGAACTGTCCGCCTGGCTGATGACCATCCCCAATCTGCCCGACGACAGCGTGCCGGACGGCGCGGATGAAGCCGGCAACGTCGAAGTCCGCCGCTGGCTGCCGGGTGCCGCCGGTGCCGACGGCAACCCCGCCGGCCTGGGTTTCGAGCCGCGCGACCACGTCGCTCTGGCCGAGCCCTTCGGCCTGGATTTCGAGGCGGCCCGGTCCCTGGTGGGCGCCCGCTTCATGATGCTGCGCGGCCCCATCGCCCGTCTGCACCGCGCGCTGGCGCAGTTCATGCTGGACCTGCAGACTGGCGAGCACGGCTACCAGGAATGCTATACGCCGTACATCGTCAATGGCTCCACCCTGTATGGCACCGGGCAGTTGCCCAAGTTCAAGGACGACATGTTCTGGGTGACCAAGGGCGGGCAGGGCAGCACCCCGGACGAAGACGGTCCGGTCGAGGACCTGTATCTGATCTCCACCGCCGAAATCCCGCTGACCGGCACGGTGCGTGACCGCATCCTGGAAGCGCAGGATCTGCCCGTCCGGCTGACCGCGCACACGCCGTGCTTCCGGTCCGAAGCCGGCAGCGGCGGGCGCGATCTGCGCGGCCTGATCCGCCAGCATCAGTTCGACAAGGTCGAGATGGTGCAGATCGTGCATCCCGAACAGTCCTGGCAGGCGCTGGACGAGATGGTCGGGCATGCCGAGCACGTGCTGCAGGCCCTGGGGCTGCCATACCGCGTGGTGCTGCTGTGCGCGGGCGATATGGGCTTCGGTTCGGCCAAGACCTACGACCTGGAGGTCTGGCTGCCGGCGCAGAACACCTGGCGGGAAATTTCGTCGGTGTCGAACTGCCTGGATTTCCAGGCTCGTCGCCTGCAGGGACGTTTCCGCCCCGAAGGCCCCAAAGCCAAGCCGGAATACCTGCACACCCTGAACGGGTCAGGGCTGGCCGTGGGTCGCGCCCTGGTGGCCGTGCTGGAAAACTACCAGCAGGCCGACGGCAGCATCGTGATTCCGCCCGCGCTGCGTCCCTACATGGGCGGGCTGGAAGCCATCCGGGGCTGATTACTGTTTGTGCGTCTTCGGGCCACGGTAGTGCGGCATGCCGTCGGGGCCCGAGGGTGTCACATCCGTCGTGGTGGCGTGGGCCTTGCTGTCGGCGCCGATACGCGTGACCAGGACCAGGCAACCAACCCAGAACAGCAGATTCAGGACCGTAGCCAGCAGACTGTGGAAGCTGGCGTAGCCGGTCGCGGCCGAGGCCTGGATGTGGAAGGTGTCTGCGACGAGCGGGATGTTGCCCAGGCCTTCGACCATCAGGCGGCCGGGCAGGGAAAAAGCCCATTTCAGGGCGGCGATGATCTCCCATCCGGCAATCGAACCGTTGCCGTCGATGTCGAGCACGAAATGCAGGGCTTGGATGTTCATGGCGGACCTCCGACTGCGTTTATGCCTGAGTTCACTATAGGCCAGAAGGCGGGGGCGGGCAATGTGTCAACGCTAAATAGAAATGTCCGGTTTTCTCCCAAATAGAAATGTCCGGTTCAGGGGGAGGCGGCCGGGTGTGCGCGCAGGCGTTCGATAGGCCCCTCCCAGCGTCTCCAGGGATGATTGGCCGGTGGCCCCGAGCGCTTTGTGACGACGGCCTGCACCCTGGTGTTGAGCGACTTGGCGTCTTCGACCGGCTTGATGCGGCTGGGCTTGGGCAGGGTCTCAAAGCGCAGCGCTCGTCCTGCGTGCAGAACCTGCAGCGAGCCATCCAGGTGTTCGATGACCTGTACCCGTTCGCCGGCCAGACGCCGCTGCTCGGCCGGGGCCAGGACCTGCACGACGCGCTGGCGGAACTGGCACGAGAGCGTGCTTGATAGGCGCCGGTCGTGGTGGAAGGCCAGGGCCAGATCCAAGGCATCGGCCTGGCCCAGGTAAGGCGCGTGAGCATCCTCGGGCAGGGCCGGTGCGACAGCGAAGCGCTGGTTATGTGCCTTGATGTACGCGGGCAGCCAGGCGTTGGCCGTCTCGATGTCGTTGATGGCCTCCAGGCGCATGGCCTTGACCAGCCGATCCTGCAAGGTCTGGTTGGCCCGCTCGACACGCCCCTTGGCCTGGGGAGAGTTGGCCTGGATGCCTTCGATGCCCAGGCGCTCAAGCGCCTGGGCGAAACAGGTGGGCTGCGGGTCCTGGGGACTGGTGGAGCGGAAGATGCTGTGCCGGTCGCTGTACAGGCACATGGGCAGGCCGTGGGCGAGGATGTGCTGGCGCAGCACCCGCAGATAGTCGGCCGTGGTCTCGGCGCGCGCAAAGCGCAACGCCATCAGTTCGCTGGTGGCGTCATCGATGAACACCAGCAGCGTGCAGCGCGGCCCGCGCCCCTCGAACCAGTCGTGCGGACTGCCGTCGATCTGGATCAGTTCCCCACGCCGGGGGCGGCGCTCGCGCATCGGATGGATCGGGGTGCAGCGCCGGCGCCGGGCGCGCCAGAGGCCGGCTGCACGCATCAGCGTGCGCACGCTCTCGACCGAGAGCTTGATGCCGTGGCGTTCGGCGAGCATCTCGCAGGCCAGGGTCGGGCCGAAGTCCGCATAGTGCGTGGCAATCAGTTGCTGGGCCTGGCGCACCACTGCGGCCTCAAGCGTGTGGTTGGAGGCTCGGCCTCGCAGGCCATGGACCAAGGCGCTGGCGCCGCCGGCCTCGTAGCGGCGCTGGATACGGCGTAGCTGGCGCACCGAGAGTTGCAGCACGTCAGCGGCCGCGTCCTGGTTCAGCGCACCCTGCACGACCTGCTCCAGCACCCGCAGTCGGCTCACTTCCTTCTGGCTCATCGTGATCATCGTCCCTGCCCGCCTCGGTCGTGTGGTTCTCCCCATTGAAGCGGACATTTCTACTTTGCACAGACCGGACATTCTCACGTTGCACCAACAGCGGGGGCGGGCAATGAGGCGGAGTGACCGGATTCATGCTATAGTGCGCGACTCGACTTGCAATGCGTCGTACCGGAGAGGTGGCAGAGTGGTCGAATGTACCTGACTCGAAATCAGGCGTACGGTAACCCCGTACCGTGGGTTCGAATCCCACCCTCTCCGCCAGTCAACGTAAGCCCGCCCACCGAAAGGTTCGCGGGCTTTGTTGTCTTCAGAGATTGCTACCATGCGGGACCTTATCCCCCGTAGGTGCTGGCTGATCAGTCACGCTCCGTAACCCCTTTTTCGGCAGCTTGGGGCAAAATTGCTGTGCTCTAAAAGAGGCTGGCATGAAAAGAATACTGTTGGTGTGTGCAATGCTCTCCCTGTTTTCGGCCTGTGCGGTGTACACGCCGCGCGGGGCCGTGGTGGTCGATCCGGCTCCGAGTCACGGGCATGGAGGCTTCTGTCCTCCGGGGCAAGCCAAGAAGGGTAATTGCTGAGAACTTCTGACAGAATTCAACACGGCGTACCCCGTTCTGGTGCTAGGATTGGCGCATTTTGTCCGGCATACTTCCCGTCTCGTGTCAGGACGCCAAGCAAAGGCCAATCTCATCTATGCTCCAGATCTTCTCCGATCCGTCCGCCGTCGCGGAATACGTCAGCGCGGCGCTCATCGCCAAGATCCAGTCCAAGCCTGATGCCGTCCTCGGCTTGGCCACGGGCGGGACGATGGAACCGATTTATGCACGCTTTATCGACCAGGCGCGCCAGTCCGGTCTGGACGTGTCCCGCCTGACGTCCTTCAACCTGGATGAGTACGTCGGACTGAGCGCGGATCACCCCAAAAGCTATTCGGTCTATATGCGGGAACACCTGTTCCGGCACCTGGCGTTCGACGCGGCACGATTGCATCTGCTGGACGGGCTGGCGCAGGACCCGGCCGAGCATTGCCAGGCATACGCTGCCAAGCTGCGGGCGTGCGGCGGGATCGACCTGCAGCTACTGGGTGTTGGCGGCAATGGGCATATTGGTTTCAACGAGCCCGGGACGGCTTTTGATTGTCCGTGCCACGTGGTGGAACTGGCCGAGCAGACCCGGATCGACAACCGCCGTTTTTTTGCGGCGGGCGCGACGGTTCCCGCCTCGGCGATGACCCTGGGGCTGGCCGAGATCATGGCTGCGCGAGAGATCCTGCTGGTGGCCACGGGTGAGTCCAAAGCGCAGATCGTGGCGGAATGGTATCGACGGGACGTGACCGAGACGGTGCCGTTCACGATTTTGAAAAGACACCCGCGGACGACGATGATCCTCGACGAAGCGGCTGCGAGCCTGCTGCCGGATGAGGTGAGTCGGCAATGCGTCGTGGGAGTTGCCGGCTAGGCCATCCGGCCAGTGTGATCAGCCCTCCGGGAGACATGTCATGAGACTGCCCAGACTGCTTCGCATCCTCATTTTTTTCGCAGTGCTCGGACTGCTGATCTACGGTTTCGCATGGATGCAGCAACACTATCCGACGTGGGCGGGGCTGGTGTTCGTGCTGTTCCTGTTTTGCGGCATCGCGTTGTTAGGCTGGTATGGCAGTCGCATCCGGAAGCGCGGCTTGCACGACACCTCCGTGCCATGGGTGCCGGTGCGCGCCGTGGTCAAGTCCGTGCAGGCGACGGGCGAGCCCACAGTTTCCGGGAAAGTGCCGGTGCGGCTATGGGTTCAGGTCGACAGCTATAACAGCACCGGGCACCGCACCCGTATTCCTGTGGATGCCGAGATTTCACCGGAAGCCTTCGGCCGTTTTGGCGACAGTACCGTCGTACGCCTGCTGCGTCATCCCACCAACAAACTGCTCGTCAAACTCGATGGCGAGATTCCTCTGGACTGATCTGACTGAGCAGACGCTCCCTCAAGCCGCCGCCAGCCCTCCCGCCACGGGCCGTCGCTTGATCATCAGCGCGATCACGGCGGCGGCGATGCCGGTGGCGCCCGAGAGCACGAAGGCCATCAGGTAGCTGCCGGACACCTCGCGCACGAATCCGCCCATCCAGGCCGCCGTGGCGGCGCCGATCTGGTGGCCGGCCACGATCCAGCCGAATACCACTGGGGTGTCGCGGTCGCCGAAAATGTCGGTGGCCAGGCGCAGCGTGGGCGGTACGGTGGCGATCCAGTCCAGGCCATAGAAAATGGCGAAGATGGACAGGCTGTAGAGCGAAAAGTCTGTATAGGGCAGCATTATCAGCGACACGCCGCGCAGGCCGTAGTAGACGAAGAGCAGCTTGCGCGGATCGTAGCGGTCGGTCAGCCAGCCCGAGGCCGTGGTGCCGACCAGATCGAACACCCCCATCAAGGCCAGCAGGCCCGCCGCCTGGACGGCGGCGATGCCGTGGTCGCCGCACATCGCGATCAGGTGCGTGCCCACCAGGCCGTTGGTGGTGAAGCCGCAGACCCAGAAGGTGGCGAACAGGAACCAGAAGGCGCGGGTGCGGCTGGCACGGCCGAGTGCGCCGAAGGTGGCGGCGATCAGGCCGGTGCGCGGCGCAGCGGGCGCGGGCGGGTCGTCCGGGTTGGAGCCATAGGGCAGCAGGCCCGCGCTGGCGGGACTGTCGGGCACCAGCCGCCAGACCAGCGGCACCATGACCACCATGGCGGCGGCCACGATCCAGACAGCGCGCGTCCAGTCGCCCGACGAGGCCAGGGCGGCCAGCAGGGGCAGAAAGATCAGGTTGCCGGTGGCGGTGCTGGCCGTGAGGATGCCCATGGCCAGACCCCGGTGCTTGAGAAACCAGCGGCTGGCGATGGTGGCGCCCAGCACCGTGGCCACGGCACCCGAACCGATGCCCGAGAACACGCCCCACAAGGCGATCAGGTGCCAGGTTTGTGTCATGTAGGCGCTGGCGGCGGATGACGCTGCCATGACGACCAGTGCCGTCAGCAGCACGCGGCGCAGGCCGAAATGGTCCATGGCGGCGGCAGCGAAAGGCCCCACCATGCCGTAGAAGAAGATGCCGATGGCGGCAGCCAGCGAGATGGCCGACCGGCTCCAGCCGAAGGATGCCTGCAGCGGGTCCAGCAGCACGCTGGGCGTGGCGCGCAGTCCGGCCGAGAACAGCAGACAGAAGAAGATGACGCCGACCACCACAAAGGCATAACGCTGGCCCATGCGGGACACGAGGGCGGTGCGGACAGGGCGTGCGGGGGAGGGCATGATGGATGTTACTGACCGGTACGTTCTAAAGGGCTTATAATACGTACCGGTCAGTAACATCGTCAAGTGCCGCTATGAAAAAAACATTGCAACCTCGGAAACGGCCGGATGAGCGGGGGCCTGCGTCGCCGGCCGAGCCGCCGCGCGCGGCCGACCGCATCCGCAGCAGCGCGCGGGACCTGTTCTACCACCAGGGGATCCGGGCGGTGGGGGTGGACGCCATCGTGGCCGAGGCGGGCGTCACCAAGCCCAGTCTTTACCGCAGCTTCGCCTCGAAGGACGAACTGGCCGCGACCTATCTGCGGGACTACGAACTGGAATTCTGGCGTCGCTTCGATGCGACGGCCCAGGCTTATCCGGATGATCCGCGCGCGCAGATCCTGGCGTATTTCTCGGGCTTGACCGAACGCACCGGTCTGCCGGGCTACCGGGGCTGCGGTTTGACCAACGCTTGCGTCGAATACCCCGAACCCGACCATCCGGCCCGGTTGGTATCGGTGGCCAACAAGCAGAAGGTGCGCGAGCGCCTGACCGACCTGGCGCGCCGGATGGGCGCGCGCAACCCCGAGGTTCTGGGCGATGGGCTGCAACTGCTGCTGGAAGGCGCCTACGTGTCCAGCCAGATGCTCGGCGCGGCCGGTCCGGTGCAGCATCTGACTGAGGCGGCAGCACTGCTGATCGACGCCAGCCTGAAGTAGGGCAGACCTCAGGCGTCGGCCCCGCAGCCTTCCAGCGCCGGGTAGTCGGTGTAGCCCTCCGGGCCCGAGGCGTAGAAGGTCTCGGACCGGGGCGTGTTCAGGGGCGCGTCCTGGGCAAAGCGGGCGGGCAGGTCGGGGTTGGCGATGAACAGCCGGCCGAAGGCAGCCGCGTCGGCGCGCCCCTGCGCCAGCCAGCCGGTGGCCCGCTCTTGATTCAGGGCCTCGTTGGCAATGAGCCGGCCCGGGAATTTCTCGCGCATCATCGGTGCCAGGCTGTCCTCGCCTTCGTGTTCGCGCAAGCACAGAAAGGCGATGCCGCGCCGGCCCAGGGCTTCGGCTACGTAGCCGAAGGTCTCGCGCGGCCGGTCGTCTCCCATGTCATGGGCATCGCCCCGAGGGGACAGATGGACGCCGACGCGCCCGGGTGCCCAGGTTTCCAGAATGGCGTCCGTGATCTCCAGCAGCAGGCGGGCGCGGTGTTCGACCGGGCCGCCGTAGGCGTCGGTGCGCCGGTTGGTGCTGCTTTGCAGGAACTGGTCGATCAGGTAGCCGTTGGCGGCGTGGATCTCCACCCCGTCGAAGCCTGCCGCCCAGGCGTTTGCCGCGCCTTTCCGGTAGGCATCGATGATGCCGGGGATCTCCTCGGTGTCCAGGGCCCGGGGCGTGACGTAGGCCTTTTTGGGGCGCACCAGGCTGACGGTGCCGGCGGGCTGAATGGCGCTGGGCGCGACCGGCAGCGCGTCATCCAGGTACAGGGGATCGGAAATGCGGCCCACGTGCCAGAGCTGCAGCATGATGCGTCCGCCCGCTTCGTGCACGGCGGCGGTGACTTTCTTCCAGCCCTCGATCTGAGCATCGGACCAGATGCCCGGGGTGTCCGGGTAGCCGACCCCCATCGGGGTGACGGCCGTGGCTTCGCTGATGATCAGGCCGGCGCTGGCGCGCTGGCGATAGTATTCGACGATCAGTTCCCCCGGGACGCGCCCGGGCTCGGCCCGGCAACGGGTCAGCGGTGCCATGATGATGCGGTTGGGCAGCGACAGGTCGCCGAGCTGGAGGGGATCGAATAGCGTGGGCATGGGGTGTTCCGTGTGTGCAGTGTGCAATGAGGAAATCGGGCAATGAGACACACATGGGGTCGGGCCGACCGGTTTCCAAGGGATGCCGTATGGACGCCGGGCGGTATGGGAATACCACCCGGGTCAGCGTTCCGGGGGTCACAATGAGCGGATGCGGCATCCGGACGCGAGTTCCGGCGCCCGATATTCATTCCCGGGGTATGTCCGGGAATCACTTGAAACAGGAGACGAACAATGGCCAAGAAATTGCTGATGCTGGTGGGCGACTATGTCGAGGACTACGAAGTCATGGTGCCGTTCCAGGCCTTGCTGGCGGTCGGGCATCAGGTCGATGCGGTGTGCCCGGGAAAAAAAGCGGGCGAATGGGTGGCCACGGCAATCCACGATTTCGATGGCGCCCAGACCTATAGCGAAAAGCCTGGGCACCGCTTTACGCTGAACCAGGATTTCGATGCGGTGGACGCGGCGGCCTACGACGGGCTGGTGGTGCCCGGCGGGCGTGCCCCCGAATACCTGCGCATGGACGAGCGTGTCCTGTCCATCGTGCGGCAATTCAACGCCGCCGCCAAGCCCATCGCGGCGATCTGCCACGGGGCGCAACTGCTGGCGGCGGCCGGTGCGCTGCAGGGCCGCACCTGCTCCGCGTACCCGGCCTGCGCGGCCGAAGTCCGTCTGGCGGGTGGCCAGTATGCCGACATTGCGATCGATCAGGCGCACACGGACGGCAATCTGGTGACCGCGCCGGCCTGGCCTGCGCATCCGGCCTGGATCGCCCAGTTCCTGGCGGTGCTGGGCACGCGTATCCAGCACTGATTCTCCGGGGCGCGCGCGGGCCGGCGTGACGGTGCCGCGCGCCGCGTGTCCTGCGGCTGCGGTCCGGGGCGTCGGGGATTTCCCTCTTGCGCGGCCCGGGTGCACGTCTCTACAGTCACAGGGTCCCGTGACCGTTCCGGAGCCTGCGCCATGTGCGAAATCTTCATCCGGGCCAACCCCCGGTCCTACGATAGCGAATCCCGTTCCCTGCGCCTGCATGGCGTGGCGACCAGCGTGCGCCTGGAGCACCTGTTCTGGCAGGTGCTGGAAGACATTGCGCAGCGCGACGGCATGCGGGTGACCCAGTTGATCGAGCGTCTGTACGACGAGTTGCTGGCTTACCGGGGCGAGACCGGCAATTTTTCCTCTTTCCTGCGCGTCTGCTGTCTGCGCTACCAGATGCTGCAGGTCGACGGCCGCATCCCGGCTGACACGGGCATCCCTCTGCGCTCGCTGGACGCGCGCGCCGTCCTGCGGGGCCTGCCCGAACTGATGTGCGAGGACGAGGCGGCCTGATCCGCTGCTGATATCCCGCTGCCGAAACGAATTTCCCGGACTGCGCATCCAATGGCGCGAAACACGGCGATTCCCGCCGCGTAGATCGGGAGATTCACATGTCCTCACGTTCCTTTTTGACGGCGGCCACGGCCGCCGTGGTGCTCTGCTTTGGCGCGTCCGTCGCTCAGGCGGCCGGCACGTCGGCGCTGAAGGCGCCGCCCGCCGCGCCCTACAAGGCAGTCAGCTCTCTGGTAAAGCTGCCCGATTTCATTCCCGGCATGGGGCAGTTGTTTGTCGATCCCGCCACGCTGCCGGCCGGGCCGTTCCTGGGCTACGACCATGAAGGCCACCTGGTGAACACCACCTACATGATCCCGCTGTCGCTGATGAAGCCGGACATGCACCTGAATGACCTGAAGGTGCCGGCCGGCGTCAAGGTGGATCACGTCGACATCATGTACAACGCGGGGCATCCTGGCGTGGCGGAGCCGCACATCCACATCGTGCTGTGGAACGTGCCGGCCGCGCAGGAAAACCGCGTGGCGAAATGAACGCGATCGCGTACGACCCGCGCCGCCGGTTGTTGCTGGGCGCCGGCGGCGGCCTGCTGCTGGCGGCCGTCCTGCCGTGGCCGGCTGCGGCGGGCGATCCGGTCGAGATCGGCATGTCCGGTACGTCGACCGGGTCCGAGGTCTGGTTCCGGCCTCGGGGCCTGCTGATCCGGCCGGGCCAGGCGGTCCGCTGGATCAACCGTGATGCCGGCAATGTCCATACCTCGACGGCCTATCATCCGGCCAACGGCAAGCCGCTGCGCATGCCGAAAGGCGTCAAGCCGTGGAATTCGGACTATCTGCTGCCCGGACAGTCCTACACCATGGTGTTCGACACGCCGGGTGTCTATGACTACTTCTGCCTGCCGCACGAGCACGCAGGGATGGTCGGGCGGATCGTGGTGGGCGACGCGCCGGACGCCCACCCCTATGCCGACACGGATGCGCAACTGCCGCCGGTCGCCGTGGCGGGTTTCCCCAACGTGGCGGCCATTCTGAAACAGGGGCGGGTCGATTGAGCCTGCGCCGGGGCGTGTGTGCCCCGGTGCCGCGGCACCGGTCAGGCAGGTCCCCGTTCGCCCCCGCTGCTTCAGCCCGCCGCCCGCACCCTGGCCATGACGCCGGCCACGATGCGGTCGCAGCGTGCGCCCGCGAACGAGAACGCGCCCACGGCGTGCGGGTCGAAATCCGGCCGCATCGCTTCCTGCAGCAGGCGGCGGGCGCGCATGAAGCGCACGCGCACGGTGGCTTCGGGCAAGCCCAGGACGACCGCGACCTCGGCGGCCGGCATGTCGTCCACGGCGCGCAGCATGAAGACTGTACGGTAGAGATCCGGCAAGGCGTCGATGTGCCGTTCCAGCTGGCGCCGCAGTTCGGCGCGCCAGGCCATCTGATCGGGGCCTGAAGAGGCGGGCGCGGCGGTGTCGGGGTCGTGCGTCGGCATGGTGTCCTGTTCGTGCGAAACCTGGTATGCGGATTGGATGAGGGTTTCGCGCGATCTGTTTCGCCGCTGCCGCATCAGGGCCTCGTTGATGGCGATGCGCGTCAGCCAGGTCGCGGGCCGGGCCTCGGCGCGAAAATCCCGCAGATGGCCATAAGCCTTCCACCAGGCTTCCTGGACGGCGTCCTCGGCCTCGGCCTCGTCGCGCAGGATGCTGCGGGCGGCACGGTAGAGCTGCTGATTATGGCGGCGCATCAGGGCCTCGAAGGCCGTCAGGTCGCCATTCGCCGCGCGCCCGATCAGAGCGAGGTCGTCCGCAGCCGCCGGATCGGGCTGGAGTTGGATGTCCACGTGAACTCCTGAAAGAATACCGTTGACTTTGGATGCGGCCGGGCGGGAAAACGTTTCAGAGGTTCCCTAGGGATGTCCGTGCAGATCGTCCAGGGTCTGCAGGGCCAGGGCTGAATGGGCATAGGCGCCGCCCGCCCGCATTTCGGCCGCCACCCAGATCGCCTCCATGATTTCCGCGTCGGATGCGCCCGCGCGGGCCGCGCCTTCGGTGTGGCCCTTGATGCAATAAGGGCACTGGGTGACGTGGGCCACGGCCACGGCGATCAACTGCTTGGTTTTCGCGTCCAGCGCGCCGGGGGCGAACACGGCCTTGCTGAAGGCCTTGAACGCGGACAGGGCATCGGGTGCGAGTTCGGCGCGCCGTTTGGCCAATGCGGCGGTGGGGTGAGGGTACATTGGGGTATCCATGGCACGGTTCTCCAGGAATTGTGGCAGGAATCATCATAGACCTGCGTCGCCGGCGCAGCCAGAAAAGCCTCGGTCGGGACAGGGGATCGATACCGCGCGGGCCTACAATGGCGGTTTCCTTTTCCGAGTGAACCCTATGGAATCCCGCCGGCCCATGGATGGCCTGGCCTCGGGCCTGATGCTGGTGCTGTGCCTGCTTTGGGCCATGCAGCAGATCGCGCTCAAGGCCACTGCCCTGGATTTTGCCCCCATGTTCCAGATGGCCGTGCGCAGCGTCGTCGCGGGTGTGCTGGTGATCCTGTTCATGGCCTGGCGCGGCCAGCGCCTGGACGGCATCCTGAATGCCTGGCAGCCGGGACTGCTGGCCGGGTCCCTGTATGCTCTGGAGTTCCTGCTTCTGGGCGAAAGTCTGCGCCATACGTCGGCCGGTCATGTCGTGGTGCTGCTGTACACGGCACCGATTTTTGCCGCGCTGGGACTGCACTGGAAGCTGCCCGACGAGCGCCTGGCTGCTGCGCAATGGCTGGGCGTGGGCCTGGCTTTCGGCGGAATCGCGATGGCGTTTCTGTGGCGCGACGGAGGCGCCCAGGCGGCCGATGCCGCCATGTTGTGGGGCGACCTGCTGGCCTTGCTTGCCGGGGCGGCCTGGGGCGCCACCACGGTGGTGGTACGTGTGACGCGGATGGCCGAGCTGCCGGCCAGTCAGACCCTGGTCTATCAACTGTGGGTGGGCGCAGCGTGGCTGTTGGCGGGTTCATATCTGTTCGGGCAGACGGAATTCCGCATGACGCCATTGGTCTGGGCCAGCCTGACCTTCCAGTCGGTGTTTGTCTCCTTTCTCAGTTACCTGGTCTGGTTCTGGCTGTTGCGCAAGTATCTGGCGTCCCGCCTGGGTGTGTTTTCCTTTCTGACGCCATTGTTCGGCCTGGTCCTGGGGGCCTGGCTGCTGGATGAGCCGGTGGGTGCGGGCTTTTTGGGCGGGACGCTGCTGGTCGTGTCAGGGGTCGTGCTGCTGAGCGGCTACGGTTGGTACCGCCAGTGGCGGATGCAGCGGACTTGAGGTTCGTGCTTTGACTACGGCGCGACCGAAGCGCCGCGGATGCCGTGGCGTTCCAGCGCCCGGGCCACGAGGCCGGACGCCTTGCAGTGTTCCACGAAGTCGGCCAGCGCAGCGGCGGCCTGTGCCGGCCGCGATTTCGGCAGGCCCATGGCCTGTTCGATCACCATGAAACGGCCCGGCAGCAGACGGACGCCGCCGACCCGGTCGGCATCGGCCTGAAGCTGCTGGCGCACCCCGGCGGCGACTTCCTGGCCGCCGGCCAGAAACTCGTCCACCACGCGCTGGGAATTTTCCGCCCGCACGATGTCAGCCTGCGTCAGATGCCGGCTGAGATACAGGTCGTAGGCGCTGCCCTGGCCGACCACGACGCGGTGGCCAGGCCGGTCGACCTCGGCGTTGTCATGCAGCGGGGAATCCTGGCGTACCAGGTAGGCGCCTTCGATGAGCACGTAGGGGGCGGTAAAGGCGATGCCTTCGCCGCGCTTGGGATCGATGGCGAAAAAACCGATGTCGGCGGTCTGGCCGGTGACGGCCGCCACCGACTCGGCCGCCTTGTCGAACACCACCAGTTCCAGCGGCACGCCGAGTTTCTGCGCCAGTTCTGTGGCCAGGTCCACGGACACGCCCGAGACTGTGCCAGTCTCGGCGTTGCGATGGGCCAGCAGAGGATTACCCAGATTGATGGAGGCGCGCAGGGTGCCCGTGGGGGCGAGATCGTCGGACAGGGACATGGCGGACTCTACAGAGACGGCAGGCGGGTGAGACGTCGATGCTGCGATTGTAGAAGGATCGGTGTACCGTAGGGTATTCCATCGCCTTCCGGAGCACTCATGCCCTCAGCCCCCGCCCCGACCGATCCGGTGTCCGCCGACGCGGCCCGCGCCGTCGTGACCTTCTGGCGCGAAGCCGGTCCCCGCCGCTGGTTCTCCAAGGACGCCGCCTTCGATGACGAATTCCGCGAGCGTTTCCAGGACGCCCATTTTGCCGCTGCGCGAGGCGCATCGGAGGGCTGGCTTGATCAGCCCGAATCGGCCCTGGCGCTGATCCTGCTGCTGGATCAGTATCCCCGCAACTCCTTCCGGGGCACCGGCCACATGTTTGCCACCGATGGCCTGGCCCTGGCCTATGCGCGTCGTGCGCTGGTCTTTCTGGACCGGATCGAGCCCGCTTTGCGCAATTTTGTCTGCCTGCCCTTCATGCATGCCGAAAGTCTGGCCGTGCAGGAGGAGTCCGTGGTCCTGTACACCCGCGAGGTCCCGGATTCCCTGTCCTGGGCGGTCGAGCACCGTGATATCGTCCAGCGCTTCGGGCGGTTCCCGCACCGCAACAGTGTGCTCGGGCGCGACACCACGCCAGAAGAACAACAGTTCCTGGCCGCAGGAGGATTCGCGGGATGAGGCCGGACACAGAAGGGTCCCTGCGGACCCTTCTGTGCCGGCCGAATCCGAGCCGCTTGCAAGCGGCGAGGTGGAGAGCTGTGACAACTTGAGAAGGGTCCCTGCGGACCCTTCTGTGCCTGACGAATCCGAACCGCTTACTCTGAGTCCCCCATGTCCGATCCTCGCCCCGAACCCCTGATCATCGAACCCGCTGCCGGCGCGCCCGCGCAGCTTTTCGTCGTGCTGCATGGCGAATCGGCCGCGCCGGACCAGGTGTGGCACCTGGTGGCGGCGATCCGCCAGGCTTTTCCTCAGGCGCTGATCGTCCAGCCCTACGGCCCATTTGGTGCGGCCGTGGCCCGGCGCTGGATCGCCCGGACGGATCCGGATGCCGAAGCCTATGTCGGCCTGGTGGCCGAAGCGGGGATTGCCTTGGCGGGCGAGGTCCGGGCCTGGCAGCGCAGTCGCGGCTTGAACGGCGAACAGACTGCCCTGGCGGGATTTTCCGAAGGCGCAGCTGTGGCGCTGGAGGCCGTCTGCGCCGACACGGGCCTGGCTGGCCGGGCCTTGCTGTTTGCCACCCGCTTTGCCACGCTGCCGCAGGCCGCGCCCGCCGTGACCACGCTGCATCTGCTGCACGGCGCGGCGGATCGCGTCGCACCCGTGGATCAGGCGCAACAGGTCCATGGCCATCTGGCCGAACTGGGCGGCGACGCGACTCTGGACATGGCCTCGAATGTCGGTCATGAGCTGCACGACGCCCTGATCCACCAGGCCATCGTGCGTCTGCAGACCTATCTGCCCCGGCGCAGTTGGGAAGCGGTGATGGGGGTGCCGGATGCTCAGGTCGACGAATACGACGCCGACAGCGGCACGCCCGACGGCGCCCCGGAAGACGGCGGGACGCTGCACTAGGCGCGTCGCCGGAACGCCCGGCCCGCCGCCTGGGCGCACAGCACCAGGATCGTGGACAGCGCGATCATGAACAGGCCCAGGGCCGACAGTTTGCCCCAGAGGCCGTCGTCGGCGTAGCCCAGAATCTGGATCGCCAGGACTTCCGTGCCGGGGCGCGACAGCACCACGGACACGGTCAGTTCGCGCAGGAACATGGTCGCCATCAGGATCCAGGCGGACACGATCCCCGGGATCAGCAGCGGGATCACGATGCGCCGCAGCGTGGTCAGGCGGCCGGCCCCGCACACCAGCGAGGATTCCTCCAGGTGGCTGTGGATCTGCACGAAGGCGCTGGCCAGGGGGCGCACCCCATAGGGCAGGTAGGCCGCGATGTAGGCCAGCAGCAGGGCGGTCAGCGTGGAATACAGCGGGGTCTGCACGAAGAACCACATGAAGCCGATGCCGATGACGATGCCCGGAAAGGAGAACGACAGAAAGCTGAGCGTCTCCAGCAGGGTCGCCAGCGGGCCGCGTGTCTTGACCACGACATAGGCCACACCCAGGGACAACGCCACGCCCAGCGTGGCCCCTGCGACCGCCAGGAACAGGCTGTTGCGCAGCGCCTGCAGTGCGCCGGGCTCGTGGAAGACCGCGATCCAGTGGCGCAGATCCATGGCGGCGAAGGCCTGCGCGCCGGGCTGCATCACATAGGGCACCAGCGAGGTGTACAGCAGCACCAGGACCGGCAGCACGATCATCAGCAGGCACAGCAGCCCGACGATCAGGCCCAGCGGGCCCCGCATGCGGCCGAGCTCGATCAGGCCGGGCCGGAATCCGCGCGCCGAGATCGTGACGTATTTCTCGCCTTCCGCCGTCAGGGCGCGGTAGAGCACGATCAGGGCGATGGCGGCCGACAGCACGCTCATGCCGACGGCGGCGGCCTGGCCGTAGTCCGGGGCGAAGCCGGTGGAGATCATGTCGTACAGGTAGGTGGCCAGCACGTCCACGCGGCCGGGCGTGCCCAGGACGCGGGGCACGGCGTAGGACGCCAGGCTGCGCACGATGCCCAGGATCAGGGCCGCCAGGATGGCGGGCCGCAGGATCGGCAGGGTGACACGCAGCAGGGTGCGCGTCAGGCTGGAGCCCGAGACGCGCGCGGCTTCTTCCAGCGAGGGATCGAAGGCCGCCATGGCCGGGGCGATGATCAGGTAGGCGATGGGCATGTTCAGCAGCCCTTCGACCAGCGTCATGCCCCAGAGCGAATAGATGTCGAACGGCGCCGATTCCAGGCCGAACAGTCCCTGCAGCGCCTGGTTGAGCAGGCCGTTGCTGGGGTTCAGCAGCAGCGCCCAACTGGCCGAGAACAGCAGATGCGGGATCATCATCGGCACGATGGACAGCACGGTGAACAGCGGCTTGGCGGGGATGTCGGTGCGGGTGTTCAGATAGGCCAGGAACAGGGCCAGCAGCGTCGCCAGCAGCGACGAGCCCAGCACGAACACCACGGTATTGAAGGTCACGTCCCACAGGTACGGGTCCGTGTAGGCGCGGACGTATTTCGACAGGGTGAACTGGCCGAAGGCGGTCAGCCCCTGGGACAGGCTGCCCAGCAGCAGCATCAGGACCGGGCACAGGGTCAGAAAGCCGACCAGGACGATCAGGGTCCAGCTCAGGGCGCGTGACTGAGGGAGGGCGGACATGGGACGCGGTCTCAGGCGCTCAGCAGCAGGCAGTGGGCCGGGTCCAGGCGGATCTCGACGCGTTCGCCGGGCGTCGCCTTGACGTCCGGGTCGATGCGCGCCAGCAGCCGTTCGTCGTTGACGCGGATTTCGGCCTCGTAGACCTCGCCGACGAAATCCATGGACTCGATCGTGCCCTCGATGACGTTGAAGCCCGGCCCGACTTCGTGGCGCGTGATGCGGATGAATTCCGGGCGGATGCACAGTGTGGCTTCGGCGCCTTCCGGCAGGTCGCGCGCCTGGCAGTGGATCGTGCCCAGGCCGCAGCGCGCCAGGGTGTAGTCGTTTTCCCGCTGGCGGACGATCGCCGGGAACTGGTTGGCGCGGCCGATGAAGTCCGCCACGTAGCGGTGTTGCGCGTCGAAGTACATGTGCTGCGGGGTGCCGGTTTCCACCACGCGCCCGGCCTGCATCACGGCGATGGTGTGCGACAGGGCCAGGGCCTCGACCCGGTCGTGGGTGACGTAGATCGCAGTGATACCCAGTTCGCCCAGGAACCGGCGCAGCAGCTTGCGGGTTTCCTCGCGCAGCTTGGCGTCCAGGTTGGACAGAGGTTCGTCGAACAGGATCACGCGCGGCTCGGCCACCAGGGCGCGTGCCAGGGCCACGCGCTGCTGCTGGCCGCCGGACAGGCGCGTGGCGGGCTGGCGCTCGACGCCGCGCAACTGGACGAATTCCAGCGCCCGGGCGACTTTTTCGCGGATCTGCGCCCGGGGGGTGCCACGCACCTGCAGCGGATAGGCAATGTTGTCGAAGACCGACATGTGCGGCCAGATGGCATAGGTCTGGAACACCATGCCCAGGCCGCGTTTTTCGGTGGGCACGGCGATGCCGCGTTCAGCCGACCAGACGACGTCGTCGCCGATGCGGATCTCGCCGGCGTCCGGGGTTTCCAGGCCGACAATGCAGCGCAACAGCGTCGTCTTGCCGCAGCCGCTGGGGCCCAGCAGAGTGAAGATCTCGTTGGCCGGAATGGTCAGGTCGACATGGTCCAGGGCGGCGACGATGCGGCCCTCGGACCGGTAGGTCTTGCACAGGCCTTCGATGCGGATTTCCATGGATGGCCTGGAGTCAGCGGGCGCCGAACAGTGTGCCGAATTCGCGTCCCCAGTGCTGCAGTTCGGCGTCGGACAGGTCGCGCACGGGTTTGACCTGGACCTGATCGATGCCCGGGATCGGGGGATGTACGCCCGGGGCCAGCACGTACTCGCCGACGTCCTTGGCCAGCAGCGACATGGCCTCGCGGCCCAGCCAGTAGTCCACGAAGGCGCGTGCAGCCGCCGGGCGCGGCGCCTTGGCCGTGACGGCGATGGCGCGGGCCGAGCCCAGCAGCGGACCGGTCAGGGGGCCCCAGGCCAGCGGCGCGGGCGCTTTGGTGACGATGTACTTGGGCATGGAAATGGCGATGCGTTTTTCGCCGCTTTCGATGGGCGCGGGCGTCGGGCCGAACGAGGCCACGAACATGGGCTTGTTGGCCGCCAGCGCCTTGACGAATTGCATCCAGTCGGCCTCGGAGGCGAACACCTGTTCTTTCAGGCCGAGCAGCCAGGAAATCGTCGAGGCGTGGTTGGCCGGATTGGCCATGACGATCTGGTCGCGCCATTTCGGATCGGCCAGATCCTGGTAGGTCTTGGGCGCGTCGGCGGCCTGGACGTGCTGGGTGTTGTACAGGTAGGACACGTATTCCACCCCGAACAGGGTGATGTGCTCGTCTTTTGTGGCCCAGTCCGGGTAGCCCTGGGCAGCCGGGGACCGGTAGGGCGTCAGAATGCCTTGTTCCTTCAGGAGTTCCAGCATCGGCAGGGGCGCCTGCACCACGTCCGCCGTCAGCTTGCCGGCGGCGGCCTCGGTCAGCAGGGTGGGGATGAACTTGGAACTGGAGATGCGCGAGTATTCGCCCTGGATGCCGGTCGCCTTCTGGAAGGCGTCCATGATGGGCTGTACGGCCGTGATGTTGGCGAAGAACGTGGCTTTGCCTTCTGCGCGGGCGGCGTCGTCGGCGGCCCGGGCCCAGGCCGGCAGGCCGGGCAGCGCGGCGGCACCGGCCAGTTTCAGGAAATCTCTACGGTCGAAGGAAGGCGGCTTCATGGTGGACTCCTGAAAGATGTTTTTGGTGTTTTTGGGATGGTAGTGTGCGCAGCGGACGCAGGCAAGCGTGGCGCAGGCAGGCAGGCGGAGTGCCCGGACGCGGCGTCAGGGCCTCATACGTACAATGATCTGTTTGCATCATGCGTCACACAGGCGGGAGGCGCCATGAAAACGCGTACGTTCGGTGTCACGGGCCGGCAGGTGCCGGTCCTGGGACAGGGCAGTTGGTACCTCGATCAGGCGGCCAGCCGGGCCGGGGCGGTCGCTGCCTTGCGGCACGGCCTGGATCTGGGCATGACGCACATCGATACGGCCGAAATGTACGGCTCGGGAGCGGCCGAGTCGCTGGTGGGCGAAGCCATCCGGGGCCGCCGCGACGCGGTGTTCCTGGTGTCCAAGGTGCTGCCTTCGAACGCGGGGCGGCGGGCCGCCGTCCAGGCCTGCGAGCGTTCTCTGAAAGCGCTGGGCACGGACCATCTGGACGCGTACCTGCTGCACTGGCGCGGTTCCGTCCCTCTGGATGAGACCTTCCGCGCTTTCGAAGACCTGAAGGCCGCCGGCAAAATCCGCGCCTGCGGGGTCAGCAATTTCGACGTGGATGATCTGGAGGAAGCCTGGGACATCCTGGGGCCCGGCAAGCTGGCTTGCAACCAGGTGCTGTATCACCTGGAAGAACGGGCCATCGAGCACGCCGTCGTCCCCTGGTGCCGCGACCACGATGTGGCGGTGGTGGCCTACAGCCCCTTCGGACATGACGCGTTCCCCGACGAAGGTTCAGCGGGCGGCCGCGCGCTGGCCGCAGTCGCCCGGGCGCACGGTGCTACGGCCCGTCAGGTGGCGCTGGCCTTTCTGACCCGGGAAGACGGGCTGTTCGCCATCCCCAAGGCCTCGAGTCCGGCGCATGCCGGCGACAATGCCGGCGCGGGCGATCTGCGGCTGTCAGAGGCCGAGATTGCGCGGCTGGATGCGGCCTTTCCGTTGGGGCCGCAGCCGTCCTTTCTGCCGATGATCTGATTTACAGCAGTGCCTTGCGCAGGGCCTCGGGAGACTGGGGCGACAGCAGGCCGGGGGCTACGTCGAACACGGTGCGGGCACCGGTTTCTCCGGCGGACTTCATCCGCCAGGCGGCGCGTGCGTAGGCGACCAGCACGCTGGACGTGAACGACGGGTTGCTGTCGAGCTTCAGGGAAAATTCCATCGCCTGATGCTCGGCGGCGCCTGTCTGGCCGCTGCGGATCACGAAGCCGCCATGCGGCATGCCGGCGTGTTCGCGGACCAGGGTGTCCTCGTCGATGAAGTGCACCGTGGTGTCGTAGTCCGCGAAATAATCCGGCATGGTGACGATGGCCCGTTCGACCTGGCGGGCGTCGGCGCCCGGCTCCAGCACCACGTGGCATTCGCGCTGGTGCTTTTCGCGGGTCGAGAGCGCCGGCTGTTCTCCCGAGCGGACACGCTCGACCGCCGCCGGGATCGGGATCGTGTATTGCACCCCGGCGCGCACGCCCGGCACGCGCCGGATCGCGTCCGAATGCCCCTGGCTCAGGCCCTTGCCCCAGAAGGTGTAGGTGGCACCGTCCGGCAGGATGGCTTCGCCCATCAGGCGGTTGATGGAGAACAGGCCCGGGTCCCAGCCCACTGCGATGATGGACAGCGTGTCGTGCGCGCGGGCGGCGGCGTCGACGGCCTCGAAATACTGGGGGATCCGGGCGTGGGTATCGTAACTGTCCACCGTCGTGAACCATTGGGCCAGTTCGGGGCCTTGGGCGGGCAGATCGTCCTTGGAGCCGCCGCACAGAATCATGACGTCGATGGCGTCGCGGTGCGCCTGGGCGTCGTCCAGGGAAAATACCGGTACCGACGCATCAGGCAGGCGCAGCGAGGCCGGGTCGCGGCGCGTGAAGACCCCGGCCAGGCGCATGTCGGGGCAGCGGGCCAGGGCGGCCAGGGCGCCGCGTCCCAGATTGCCGTAGCCGGCGATGCCGACGCGGATCGTGTGTGAAGCCATGGAATTCCTTCGGAGAGCGTGAGGTGGGCGTGCCGCGCCGGGTGGCCCACAGAAGGGCAGGATTTGTCGCGCGACAAGGTTTTATTGTATCGGCTCGCCGGGCCGCCGATCCTCCGGTGCTAGAATGGCGCCGATTTTTTTTCACAGAGCACCCCGATGACGCCTCACGCCCCGAAACCCACGCCCTTGCTCCAGTTCGTCAGTAATGGCAGCCTGGTGACGCAGATCCTGATCGGCCTGATCGCCGGTGTGGTGCTGGCGCTCGTTTCGCCGGACGCGGCCCAGGCGGTCGGCCTGCTGGGCAACTTGTTCGTCACGGCGCTGAAGTCCATCGCCCCGATTCTGGTCTTCGTGCTGGTGGCGGCCTCGATCGCCAACCACCAGCAAGGCGCTCAGGCGCGGCTGGGGCCCATCCTGGTCCTGTACCTGATCGGCACCTTCGCGGCCGCCGTGGTGGCGGTGGCCGCCAGTTTCCTGTTTCCCCTGAACATCCGCCTGCAACTGGGCGAGGCTGCACTCAGCCCCCCCAGCGGCGTGATCGAAGTCCTGCGCAATCTGCTGCTGAGCGTGGTGGACAATCCGGTGCATGCCCTGGTCGAAGCCAACTATATCGGCATCCTGGCCTGGGCCATCGGCCTGGGGGTCGCGCTGCGCCATGCCAATGCATCCACCAAAAACGTCATGGCGGATCTGTCGGTGGGCTTGTCCTATATCGTCAAAGTGGTCATCCGTACGGCGCCGATCGGGATCTTTGGCCTGGTTGCCTCGACCATGGCCGAGACCGGCTTCGGCGCGCTGATGGACTATGCCCGCCTGCTGGCGGTGCTGCTGGGCTGCATGCTGTTCGTGGCGCTGGTGGTCAATCCGCTGATCGTGTTCCTGCGGCTGCGGATCAACCCCTATCCCCTGGTCTTCACCTGCCTGCGCGAATCCGGCGTCACCGCTTTCTTCACGCGCAGTTCGGCGGCGAACATCCCGGTCAACATGGCCCTGTGCCAGAAGCTGGGTCTGGAGGAGGACACCTATTCCGTGTCGATTCCCCTGGGGGCCACCATCAATATGGCTGGCGCGGCCATCACCATCACGGTGCTGACGCTGGCGGCGGTCAATACCCTGGGGGTGGCTGTGGACTTGCCCACGGCATTGCTGCTCAGCATCGTGGCGGCGGTTTGCGCCTGCGGCGCGTCCGGCGTAGCCGGCGGGTCGCTGCTGCTGATTCCGGTGGCCTGCAGCCTGTTCGGCATTTCCAACGACCTGGCGATGCAGGTCGTCGGGGTGGGTTTCATCATCGGCGTGCTGCAGGATTCCGCCGAGACGGCCTTGAATTCCTCGACCGACGTGCTGTTCACGGCCGCCGGTTCAGGTCTCCCGCAGCCCAGCGCTCGATGATGGGCCAGAGATCCTCGGGGGCGTTGGCGATGGCGTCGGCGCCCCAGCGGGCCGGGTCGTCCGAGCAATAGCCGTAGGCGGCGGCCACGGTGGCCATGCCGGCCGCCCGGCCGGCCACCACGTCGCGTTCGTCGTCGCCAATGTAGATGCAGTCCCCGGGCGCGAACCCGGCCTGGCGTGCGGCGTGCAGCAGCGGTTCCGGGTGTGGCTTGGTATGGGGGGTGGTGTCGCCGCCCACCGTCACCAGACAGCGGTCTTGCAGGCCCAGGTGGCGCACGATGGGCAGGGCCAGCGCTTCGACCTTGTTGGTCACGATGCCCCAGCCGCAGGCCTGGTCGCCCAGTCGGTCCAGCAGTGCCGGGATGCCGGGAAACAAGCGGGTATGCACCAGCATGTTCTCGGCGTAGTCACGCAGGAATTGCTGCCGGACGGGTTCGTAGGCCTCGGTCCCGGCGTCCAGGTCCAGAGCGGCCTTGAGCAGGCCGCGCGCGCCGTGCGAGGCGTACGGGCGCAAGGCCTCGTAGGGCAGGGGGGGCAGGCCCTGGTAGCCGCGCTGGCGGTTGGCGGCGGCCGCCAGATCCGGTGCGGTGTCGGCCAGGGTGCCGTCGAAATCAAACAGGACGAGAGGGTGTGTCATGGTCATGCCGGTCGGCGCGTGGCCATCAGGTAGTTGACCCCCGTATCCGGCGTCAGGCTGTAGCGTTGGGTCAGAGGGTGGTAGCCCATGCCGGACAGGCGGGTGACTTCCAGCCCCGCGCCGCGCGCGGCGGCCGCCAGTTCGCTGGGGGTGATGAATTGTTCGTAGCTGTGCGTGCCCCGGGGCACCATCCGCATCACGTATTCAGCCGCCACGATGGCTAGCAGAAAGGATTTCGGATTGCGGTTCAGGGTGGAAAAACACACCAGTCCGCCCGGGCGGACCAGCCGGGCGCAGGCGGCCACGACCGAAGCCGGGTCAGGCACGTGTTCCAGCAGTTCCATGCAGGTGACGAGATCGAACTGGCCGGCCTGCTGTTGCGCGTAGTCTTCGGCGCTGACGCATTCATACTGGACCTGGACGCCTGATTCGTGGCCGTGCAGGCGCGCGATTTGCAGAGCCTGCTTGGCCAGATCGATGCCCGTGACCTGGGCGCCTTCGGCCGCCATGGCCTCGGCCAGCAGGCCGCCGCCGCAACCGACGTCCAGCGTGCGCAGACCGTTCAGCGTACCGGCCTGGGTGCGGATCCAGTCCAGGCGCAGGGGGTTGATGTCGTGCAGGGTTTTCAGTTCGCCCTGGGGGTCCCACCAACTGGAGGCGAAGGCACTGAATTTATCGAGTTCCGCCGGGTCGGCGTTGGCTGCGTGCATGGGGCGGCTCCAGTGTCCGGAAATGAATAGGGCTCCGTCGAAACGGAGCCCTATTGTAGCCGTCGCGCGCGAGGCGCGGCGGCGTCGTGCGGCCAGCAGAATTACTTGCGGGTACCGACGATTTCGATTTCCACGCGGCGGTTCTGCGCACGGCCTTCGCGGGTCTTGTTGGACGCGACGGGTTGCAGTTCGCCCTTGCCTTCGGCGTAGATACGGTCGGCAGGCACGCCCTTGCTGATCAGGTATTGCTTGACCGTGTTGGCGCGGCGTTCAGACAGCTTCTGGTTGTAGGCTTCGGTACCGATGGAGTCGGTGTGGCCGGTGGCGATGACCGTTTCCAGGTTGACCGAACCAGCTTGCTGGGCGACTTGATCCAGGACCTGCTTGCCTTCGGGCTTCAGGGTGGCCTTGTCGAAATCGAAGAAGGTGTCGGCGTTCAGGACGACCTTGCTGGCGGTCGGGGCGACGACAGGTGCTTCGGCGACGGGCTTGCCGCAGGCGGTGGCGGCGGTGGCCGGCGTCCAGAACGCATCGCGCCAGCATTCGCCGCTGACGTTCTTCCAGACGGTACCGTCAACACCGGTCCAGTTGTCGGAAGCCGAGGCAGTACCGACGGCGGACATGGCTGCGATGGCAAGTCCAATAGCGATTTTGGAGGGTTTGTTCATGTTTCTCCTCGTTTGAGCATGATGCTTGAAAGTGACCGCAGCGAACCCCCGCCGCATATCGAAAGAACGCTACCAGTATAGCAATGTAGAGTTGGAGTGCTCTGAGTTGCGCTGGGTTTCATGCGTGTTAGGCGAAATCTTAAGGCATTTCCCCCGCCGGGTTAAGCACAAATCTTTTCGTGTGCCCTCTGGGGGCTATTTACGTGAATGGATGGGGTTGGGTGTAGGCTTTTCGCAACATCGGGTGAGGCGAACGCGGGTTGCGGGGGCCGGCGTGATCCCTTGGGTCGTCCGGCCGGAGCCCTGGGGCGAATGATAGAATCCCTGATTGGCCAGGGTGCCGGGTCAACGGGTCATCCTCCAGGTCAGTCGGGCGTGCGCGACTGGCCCGGAGCGCGCGATGCGCGATCCGTCGTTTCTGGCGCCATCCGGTCCAGTCATTCAAGCCTGCAAGTTTTTCGGATACGCCATGGATTCTTTCGCCAAAGAGACACTGCCCATTTCGCTCGAAGACGAAATGCGGCGCAGCTACCTGGATTACGCAATGAGCGTGATCGTGGGGCGCGCCCTGCCGGACGTGCGCGACGGGCTCAAGCCCGTGCACCGGCGGGTCTTGTTCGCCATGCACGAACTGAACAACGACTGGAACCGCGCTTATAAGAAGTCCGCGCGTATCGTCGGGGACGTGATCGGTAAATATCACCCGCACGGTGATTCGGCGGTGTACGACACCATCGTGCGAATGGCCCAGGATTTCTCGCTGCGCTATATGTTGGTCGATGGCCAGGGCAACTTTGGTTCGATCGACGGCGATAACGCGGCAGCCATGCGTTACACCGAAGTCCGCCTGTCGAAGATCGCCCACGAACTGCTGGCCGACATCGACCAGGAAACCGTGGACTTCGGTCCCAACTACGACGGCAGCGAACAGGAACCCCTGCTGCTGCCCTCGCGCCTGCCCAACCTGCTGGTCAACGGCAGCGCCGGGATCGCAGTGGGCATGGCGACCAACATTCCCCCGCACAATCTGTCCGAGGTCGTCGAGGGCTGCCTGTACTGTCTGCGCAATCCCGACTGCACCATCGATGAACTGATCGAACGCATCCCCGCGCCGGATTTCCCCACCGGCGGCATCATCTATGGCATGGCCGGTGTGCGCGAAGGCTATCGCACCGGGCGCGGGCGGGTGATCATGCGAGCCAAGGTCCACTTCGAGGACATGGAGCGCGGCCACCGCCAGGCCATCGTCGTCGATGCCATTCCCTATCAGGTCAACAAGAAGTCCCTGCAGGAACGCATCGCCGAACTGGTCAACGAAAAGAAGATCGAGGGCATTTCCGACATCCGCGACGAATCGGACAAGGACGGCATGCGTCTGGTCATCGAGCTCAAGCGCGGCGAGGTCCCCGAGGTCGTTCTGAACAACCTCTATAAGAATACGCAGCTTCAGGAAACCTTCGGCATGAACATGGTGGCGCTGGTCGATGGCCAGCCACGCCTGCTGAACCTGAAGCAGATGGTGCAGTATTTCCTGCAGCACCGCCGCGAGGTCGTCACCCGTCGCACCATCTTCCAGTTGCGCAAGGCCCGCGAGCGCGGCCACGTGCTGGAAGGCCTGGCGGTGGCCCTGGCCAACATCGACGACTTCATCGCCATCATCAAGGCCGCGCCCACCCCGCCGGTGGCACGCCAGGCCTTGATGGATCGCAGTTGGGATTCGTCCCTGGTGCGCGAAATGCTGGACCGTGCCGACTCCAACATCGCCTCTGGCGGTCGCGCAGCCTACCGTCCGGATGGCCTGGACGCGCATTTCGGCCTGCAGGCCGACGGCCAGTACCGGCTGTCCGAAGTCCAGGCCCAGGAAATCCTGAACATGCGCCTTCAGCGCCTGACCGGCCTGGAGCAGGACAAGATCGTCGGCGAATATCGCGAGATCATGGACACCATCGCCGATCTGCTGGACATCCTGGCCCGTCCGGAACGGGTGACCGCGATCATTAGCGACGAATTGCAGGCGATCCGCGCCGAATTTTCCAACGCCAACAACGATCGGCGCCGTGCGGAAATCGAATACAACGCCACGGAACTGGAAACCGAAGACCTGATCACGCCGATGGACATGGTGGTGACGCTGTCGCGCAGCGGTTACATCAAGAGCCAGCCGCTGTCCGAATACCGCTCGCAAAAACGGGGCGGGCGCGGCAAGCAGGCCGCCGCCACCAAGGAAGACGACTGGATCGACCAGCTCTTCATCGCCAATACGCACGATTACCTGCTGTGTTTCTCCGACCGGGGTCGTGTCTACTGGCTCAAGGTCTGGGAAGTGCCGCAGGGCTCGCGCAACTCGCGCGGCCGGCCGATCGTCAATATGTTCCCGCTGGTCGACGGCGAGACCATCACGGTGGTGCTGTCGGTCAAGGCGTTCAGCGACGATCACTACGTGTTCATGGCGACTTCGCGCGGGACGGTCAAGAAGACCCCGCTGTCGGATTTCTCCAATCCCCGCAAAGCCGGCATCATTGCCGTCGGCCTGGATGACGGCGACTTCCTGATCGGCGCCGAACTGACCGATGGCCTGCACGACGTGATGCTGTTCTCGGACGCAGGCAAGGCCGTGCGCTTCGACGAGAACGACGTGCGCCCGATGGGCCGCACGGCGCGCGGCGTGCGCGGCATGTCGCTGGAAGACGGTCAGAGCGTGATCGCCCTGCTGGTGGCGGAAGACGAAACCCAGAGCGTGCTGACGGCCACCGAAAACGGCTATGGCAAGCGCACCTCCATCGTCGAATACACGCGCCACGGGCGCGGTACCAAGGGCATGATCGCCATCCAGACCTCGGCGCGCAACGGCAGGGTCGTCAGTGCCGTGCTGGTGCGGCCCGAAGACGAAATCATGCTGATCACCAACGGCGGGGTGCTGGTGCGCACGCGGGTCTCCGAGATCCGCGAGATGGGCCGCGCCACCCAGGGGGTCACGCTGATCAATGTGGACGAGGGCAGCCTGCTGTCCGGCGTGCGCCGCGTGGCCGAAAGCGATGCCGACGAGGACGAGGCCGAAGCCGGTACGGAATCACCGGAGGGCGGCGCCGCGCCGGCCGCTGACAGTCCTGCGGCCGACGCACCGGACGCATCGAACACTGACGAGGATCAGGCATGAGCCGTCCCTGGAATTTTGCCGCAGGGCCTTCCACCCTGCCGCTCGAAGTCCTGCAGCAGGCCGCCGCCGAGATGTGCGACTGGAATGGCAGCGGCACCTCGGTCATGGAAATGAGTCATCGCGGCAAGCACTACAGCCGCATCCGTGACGAGGCCGAGGCCGACCTGCGCACGCTGCTGGCCGTGCCGGACGACTTCGAGGTGCTGTTCATGCAGGGCGGCGCTTCGGCGCAGAACGCCATCGTGCCGATGAACCTGATCGGTCGCGCCGGCCTGGGGCGGGCGGACTATGTCCTCAGCGGTCATTGGGCGGGCAAGTCCTTCAAAGAAGCCGCGCGCTACGGTGACATCGCCGTCGCCGCCACGGCTGAGTCCGAAACCGTCATCGGCGGCCATCGTTTCGGCCCCTGGTGCTGGCTGCCGGACCCGGCCGAATGGCGGGTCCGCCGCGATGCGGCCTATCTGCACCTGTGCGCCAACGAAACCATCGGCGGGGTCGAGCAGGCCGTCATGCCCGACATGGCCGCCCTGGGGGCGCCCGACGTGCCGCTGGTGGCCGACATGTCGTCCAACATCCTGACCCGGCCCATCGATTTCTCGGGGCTGGGCATGGTCTATGCCGGGGCGCAGAAGAACGCCGGCCCGGCCGGCGTGACGCTGACCTTCGTGCGCAAGGACCTGATGGGTCACGCGCTGCCGCATTGCCCCTCGGTATTCGACTACGCCAACGTGGCCGGCGCCCAGTCCATGTTCAATACACCGCCGACCTACGCCATCTATGTGGCGGGCCTGGTCTTCAAGTGGCTGCTGCGCCAGGGTGGGGTGGCGGCGATGGACGCCGCCAGCGACGCCAAGTCGCGCGCCCTGTATGACTACCTGGACGGCTCCGACCTGTACGAAAATCGCATTGCGCCGGCCTGTCGTTCGCGCATGAACATACCGTTCTTCCTGCGTGACGAATCGCTGAACGCCGCCTTCCTGGCTGAATCCGAGGCCGCCGGACTGCTGGCCCTGAAGGGCCACAAGGCCGTGGGCGGCATGCGGGCTTCCCTGTACAACGCCATGCCTCTGGAAGGGGTGCAGGCGCTGATCGGTTTCCTGAAGGATTTCGAGGCCCGCCATGGCGGATGACACCCTGCTGTCCCGCCTGGAACCGCTGCGCGAGCGCATCGATGCGCTGGACACGCAGATTCTGGATCTGTTCAATCAGCGCGCCCGCGCGGCCCTGGAAGTCGGCGAGGTCAAAAAGGCGTTCGACGCGACCGGACCGATCCTCAAGCCCGAGCGCGAGGCTTTGATCATCCGCCGATTGCAGTCGGAAAACGCCGGACCGGTCCCCGAAGAAGCCGTCGCCGCCGTCTGGCGCCAGATCATCTCCACCTGTCGCGGCCTCGAAAGCGTGCTGACCGTCGCCTTCCTGGGGCCGCAGGGCTCGTTTTCGGAGCAGGCGTCCTTCGAGCATTTCGGCCATGCGATCACCGGCCTGCGCTGTGAGTCCTTCGACGAGGTCTTCCGCGCCGTCGAGGCCGGGCAGGCCGACGTCGGCATGGTGCCGGTGGAAAACTCCACCGAAGGCGCCGTCAACCGCAGCCTGGACCTGCTGCTGAATGCCTCGCTGAAGGTGCTGGGCGAACGCACCATCCGCATCCATCACAACCTGCTCACCCTGACCGGCGGGCTGGAAGGCGTCACCCGGGTGCTGGGGCATCCCCAGGCTCTGGCCCAATGCCAGGCCTGGCTCAGCCGCAACCATCCGGGGCTGGAGCGCCTGCCCGTGGCCAGCAACGCCCAGGCGGCGCGCATGGCCTCCGAAGATCCCGCCTGTGCGGCGATCGCCGGGGATGCGGCTGCGGCTGCCTGGGGGCTGAGCGCCGTGGCCAGCGGCATCCAGGACGATCCCCAGAACCAGACCCGCTTCGTGGCCGTCGGGCCGCGCGACTCCGGGCCCACCGGCCGCGACAAGACCAGCCTGGTGCTGGCCGTGCCCAACCGCGCCGGCGCCGTCTACGACATGCTGGCGCCGCTGTCCCGACACGGTGTGTCCATGACGCGTTTCGAATCGCGGCCAGCCCGCACGGGCCAGTGGGAATACTATTTCTACGTCGATCTGCTGGGTCATCGGGACGACGAGCCTGTCGCCCAGGCTCTGGCCGAACTGCGCCAGCAGGTCGCCTTCTTCAAGGTGCTGGGGTCCTACCCCCGGCAATGAGGCCCGCTCCATGACAGACATCCAGGCGCCCGACCACATCCGGGCCATTGCTCCCTATCAGGCCGGCAAACCGATCGAGGAACTTGCCCGTGAGTTCGGGCTGGACCCGGACGGCATCATCAAGCTGGCCTCCAACGAGAATCCCCTGGGCTGCTCCGATCGCGTGCGTGCGGCGCTCGCCGATGCGGTCGGCGCGCTGCACGGCCGCTATCCGGACCCCAACGGCTTTGACCTGAAAGCGGCGCTTGCGGCGCGCCACCAGGTGCCGGCGAATTGGGTCACCTTGGGCAACGGCTCCAACGATCTGCTGGAGCTGGCCTCCCTGGCACTGCTGGACGAGGGCACGTCGGCCGTCTATGCGCAGCATGCGTTCGTGGTCTATCGGCTCAGCACCCAGGCGCGAGGCGCCCGACACCTGATGGTGCCGGCGCGCGACTATGGCCATGATCTGGACGCCATGCTGGCGGCCATCGCAGACGACACGCGGCTGGTGTTCATCGCCAACCCGAACAACCCCACCGGCACCCATCTGTCCGGCCCGCGCGTGCGAGCCTTCCTGGAAGCCGTCCGGGCACGGCACGGGGACCGCGTCGCCGTGTTGCTGGACGAAGCCTACGACGAATACCTGGACCCAGAGGCGCGCGCGGACAGCACGCAGTGGGTGCGCGAATTCCCCAATCTGATCGTCACCCGCACCTTCTCCAAAGCCTATGGCCTGGCAGGGCTGCGGGTCGGCTACGCCCTGGCGCAGCCGACACTGACCGATCTGCTGAACCGGGTGCGTCAGCCCTTCAATGTCAACGTCCTGGCCCAGCTCGCCGCGCGCGTTGCCCTGGCGGACACCGACTTCCTGGACCGGACCTACGCCCTGAACCGGGCGGGCCGGACGCAGTTGCAGGATGGCTTTGCCGCCCTGGGGCTGGATTTCGTGCCCAGCCATACGAATTTCGTGCTGGTACGCGTGGGCGACGCTGCGCGCATCAACGTCGAGCTCCTGCGCCGGGGCATCATTGTGCGGCCCGTGGCGGGCGACGGCCTGCCCGAACACCTGCGGGTCAGCATCGGCCTGCCGGAAGAAAACGCCCGCCTGCTCGATGCGCTGAAGGCCGTGCTGCTGGGATGAGCCAGGCACTGGTCCAGGTCCTGGCCGTCGTCGGCACGGGGCTGATCGGCGGCTCGTTCGCGGCGGCTCTGCGCCGGGTAGGGCAGGTGGGCCGGGTGCTGGGCGTCGGGCGCAATCCCGTCTCGCTCCAGCGTGCCCGTGACCTGGGCCTGATCGACGAGATTGCCGACCTGTCCCAGGCGGCAGCCGAGGCCGACCTGATTTTCCTGGCCACGCCAGTAGGTGCGATGGCGCCGATCCTGCGGGACCTGGCACCGATCCTGCGGCCGGAGACGCTCGTCACCGACGCCGGCAGCACCAAGGCCGACGTGGCCCGCCTGGCGCAGGATATCCTGGGCGACCGGCATACACAGTTCATTCCCGGCCACCCCATTGCGGGGTCGGAAATGACCGGTCCCGAAGCGGCTGATCCCATGCTGTACCACGGCCGCAAGGTCGTGCTGACCCCGTTCGATGAAACGCCGGGCGTCCTGCAGCATCGCCTGATCCGCGCCTGGGAGGCCTGTGGCGCACGCGTTGCGCTGATGACGCCCGAGGCCCACGACCGGGCGCTGGCCGCCGTCAGTCACGTGCCGCATTTTCTGGCGGCCGCCTATATGGCCGGGATCGTCCGGGCGGATGACGCCGACACGCGCCTGAACCTGGCCGGCACGGGATTCCGCGACTTTACCCGGATCGCGGCGGGCTCTGCCGAGGTCTGGCGCGATATTTTTCTTTCCAACCGGGCGGCGGTGCTGCGCGAACTGGACGGTTTCGAACAGGCGCTACGGCTGCTGCGGGCGAGTCTCGAAGGCGACTCCGACCCCGCCGCCCTCGAAGCCCAGCTCGAACAGGCGGCGCTTGCCCGCCGGTTCTGGGGCGGCAGGAGTCAGATGTGATGAACACGAGCGGCGCCGGCGCGCGCGAACCTTCCCTGCTTCTTGCGCCGGCCGTGCATGCGCGCGGCACAGTGACGCTGCCGGGTTCCAAAAGCATTTCCAACCGGGCGCTGCTGCTGGCGGCGTTGGCGGAAGGCACCACTGAACTGGATGGCCTGCTGGATTCCGACGACACGCGGGTCATGCGTGCGGCCCTGCAAACTCTGGGCCTGGATCTGCGCCAGACCGGCGAGGATTCGCTCAGCCTGGACGGCGCGGCGGACTGGCCGAACACACAGGCCGATCTGTTCCTGGGCAATGCGGGCACGGCCTTCCGGCCGCTGACGGCAGCTCTGGCGATGATGGGCGGCGACTACCGCCTGTCCGGCGTGCCGCGCATGCACGAGCGCCCCATTGGCGATCTGGTGCAGGCGCTGCGAGGCCTGGGCTGCGAGATCACCTATGAAGGGCAGGAGGGCTATCCGCCCTTGCGCATCGGCCGAGGGGCTTTGGACCTGAGCCGACCCGTCCGGGTGCGCGGCTCCGTGTCCAGCCAGTTCCTGACGGCGCTGCTCATGGCCGCGCCGATCGCGGCCCGCCGGGCCGGCCAGGACGTGGTCATCGAACTGGATGGCCCGCTGATCTCCAAGCCCTACATCCTGATCACCCTGAACCTGATGGAACGCTTTGGCGTGCGTGTGCGCCGCGAAGGCTGGGAACGCTTCACCATCCCGGCCGACGCGTGCTATCGCGCCCCGGGCCGCTATCGGGTCGAGGGCGATGCCTCGTCCGCCTCGTATTTCCTGGGGCTGGGCGCCATTGCGGGCGGTCCGGTCCGCATCGAAGGCGTCGGCGGCGACAGCATCCAGGGCGACGTGGCCTTTGCCGAGGTCGTCGAGGCCATGGGCGCGCGGGTCGAACGCGAGGCCGACGCCCTGGTGGTGCGGGGGCCAGTCGTGGCCAGGGGCGAACGGCTCAAGGCCTTCGACCGGGATTTCAACCTGATCCCCGATGCCGCCATGACCGCCGCCGTGCTGGCCCTGTACGCCGACGGCCCCTGCCGGCTGCGCAACATCGCCAGTTGGCGGGTCAAGGAAACCGACCGCATCGATGCCATGCATGCCGAACTCGCCCGCCTGGGCGCGCGGGTGGAGTCCGATGCCGACAGCCTGACCGTGCATCCCTTGCCGGCCGATGGCTGGCGCGCCGCCGAAATCCGCACCTACGACGATCATCGCATGGCGATGTGCTTCTCGCTGGCGGCCTTCGGCCCCGTGCCGGTGACCATCCTGGATCCAGACTGCGTCAGCAAGACCTATCCGGACTACTTCACGGACTTTCGTCGCTTGCTGTCCATCGATCCCCTTGCCCAAGGCGCCCCGGTGCGGACTGCGCCGATCATCACCATCGACGGCCCGACCGCCTCGGGCAAGGGCACCATTGCGCAGCGGGTGGCCCAGGCCTTGGGCTGGCATGTGCTGGACAGTGGTGCGCTCTATCGCCTGACCGCTCTGGCGGTGCTGCGCGAGGGCGGCGATGGCACCGACGAGGCCCAGGCGGCCCGGTTGGCGCGGCATCTGGACGTGCGCTTCGAAGAGGGCACCGTCTTCATGGGCAATGAGGACGTCGGCAGCCAGATCCGCCAGGAAGCGGTCGGCAATCTGGCCTCGCGCGTGGCCGCCTGGCCGGCGGTGCGCGAGGCGCTGCTGGCGTGCCAGCAGGATTTTTGCCGGGCGCCGGGTCTGGTGGCCGACGGGCGCGACATGGGCACGGTGGTCTTTCCCGACGCCCCCTTGAAAATCTTTCTCGACGCGGGCGTCGAGGTGCGGGCGCAACGGCGCCATAAGCAGTTGAAGGACAAGGGTTTTTCTGCTAACCTAGATGACCTTTTAAAAGACCTTCGGGCGCGTGATGCGCGAGACCGGGGTCGGGCGCATGCGCCGCTTGTTGCGGCGGCGGATGCGGTCACTGTGGATTCGTCCCATCAGGGGATCGATGACGTGGTGCGTCAAGTGCTGGATCTCTGGTCCGCACGCGGGCCTGCCTGACGGGCGCTGTTTCCGGCGTTTGCTTCAGGCGGGATGTTTTTTCACTCCGCCGGGCGTTTTGCCTGGCGTGTCATGATTGCCCTTCGGGGCGTATGGATTATCGTTCATGTCCACCCTTACCACTGAAGCCGCCCTGGGCGGCGAAAGCTTTGCCGATCTGTTTGCCGCCAGCATCAAAGATCAGAACATGCGCTCCGGCGAGGTCATCTCCGCCGAAGTCGTGCGCGTCGACCACAATTTCGTCGTGGTCAATGCCGGCCTCAAGTCCGAAGCCTACATTCCCCTGGAAGAATTCCTGAACGACCAGGGCGACCTGGAAGTGCAGGACGGCGACTTCGTTTCCGTCGCCATCGATTCCCTGGAAAACGGCTACGGCGACACCATCCTGTCGCGTGACCGCGCCAAGCGCCTGTCGGCCTGGCTGCAACTGGAACAGGCCCTGGAATCCGGCGAACTGGTCAACGGCACCATCACCGGCAAGGTCAAGGGCGGCCTGACGGTCATGACCAACGGCATCCGCGCCTTCCTGCCGGGTTCGCTGGTCGACCTGCGTCCCGTCAAGGACACCACCCCCTACGAAGGCAAGACCCTCGAATTCAAGGTCATCAAGCTCGACCGCAAGCGCAACAACGTCGTGCTGTCGCGCCGTGCCGTGCTCGAAGCCAGCATGGGTGAAGAGCGCGAAAAGCTGCTCGAAACGCTGCACGAAGGCGCCATCGTCAAGGGTATCGTCAAGAACATCACCGACTACGGTGCGTTCGTGGACCTGGGCGGCATCGACGGCCTGCTGCACATCACCGACATGGCCTGGCGCCGTGTCCGCCACCCGTCCGAAGTGCTGCAGGTGGGTCAGGAAATCGAAGCCAAGGTCCTCAAGTTCGACCAGGAAAAGTCCCGCGTGTCGCTGGGCGTCAAGCAACTGGGCGAAGATCCCTGGATCGGCCTGGGCCGCCGCTACCCGCAAAGCACCCGCCTGTTCGGCAAGGTCACCAACCTGACCGACTACGGTGCGTTCGTTGAAGTCGAAGCCGGTATCGAAGGTCTGGTGCACGTCTCCGAAATGGACTGGACCAACAAGAACGTCGATCCGCGCAAGGTCGTGACCCTGGGCGAAGAAGTCGAAGTCATGGTCCTGGAAATCGACGAAGACCGTCGCCGCATCTCGCTGGGCATGAAGCAGTGCCGCCCGAACCCCTGGGAAGATTTCGCTTCGAACTTCAAGCGTGGCGACAAGGTCCACGGCGCCATCAAGTCGATCACCGACTTCGGCGTGTTCGTCGGTCTGCCCGGCGGCATCGACGGCCTGGTGCATCTGTCCGACATCTCCTGGTCCGAGACCGGCGAAGAAGCCGTGCGCAACTTCAAGAAGGGTGACGAGATCGACGCCGTGGTGCTGGGCATCGACACCGACAAGGAGCGCATCTCCCTGGGCGTCAAGCAGCTCGAAGGCGATCCGTTCAACAACTTCGTGGCCACCTACGACAAGGGCGCCGTCCTGTCGGGCACCGTGAAGTCCGTCGAACCCAAGGGCGCCGTCGTGACGCTGTCCGTGGACGTCGAAGGCTACCTGCGTGCCTCGGAAATCTCCGCTGGCCGCGTCGAAGACGCCACCACGGTGCTGCATGCCGGCGACCAGGTCGAAACCATGATCATCAACGTCGACCGCAAGGCGCGTTCGATCCAGTTGTCGATCAAGGCTCGCGACAACGCCGAAACGGCTGAAACCATCCAGCGCATGACCGAAGCCAGCGCCTCCTCGGGCACCACCAACCTGGGCGCCCTGCTGAAGGCCAAGCTCGACCAGCAGCGCGACGAGTAATGCCTGGCCTGACCAAGTCCGAACTCATCGCCGTGCTGGCGGGCCGCTATCCGCAGTTGGCGGCCCGTGACATGGACTTTGCAGTCAAGACGGTCCTGGACGCGATGGCCGATGCGCTGGCCCAGGGGCAGCGCATCGAAATCCGCGGCTTCGGCAGCTTTTCCCTCTCGCGGCGTCAGCCGCGCGTGGGCCGCAATCCGAAATCCGGTGAAAAAGTGCACGTGCCGGCCAAGCTGGTGCCGCACTTCAAACCCGGCAAGGAACTGCGCGAACGCGTGGACCAGGGGCCTGACGGCGGCGACGCCGACGAGCCCGCCACCGTGGCCGATCTGTACCAGGCCCGCATGATGTAATGCGGGCCGCGCCGCGCCATCGCGGCCGAACGACGGGCGGTGCCTTTTGCGAGGCACCGCCCGTTTTCTTTTACAATGCCTAGATTGCCCCGAGGAGCTTGTCGCATGCGCTACCTGGTCTGGATTCTGCGGCTGGTGATCTTTATCATCGTGCTGCTTTTTGCCTTGAAAAACACCGCGCCGGTGGACGTCGGCCTGTTTGCCGACCATGTGTTCAGCCAGGTTCCGCTGATCGTCGTGATGTTGGTCGCCTTCGTTCTGGGGGTGGCTTTCGGTCTGCTCATGGCGGCCACGGGCATGCTGCGCCGCCGCCGTGAAATCAACCGTTTGCGTCGCGAACTCGCTCGCGCCCAGGACGCCCTGGACCATCCCCAGACCGCGTCCGCCCCGGTGATCCCCGAAACCGTCGCGCCGCTGGCGCCCCTGTAGCTCGGGGGCAGGTCGTGGATTTCGAGCCCTGGTGGCTGATCATCGTCCCGGTGCTGTTCGGTCTGGGCTGGCTGGCAGCGCGTTTTGATTTCCGCCAGATGCTGTCGGAAACCCGGGCGCTGCCCGATTCCTACTTCAAGGGACTGAACTTCCTGCTCAACGAGCAGCCCGATCGCGCCATCGACGCCTTTGTCGAGGTCGCCAAGCTCGATCCGGAAACCACCGAACTGCACTTCGCCCTGGGCAGTCTGTTCCGCCGCCGGGGCGAGATCGAGCGCGCCATCCGCGTGCACCAAAGCCTGCTCTCGCGCGAAGACCTGCCGCTGCCCGATCGCGAAAACGCCCAGTTGGCCCTGGCCCAGGACTTTCTCAAGGCCGGCATGCTGGACCGCGCCGAACAGGGCTTTCTGGCGGTGCTGCAGACCCGTCACGTGCTGGAAGCTTTGCGCGCCCTGGTCCGCATCCACGAATCCGAGCACGACTGGGGCAAGGCCATCGACGCGGTCCAGCAGTTGCGCAGCCGCATCGACGAGCCCGTCCCGCAGTTGGCCCACTACCACTGCGAGCGCGCCCAGGCCTTGATGGAGTCCAAGACGCCGGACTTCGATGCCGCCGCCCAGGCCCTGGATGCCGCCGAGAACGCCGCGCGCCAGAACGGTGCCACTCCGGCCTCCGAGACCCGCGTGCGTATGCTGCGCGCCCGTTGGGCGGCCCTGCGCGGCGACCTGGAAGCCCAGCGCGCCCAACTCCAGGATGTGCTCATCATCGCGCCCGAATTCTCCGGCCTGGTCGCCCAGCAGTTGCTGGATTGTCATGCGTCCCTGGGGCGCGCCGCCGAAGGTCTGTCGCTGCTGCGCGAGCAGTACGTCCGCTTGCCGACGCTCGACCTGTTCAACGTGATCTTCCGCGCCCTGCACGCCTCGGAGGGCACTGTCCCGGCCTGGGCCTTCGCCCGCCAGGCGCTGCGTGCTCACCCCTCGCTGCTGGGGCTGGACCGTCTGCTCGAAGTCGAGCTGGCCCAGGGGGCCGCTGGTGCAGAGGATTCCCAGGGCGGCGAGCCCCTCCCGGACTCGGCCCTGATGCCGGGGGCCGACCTGAGCCTGCTGCGCAGCATGATCCATAAACACAGCCAGCGCCTGGACCGCTATGCCTGCGAGCACTGCGGCTTCGAGGCGCGTCGCTACTACTGGCAATGCCCGGGCTGCAACACCTGGGAAACCTACCGGCCTCGCCGCCTGGAGGAAATTCGATGACGCCATTTCCGGCCCGGGCGGCTGCAGCCGCCCGGATTCTTGTTGTCGGCGACATCATGCTGGACCGCTACTGGTTCGGCGAAGTCGATCGCATCTCGCCCGAGGCCCCCGTCCCTGTGGTCCGGGTCGCCCGCCGGGAAGACCGCCTGGGCGGGGCGGCCAACGTGGCCCGCAACATCGTCGCCCTGGGCGCTCAGGTGGGGCTGCTGGGTGTGATCGGCGCGGACGAGGCCGGCATCCGTGTGCGCACCCTCACGCGCGAGGCCGGCGTGCGCGACCATCTGGTCGAGGACCCCGCAGGCATGGACACGACGCTGAAGATGCGTGTGCTGGGACGTCAGCAGCAGTTGCTGCGGGTCGATTTCGAGCAAGGTCCGGGCGCGGGCGCGCTGGACGCGCTGGATGCCGGCCTGGCGGACATCCTGGCGGACTACGATCTGCTGGTGCTGTCGGATTACGCCAAGGGCGCCTTGTCCCGGGTCGAGTCCATGATCCGGGCGGCGCGTGCGCGCGGCATCCCGGTGCTGGTCGACCCCAAGGGGCATCGTTATCCACGTTACCAGGGCGCCACTCTGGTCACGCCCAACCGCAGTGAAATGCAGGACGCCGTCGGCCGCTGGGATTCCGAAGACGACCTGACGCGCCGCGCCCAGGCCCTGCGCCAGGAACTGGATCTCGAGGCCTTGCTGATCACCCGTTCCGAACAGGGAATGACGCTGTATACCGCCCAGGGCCGCCAACACGTGGACGCCCAGGCGCACGAAGTCTTTGACGTGTCCGGCGCGGGCGACACCGTGCTGGCCACCCTGGCCGTTGCCCGGGCCGCCGGCCTGGGCTGGTTCGAATCCATGGCGTGGGCCAACCGCGCCGGCGGCATCGTCGTCGGCAAACTGGGCACCTCCATCGTCACCGCAGAGGAATTGACATCATGATCGTGGTCACCGGCGCGGCCGGCTTCATCGGCAGCAACCTGGTCCGCGGCCTGAACGCGCGCGGCGTCTCCGACATCCTGGCGGTCGACGACTTGACCGACGGCGACAAGTTCCGCAATCTGGTCGATCTGAACATCGCCGACTACCAGCACAAGGACGAGTTCCGCCGCCAGGTGCTGGCAGGCGAACTGCCGCGGCCCGACGCCGTGTTCCACCAGGGCGCCTGCTCCGACACGACCGAGCGCGACGGCCATTTCATGATGGACAACAATTACCGCGTCACGCTGGAATTGTTCGAATACTGCCAGACCCGCGAAGTCCCCTTCATTTATGCCTCGTCGGCTGCCGTGTACGGGGCGGGTCCGAATTACGTCGAGGACCCGGCCTGCGAATCGCCGCTGAACGTCTACGGCTATTCCAAGCTGCTGTTCGACCAGGTGCTGCGCCGACGCATGGATCGTCTGACGGCCCAGGTGGTGGGTCTGCGCTATTTCAACGTCTACGGTCCTCGTGAACAGCACAAGGGTCGCATGGCCTCGGTCGCCTTCCACAACATGAACCAGTATGCGCGCGAAGGGCACGTGCGGCTGTTCGGCGGCTGGGACGGTTATCCGGACGGCGGCCAGCAGCGCGATTTCATCTTCATCGACGACGTGGTCAAGGTCAATCTGCACTTTCTGGACCATCCGGAAGTCTCCGGCATCTTCAATTGCGGCACCGGGCGTGCCCAGCCCTTCAACGACGTGGCCCAGGCCGTGGTCAACAGCCTGCGTGTGCACCAGGGGCAACCGGCCCTGCCGCTGCCGGAACTGGCGGCGGGCGGACATCTGCGCTACATCCCGTTCCCGGATGATCTGAAAGGCCGCTACCAGAGCCATACCCAGGCCGATCTGACCCAGTTGCGGGCTGCCGGCTACACCGGTCGCTTCAGCGACGTGCAGACGGGGGTGGGCGCCTACGTCAACCGGTTGCTGGAGTCCGGCAAGCTGACGGTCGACTGATCCCGAGCCCGACACCGTCCTGCGGTTTTCCCGGACGGACATTCCGGATCAAGCCCCCCTCCATTTCCGGCCCGCCCGGGGCATCATGACCAGACCCTCACACCACAGGAGTTGGTCATGAATCCCTTTCTGCACGAAACGGCCGGTCGGCCCCCCGCCGCGCCGTCCGGCGCCGCTTCACGTTGTGTTTCTTCCGCACCCCGCGCACCGAGCCGTGGTCCTGCTCCCCGGGCCGGGCGTTTGCCCGCGAGGCGTCTGTCGCATCTGCTGACAGCGGCCGGTCTCGCCGCCCTGACCTGGGCCGGCGCGGCGAGCGCCGTGGACTTGAATACGGCCACCCTGGATCAGTTGCGGGGCATACGCGGCATCGGTCCCAAGACCGCCCAGGTCATCCTCGACGAGCGCGCGCGGGGCGGGCGCTATCTGTCGTTCGCCGATCTGTCGGACCGGGTGCGCGGTATCGGCCCGCGCCGGGCCCAGTCCCTGCAGTCGGCGGGCCTGACCATCGACGGCGGCGGCACGCGCGTGTCGGGGCAGGGAGGCGGTGCGCGGACCGCTACCGGTGCGACCGCAGACGGTGAGGCGGCGGTGCCGGTCAAGCCCCCGGCGGCCGCCCGGCGCTGAGCGTGCGGCTGTGCTGGCCCTGTGCCGCCGTTTCCGGGCGCAGAGCCGGCGCGACAGGGTGTCCAATATGCCGTCTTCTCATAAGCATATTCCGGCCCGGAAACACACCGGATCGGGCGGGTGGGCGGGTGTATGATTTTGTCCATGAAAATCTATCCCACCATCGAAGACATCATCGGCTCCACGCCTCTGGTGCGTCTGCAACGCCTGCCGGGCGATGTCGGCGCGCCGCGCGGCAACGTGATCCTGGCCAAGCTGGAAGGCAACAATCCGGCCGGATCGGTCAAGGATCGCGCGGCGCTGAGCATGATCCGCCAGGCCGAAGCGCGTGGCGACATCCGCCCCGGCGATACCCTGATCGAGGCGACCAGCGGCAATACCGGGATCGCCCTGGCCATGGCGGCCGCCGTGCGCGGCTACCACATGATCCTGATCATGCCGGACAACTCGACCCAGGAACGCTGCGCCGCGATGACGGCCTATGGGGCCGAGCTCATCCTGACGCCAGCCCAGGGCGGGGGTATGGAATACGCCCGTGATCTGGCGCTGCGGATGCAATCCGAGGGCAAGGGCAAGGTCCTGGACCAGTTCTCCAACGCCGACAACCCCCGCGCCCATTACGAGACGACCGGCCCGGAAATCTGGCAACAGACCGATGGCAGGGTGACGCACTTCGTCAGCGCCATGGGCACGACCGGCACCATCATGGGCGTGGGCGCGTATCTGCGCGAACAGAATCCGGCCGTGCGCATCATCGGCGCCCAGCCGGCCGAAGGCGCCCACATCCCCGGCATCCGCAAATGGCCGCAGGCCTATCAGCCCAGCATCTATGACCCGGCCGGCGTCGACGCCTTCGAGCCCATCGCGCAGGATCAGGCGGAAACCATGGCCCGGCGCCTGGCCGCCGAAGAAGGTATCTTCGGCGGGATTTCCTCGGCCGGCGCGGCCGTGGCCGCGCTGCGCGTGGCCGCCACGGTGCGCGACGCCACCATCGTCTTCATCGTCTGCGACCGGGGCGACCGCTACCTGTCGTCCGGCGTGTTCAACTGAACGCCGCCCCGCAAGGCGCTGGAGGCCTCTGGACGAGCCTGCGCGTCTAGGCGCCCGGGCCGCCGAACCGGTTCGGATCGCCGTAGCCGATCCGGTCGGCGATCTCGTGCGCCAGATCCGCCACGGATGCCGCATAGAAATAGCTGCGGTTGTACTGGGTGATGGCGAAGAAATTGGGCGTGGCGCAGCGCACGTCGTGGGTATCGCGGATTTCGTCGCGCAGGTCGATCACACCCAGCGGCTGGGTCTGCCAGGCCGTTCCCCCGCCCGGCAGCGCCCGGGCGCCGGCGGTCTTCAGCGCGGCCCAGTCGCTTTCCGGTTTCAGGCCATCCTGGGCCAGCCGCACAGCGCCGGCGGGCAGGGCCACAGGCGCGAAGACCGGCACGTCGCGCACCCAGCCGTGTTCCTTCAGGAAGTTGCCCACGGACGCGATGGCGTCATCCGTATTGTTCAGCAGGTCGATGCGGCCGTCGCCGTCACCATCCACCGCATAGCGCATCAGGCTGCCCGGCATGAATTGCGGCAGCCCCATGGCGCCCGCAAACGAGCCCTCCACGGCCCGCGCATCCAGCGCGCCCCGGTGATCCAGCACGATCAGGTCGGCCAGTTGTTCGCGGAACATCGCCTGACGTTCCGGCCGGTTCGGGTCGGGATAACGGAAACCCAGGGTGGCCAGCGTGTCCAGTACCCGGTGATCGCCGGTGTAGCGGCCGTAGACGGTTTCGATGCCGATGATGGCGACGATGATCGAGGGCGGCACGCCCGTGCGGGCGCTGGCCCGGTCGATTGCGGCCCGGTGTTCCTGCCAGAAGGAGACGCCTGCGCGGATGCGGATCGGATCGACGTGGCGCTGGCGGTAGCTGGTCCAGGCGCGGCGGATGCGGCCCGTGCGCGTGGGCGGTGTCATCAGACGCGCGGCGGTCGCGTTGTAGTGCGCCTCGGCCAGCAGGGCTTCGACCTTGTCCAGGGGCAGGTCGTATGCCTGGGCGGTCTTTTGGGCAAATGTCTGGACTTCGGGCAGCAGCTTGCCATCGGCACCGAGAAAATCACCCAGAGTTTGCGCGGGTTTCCCGGGAGTCGGTGTTCTGCTAGAATTAATACGATCGTTTGAAACGATTGTTTGATTCGTCGTTCCCGACAGAGGAGCGGCGGGCGGTTTGGAGCCGCTGTGGCTACTGGCGCAACCGGATATAAAAAGCGACGCTACGGCAACTTGCAAAATACGGGTTGGTCTGAACATAATCGCCCTTATGGAGACACTCTATATTACCCATCCAGCCTGCCGACTGCATGAAATGGGGGCCTGGCACCCCGAATCCCCTCAACGCCTGGATGCGGTGGCCGATCAACTGGCCGCCAGCGGCCTGATGGATTTCCTGTCTCACCGCACGGCGCGCCCCGCCAAACCCGAGGACGTGCTGCGGGTGCACACACCGGAATACCTGGCGTTCCTGCGTCAGCATGCGCCGGCGCACGGCTATTTTCCGGTGGACCCCGACACGATCATGAATCCGGACACACTGTCGGCGGCCTGGGCTGCGGCGGGCGCCGGTCTGACGGCCCTGGACGAGATCCTGGCCGGTCATGCGCAGACGGCGTTCTGCTCCATCCGTCCGCCGGGCCATCACGCGCGTCCCGATCAGGCCCTGGGGTTCTGCTTTTTCAATAACATCGCCATTGCGGCCCGCTACGCCCTGGATCACTATGGTCTCTCGCGCGTCGCCATCGTGGATTTCGACGTCCACCACGGCAACGGCACCGAAGAAGCCTTCCTGGACGAAGACCGGGTCCTGATGTGCAGTTTCTACCAATATCCGCTGTTCCCGGGAACCCGGCAGGAAAATCCTGGGCCGAATATGATTAACATTCCGGTCGATGCTTATTCCGGGGGAGACGTGATCCGCTCCCTCGTGACGGATCGCTGGCTACCGGCCTTGCGTGCTTTCAAGCCCGAATTGATCCTGGTGTCGGCGGGGTTCGACGCTCACCGCGAGGACGATATGGGTAGTCTTAAACTGGTCGAGGCGGACTATGCCTGGATCACCGAACGTCTGGTCGAGATTGCGGCCGAATCTGCCCAGGGGCGGATCGTCAGCTTTCTCGAAGGCGGTTACGACCTGTCAGCCCTGGGGCGCAGCGCGGTGGCGCATGTGCGGGCGCTGGGTGGTTACTGATGGGGCCGTGCGTGATGACGCGATTCGTCGTCGGACGCAGCCATTCTGTTTTCTTTTCATTCTGGAGTATGCTCGATGAAGGTCCTGGTACCGGTCAAGCGCGTGGTTGACTACAACGTCAAGGTGCGCGTCAAATCCGATCACACTGGCGTAGACATCGCCAATGTCAAGATGTCCATGAATCCGTTCGACGAAATCGCCGTCGAAGAAGCCACCCGCCTGAAGGAAAAGGGCGCTGCCACGGAGATCGTGGCCGTATCGTGCGGAGTGGCGCAATGCCAGGAGACCCTGCGCACGGCCATGGCGATCGGCGCGGACCGGGGCATCCTGGTTCAGACCGATGCCGAACTGCAGCCGCTGGCGGTGGCCAAGGTGCTCAAGGCCCTGGCCGACAAGGAACAGCCCGGCCTCATCATCCTGGGCAAGCAGGCGATCGACGACGACGCCAACCAGACCGGCCAGATGCTGGCTGCGCTGCTGGACTGGCCGCAGGCCACCAACGCCAGCAAGGTCGAGGTCCAGGGCGACCGCGTGCAGGTCACCCGCGAAGTCGACGGCGGCCTGGAGACATTGAGCCTGACGCTGCCGGCCATCGTCACGACCGACCTGCGCCTGAACGAGCCGCGCTACGTGACGCTGCCCAACATCATGAAGGCCAAGAAAAAACCGCTGGATACGGTAGCCCCCGACGCCCTGGGCGTGGACGTGGCGCCGCGCCTGAAGACGCTGAAGGTCGTCGAGCCGGCGAGCCGCTCGGCCGGCGTCATCGTGGCCGACGTGGCCGCTCTGGTGGACAAACTCAAGAACGAAGCGAAGGTGGTGTAAATGAGCATTCTGGTCATTGCTGAACATGACAACGCCCAACTGGGCGCAGCGACCCGCAACGCGGTGGCTGCTGCTGCGGCCATCGGGGGCGAGGTGCACGTGCTGGTGGCGGGCTCCGGCGCACGCGCCGTCGCTGATCAGGCGGCCCAGGTCGCGGGTGTGAGCAAGGTTCTGCTGGCTGACGGCGCATCGCTGGCCGCGGGCCTGGCCGAGAACCTGGCTGCGCAAGTGCTGGCGGTGGCGGGTGGCCACAGCCACATTCTGTTTGCGGCCACGGCCTCGGGCAAGAACGTCGCGCCGCGAGTGGCCGCCAGGCTGGACGTGGCGCAGATCTCCGACATCGTCGCCGTGGAATCGGCTGACACCTTCGTGCGGCCGATCTACGCCGGCAACGCGCTGGCGACGGTGCAGTCTGCGGACGCGACCAAAGTCATCACCGTGCGCACCACGGCGTTCGATCCGGCGGCGGCCACGGGCGGCTCGGCGGCGGTCGAGACGATCGACGCGGTGGCTGATTCGGGCAAGTCGCAGTTTGTGGGTCGTGAGCTGGCCAAGAGCGACCGGCCTGAGCTGATGGCGGCCTCGGTCGTCGTGTCGGGCGGTCGCGGCCTGGGCAGCGCCGAGAATTTCAAGATTCTGGACCCGCTGGCGGACAAGCTGGGTGCGGCGCTGGGCGCCTCGCGCGCGGCGGTGGACGCAGGCTACGCGCCCAACGACTGGCAGGTCGGCCAGACCGGCAAGATCGTGGCGCCGCAACTGTACGTGGCGATCGGGATCTCGGGCGCGATCCAGCACCTGGCGGGGATGAAGGACTCGAAGGTGATCGTGGCGATCAACAAGGACGCCGAGGCGCCGATCTTCGGCGTGGCCGACTACGGCCTGGTGGCCGATCTGTTCCAGGCTGTACCTGAACTGGTCAAGGCGCTCTAAGCCGGCCTGGCGAAATGGCGGGTCTCTTCGGGGACCCGCAACGCTTCATGCGGGGGGGCTCTTCCCTTTCTCGCGCACCACAGGAATTGCGATGACATACCAGGCTCCTACCCAGGATATTCGTTTCATTTTGCGCGAACTGGCCGACCTGAAGGGCGTGCTGGCGCTGCCGGGCTTCGAAGAAATCTCCGAAGATCTCGTCGATGCCGTGCTCGAGGAAAACGCGCGCTTCGTCGAACAGGAAATCGCGCCGCTGAACCGCGCGGGCGACACCGAGCCGGCCCGCTGGAGCGAGGACGGTGTACAGACCTCGCCCGGCTTCAAGGCGGCGTTCCAGGCTTTCGCGCAGGGCGGCTGGCAAGGTCTGCCGCATGAAGCTGAATACGGCGGCCAGGGCCTGCCCAAACTCGTCTCCGCGCCAGTGACGGAAAGCATCAATGCCGGCAACCTGGCCTTTTCCCTGTGTCCCCTGCTGACGGATGGCGTGATCGAGGCTCTGTCCATGGTGGGGTCGGACGCGCAAAAGGCTCGTTTCATTCCGCCGCTGCTGGAAGGCCGCTGGACCGGGACCATGAACCTGACCGAGCCGCAGGCGGGCTCCGACCTGGCGCTGCTCAAGTCCCGGGCCGTGCGCCAGGACGATGGCAGCTATCGCATCACCGGTCAGAAGATCTTCATCACGTATGGGGATCACGACATGGCGGAAAACATCATCCACCTGGTGCTGGCGCGCACGCCGGACGCGCCCAAGGGCGTCAAGGGCATCTCCCTGTTCATCGTGCCCAAGTTCCTGGTCGGCGACGATGGCGCCCCGGGCGCTCGCAACGACGTGGTGTGCGCCTCGCTGGAACACAAGCTGGGCATTCATGGCAGCCCCACGGCGGTGCTGCTGTACGGCTCGGGCCAGGGCGAAGCAGGCGAGGGCGGTGCGGTCGGTTATCTGATCGGCGAAGAAAATCGCGGCCTGGAATACATGTTCATCATGATGAATGCGGCGCGCTACGCGGTCGGCCTGCAGGGCGTAGCGGTGTCCGAGCGCGCGCTGCAGCACGCGACGGCCTATGCGGCCGAGCGCATCCAGGGCAACGCCCTGGAAGGTTCCGCCGGCCCGGTGCCTATTGCACGCCACCCTGATGTGGCCCGCATGCTGGGCATCATGCGGGGTCTGACCGAAGGCGCGCGCGCCGTGGCTTATGTCGCGGCCGGTTGCCGGGACAAGGCGGATCATCTGACCGACGAGACGGAGCGTGCACGCTGCAAGGCTGCGTACGAATACTTCGTGCCCATCGTCAAGGGTTTCTCCACAGAGTCATCCGTCGAGGTCGCCTCGCTGGGCGTGCAGGTGCATGGCGGCATGGGTTTCATCGAGGAAACCGGCGCCGCCCAGTACTACCGCGACGCCCGCATCCTGCCCATCTACGAAGGCACGACGGCGATCCAGGCCAATGACTTCATCGGCCGCAAGCTGGTGCGCGACGGCGGTGCCGTGGCGCGCGAACAGATCGCCGGAATGCGCAGCACGGCGGCAGCCCTGCGGGCGGCCGGCGGCGTGCATGCCCAGGCCCTGGGCATGATCGGCGAGCGCCTGGAGACGGCGGCCGGAGCCTACGAGTCGGCGCTGGCCTTCGTGCTGGAACACATCCGCGAGGACATCCGGGGGGTGTTCACCGGCAGCGTGCCGTGCCTGATGCTGGCCGGCACCGCACACGCGGGCTGGCAACTGGGGCGTTCCGCCCTGACGGCGGCCGTCGCCATCGGAGAGGGCTCGACCGACGCGTTCTACCCGAACAAGATCGCCACGGCCGTGCAGTATGCCGCGCACGTGCTGCCGCGCGCGCTGGCGCTGGAGTCCGCCATCCGGGACGGCGGACTGGCCGATCGCTATGTGCGCCAAGCGCAGATATAAACATAACTATTCGGTATTTCAATAGCTGTTTATATTCTGCAAGAATCTTAAGTGTCTGAACTGAATTCGCCGCCCGGGTCCTCCGGGCGGCAGATACTTGAAACAGGAGCTATTGATGAGCACTTTGCGTCTGGGCGATGTCGCCCCCGATTTTGAACAGGACTCTTCCCTGGGCAAGATCAAGTTTCATGAATTCCTGGGCAACGGCTGGGGTGTCCTGTTCTCCCACCCGGCCGACTTCACGCCGGTCTGCACGACCGAATTGGGCTACACCGCCATCCTGTCGGGCGAGTTCGCCAAGCGCGGCGCCAAGGTGATCGCCGTGTCCATCGACGGCAAGCAGTCGCACCTGGACTGGATCAAGGACATCAACGACACCCAGAAGACCAACGTTCAATACCCGATCCTGGCCGACGAGGACCGCAAGGTCGCAACTCTGTACGACATGATCCACCCGAACGCCAGCACCACCGCTACGGTGCGCTCGGTCTTCGTCATTGACCCGAACAAGAAAATCCGCCTGATCCTGACCTACCCGGCCAGCACGGGCCGCAACTTCGACGAGATCCTGCGCGCCATCGATTCCCTGCAACTGACCGACAACTACAGCGTCGCCACCCCGGTGAACTGGAAGCAGGGCGATGACGTCATCATCGTGCCGTCGATCAAGGACCCGGCCGTCCTGAAGGAAAAATTCCCCAAGGGCTACACCGAGATCCGTCCCTACCTGCGCACCACGCCGCAGCCGGACCTCTGATCCTGCAGGATGAGCCCGGACATGTGCCAGTCCCTGCGGACTGGCACATGCCTGGCGAATCCGAGCGGCATACGAGCCGCGCCGTGGGCGCAAGCTGAAGGCCCCGTCATGCGAGCCCGTCGAGCCCCGATCACCGGATCGAATCCGCTGGTCGGGGTTTCCTTTCTTGGAGTCCGGGAGATACCATGTCATCCATGGACAGCATGAACACACAGGGATGGCTGCGGCGGCTGGTGGCCTTCGATACGACCAGCCGGAACTCCAATCTCGCGATGATCGAGACGATTCGCGACGCGCTGGCGGCGCACGGCGTGACGTCCGAACTGAGCCATGCGCCGCAGGGCGGGAAGGCCAATCTGTTCGCCACGCTTCCCGCTCACGATGGCGCGACGCACGGTGGAATCATCCTGTCCGGACATACCGACGTCGTGCCGGTGGATGGGCAGGACTGGAGTTCGGATCCTTTTTCTCTGACTGAAAAGGACGGCAGGCTGTATGGCCGGGGCACGGCCGACATGAAGGGTTTCATCGCCGCCTCGCTCGCTCTCGTACCGTATTTCCTGTCCTTGAAAAGAGCCAAGCCCCTGCATCTCGCCTTTTCATACGATGAGGAGGTTGGCTGCCTGGGGGCGCCCGTGATGCTGGCCGCGCTCGAGCGGCGCGGTGTGCGCGCCGAGGGCTGCGTGGTGGGCGAACCCACCGGGATGCGCGTGGTGGTGGCGCACAAAGGCATGAATCTGTACCGCTGCCGGGTGCATGGCAAAGCGGCGCATTCTTCGCTGACGCCCCGAGGATGCAATGCCATCGAGCATGCCGCCCACCTGATCTGCCGTTTGCGGGATCTGGCGGATCAGTTCAAATCCCAAGGGCCTTACGACGCGTGTTATGACGTGCCGTTCACCACGCTGAGCACCAATCTGATTTCCGGCGGGATCGCGGTGAATACCATCCCGGATGTCTGCGAGTTCAGCTACGAGTTCCGCAATCTGCCCGGCATGTCGCCGGACCGCATCCAGGGGCGGATCGAGGCGTACATCCAGACGGAATTGCTGCCCCGGATGCGCCAGGAGCATGATGCCGCACGCGTCGAGGTCGAGCCCATGCCGGTGGCGGTCCCCGCCCTGGAGGCGTCCGAAGACGAAGCCATCACCCGGCTGGTGCGCGATCTGACCGGTGACCGCGGGATGAGCAAGGTGAGCTACGGCACCGAGGGTGGGCAGTTTCAGAATGCCGGCGTTCCCACGGTGGTTTGCGGCCCCGGCCATATCGAGCAGGCGCATCGGGCCGACGAATTCATCGAGGCGGCCCAACTGCTGGCGTGTGAGGATTTCCTGCGCCGGCTGGCGGGCTCGTTGGTGGACTGAGTCCGGCCTTACAGTGTTCGGGGCCCGTGTGGGGTGTCGATATGCGCGATCAGCCGCGCCGCGGCGCCGGGCTCGGCACGGCGCACGGATACCGGAGCGTCCAGTGCCAGCGATGACAGCAGGCGGGTGACGCGGTCCGGGTCCGGATGAACGATTTCGAGTCGATCGAGAGCGCATCCCTGATCTTTCATCCGGGCGGCCGGATGCGTGTCGGTGTGCCACTCGATGAGGGCGGGGGCGACGCCGTCCAGCGGGACCGATCCGTCGGCGGGAATGGTGATGAGCCAGTCGAGCGCACCGCGGCTCATGGATTCGATCGGGCCCAGCGGCTCTGACGCGGCCGCCGCCGCGGCCTGGATGTCGGTGCTGCGCACGACCCAGGTGGACAGTGACGGAGCCGATCGGGGGTCGAGCGTATCGAGCCCGAACCAGCGAGGCCGATCGGGCGCCGGAGCTGCCGGGTTGGGGGCGATCACCTCCAGATACAGGGTGTCGCCTAGGCGCAGCAACTGGTTGTGTGTGGCCATGCGCGGATGCTCGCCGCCAGCCTGCGGAGACACGCCGAGCGCGTCGGCGACGAACGCGGCGCCGGCTTCGAGCGAGGAAGCGGTGATCGCGATGTGGTCGAGGAAGGAATGCGGCACGCTGGATTCTCCAATAGAAGACAACGCTACTTTACAGCCGTCTGTCGCCAGGTCTGCGGCGGATCGACGGATCGGCCAGGTTGCCGCCGGTCGGCGGGATTTCGTCCCCGCATGTTGCATATTTTCTCTTGCGCCGATCACTGTTTCTTTGTACAGTATTTGCGAATACTGGATAAAACAACAGTTCTGGCGCTGGCCGCCGGACACACCTGGGGGATTCAAGATGGCTGGATCGATGGCTTGGAACGGAACGTGGACCTGGACGGGCGTGGGCGCTGCCGGGCGCGGCGGGTCGGGGCGGGGTACTGCGGCGCGGGTTGTGCGCGCAGACCCCTCGGGCGTGCTCCAGGGGCCCTGGGTGTCGGGTGGATCGTGGGGCGGCCGTCCCGCCGGGCGTACCTCGCGTTGGGGGCGGACGGCGTCGACGCCTCGGGCAGCCTCGGTGCATCGGCCCCGCACCGGACAGCGGATCGGCTGGCGCCGCCTGGCTGCGCTGGCGGGCGACGTCCTCATGGTCCTGACCTGGGCCGCCATGATTCCGGGCATGATGTGGCTGGGTGTAGCGGCCGGGTTCTGATATAATTCCCGGTTTGCATCCTCTGGCCCGGTATTTCCAATATGTCACATTCGTGACCCAAACCTGGTGCCCATGATGCCTTGGAGCCTATCTTGAATCTGATCGAAACGCTTGAACAAGAAGAAATCGCGCGCCTGACCGAAGGCCGCACCATCCCCGCATTTGGCCCCGGCGACACGGTCATCGTGAGCGTCAACGTGGTCGAAGGCACGCGCAAGCGCGCCCAGGCCTACGAAGGCGTGGTCATCGCCCGTCGCAATCGCGGCCTGAATTCTGCCTTCACCGTGCGCAAGATCTCGTCGGGCGAAGCCGTCGAGCGGACCTTCCAGCTGTATTCTCCGCAGATCGCCTCGATCGAAGTCAAGCGCCGTGGCGACGTCCGTCGTGCTAAGCTGTACTATCTGCGCAACCTGACGGGTAAGGCCGCTCGCATCAAGGAAAAGCTGGTTCGCAAGGCTGTCTGATCACGGCATCGCGTATCAATCCAAGGGCACCCGTTCGGGTGCCCTTTGTTTTTTGCCGCCGGATGAATTCCCTCGGCAAAATTGTTCCGGCGCGATCGAGCCGCGTCGGGATTTCACCGTCGGGATTTCATGTCGTATCGGATGACGGACCCGGACAGGGATCGTGTCGCGAGTTTTGATCCTCGGATCCAGCCCGTCCTGCCCAGCGCGCCTTTGCCGCCCCTGCCGCCGGAATGCCTGCGACTGGACGCCATCCGCCGGGCATTCCAGCACCCGGTCGACTGGCAGGTCGAGCCCTTGTTTGCCCAGGCCTTCGTCCCGGGCGGAGATTCCTATGCCCGCGCGCGGCAGGCCGCAGTCCTGATGCCGCTGGTTCAGCGTGAAACGGGCCTGAACGTGTTGTTCACTCGCCGCGCCGATCATCTGCACCATCATGCTGGCCAGATCAGCTTTCCGGGTGGGCGCATCGAATCCTCGGACGATGGCCCGGTGGCGGCCGCCATCCGCGAAACCCGCGAGGAAATCGGCGTCGAGCGGCGTTTCGTCCAATTGATCGGTACGCAGCCGACGCTGTTGACCACCACCGGCTTTTTGATGACCCCCGTGGTGGGCGAACTGCTGCCCGGTTTCCACATTCGTGCCGATGAAGCCGAGGTTGCCGAGGTCTTCGAGGTGCCCCTGGCCGCCCTGATGGACCCGGGCCGGCACGTGCTGCACCGGATGGAATCGTCCCTGGGGCATGGCCGGTGTTATTTCGCGATACTCTGGGAATCCCACTTCATCTGGGGGGCTACGGCGATCCTGATTCGCAATTTTTACCATTTCCTGGCGGCTTCGCAGGGGATCGCCGTCCTGGGCGCAGGCACCCGGGGCGAACGGCCCGCTAGCGGGCCGGCAGAACGGGGGGACGGCCCTCGTCCTTGATCAGCACCGCCAGGAACCTGGCGGGCCGCGTGGCGCTGGCGTTGCGGCCGACGGTATGGACGTCGTCCGGGCCCTCGTGAAAAGCCTGCCCGGGGCGCAGGACCGTCTCCGGGCCGCCTCGGACGCCCATCACGATTTCCCCTTCCAGGACGTAGATCAGGCCGTGAGCGTCGTGCCTGTGGACGGGGTCGACGCCGCCGGGCGGGTATTCCACCAGCAGCATCAGGGCTTCCTTGCTCGGCATGTCGGGCAGGTTCTGTCTCATGACCTGAGTGACGATCGGTCCGGGCGGAGATGCGGGGGGCGGCTCGGCTGCGGATGCAGCGCAGGCCAGGCAAAGCAACGCCGCGAGAGTCTTCGGGTGAGGCATGGCTGTGTACTCCTCGATGATGTGATTGGAGCGGGCTCAGGCGATGACCAGGCCGCCGTCGACGCGCAGGATCTGGCCGGTGATCCAGGCGGACCCGGGTGCGGCCAGCGACACGATCCAGGGCGCGATGTCCTCGGGTTCGCCGCGCCGGCCCATGGGGATTCTGGCGCGTTCGTCGGCCTTCACCCCCTCGATCTGTTCGGGAGTCAGTTGCATCCGTTCTTCCAGGAAGCGGGTTTCGGTCGGCCCGGCGGCGACCGCGTTGACGCGGATCCCGTCCGCAGCGAATTCCAGCGCCCAGCAGCGCGTCATGTGCTCCAGGGCCGCCTTGCTGGCGGCGTAGTGCGAGAGCCCGGCGGCGGCCTTGTGGCCAAAGGTGCTCGAGACGTTGATGATCGCTCCTGCGGCCGCCTTCAGGTGGGGCAGGGCGGCGCGCGCCAGCAGCGAGGGACCGATGACGTTGGTGGCGAAGATCGCGGCGATGCGGTCGGCGCCTGCCTGCGCCAGCGGCAGAATGGCTCCGGCGCCGGCATTGTTGACCAGGACGTCCAGCCGTCCCCAGCGTTGGACGGTGGTGGCGACGGTGCGTTCTGCGTCCGCTGCGCTGGCTGCGTCCGCGACGATGTAGTCGATGCCTGGCGCCTGGCGGGCGGCGGCGGCCAGGCGGGCCTCGCTCCTGCCGGTGATGACGGCGCGTGTGCCGGCGGCGGTGAAGGCCTTGGCCGCCGCCAGGCCGATGCCGGCTCCGCCGCCCGTGATGAGCGCGATCCGCGGTGTGAATGCCTGCATGGTGTTCCCCATCAGCGGGCCGGCGCGGCCTGGGCCGCCAGCCAGCTTTCCAGGGGCAGGGTTCCGAGCCTGGCCTGCGCGCCGGGCATCAGGGTCGTGTCGCCGATCCGGTCGCCGAAATACAGCGCGTCGTCGTCCCGGACGATTTCCGCCGCAGCCGACGCCGGGAGCGTCTTGCGCAGCAGATCGGTCAGATGGAACGGTGCGGGGCCCGCGACCTCGCGCATGCCGTTCAAGGGCGGCTCGATGGCGACCCGAGCGAGCGCCGCGGCGACGTCGTCCGCGGCCATCGGCTGCAGTAGGGCGGCGGGCGCGCGGATGGCACCGTCCCGCGTGAAGGACTGGGCGATGGAGCCCAAGAACTCAAAAAACTGTGTTGCCCGGACGATGGTGTAGGGGAGCGGGCCGTCCGCGATCAGGGCCTCCTGGGCGATTTTGGCGCGAAAGTATCCGCTGTCGGGCAGGCGTTCGGAACCGACCACGGAAAGCGCGACGTAGTGGCGGATGCCGGCATCCCGGCCGGCGCGCAGGAGCTTGCCGGTGGAAGTGCAGAAGAACGCCATCACGGCGCTTTCCTCGAAGGAAGGGGAGTTGGTGACGTCGATCAGGACCTCGGCGCTTGCCAGCGCCCGGTCCAGGCCTTCGCCGGTTACCGAGTTCACGCCTGAGGAGGGCGAGGCGGCGAGCACGGTGTGGCCCGCCTGCTTCAGGCGCGCCGAGAGCTTGCGGCCGATGAGGCCGGTGCCGCCGATAATAACGATGTGCATCGGGATTCCTTGCATGAGAATGGAACGGAGAGGGCGCGCGCCCTTCCGGGACACGGCGGGGAGGGCCGCGATCAGTCGATCGGTTTTGCTGGAATCGGGGCGCTCATGCCGATGGCCATCCGGTTCCAGGCGTTGATCGCGGCGACCGCCCAGCAGAGCTCGACGATTTCCTGGTCGTCGAACTCGGCCTGGAGCGCCTCGAAGTCGGCGTCCCGGTCGCTGTGCCGGTCGGCCAGGCGGGTCATGGTCTCGGCCCAGTTCAGCGCCGCCCGTTCACGGGCGCTGTACAGCTCGGTCTCGCGCCAGGTCGAGAGGCTGTTGATGCGTTGCCAGGTTTCGCCGTGCTTGCGCAGGTCGCGCGCGTGCATGTCCAGGCAGAAGGCGCAGCCGTTGATCTGCGAGACGCGGGTCTGGATCAGGTCCGTCAGGATCGGTCCCAGGGTGGAGTTGGAGAGGGTGGCATTGACGCCGGCCATGGCCTTGTAGGTCTTGGGCGCGATGTCCGTCCAGTTCAGGCGGGGGTGCGACATGGAATCACCTCGAGTGGGAAGTTGAAGGGTTCACACTCAAGACGGACGGCGATGCCGGCCTGTGACGGCATCATCCAAAAAAATTTTCATTCCAGCGCCCCGGCGCCGGCCCCGGTCCGAGGCTCAGGGCTGCACGCTCAGTTCGCGGCCCAGGGTCTGCGCCAGCCGCGCGAGCTTGTCGGGATTGCGCTGCGCGTGGATGCGAGTGATGCGCGTGCCGTCGGTCTCCAGGTATTGCGCCGATTCGAGCTTGCCCTCGATGAAGCGCAGCAGCCGCCATTGGCCGTCGGCGAGGGCGATCTCGCAGCGGACCCGGCCGCGGAAGCGCAGGCAGGTCGCCAGGTAGAGCTGCGCGATGCGCTGTCCACCCAGCAGCGGCACGCCGAAGCTGGCGACCTTGCCGCCGCCGTCGCCGACCAGTTGGGCGTCGGCCGCCAGCACCGACTTGAGCGCCGTGAAATCGCCCGTCGAGGCGGCCTGGGCGAAAGCCTGGAGCAGGCTCCGCTGCGCTTCGGGATTCACGGGCGCCGGCTTGCGTTCGTCCTTCAGTCGGACCCGGGCGCGATGCACCAACTGGCGGCAGGCGGCCTCGGTCCGGTCCAGCACCCGGGCAATCTCGTCGTAGCCCTCGTCGAACACGTCCCGCAGCAGGAAGGCTGCGCGCGCTTCGGGCGAGAGCCGTTCCAGCACGGCCAGCAGGGCGTAGGAGACGTCGTGCGAGCGCTCCAGCGCCTGCTCTGGCGAGGGCGCGGGGTCGGCCAGGTCCGCCAGGCCGGGCTCCGGGAGCCAGGCGCCGACGTAGTGTTCCCGCCGGGCCTTGGCTGCCCGGAGCCGGTCGATGGACAGCCGGGTCGTGACGGAGACCAGCCACGCCTCGACGTTGGCCAGGGCACCCCGGTCCGCCGCGTGCCATTTGAGCCAGGCGTCCTGGACGACGTCCTCGGCCTCGGCCCACGATCCGAGCATGCGGTAAGCGATGCTCTGCAGGCGGGGGCGGTGGTGATTGAATGTGAAGGTGGCGTCGCTCATGTCGGCATCCAGACGGTCGAGGTTCCCATTTTGTGACAACCCGGGTCGCCGGACCAGTGCGGGGAACGAAAACGAGGCGCCGTGCCCGCGTGACCGGGGTCCCCCCCGGCCCCGGGTCACTGGGCTAGTATCGCCGTGCCGCCTCGTTTTCCGCCAGGATCCGCATGTACAGCGCATGGCGCTCGGCGCGGACCTCGCCGCGTTCGATGGCGGCCAGCACGCCGCAGCCCGGTTCGTGGCGGTGGGTGCAGTTGTAGAAGCGGCATTCAGCGATCGGTTCCGCGAATTCCGGGAAACCCTGCTCGATGTCGTGGGCGCTCAGGTGCTGCAGGCCGAAGGCCTGGAAGCCGGGCGAGTCGATCAGGCCGCCGCCCCCGGGCAGGGGGTAGAGTTGTGTGCGAGTCGTGGTGTGGCGGCCGGTGCCCAGGGCTTCGGAATGCGCCTGGGTCGCCGCCAGCGCCTCGGGCACCAGCGCGTTGAGCAGGGTGGACTTGCCCATGCCGCTTTGGCCCAGCAGCAGCGTCAGGCGGTCCTGCAGGTGGGGACCCAACAGATTCTGGACCTGCGTCGTGTCCAGGGCGCTGAGCATCAGGACGGGCGTGCCCAGGGATTCTACGGTCGCCAGCCGCGCGCGGGCGGCAGCGGCGCCGGGCAGGTCGGCCTTGTTCAGCACGATCAGGGCGGGCACCCCGGCGCTGGCGGCCGCCACCAGGGCGCGGCCCATCAGGTCGTCGGAAAACTCGGGCTCGGGGGCCAGCACCAGCAGCAACTGGTCGATGTTGGCGGCGAACTGCTTACTGCGCTGGGCATCAGAGCGGTAGAACAGATTGCGGCGTGGCAGGATGTCGAGGATGACGCCTTCCTGGCGGCCTTCGGGGCGCACGCGCACCTGGTCGCCCACGGCGGGGCCGGCCTTCTTGCCCCGCGTGTAGCACTGGCGCCGGCTGCCGTCCTCGATCTCGACGTCGTAGTGGCGTCCGTGGGCGGCAACGACGCGGCCTCCCAGCGCAGCGGGTTCAGCCATCGCGCAGATGCGCGATGCGCACGGGGGCCGGCGGGTGGCTGTCGTACCAGGCGGAATGGATCGGGTCCGGCGTCAGCGTGGCGGCGTTGTCGTCATAGAGCTTGACCAGCGCGCTGGCCAGGTGCGTCGCGCCGCATTGCTGCACCGCGTAGCGGTCGGCCTGGAATTCGTCGCGCCGCGACAGCAGGCTGGCGATCGGCGTGGACCAGAACGTCAGCACCGGCAGGGCCAGCATGAACAATACCAGGGCCAGGCCGTCATTGGGCCGCCCCAATTGCGGGATGACGCCCAGGCCGGTGTAGAACCAGAGCTGGGTGGACAGCCAGGCCAGCAGGTGCAGCAGCACGCCGGCCGTCACGAAGCTGACGATGATGCGCCGCAGGATGTGGCGGTGGGCGAAGTGGCCCAGTTCGTGGGCCAGGACGGCCTCGACCTCGTCGGTGTTCAGGCGCGAGAGCAGGGTGTCGAAGAACACGATGCGGCGGTGGCGGCCGAACCCGGTGAAATAGGCGTTACCGTGGGCGGAGCGCCGCGAACCGTCCATGACGAACAGGCCCGACAGGCCGAAATGGCAGCGTTTGGCCAGGGTGTGGATGCGTTCGTCCAGCTCGGGGTCGTTCAGCGGGGTGAAGCGGTTGAACAGCGGGGCGATGAAGCTGGGGTACAGCCACAGGACCAGCAGATTGAAACCCACCCAGACGCCCCAGGCCCACCAGGCCCAGTCGGTGCCGGCGGATTTCATGATCCACAGGATGGCAGCCAGCAGCGGGACGCCCAGCACCAGGGTGACGGCCAGCATTTTGAGGGCATCGGAGATGAACAGGCGAGGCGTCATGCGGTTGAAGCCGAAGCGGGCTTCCAGGCGGAAGGTGCGCCAGGCGGAAAAGACCAGTCCGACGGCCCCCAGCAGGGCCAGCACGGCACCGACCAGGGCCATCTGGCGCCAGAGTTCGGATTCGATGACGGAGCCCAGCATCAGGTCCAGGGTCTGCAGGCCGCCCAGCAGGGTCAGGGCCAGCAGCACGCCGGCCTCGACGATGCGTTCGACCATGGACAACTGGGCGCGGGCCACGGTGTAGTCGGCGGCTCGCTGGTGGCTGTGCAGACCGATGCGGTCGGCGAAGACGGCGGGGACCGCGTCGCGGTGCGCGAGCACGTGGCGGATCTGTCGGCGCGCCAGCCAGTAGCGCAGGAGCAGGTCGCCCATCAGGCAGGCGAGAAACAGGATGGTCAGCATGTCCGTCCGGCCAATGTGCGAAAATCGGTTCTTTGCAAGCAAAGGATTATAGGATATGGCTGCGAACGATCAGCGCCTGATCTGGCTGGACATGGAAATGTCGGGTCTGGACCCCGAAAAAGAGCGTGTCCTGGAAATCGCCATGGTCGTCACCGAACCCGATCTGACGCCGGTGGCGCAGGCGCCGGTGCTGGTGATCCACCAGGACGCCGCCGTGCTCGACGGCATGGACAAATGGAACCAGTCCACTCACGGCAAGAGCGGTCTGATCGACAAGGTCAAGGCCTCGACCCTGACCGAATCGGACGTCGAGGACATCCTGCTGGGATTCCTGGCCCCGCTGGTGCCGGCCGGCAAATCGCCGATGTGCGGCAACACCATCGGCCAGGACCGCCGCTTCATGGTCAAGTACATGCCCCGGCTGGAGGCGTACTTCCATTACCGCAATCTGGACGTCAGTACGCTCAAGGAACTGTCCCTGCGCTGGAAGCCCGAGGTCTATCGCAGCTTCGTCAAGGCCAGCAAGCACGAGGCCCTGGCCGATATCGAGGAATCGATCAACGAGCTCAAGCACTACCGGGAACATTTCATCCGGCTGTGAGGCTGTGACGGCAGCCTGCCGCAGACCGCGCCTCGGGCGTCGGCCGCAGGCATGCCCATCGACGTTTCTTCGGAGGTCTTCCTGTGTCCACTGGAGCCATCGCCGGCATCGGCACCGATCTGCTGCGGGTCGAGCGCATCGAGCGCATCTACGCGCGGCACGGTGACCGCCTGGTCCACCGCATCCTGGGGGCGGACGAGCAACTCGTGCACGCCCGCCGCCGGGCACGTGACCCGCGCCGGGGCATCCTCTATCTGGCGACCCGCTTCGCGGCCAAGGAAGCCTTCTCCAAGGCGATCGGGCTGGGCATCCACATGCCCATGACCTGGTCGCGGGTGCAGATCCTGAACCGACCCGGCGGGGCGCCCGAAATCCGCCTGTCCGGCCCCCTGGCCGACTGGTACGCCACTCGTTTCGGCCGGGCGCACGTGTCCATGACCGACGAGGCCGATATCGTGTCGGCCTTCGTCGTCATCGAGGCGCTGCCCTCCGTGCCTCATCCCAAGGAAACCCCAGCATGACCACGCCACAGCATCCGCTTCCCGGCGATCGCTCCCCCCAGGCCCCCGGCCCCGTCATGGTCGACGTGGCCGGGCTGGAACTGACCGACGCCGAACGCGCGCGCCTGCGCCATCCCCAGGTCGGGGGCGTGATCCTGTTCGCGCGCAATTTCGCCGACCGGGCCCAACTGACCGCGCTGTGCGCTGCGATCCACGATGCACGCGACGAGCCCCTGCTGATCGCCGTGGATCACGAAGGCGGCCGGGTGCAGCGTTTCCGTACGGACGGTTTCACCCCGCTGCCGGCGATGCGGGTCTTCGGCCAGTGGTACGACCGCGATCCCCAGGCGGCCCTGCGCGGGGCGACCGAAACCGGCTTCGTGCTGGCCAGTGAATTGCGGGCCTGCGGCGTGGACTTCAGCTTCACGCCCGTGCTGGACCTGGATTACGGGGTCAGCGAGGTGATCGGCAACCGGGCGCTCCACGAGGACCCGGTGATCGTGGCCCTGCTGGCCCGCGCGCTGGTCCAGGGCCTGTCCCAGGCCGGCATGGCGGCCTGCGGCAAGCATTTTCCCGGTCACGGCGCGGTGGCGGCCGATTCCCACCTGGCGATTCCCGTGGACGAACGGCCGCTGGACGAGATTCTGGACGCGGACGCCGCGCCGTACCGCTGGCTGGGCGACCTGGCGCTGCCGGCCGTGATGCCGGCCCACGTCATCTATCCCCGGGTGGCGCCTGAACCGGCCGGGTTCTCGCGCCGCTGGGTGACCGACATCCTGCGCGGTCAACTGGAATATGACGGTGTGGTGTTCTCGGACGACCTGACGATGGAAGGCGCGAGCGTGGCCGGCGACATCCATGACCGGGCCCGGGCCGCGCTGGAGGCCGGCTGCGACATGGTGCTGGTCTGCAACCGCCCCGATCTGGCCGACGAACTGCTGACGGCGCTGGCGGACCGCTCTCTGGACCCTCAGGCCGTGCGCCGCATCCGGCGGCTGATGCCGTCCCGGCCCGCGCCCGACTGGACGGGGCTGCTGTCCGATCCGAGGTATCTCCGTGCCCGAAGCCTTCGATCTGAAAACCTTTCTATCTGATCTGCCGCACCTGCCGGGGGTCTACCGCCACATCGACGCGCAGGACGAGGTCCTGTACGTCGGCAAGGCGCGCGACCTGAAGCGACGCGTCAGTTCGTACTTCCAGAAGTCCGGCCACGGTCCGCGCATCGAGCACATGCTGGCGCGCGTGGTGCGCACCGAGATCACGGTCACGCGCACCGAGGCCGAGGCCCTGATCCTGGAAAACAACCTGATCAAGCGCCTCAAGCCCCGCTACAACATCCTGTTCCGGGATGACAAGTCCTATCCCTATCTGCACCTGACCGCGCACAAGGCCCCGCGCATCGTGTACTACCGGGGCAGCACGCATGGCCCGGGCCGCTTCTTCGGCCCCTATCCCAATTCCTGGGCGGTGCGCGAAACCATCCAGATCCTGCAGAAGGTCTTTCGCCTGCGCACCTGCGAGGACAGCGTCTACGCCCACCGCACGCGCCCCTGCCTGCTGTATCAGATCGGCCGCTGCTCCGCGCCGTGCGTGAACCTGATCTCGCCGGAGGACTACCAGGCCGACGTCGAGCGCGCCATCCGTTTCCTGGAAGGCCGTGCCAGCGAGGTCCTGGAGGACATCGAACGGCGCATGACCGCCGCCGCCGAACGCCAGGACTTCGAGCAGGCCGCCGCGCTGCGCGACCAGATGCGCGCGCTGGCGAAGGTCCTGCAGCAGCAGACCATGGAACAGGTGGGCGACGACAGCGCCGACATCATCGCGGTGGAGCTGGCGGGCGGACGCGTGTGCGTCAATCTGGCCATGGTGCGAGCCGGGCGGCATCTGGGTGACAAGCCTCTGTTTCCCACCCAGGCGCAGGATGAATCCGCCGAGGAAGTGCTGAGCGCCTTCGTGGCCCAGCACTATGCCGACAATCCGGCCCCTCCCGTGCTGGTGTGTTCGCACGCCCTGTCCGACCCGGATCTGGCGCCGCTGCTGGCCGAACAGCACGGTCACCGCATCCGGGTGCTGACCCGTCCCCAGGGCGCGCGCCGCGCCTGGCTGGAGCAGGCGCAACGCAACGCCCGGCTGGCGCTGGCGCAGCGCCTGTCCGAATCCAGTGCGCGCGAGGCGCGCACCCGGGCGCTGGCCGTGGAACTGGACCTGGACACGGACGACGAAGCGCTCGATGCCCTGCACATCGAATGCTTCGACATCAGCCATACGGCAGGCGAGGCCACCCAGGCGTCCTGCGTGGTGTACCGCCATCACGCCATGCAGCCCTCCTTGTACCGGCGATTCAACATCGCCGGCATCGAGCCGGGCGACGATTACGCCGCCATGCGCCAGGCGCTGACGCGGCGCTACGCGCGCGTGGCCGACGGTGAAGCCGAGATGCCCGACGTGGTGCTGATCGACGGGGGCGAGGGCCAGGTCGGGATCGCGCGCCAGGTCTTCGTCGAACTGGGCCTGGACGTCAGCCGCATCGTTGGCGTGAAAAAGGGCGATCACCGCAAGGTCGGCCTGGAGACCCTGGTCTTCGTCGATGGCCGGCCCTCGGTCGCGCTGGGCGTGGAGTCCGCCGCCCTGATGCTGGTGGCGCAGATCCGCGACGAGGCCCACCGCTTCGCCATCACCGGCATGCGCGCCAAGCGGGCCAAGGCGCGCAACGTCTCGCGCCTGGAGGACATCGAGGGCGTGGGCAAGCAGCGGCGTCAGAACCTGCTGGCGCGCTTCGGCGGGTTCACCGGTGTGGTGGACGCCAGTATCGACGAACTGCGTGGCGTCGAGGGGATTTCCGAGGCGCTGGCCGAACGCATCTATCACGCCCTGCGGTAGGGTAGTATTACGCCTATCATGCCGTTCAATATTCCCATCGCCCTGACGTGGCTGCGCATCGCCATGATCCCTTTGATCGTGGGCCTGTTCTACCTTCCGGATCCCTGGACGGCGGGCTGGCGCGATGGCGTTGCGGCCATTGCCTTCATCGTCGCCGCTGTCACCGACTGGTTCGACGGCTGGCTGGCGCGGCGCTGGAACCAGACCTCGGCCTTCGGCGCTTTCCTGGACCCGGTGGCCGACAAGCTGATGGTCTGTGCGGCGCTGCTGATCCTGCTGCACCTGGGCCGCGTCGATTCCCTGATCGCCCTGGTGATCATCGGCCGGGAAATCACCATTTCCGCCCTGCGTGAATGGATGGCGAAGATCGGCGCCAGCAGCAGTGTGGCCGTTCACCGGCTGGGCAAGTTCAAGACCGCCGCACAGATGGTCGCCATTCCCTGCCTGCTGTACTGGCAGCCCCTGGAGGGCATCCCCCTGCGCATCATCGGCCAGATCCTGATCGTGGTTGCCGCGATCCTGACCGTCTGGTCGATGTGCTACTACCTGAAGAAAGCCTGGCCGGAAATCCGCGCCCGGGCCTGAGCTTCTCGATACAAGAGATAGCCTCGCGTGCGCCTTGGCTGGCGGATCGAGCTTCGTCGAAATCTTCCCTTTGATCGGTTCGCTGGTATGGCGCAGTCGGATGCACTTGCATGCGTCGCCTCGGTTGGGCCATGCGCGTGATGTATGATCTGGTAGCTTTTGCGAAAGATTCGTATAGAGTCGCACGTGTACAGGGCGACACAGTCTGTCGCAGGCTTCATCTATGGTCTGGGTCTGTGCTCATGATCCTGATTCGACAGTCATGAAAATGCGCCTCAGGCAGCGGGCCTGGACGTTTTTTGATTTCTCTCATACGCATCCCATGGAAACTAAGGCCAAACTGAAACTGTTGCTCGATGAGCTGAACGCTGGATTGATTGAGCGTGACGATGCCATGAAGATGGCGCTGTTGGCATTGCTAGCAGGGGAAAACATAGTGTTGATCGGTCCCCCAGGGACTGGGAAAAGCATGCTTGCCCGGAGGGTTCGAGACTGCCTGGCGGGGGACCAGGATGCTCAGTATTTTGAGTATCTTCTCACCAAATTTTCCACCCCAGAAGAAATATTTGGACCGCTGTCGATTAGTGAGCTTAAAAAAGACCGGTTCAAGCGCAATACGCAAGGATACCTGCCCAGTGTACAGGTTGGATTTCTTGATGAGATTTTCAAAGCCAGTTCATCGATCCTCAATGCGTTGCTGACCATCCTCAATGAGCGAAAATATCATAACGGCGCGGAGACGCAGAACGTGCCCCTTCAATCGCTGATTGCCGCTTCCAATGAATTACCCGACGGCCAGGGGGAATTGTCAGCATTTTATGACCGTTTTCTGATCAGAATTTTCGTGGATTATGTCAGTGAGGAAAACCGGATAAAGCTGCTTGAATCATCTTTTGATGATTCAGATGATCTTGTGAGCGATGATCATAAGCTCACGATTGAAGATATCGAGCATATTCGTGAGACGGCGCGGAGTGTCGAGCTTCCTCAAATCATTACAGAGGTTTTGCAAGATATCTGGGCGCGCTATCAAGAAGCCTTCAAGGAGGATCGTCGTGAGGTTCTCTCGGATCGGAGATTGGTCAAGGCAGTCCATTTGCTGAAAATTTCGGCAGTCGCCAATGAGCGTAGAGAGGTCGATCTTTCGGATGTATTTCTTCTTAAAAATTGTCTATGGAATGATCCGGAAAATAGAGAGAAAGTGCAGGAAATAATTTTCTCGTCGCTGCGTAGATTTTCTTCGGAGACTTTGGAGGGGCAGCTAAATAGTCTGCAAGGGCGGTTAAATAATCTGCAAAGGTCTGTTACTTTGGGATCGATGATTGCTGATAAATCTATGGCCTGGCCTTTTAGAGAGCAGGATTCTGGGGCTTTGAATCGGGCGCAGGAAGATGCGGTATCTCGGTTTTTGAATCAAGCGCAGGGGGATGTTTTATCCCAGCAGTTGCGTGACAATATCTGGATATAAGGGATCTTGAATGTTTGGTGTTCCCTTAATTCATCTTTTGTGGAATTCGTTTTTAACAAAAAATATCAAATATTTTATTGATAGCAAATTTCGTGATCCTGTAGTCCCGGTGCCGGGCAGTGTGCTTTATTGTGATCTGCTGGGTGCTGTAGAACATTCTGGGATTTATGTTGGAAATGGAGAAATTTCCAACATAGAGGTCACAGGTATTGCGGAGAGCGAAGTAAAGCGATGCGGTGCAAGAAGCTTTACCTCTAAGGCGCTGATGAACAGAAAAATTTACGTTTCATGTGACGAATATGGAGCGGTGGGTCATCAGGTACCGGCTGATGTGGCTGAGCAGAGCATAGGGCAGCGCAGTTTTTACGGTTTGGTGATTAAAAATTGTCACCAGTTTTCTGAAAAATGTGTTAATGCCCTGAATGCCGATCACGACGGTAGGGGTACGATTTCGAAGATCATTGATCGATTTGATTTGACAACCATTGAGCCGACGGTGGCCTCGTTAAAGGCTGCCGCAGCCACGAGGTTGGGTGCGACGAAATGGCGCCTATGGGACTGGCAAAACCAAGGTCAGGAAGATGGCTCCGACGAATTGGCGGAGCCTGACTGGGACGCACACAATGAATTCTTCGAGAACCAGCCACTGGATCCTGGGTTTTATGATCGTTTGCGGGAAGAACGCCGAATCGCTGCGGATTATTTACAGGAAATCTCTGACGAACCTATCCCCGAAAATGTCCTGGAGCGTCTGCGTGCCTTCCATCAAACCTTGAGCGACGTTGCCGAAAAATATGAAGAAGTCGTGGATTTTCTGGCAATCTGTCCTGGAGCGAAATTCTCTTATCATGATTTGCAAGAGTGTGGGGATGATTTTTCGGCCTTGGCGAAGCTGATGCTCAACAATGCCGCGATCCGCAGTCTGGCGGACAAGATGGGGCGCAACCATATTTCAGAGGAAAAAAAGAAACGATCCCGTGTGCCGCGTGCCAGTCGTAGCGAAGTCCACGGTACGCATCGCAGCGATGATCTGATGCGGATGCTGCCCAGCGAATTGCTCAATCTGGAAGACGAAACACTGGAAGTCTTGTTTTACGCACGCGTACTGGAAAAGAACCTGATTTCCTATGAGCTGAGCGGCACACAGCGCTCTCCTGAAGAAATCCTGGAACAGCAGAACAAGCGGACCGGCCCGGTGGTTGCCTGTCTGGATACCTCAGGCAGCATGCAGGGGGCACCGCTGCGGAAAGCAAAAGCGCTCTTGTTGGCGATCTTCAGCATGCTCAAGAAAGAGGACCGGTCACTGCATGTTCTGCTATTCGGTGCCTCCGGTCAGATTCGTGAGTTTTCCGCAGATGCTGAAAATAATGCGGTGGGCTTGCTTGGGTTTCTGCAGCAAGGCTTTGGCGGCGGCACGGATTTTGAAACGCCGCTCAGACGGTCGCTGGAAATCATCGGTGATTCCAAGGACTATCTCAAGGCGGATATCTTGATGATATCGGATGGCGATGCGATGCTGCCGGACGATTTTACGGCCTATCTGAAAAGAGAGGCCGCCAGGCTGGATTGCAGCATTTACTCGGTGCTCTGCAATGGCACCAGAGTCGAGGATCAGTTCAGCGACGAAGTCGTGGTGCTGTAGCCGCCTACTGCCGCAAGGTCCGTGTCTGCCCGATGTCGGTCGGCTGAAAATTCGCCCGCCAGGGGTTGATGTCCAGCCCGCCGCGCCGGGTGTAGCGTGCGTAGACCAGCAGTTCCTCCGGCGCGCAGCGCGCCATGATTTCCCCGTAGATCTTTTCCACGCACAGTTCGTGGAATTCCTGGTGGCGGCGCAGCGACACGATGTAGCGCAGCAGCCCGGCGTGGTCGATGCGCGGGCCGGCGTAGCGGATCTGCAGGCTGGCCCAGTCCGGTTGTCCAGTGACCGGGCAATTGGATTTCAGCAGTTCGGACACCAGGTTCTCCCGCACGAAGGGGGCGGGGTCCGACAGGGTCAGGCTGTCGGGGCAGGGGGCCTGGACAGCCTCGAACTCCAGATCCTGGTCGTCGATGGACGTGCCGCGCAGTGGCGTGCAGCTCAGCTCGAAAGCGGGCCGCACTGACAGGATTTCCACATGCACGGGTTTGTCGCAGGCCCGGGACAGATCCATATGCAGACGCTGGCGGACGATGTCCGCGTATTCGAAGCGTTCTTCGTTATAGCTGTTCAGATAGAGCTTGAGCGACTTGGATTCGATCAGGCAGGCGCTGTCCATGGGCACGGTGAAGCGGCCGATCGCCACGACCGGCTTGCCCTTGGCGTTCAGCCAGGACAGTTCGTAGGCATTCCAGATGTCGGCACCGCAGGTCGCCTGGGGCAGGTTCAGCCCGGCGCGCGTTTCGGCGCGGGTGATCGGGAACAGCAGAGTCGGGTCGTAGTGTGTGGAACCCGGCGTGGAACGCCCCAGTGGGCTGGCGGAAAGAGAATCGGGATTCATGGCGTGGCGCGAAGGGCGGTCCGGTGTGCGGTGGGTGGGGGCGCATGCCCGAGGCTCCGCGAGGGGGGCAGCGTTTCATTTTACTGCCGCCGACGCTTCGAATGTCGTGGTTTCCGTAGTCTCTGTGAGAGCGCCAGGCCGGCCGGAATCGATGGGTCGGGGAGCGGATTTTCATATCATGGCATTTTATTTTCATGATGTGGAAATAAAATGCTGCGGCGCAGGTTTCCTCTTTTCATTGTCAGAAATATAATTTCATAACATGGAATGTCGATTGTATATATCTGATTTAATTGATGAAAATTTTGTGTCTTATATAAGATATAAGTCATGTGTGCGGTGCATCATCGGCGTAGACTGTGTCTCATCGATACCCCATTTTTCTTCTCTCTCAGGAGCATCACCATGACCTCTCGCGAAACCGAAGTGCGCAATCTTCAACGCAGCTGGGCCGAAGACGCCCGCTGGCAAGGCATCAAGCGGGGCTACGGCGCCGACGAAGTGGTGCGGCTGCGCGGCTCTGTGGTGGTGGAACACACGCTGGCGCGCCGCGGCGCCGAACGGCTGTGGGATCTGCTGCATACGGAAGACTATGTCAATGCGCTGGGCGCGCTGACCGGCAACCAGGCCATGCAGCAGGTCAAGGCCGGCCTGAAGGCCATCTATCTGTCGGGCTGGCAGGTGGCGGGCGATGCCAATATCGCCGGTGAAATGTACCCCGACCAGTCGCTGTACCCGGCCAATTCCGTGCCCAGCGTGGTCAAGCGCATCAACAACTCCCTGACGCGTTGCGACCAGATCCAGTGGATGGAAGGCAAAAACCCGGGTGACGAGGGCTATATCGATTACTTCGCGCCGATCGTGGCCGACGCTGAAGCCGGCTTCGGCGGTGTGCTCAACGCCTTTGAACTGATGAAGTCCATGATCGAGGCGGGCGCCGCCGGCGTGCACTTCGAAGACCAACTGGCTTCGGTGAAGAAATGCGGCCACATGGGTGGCAAGGTGCTGGTGCCGACCCGCGAAGCCGTGGCCAAGCTGGTGTCGGCCCGTCTGGCGGCCGATGTGCTGAACGTGCCGACCCTGCTGGTGGCGCGCACCGACGCCGAGGCCGCCGATCTGCTGACCAGCAACATCGACGAGAACGACGCGCCCTTCGTGACCGGCGAGCGCACCGTGGAAGGCTTCTACCGCACCCGCGCCGGCCTGGATCAGGCGATTTCCCGTGGTCTGGCCTACGCTCCCTATGCCGATCTGATCTGGTGCGAGACCTCCACCCCCAATCTGGAATATGCGCGCAAATTCGCCGAGGCCATCCACCGCCAGTTCCCGGGCAAGATGCTGTCCTACAACTGCTCGCCTTCGTTCAACTGGAAGAAGAACCTGGACGACGCCACGGTGGCGAAATTCCAGCGCGAACTGGGCGCCATGGGCTACAAGTTCCAGTTCATCACGCTGGCCGGCTTCCATGCCCTGAACTACAGCATGTTCGAACTGGCCCACGGCTACGCCCGTACACAGATGAGCGCTTTCGTGGAATTGCAGCAGAAGGAATTCGCCGCCGCCGACAAGGGCTTCACCGCCGTCAAGCACCAGCGCGAGGTCGGGGTGGGCTATTTCGACGCCGTGACCCAGACCATCGAAGGCGGCCAGTCGTCCACCACGGCGCTTTCCGGTTCGACCGAGGAAGCCCAGTTCGATCAGCCGAAGGAAACGCAGGCGGCCTGATCACGATAGTTTGAGAGAGGACGAGGTGGGACGGCCGGCAGTCCCTTGAGGGCAGTCGGCAGCCTGACGAGTCGGAGCGGCTTGCAAGCCGCGACGTGGGGTAGGTGGGACTGATCCTGCGGACTGTCACGAGTCTGGCAAGTGAGGAGGACGTTCCCCTCGGTGTGCTTTGGGGAAGGCTCGCGCCTTCCCGTTTTTTTATAGTCTGCCCGGTGGCGGGGTCTTGCGGCGGCTATTGATCTGTGTCAAGGTTCGCGGGTGGCAGGCTGGCTATAGTCCCCCTATGCGCGCTCCTTCCCTTTTTACTCCCCCGCCGAACATGACCGACACCATGCGTCATGAGCGGCGCCACATGCTGGCTCGCACCGGGTTGGCATGGCTGGTGATGATGCAGGTCATGATGCTGGCCTTCCCGGGCTACCTGCGTCATGGCGCGCGCGCACCCGACGCCCAGCAGTCCCTGGATCAGGCCATCGTGCTGATGAACTGGCTCAGCCTGATCCTGTGCGTGCCTCTGGTCCTGTACTGCGCCTGGCCGGTCTGGCGAGGCGCCTGGCGCTCCCTGTCGCGGCGGCGCATCGGCATGGACGTACCGGTGGCGCTGGGCATCCTCGCCGCCTTCGTGCCCAGCGTCATCGCCACCTGGCGCGACGTGGGCGAGGTCTATTTCGATTCGGTCTCCATGTTCGTGGCCTTTCTGCTGACGGCCCGCTTCCTGGAGGCCTGTGCCCGCCAGGCCGTCAGCGGCCAGCCCCACGAGGGCCAGGATACCGAATTGCTGCGTTCGGCCGATCGTCTGGCTTTCTGGTTCGTCTGCATCCAGATCCTGCTGGCCATCCTGGTCGGCCTGTACTGGTGGCAGGTCCAGCCTGGCCAGGCCGTCGCCGTGACGGTTGCGCTGCTGGTCATGAGCTGCCCCTGCGCTCTGTCCATGTCGGTACCGGCGGCCCTGGCGGCCCGCCACACGGTACGGCTGCGCGCGGGCGCGGACGGGGTGCGCGATCCCGCCGCGCTGGATTGCGCCATGCGGCGCATCGCACGCCAGAATCTTCACGGGTCCCTGGCCTGGCATCTGCTGATGACGCCCCTGGCGGCCTGCGGCTGGGTGCAACCCTGGGTGGCCGCCATCACCATGCTGCTGTCGTCCCTGGCTGTTGCGGCCAATGCCTGGCGTTTGACTCGACCCGCAGCGGCCGGCACGGCCCGGCAGCCGGACGTCCGGCCGGTCGGCACCGTTCCGGGCTGAGGCCATGGACTCGCTGTTTCTGCTTTTGCCGATTTCCCTGCTGTTCGTCCTGGGGATCGGCGTGGCGTTCTGGTGGGCGATCTTCGCCGGCCAGTTCGACGACACCCGGGATGCGGCCGCCGCGATCCTGGACGATGACGATCACGCTCACCCCGATGCATCTTGACTTGGATCAAGGATGTTTCGGGGCGGGTGAGAGATTATTCTGCTTTTCAAAAATTCATGTCTTAACCTTGTTCTGAGGGGAACGCTTATGGGCACGACCGGTACAGCCGGAACACCGGCCGAAACCTTCAACTACGGCGTCGTCAGACAGTTCACCATCGCCACGATCTTCTGGGGCGTGGTCGGGATGGCGGTCGGCGTGCTGATCGCATCGCAACTGATCTGGCCGGAGTTGAACTTCAACACGCCGTGGCTCAGCTACGGTCGGCTGCGGCCGCTGCACACCAACGGGGTGATCTTCGCCTTCGGCGGCAGCGCCCTGTTCGCCACGTCCTATTACGTGGTGCAGCGTACCTGTCAGGTCCGTCTGTTCTCCGACAAGCTCGCCGCCTTTACCTTCTGGGGCTGGCAGGCCGTGCTGGTGGGGGCCGTCATCACCTTGCCGCTGGGCTATACCTCGACCAAGGAATACGCCGAACTCGAATGGCCGATCGACATCCTGATCACGCTGGTCTGGGTGGCCTACGCCGTCGTGTTCTTCGGCACCATCGCGAAACGCCGCGTCAAGCACATCTACGTGGCGAACTGGTTCTTCGGGTCCTACATCCTGACCATCGCCATCCTGCACATCTTCAACAACCTGGAACTGCCGGTGTCGATGTGGAAGTCGTATTCCGCCTATGCCGGGGTGCAGGATGCCATGGTGCAGTGGTGGTACGGCCATAACGCCGTGGGCTTCTTCCTGACCACCAGCTTCCTGGGCATGATGTACTACTTCGTGCCCAAGCAGGCCGGCCGCCCGATCTATTCCTATCGCCTGTCGATCGTGCACTTCTGGGCGCTGGCCTTCACCTACATGTGGGCCGGTCCGCACCATCTGCTGTACACGTCTCTGCCTGACTGGACCCAGTCGCTGGGCATGGCGTTTTCGCTGATCCTGCTGGCGCCGTCCTGGGGCGGGATGATCAACGGCATCATGACGCTCTCGGGCGCCTGGCACAAACTGCGCACCGACCCGATCCTGAAGTTCCTGGTGGTGTCGCTGTCCTTCTACGGCATGTCGACCTTCGAAGGCTCGATGATGTCCATCCGCACGGTCAACGCGCTGTCGCACTACACCGACTGGACGGTCGGCCACGTGCACGCCGGTGCCCTGGGCTGGGTGGCGATGATCACCTTCGGCTCGCTGTACTACCTGATTCCGCGTCTGTACGGCCGTGACAGCATGGCTCGCCCGGACTACATCAATCTGCACTTCTGGCTGGCGACGCTGGGCGTGGTGCTGTACATCGCTTCGATGTGGATCGCGGGCGTGATGCAGGGCCTGATGTGGCGTGCCACGGGCGAGGACGGCACGCTGACGTACAGCTTCGTCGAGGTCGTGAAGTCCACCTATCCGTTCTACACCATCCGCATGATCGGCGGCCTGCTCTTCCTGGCGGGCATGGGTCTGATGGCCTGGAACACCTGGCTGACGGTGCGTGGCCAGCCCCGGGTCAACCCGGTGGTGCCCCTGGATAGCCCGGATGCCCACGCTGCCCCTCAATCCGCCGTGCCGGCATCGGCCTAAGGAGTTGACCATGTCTGGTACCAAAAAACGCTTCACCCATGAAATGCTGGAGCGCAACGTCGGTCTGCTGATCATCTTCAGCATTCTGGTGGTGTCGTTCTCCGGCCTGGTGCAGATCATCCCGCTGTTCTTCCAGCATTCCACCACCACGGCGGTCGAGGGCGTCAAGCCCTACGAGGCGCTGCGGCTGATGGGTCGCGACGTCTACATCCGCGAAGGCTGCGTGGGCTGCCACTCCCAGCAGGTCCGCACGCTGCAGTCCGAGGTCCAGCGCTATGGCCCGTACTCGATCGCTGCGGAATCGGTCTACGACCACCCCTTCCTGTGGGGTTCCAAGCGCACGGGGCCGGATCTGGCCCGCGTCGGTCAGCGTTATTCCGACGAATGGCACCGCATCCACCTGCGCAATCCGCGCGACGTGGTCAAGGAATCCAATATGCCGGCCTATCCCTGGCTGCAAAAGAACACGGTCGAAGGCGCCGACGTTCAGGAACGCATGAAGGTGCTGCGCACCCTGGGCGTGCCCTACACGGACGAAGAAATCGCCGCCGCGCCCGAGCAGCTCAAGGGCAAGACCGAGGAAGACGCGATCGTGGCCTATCTGCAGGGTCTGGGCGTGGGCGGGCGTGCCGCCGCACAGAAAGTCATGGCCGGGGAGCACTGACATGCTAGGCCTCATCAACGGGATCATGACGCTGCTGGGGATGGCGACGTTCGCCGGCATCGTGTGGTGGGCCTGGTCGACGCATCGCGCCGAGGCCAATCGGCAGGCGGCGCTGCTGCCTTTCGCCTTGCCCGAGGAATATCAGAACGACAAGAATACCGGGGAATCAAATGAGTGATTTCGTCAGCAGTTTCTGGAGCTACTACATCGCGGTCATCGCGCTGGGCGGGATCGCCTGGTGTGTTTGGTTGCTGTTTTCGCAGCGCGCCTGGCTCAAGCGCGACGTTCAGCAGGTCGAGGACACCGGCCACGTTTGGGATGGCGACCTGACCGAACTGAACAATCCGGTGCCGCGCTGGTGGACGGTCATGTACCTGCTGCTGTGCATCTTTGCGCTGGGCTACCTGGTGCTGTATCCGGGACTGGGCACCTGGAAGGGTACGCTGGGCTTTACGGCTGGCAAGCAGGTGCTGCAGGAACAGGAAGCCCTCAATGCGCGCATCCAGCCCGTATATGAACGTTTCCGTGACATGCCGATTCCGGACATTGCGCGTGACGATCAGGCCCGGGACATCGGCCAGCGGCTGTTCCTGAACAACTGTGCCCAGTGTCACGGTTCGGACGCCAAGGGCAGCCGCGGCTTTCCCAACCTGACCGACAGCGACTGGCTGTACGGCGGCTCGCCGGAACAGATCCAGCAGACCATCACCGAAGGCCGCCACGGCGTGATGCCGCCCTGGAGCGCGGCGATCAAGCCCGACGAGGCTTCCGCCATCGCCCAGTACGTCCGCTCCCTGTCCGGGCTGGCCCACGATCCGCTGCGCGTCAATGCTGGCAAGCGCGGCTTCGACACCTACTGCGTGGCCTGCCACGGCATCGACGGCAAGGGCAATCAGGCCCTGGGTGCCCCCAACCTGACCGACGATGTCTGGTTGTACGGCAGTTCCGAGGCCACGATCGTCGAGACCATCCTGAATGGCCGCGACAATCAGATGCCGGCCCAGAAGCAGAACCTGACGCCCGAGCAGATCCGTCTGCTGACGGCCTGGGTCTGGGGCCAATCCAACCGCTAGCCAGCCAGCCGGCCGGCCCCACCGAGGGCCGGCCGACCGACGACTCCCATCCTAAGGGCCTGTCACACAGACCAGTCATCGACGAACAGAGGACACCATGCAGAAGGAACCCCCCCAGCAGGCCGCAGCGCAGCCGTCGAGCGACGCACCGGCCTGGCAGCCCGTGCGCAGGATACGCAAGGGCTCAGGGGGAGGCACCTCGCCCCAGGTCGAGAAGGCGCTGGCCGAGGTCCGCTCGAAGATCTACCCTCGGTCCGTCCAGGGGCATTTCGCGCGCATCCGTGTGCTGATGGTGTTCCTGACCCAACTGATCTTCTACGGCCTGCCCTGGATCGAATGGCACGGCCGTCAGGCCGTGCTGTTCGATCTGGGAGCACGCAAGTTCTATCTGTTCGGCATGGTGCTGTGGCCCCAGGACGTGATCTACCTGGCGGTGTTGCTGGTGCTGTCGGCCTTTGCCCTGTTCCTGTTCACGGCCATGGCGGGGCGCCTGTTCTGCGGCTACGCGTGTCCGCAAACGGTCTATACCGAACTGTTCATGTGGATCGAGACCCGGGTCGAGGGCGACCGCCTGGCCCGCATCCGCCTGGACGAGCAGCCCTGGAATGCCCGCAAATTGCGCCTCAAGGCGACCAAGCACTTCCTGTGGGTGATCCTGGCCTTGTGGACGGGCTATACCTTCATCGGCTATTTCGCGCCGATCCGTGAGCTGGGCACGCACCTGATGGCCTTCAATCTGGGGCCCTGGCAGTGGTTCTGGATGTTGTTCTATGCCTTCGCCACCTGGGGCAACGCCGGGTTCATGCGCGAGGCCGTCTGCAAATACATGTGCCCCTACGCGCGCTTCCAGAGCGTGATGGTGGATGACGACACCTTCGTCGTGACCTATGATCACGTGCGCGGCGAACCGCGCGGCGGGCGCTCGCGCAAGATCGACCACAAGGAAGCCGGCATGGGCGATTGCGTGGACTGCAGCCTGTGCGTGCAGGTCTGTCCGACCGGCATCGACATCCGCGACGGCCTGCAGTACATGTGCATCGGCTGCGGGGCCTGCGTGGACGCCTGCGACACGGTGATGGACAAGATGGGCTACGAGCGCGGCCTGATCCGCTACACCTCAGGCAATGCCATCACCCAGCGATTGACTCAGCCGCAGGTGCGCCGCCGCATGCTGCGTCCCCGCGTGCTGGCCTATTCGGCTCTGCTGGGGGCCATCGCGATCGCATTCGTGTTCTCGCTGGCCACGCGCACGACCTTGCGGGTGGACGTGATCCGCGATCGGGGCGCCTTGGGGCGCGAGGTTGCCGGCGGCCTGATCGAAAACGTCTACCGGCTGCAGATCATCAATTCGGCCGAAGATCCGGTCGAGCTGGATCTGCGTGCCACGGGTGTGCCCGGCCTGACCCTGCAAACCGCCGATCAGGGCGCGACCCAGGTGCGGGTGGACGGCTCGGCCAACCGGCTGGTGCCGATCGTGCTGCGGGCGCCGGCTGACGGACTCAAGCCGGGGCTGTACGATATTCAATTCGAGACGACCGGTACGCGGGATTCTGGCGAAGCTGCCTCGGTGATCGAGCAGTCCAGCTTCTACGTACCGAACTAAGAGGAAAACGACATGACATCGAAGACTCGGGACACCTCCATGTTGTCTGAAGGCCGCCCCTGGTGGCAGCATCGCTGGCCTTGGCTGCTGATCCTGGGCCCCGCCGTGGCGGTGGTCGGTTGCGTGATCACCATCGTGCTGGCATTCCAGTCTTACGGCGATCAGGCTATCATCGACGGCGGGGCCCGGCAGGGTCTGGTCGTGGCTGCACCCGCGGCTCCGGCGGCACCGCGTTGAATTCCACCACTCACGTTACGGGAGACAGGCTTTGCACGCACGCAATCTGATGTGGATTCTGTGGCCGTCCTTCCTGATGGCGGGGGCTACGAGCGCGGTCGTGTTCGCGCTGGTCGATCCTCTGGATGTGATGTTCCTGGGGTATCTGCAGGCCGGCCGCCTCACGGTGTACACCATGGGCTTTTTCATTTTCTGGATCATGGCGGCCCTGTCCAGCGCGCTGACGCTGCGCATCGCCCCGCGTGGGGTCGAACTGGACGAATTCGGCGACCCGGTGGAATAGGCCCCACCTCGCGGCCTGCATGCCGCTCGGATTCGCTAGGTACGTCATAGTCCACAGGGACCATGACGTGCCCGAACTCATGCCCCACGCTGTGCAGCCTTCGGCCGCTTGCTGCCTCCCGGCCGTCGCCTAGCTGCAGTCCGTGCCCGACAGGCCTTGCAGGCCGGTCATGTCCAGAATCTGGACTTCGCGCTGCTGAACCCGAAGCAAGCCCTCCCGGGCGAAGCGCGAGAACAGCCGGCTGACGGTTTCCAGGGTCAGGCCCAGGAAATTTCCGATCTCTTCGCGGCTCATGCGCAAGATGAATTCATAGGGCGAATATCCCAGCACCTGAAGGCGCTGGGACAGGTTCAGCAGAAAGGCCGCCAGACGCTGTTCGGAGCGCAGGCTGCCCAGCGTCAGCAGCAACTGGTGAGAGCGGCCGATTTCCTTGCTCATCAGGCGGCGCAACTGGCGCTGCAAGGAAGGGATCTGAGGTGCGAGCTGGTCCATTTCGTCCAGCCGGATGATGCAGACCTCGGTGTCTTCCAGAGCGATGGCATGGGAGACTTGCTGTTCATTCATCAGCCCGTCCAGGCCCAGGACTTCGCCCGGCAACAGAAAACCGGTGATCTGGACCTGGCCGTTGGCATCCTCGATCTGGGTCTTGATCGATCCGGAGCGCAGGCCGTAGACGGCATCTGCAGCGTCACCCTGACGATACAGCGTACCGCCCTTGGGCAGGCGGAAACGTTCTTTGACCAGCTCGTCCATCTTGACTACATCCTGGCGCGTCATGCCCAGTGGCAGGCAGATGGCGTTGAGCATGCAGGTGGAACATCGCGTCGACTCGGGTGCCACCGGAATGCGCCGGGGGGCGTTGATCCTGCGGATCGTCCCAGAGGAAGGAGGGTCAGCCAGCAAAATTTAGAACCTGTGGAAAAAAAAGCACTTCAGGGAAAGGCCCCTGACCTCGTGAGGGATTATAAGTTCTTTGCCGGAACATTTGGGGTCTGGACTATTTATTTACTCGGATTTGGTCGGGGAACTTGCGATTTGTCGGGTTTTCGGACAGATTTCACCGCCTTTTCGAGAGGCATGTCGCATCGTGGGTTGACATGAAAAGTATCAGCCTACATTATTTAAGCGAAAAATATTTCGATGTCAAAAATGCAGGGGCAATCATGAAATTTTTCGGGCGATTCTTGAGCGGTCTGCTGTTGTGTGCGGCCGGCCTCGGCCTGGGCAGCGCGGCATGGGCGGCGGATCAGGCCGGTGCGTCGGCCGGCAGCCGGGCAGTGACCTACAAGCCGGACGTCATCTTTACGTTGCGCACTTCGATTGCCGGCGGCCGGCTGGTGTTCATCGGCGATCGCGGCGCGATCGCCGAGCAGGTCAATCCGGACCTGAAGGTGCCCGAAGGGGCGGTGGTGCAGATCAACCTGATCAATGGCGACGGCGCGACCCACGACATCGCCGTGCCGGAATTCGGTGCGAAGTCGGATCACATCTCGGGCAAGAGCGCGGCCACGGCCATCGTGTTCCGGGCGAACAAGAACGGGACGTTCGAGTACCTGTGCACGTTGCCGGGCCACAAGGCAGCGGGGATGTTCGGCAAGATCATCGTCGGCGAGCCTTCCAAGGAAGCCAAGGTCGAGGCGCCGCAGATCGCGCACGATCCCTCCATCGTCGGTACGCCGGTGGGCAAGCGTGGGCCGCAGAAGGTCACGGTGGACCTGCTGACCACGGAACTCGAGGCCCGCCTGGGCGACAACAGCACTTACCGGTTCTGGACCTTCAACAACAAGGTGCCAGGGCCGTTCATCCGGGTGCGGGTGGGCGACGACGTCACGATCAATGTGACCAACCCCAAGGACAGCACGCACATTCACTCGATCGACCTGCATGCCGTGACCGGGCCGGGTGGCGGGGCCGCCGTGACCCAGGTGCCGCCGGGCCAGACCAAGTCCTTTTCCTTCAAGGCGCTGCATCCGGGCCTGTTCGTCTATCACTGCGCCACGCCGATGGTGGCCCAGCACATCACCAATGGCATGTACGGCATGATCCTGGTCGAACCGGAGGGCGGCCTGTCCAAGGTGGATCATGAGTTCTACGTCATGCAAGGCGAGCTCTATACCACCGAGACGCACGGTGGCAGCGGCCTGCAGGAATTTTCGCTGGAAAAGCTGCTGGCGGAAAACCCCGAGCACATGATGTTCAATGGCTCGATGGATGCGCTGACCAAGATCTACAGCATGGAATCCCAGGTGGGGGACACGGTGCGGATCTTCTTCGGCGTCGGCGGGCCGAACCTGACGTCCAGCTTCCACGTCATTGGAGAGGTCTTCGATCGTGTCTATGACCAGGCTTCGCTGACCAGCAAGCCACTGACCGACGTGCAGACCACGCTGGTGCCCCCGGGCGGGGCCACGATGGTGGAATTCAAGACCGAGTATCCGGGCCGTTACCTGCTGGTGGACCACGCCCTGTCGCGGGTGGAAAAAGGCCTGGCCGGCTTCCTGACGGTCAAGGGCAAGGCGGATCATACGATCTTCCACAGCGACGAACCGGTCGACCCGAACTCCGGGCATTGATTGGTATCGGCGGGCATTGCGTCCCGCCGCAAGCAACCGCCCCCGGTCCGTTCCGGGGCGGTTTTTTTTCGCCTTGATGTTTATGATTTATAGTCTTATCATTTCAATAGAAATTAATTTTTGAGGACTTTCCATCATCATGAACAGTCAGACGGATGCGCAGCAGGCCTATGACCTGCGGATTTTGCGGGCTGTACGCCGCATTACCCGGGCCGTGGCCCTGCATTCCCGGCAGTTGTCGGCCTGTAGCCACATCACCGGCCCGCAGTTGGTCTGCCTGCGGACCGTGATCGAGAAGGGGCCGATGACGGCCACGGCCATCAGCCGCGAAGTCCACGTCAGCGCCAGCACGGTCGTCGGCATCCTTGACCGGCTGGAGGACAAGGGCCTGATCGTGCGTGAACGCGGTCGGGCGGACCGCCGCATCGTGTTCGTCAGCGCAACCGACGCCGGACGCGATCTGGCGCGGGACACGCCTTCGCCTTTGCAGCAGAAGCTGGCCGAGGCACTGCAGGCGCTGCCGGAATTGGAGCAGGCCACCATCACCCTGTCGCTGGAACGGGTGGTGGACCTGATCGAATCCGGTACCGGGCTGGCGCCGGCGGTGGCCGATCCCCAGTCTCCCATGCTGGACATCCCGGTGGGCGGCGTCGCGCCGGAATCCGGGCTGGTGGTTTGACCGGAGCGGGGTCGACCTCAAACGGCCGGGCGTGGATGCGCCTGCCGGCCCGGGCGGACGGGCCGGCCATGCAGGACCTGGTGGCGCGCTGCCCGCCGCTGGACCTGAATTCCGCCTATCTCTATCTGCTCCTGACGGAGCATTTCCCCGATACCTGCATCCTGGCCGAAGACGACGACGGCCTGTTGGGCATGGTGTCGGGCTACCGCCCACCGGGCCGGGACGACACGCTGTTCGTCTGGCAGGTGGCGGTGGACCCCCGGGCACGAGGCCGGGGGTTGGGCCTGGACATGCTCCTGGGCCTGTTGTCGCGCCGGTCTCCCCGTCCGGCGCATTGGGTCGAGACCACCGTAGGGCCTGGAAACCGGGCTTCGCGCGGCCTGTTTCGAAGGCTGGCCGTCCGCCTGGACGCCTCTTTGAATGAAACGGCTCTGTTCGATGCCGCGCTGTTCGGCGCGGGCACGCACGAGGCCGAACCGCTGCTGCGCATCGGCCCATTCACCCCGCCGGTTCCTGAGTCGGACCGGAATCCATGAACGATGAAAAGGAGGACCCCATGGACTTGAAAATTTTTGACCGGATGGAGTCGGAAGTCAGAGGCTACGTCCGGTCGTTTCCGGTCATTTTCAGCAAGGCGCGCGGCTCGGAGTTGATTGACGAGGACGGCCGCAGCTACATCGATTTCTTCAGCGGCGCGGGCACCCTGAACTATGGGCACAACAACCCGGTCCTGCGCGAGCGCATGATGGCCTACCTGGAGTCCGATGGTGTGACGCATGGCCTGGACATGGCCACCAGCGCCAAGAAATATTTCATGCAGACGCTGGACCGGCTGGTGCTCGAGCCGCGCGGCCTGGATTATGTGCTGCAGTTCACCGGCCCCACGGGCACCAACGCGGTCGAGGCAGCGCTGAAAATCGCGCGCCAGGTCAAGGGCCGCCAGAATGTCATTTCTTTCACGCATGGTTTCCATGGCGTGTCCGGCGGTTCGCTGGCGGCCACCGCCAACCGGAAGTTCCGCAAGGCTGCGGGCGTGGCGCTGGGCAACATCAGTTTCATGCCGTATGACGGCTATTTCGGTCCGGACGTGAACACCATGGCCTACCTGGAGCGCATGCTGGACGATCCCAGCAGCGGCCTGGACCATCCGGCGGCAGTGATCGTCGAGACCGTCCAGGGCGAGGGCGGGGTGAACGTGGCTTCGCAGCGCTGGCTGCGCGAACTGGAGCGCCTGTGCCGGCGCCATGACATGCTGCTGATCGTCGACGACATTCAGGTCGGTTGCGGTCGTACGGGTGGTGCTCTTGCCGCCGGGTCGTCTCAGGGCAAAAGCGCGCCCTCCGGGGGTGGCGCGGGGGCATTTTTCAGTTTTGAGGCGGCGGGGATTTCGCCGGACATCGTCACGCTGTCGAAGTCCCTGTCGGGATTCGGGCTGCCCATGGCGCTGGTGCTGCTGCGCCGCGAACTCGATGTCTGGGAACCTGGCGCGCATAGCGGCACCTTTCGGGGCAACAACCTGGCCTTCGTCACGGCGGCTCAGGCCCTGGAGAGCTACTGGGCCGACGGGGCGCTGAGCGAGGAAGTCGCGGCCAAGGAGCGCCTGGTGCGCGACTGGCTGGAAAATCTGGCGCACAGCCACCGGGGCGCCGGCCTGGGCGTGCGCGGCCGCGGATTGATCCAGGGCCTGGTGACGCCGGTGGGCGACGATCTGGCCGGCCGGATCGCGCGTCGGGCTTTCGAGCAGGGTGTGGTGATCGAGACTTCGGGCGCGCATGACGAGGTGCTGAAAGTGCTGCCGGCCCTGACCATTGCGCGCGAGCAATTGCAGCAGGGGATGGAGATCATCGAACGCAGTGTGGGCGAGATCCTGGCCGGCGAGGGACGCCGGCCCAGGATGTTGAAGGTCGCGGGAGGTGGGCAATGATCGTACGCAATGTCAGGGACGTCATCGGAACCGACCAGGAAATCGTCACGGACAACTGGACCAGCCGCCGGGTGCTGCTGTCCTCGGACGGCATGGGATTCTCGTTTCACGAGACCGTGATCTTTCCCGGGACCGAGACGCACATCCATTATCAGAACCATCTGGAGGCCGTCTGGTGCATCGAGGGTGACGGCGAGATCGAGACCATCGCCGACGGCCGGAAACACGCCCTGGGCCCCGGGGTGGTCTACGCCCTGGACCAGCATGATGAGCATTGGCTGCGCGGCGGCGTGCGGCCGTTGCGGGTGATCTGCGTGTTCAATCCGCCGCTGACGGGCCGCGAGGTCCACGACGCCTCCGGCGTCTACCCGGCGGCGGAAGCGTCCGCCGCCTGAGGGCTGCGCCGGCGCCCGGGTTCGGGCACCGGCCGGCGTGCAACATAAAAGAGGGATGCAGGTCATGAAGGATTTTTACGTATCACGAATGGGGCGCGGTGCGGCCTTGATCGCGCGCGGCGATCCCGTGGTGTATGACGCGGGCCGCTACGCCGATGCGCTGGACGAGGCGCAGTTGCGGGCCTACGAGCGCGACGGTTTTCTGGTGCTGACCGGTGTGTTCGATGCCCGGCAGATCCAGGCCTTGCGCGAGGAGGTCCAGGCGCTGGAGCAAGATCCGGCGGTGCGTGAAGGCGAGGAGGTCATCCGCGAACCGGGCGGCGAGGCGCTGCGTTCGATCTTCCGTGTGCACGAACTGGGGCGGCGGCTGGCCGACCTGCCGCGCGATCCCCGGCTGCTGGACGTGGCGCGCCAGATCCTGGGCTCCGAGGTCTACATCCATCAGTCGCGGGTGAACATGAAGCCGGCGCTCGATGGCAAGGAGTTCTACTGGCATTCCGACTTCGAAACCTGGCATGTGGAAGATGGCATGCCGGCGATGCGGGCGTTGAGCTGCTCGGTGCTGCTGACGGACAATACCGCCTTCAATGGGCCGCTGATGCTGATTCCGGGTTCGCACCGGCAGTTCGTGGCCTGCGTGGGCGAGACGCCGGAAGACAATTACCGTACCTCGCTGCGCCGGCAGGAGGTCGGGGTGCCCGATCCGGTCAGCCTGCGCCTGCTGGCGGAGCAGGGTGGGATGGAGGCGGTGACCGCCCCCGCCGGTTCGGTGGTGTTCTTCGACTGCAATACGCTGCATGGATCGGGCGGTAATCTGTCGCCCTGGCCGCGCAGCAATGTTTTCATGGTCTACAACAGCGTGGAGAACAGCCTGGTCGCGCCGTTCCACGGCATGAAGCCCCGGCCGGAGCACATCGCGGCGCGGCGTTCCACCGACCTGCTGACGCCTTTGCGGGCCGCCGCCTAGGTTGACCGGCGGGCGGCGCGGGACGGCTCATGGCGAACCGTCCCGTGCCCGGGCCCGTCAAGCCTGGCGGGTTTCGATGAAGGTCTTCAGGAATTCCCGGGTGCGTTCCTCCCGGGGTTTGGTGAACATGACCTCAGGCGGCGCCTGTTCCACGATCACGCCCTTGTCGAAGAAGCACACCCGGTCGGAAATCTGGCGGGCGAATTCCATTTCGTGGGTGACCAGCAGCATGGTCAGGTCGTGCTCCTCGGACAGGCGGCGGATCACGGTCAGCACTTCACCGACCAGTTCCGGGTCCAGGGCCGAGGTCGGTTCGTCGAACAGCATGATGTTCGGACGCATCGCCAGCGCGCGGGCAATGGCAACGCGTTGCTGCTGGCCGCCGGACAACTGACTGGGGAATTTGTCGGTGTGCTCTGTCATGCCCACCAGGTCCAGGTATTCGAGGGCGCGCCGGTCAGCCTCGGTCTTGGACAGGCCCAGCACGTGGACGGGCGATTCGGTGACGTTGCGCTGCACCGTCATGTGGGGGAACAAGTTGAACTGCTGAAACACCATGCCCATTTCTTTGCGCATGGCGCGCAGGTGGGCCTCACTGGCAGGGACGGGACGGCCATCGCGGTATTCGTGCCACAGGGGCTTGCCGGCCACGTGGATCAGGCCCTCGTCGATGGTCTCCAGCGTCATCAGGATGCGCAGCACCGTGGACTTGCCCGAGCCCGAGGGGCCGATGATGGTGACTTTTTCGCCCTTGGCCACCTGAAAGTCCAGGTGGTCGAGCACGGTGGCGTCGCCAAAGCGTTTGACGACACCGTCCATGGCGATGATGGGGGCGTCCGGGTCAGAGGGGTTGAAAGTGTCGTTCATGTGGGGTTCAACGCAAGGGGATGCCGCGCTTGGGCAGGCGTTCGTCCAGCAGCCGCACGCCGGCCGAGGCGACCAGGGTCAGGATCAGGTAGAGCGCGCCCACCAGGGTCAGCGGCACCATGTAATTGAAGCTGCGGTCGCCGATGATGCGCGCGACGTTGAGCATTTCCAGGATGGACACGACCGACAGCACCGGCACATCCTTCATGATGGACACCAGGTAGTTGCCCAGGGCCGGGATGATGCGGGGGATCGCCTGGGGCAGGATGATGACCGCGAAGGTGCGCAGGGGCGAGATGTCCAGCGCGCGCGCGGCCTCGGTCTGGCCTCGGGTGATCGATTCCAGGCCGGCGCGGTAGACCTCGGACATATACGCGCTGTACTGCACGCCCAGCGCCAGCGCGCCGGTCAGGAAGGCGGGCAGTACCAGACCGTATTCCGGCAGCACGTAGTACAGAAAGAACAACTGCACCAGCAGGGGCGTGTCGCGCAGGAATTCCGTGAACACGCGTGCGGGCCATGAGATCAGCCGGACGCGCACGCTTTTCAGGCCCGCCAGCACCAGACCCAGCGCGGCGCCGACGACGAAGCCCAGCAGCGTGGCCTTGATCGTGACCACCAGACCGCGCAGCAGGATGGGCAGGATCGACCAGGCGAAGACCCAGTCGTTGGCAGTGTTCCATTCGATGCCGAACAGCATTCAGACCCCCTTGGGGCGCCAGCGCCCGACGTGGGTTTCCAGGAGACGCATCAGACCGGCCAGTACCAGCGCCATGCCGAAATACATGAGCAACAGCAGGGTATAGACCCCGATGCTGTCCTGGGTGAAATTGCGGATGCGCTCGGCCTGAAAGGCCAGGTCGCCCAGACCGATCAGCGAGACCAGGGCCGTGTCCTTCAGGTTCTGTACCGTCAGATTGCAGAAGCTGGGCATCATTTCGGGGATGGCTTGCGGGATGGCGATGCGCCACAGGGTCTGGCGCGGTGTGAAGTCCAGCGCCTTGGCCGCCTCGTGCTGGTTGCGCGGCACGGCCTGGATCGCGCCGCGCACGACCTCGGCCCCGTAGGCGCCGATGTTCAGGCTCAGGGCCAGCGTGCCCGCCACGACCGGCGGCAGACGCAGGTCCACGCCCAGCATCTGTCCCAGCACCGGCAGGGCGAAGAACAGCCAGAACAACTGCACCAGCAGTGACGTGCCCCGAAAGATCTCGATCAGGGCGATCGAGGCCCAGCGGCAGGGCAGGGACCGCGACAGGCGGCCAATGCCGAACAGAAAGGAAAACGCGCCTCCCAGCAGGGTCGAATACAGGGCCAGCCGGATCGTGACCCAGGCGCCCTGCATCAGGGGGTTCAGGTAGGACAGCCAGTCCATGCCGGGCCCGGTGCCTTACTTGGTGCAGAGCTGCGCCGTGCTGCGCTCGAAGGATTGTGTGGCGTCTTCGGCCGAAAAACCGTAGCTGCTCATGATCTTCTTCCAGTCATCGGTCTTCTTGAATTTGGCCAGTTCCTGATTTACGGCGTCGCGCAGGCTCTCCGAGTCCTTGGAGAAGGCGAAACCGCCCCAACTGCGTACGGGCTGGCCGTCGACCACCGGGTCCTTGAAGTCAGAGGCTGCTTCGGCCTTGCCCTTGCTCTTTTCGGCCAGTTGGCTGACGGTCAGGCTGGTGGCGGCGTAGCCGTCCGCGCGCCCGGTGGTCACAGTGGAGATCGCGTCGGCGTTGTTGGCGATGGTCACGATACGGTTGGCGGGGACCTTCAGGGCCTGGAGGATTTCCAGTTGATCGGCGCCGGCCATCACCGCGATCTTGCCGTCCGAGTTCGCGAAGCTTTCATAGTCATGGAGATTCTTCGGGTTGCCCTGGGCAACCAGCAGACCCTCGCCGTAGGAGCTGTTTGGTTCGGAATAGAGCACCTGTTCGCAGCGCTGCGGCAGGATGGCCATTTCTGCGGCAACCATGTCGTAGCGGTCGGCCTGCAGACCGGGGATCAGGGAACCGAACGCCGTGGTGGTCCATTCGATCTTGGCGATGCCCAGGGCCTTGGCGATGTGCTTGGCGACATCCGGCCCGACGCCCTTGGCCTCTCCGCTCAGGTCCATGAAGCCGTAGGGGATTTCGTTGGCGACGGCGACCCGCAGCACACCGCTGGCACGGACGGCGGTCAGATCGGCAGCCTGGGCGGCGGCCGGACCCAGGGCGCAGGTCACGGCGGCGGCCAGCAGCCAGGGATTCAGCGCGGATGTCTTCAGTGCGGATTTCATGGTGGGTCTCCTGAATGTATATGCGTGAAATAATCTACGATCGAATGATCAATTATAGAATGATTTGAATACTAATCAATTCATGCGTCATGATTGAACTTCGTAGGCCGCGAGGACGGGCCGCATGTTCAAGGCGCATGAGGAAACCGCTTGGGAGGGGGGTAGGGAGGGGAAATGAACCCGGGATTTCGGGAGCAATTTTCTTGCGTCAGAGGCGGGGGTTGTGCTAGGATTGACCCATGCACTCGATTCCTTATTTTTTCTACTTTTTTACGTTTCCAAAACCGCTGGTGGAGGAAGGGAATCGCTGTACAGAAAGGTAGACCACACATTCCCGAAAAAGCCGCCGGCCCCGCCAGGCGGCTTTTTTGTTGCCGCCCTCGCAACCGGCCCATGAATGGAGCATGACCGTGTCACACAATACCGACGATACCCGCATCCGAGAAATCCGCGAGCTGGCCCCGCCCGCCCATGTGATGCGTGAATTTCCTTGCACCGCGGACATTTCCCGCACGGTTCACGATGCCCGGCATGCCATCCACAATGTGCTGTACGGCACCGATGATCGCCTGGTCGTCGTCGTCGGGCCGTGCTCCATCCACGACACCGAGGCGGCCATGGAGTACGCTCGCCGTCTGGCGCCGCAGCGCGAGCGCCTGGCGGACGATCTGGTGGTCGTGATGCGCGTGTATTTCGAGAAGCCCCGCACGACGGTGGGCTGGAAGGGGCTGATCAACGATCCGAGCCTGGACGGCAGCTTCAACATCAACCAGGGCCTGCGCACAGCACGTGAACTGCTGATCGACATCAACGCCCTGGGCCTGCCGGCCGGTACTGAATTCCTGGACATGATCACGCCGCAGTACATTGCCGATCTGGTGTCCTGGGGCGCCATCGGGGCACGCACCACCGAAAGTCAGGTGCACCGCGAACTGGCCTCGGGGCTGTCCTGCCCGGTGGGCTTCAAGAACGGGACCGACGGCAACACGCGCATCGCCCTGGACGCGATCAAGGCCTCGTCGCAGCCGCACTACTTCCTGTCGGTGACCAAGGGCGGGCATTCCGCCATCGTCTCCACGCGCGGCAACGAGGACTGTCACGTGATCCTGCGCGGCGGCAAGGCGCCCAACTACCAGGCCGAGCATGTTCAGGCGGCGGCCGAGGCCCTGGAAAAATCCGGCATGCGCCCGCGCGTCATGGTGGACGCCAGCCATGCCAACAGCAGCAAGGACTACACCCGCCAGCCCCTGGTGATCGAGGACGTCTGCACCCAGCTCGAAACCGGCGACACGCGTCTGTTCGGTGTGATGGTGGAAAGCCATCTGGTAGGTGGTCGCCAGGATCTGGTGCCGGGCAAGCCGCTGGTGTATGGTCAGAGCATCACCGACGGTTGCGTGGACTGGGACACGACGGTGGCTGTGCTCGACCGTCTGGCCGCAGCCGTGCGTGCGCGCCGTCAGGCGGCCCGCGCGTCCACCGCCCCGGTGGGCAGCGCCGCCTGACAGTTCCGTACCGCTTGCAAGCGGCGAGGTGGAGAGCTGACACGCGTTTTCAAGAGGACAGGATCGGACATGGATACCTTGCACATCGCCCAACAGGCCCGGGTCTTGCCGGAGGGCTTCGTGGCGGCCTTGCGCACGCGTTTCGGCGAACGCTGCTCGACGGCGCGGGCGGTGCGTGAACATCATGGCCGCGACGAGTCCCCGTATCCGGCCATGCCGCCTGACGTGGTGGTTTTTGCCCAGGACGTGGACGAGGTCGCTTGGGTGGCGCGTCATTGCCATGATCACGGCATCGCCCTGATTCCCTACGGTGTGGGCTCATCCCTGGAAGGCCACCTGCTGGCGGTCCAGGGCGGGGTCTGCCTGGACCTGTCGGGGATGAATCAGATCGTGGCGGTACATGCCGAGGACTTCACGGCCACGGTCCAGGCCGGCGTGACGCGCAAGCAGCTCAATGAATCCCTGCGGGAAACGGGGCTGTTCTTTCCGATCGACCCGGGGGCCGATGCCAGCCTGGGTGGCATGGCGGCCACTCGCGCTTCCGGCACCAACGCCGTGCGCTACGGCACCATGCGCGAGAACGTCATGTCGCTGAAGGTCGTCACGGCCGACGGGCGGGTGATCGAGACCGCCAGCCGGGCGCGCAAGTCCTCGGCAGGCTATGACCTGACCCGCCTGTTCGTGGGCAGCGAGGGCACATTGGGCATCATCGTCGAAGTCACCGTGCGCCTGTACCCCCAGCCCGAGGCCGTGTCCGCCGCGATCTGCAATTTTGCCGACCTGGATGCCGCCGTCAACAGCGTGATCGAAGTCATCCAGATGGGCGTGCCGGTGGCGCGGATCGAGTTCATGGATGCCCATGCCGTGCGGGCCACCAATCGATACAGCCATCTGAGCCTGCGTGAATCGCCCTTGCTGCTGTTCGAATTCCACGGCAGCCCGGCCTCGGTGCGCGAGCAGGCCGAATCGGTGCAGGCCATCGCGCGCGAGCACGGCGGCCAGGACTTCGAATGGGCGGACCGCCCGGAAGACCGCAGCCGCCTGTGGACGGCGCGGCACAACGCCTATTTCGCCGGCCTGCAGTTGCGTCCCGGCTGTCGCGCCAGCACCACCGATGTGTGTGTGCCGATTTCCAGGTTGGCCGAATGCGTGGGGGCCACCGCCCGTGAACTGGACCAGGCCAGTTTTCCCTATACTATCGTGGGTCATGTGGGTGACGGCAACTTCCACGTCCTGATGCTGCTCGATCCGGACCAGCCGGACGAATGGGCCGAATCCGAACAGTTGAACCAGCGGCTGGTGGCGCGCGCCATCGCCATGCAGGGCACTTGCACCGGTGAACACGGGGTCGGCCTGCACAAGCAGGCTTTCATGCTGGACGAGCACGGTCAGGATGCCTTGGACGTCATGGCGGCGCTGAAGGCCGCGCTGGACCCGCACAACGTCCTCAACCCCGGCAAAATCCTGCCGCCGGCGGCCTGACAGGCGCCCAAGGAGTCTCATGGACATCGCAAGCACGGTGGATGAACGGCACGTCAGCGTGCCCGATTTCCCCGGTTTTCTCGCCCGCATCGCACGCGACGTGCCGGCGCATTGCATCCTCACCCGGCCCGACCAGACTCGCGTCTATGAATGTGACGGGCTGGCGCTGTACCGCGAACAGCCGCCTGTCGTGGTGCTGCCTGAAAACGAAGCCCAGGTCATCGCCATCCTCAAGGCCTGCCACGAGCACAATGTGCCGGTGGTGCCGCGCGGTGCGGGCACCGGGCTGTCGGGCGGCGCCACGCCACATCCCCAGGGGGTGGTCGTGGGGCTGGCCAAGCTCAACCGCATTCTGCGCCTGGATCCCGAGACCTGTGTGGCCGTGGTCGGCCCGGGCGTGCGCAATCTGGCCATCTCTGAAGCCGCCGCGCCTTATGGCCTGTATTACGCACCGGACCCGTCCAGCCAGATCGCCTGTTCCATCGGCGGCAATGTGGCGGAAAATTCGGGCGGTGTGCATTGCCTGAAATACGGCCTGACGGTGCACAACGTCCTGCGCGTGCGCATGGTCACGGTCGAGGGCGAGGTCATCGAACTGGGGGGCGAGGCGCCGGACGTTCCAGGCCTGAATCTGTTGCAGGCCTTCATCGGTTCCGAAGGCATGCTGGGTCTGGTGACCGAGGTCACGGTGCGGCTGATCCCGCGCCCGCAACTGGCGCGGGTGGTCATGGCAAGCTTTCCCAGTGTCGAGCAGGCGGGCGAGGGCGTTACGCGCATCATCGCAGGCGGCATCATCCCCGCCGGGCTGGAACTGATGGACAAGCGTTCGGTGCACATGGTCGAGCCTTTCGTGCAGGCCGGCTATGACTTGCAGGCCGAGGCCATTCTGCTGTGCGAATCAGATGGCACACCCGACGAGGTTGCCGAGGAAATCACCCGCGTCGAGGCGCTGCTGCGCGAGGCCGGCGCCACCCGGCTGCAGACCTCCGCATCCGAAGAGGAACGCCTGAAATTCTGGGCTGGGCGCAAGAACGCCTTTCCCGCTGCCGGCCGCATCTCGCCCGACTACTATTGCATGGACGGCACGATTCCGCGCCGCCATTTGGGCAAGGTTCTGGCGGCCATCGCCGCCATGGAGCAGGAATTCGGCCTGCGCTGCGCGAACGTGTTCCATGCCGGGGACGGCAATCTGCATCCTCTGATCCTGTTCGACGCCAACCAGCCCGACGAGGTCGAGCGCGCCGAGGACTTCGGCGCCGCCATCCTGGAATTGTGCGTGCAGGTGGGCGGCACCATCACCGGCGAACACGGTGTGGGTCTGGAAAAGATCAACCAGATGTGCTCGCAGTTCACCCGCGACGAACTGGATGTCTTTGCAGCGGTCAAGCGTGCCTTCGATCCCTATGGGCTGCTCAATCCGCTCAAGCTGATCCCGACGCTGGTGCGCTGCGCGGAATACGGCAAGATGCACGTTCACCAGGGCGACATCCGTTTTCCCGACATCCCCCGGTTCTAGAATGCGTGTAATCAGTGTGAATAGTGTGAACAGGCCCTAGCCCATGGAATTCGTCTTATCCGAACTTTGCGAGCAGGTCGTGACTGCGCGCGCAGCGCAGCGCCCGCTCCTGATCCGAGGCGGCGGCACACGCTTGTTCTACGGCGGTCCGCTGCCGGCGGACGAAGCCGTGTCCTGGCTGGACGTGTCGGCCTACCAGGGCGTGGTCAGTTACGAGCCGTCCGAGCTGGTGCTGACGGCCCGGGCCGGCACGCCGCTGGTCGATATCGAGACGCTGCTGGCGTCGCGCGACCAGATGCTGGCTTTCGAACCGCCGCGCTTTGGCGCCGCCGGCACCCTGGGGGGCTGTGTGGCCTCGGGTCTGTCCGGCCCGCGCCGGATGGCCGCCGGTTCACTGGCCGATTTTGTGTTGGGTACGCGTCTGCTGAGCGCCGACGGCAATGTGCTGCGCTTTGGCGGCGAGGTCATGAAGAACGTCGCCGGCTACGATGTGTCGCGCCTGCTGGCGGGTTCGCTGGGCGTCCTGGGGGCGCTGGTGGAAGTCTCGCTCAAGGTCGTGCCCCGACCACACCGCGAGGCCACCTGCGTCCTGGCGCTGGACGAAACCTCTGCCCTGAATCTGTGCCTGCGCTGGCGGTCGCGGCCGCTGCCGATATCGGCCACGGCCTGGGTGGCCGATGCTTCGGGTGTGGGCGGGAAACTGTCGGTGCGCCTGTCGGGCAATGCATCCGCCGTGCGCCAGGGGCTGGAGGAAATCGGCGGGGAATCGCTGTCCGATGAGGCCGCTGGCGCCTTCTGGCTGGGCCTGCGCGACCAGACGCATGCGTTTTTTCGTCAGCGACCTTTGTGGCGCATCGTCCTGCCCGCCGGTGCGCCTGCGTTGGGACTGGCTCCCGTGCTGCACGAATGGGGGGGCAGCCTGCGCTGGCTGGCCGGCCCGCACGACGCGGCGGCGTTGCGCGACCGGGTCCAGACGCTGGGCGGTTCCGCCTGCCTGTACCGGCACGAGGGGGCGCCCGCCGACGTGCCCGCCTTTCATCCCCTGGCGGACGGTGTCCTGCAGATTCACCGACGATTGAAGCGCGAATTCGACCCCGCCGGGATCTTCAATGCCCATCGGCTGTACCCGGAACTCTGAGGACCACCATGCAGACACAACTCGCGGATTGGGCGCGCGATACCGATTTTGGCCAGGATGCCGATGAAATCCTGCGCCGCTGTGTGCATTGCGGGTTTTGCCTGGCGACCTGTCCGACCTATCAGATTCTGGGCGACGAACTCGACAGTCCGCGTGGGCGCATCTACCAGATCAAGCAGGTCCTGGAAGGCGCCGAGCCGACCTTCGTCACTCAGCAACACCTGGACCGCTGCCTGACCTGCCGCAATTGCGAAACCACCTGTCCGTCGGGCGTCCAGTACGGCGCCCTGGTGGACATCGGCCGCCAGATCGTCAGCGAACGCGTGCGCCGCCCCTTGCGCGAACGCCTGCTGCGCGGGGGGCTGCGCCATCTGATGGGCTCGCCCTGGTTCGGTCCTCTGTACCGCATGGGGCGCTGGGCGCGGCCCTTTCTGCCTGCCGTGCTGCGCGCCAAGATCGCAGACGCCCGCCCGGCCGGGGCGCTGCCGGCTGAACCGGGCCGCCATGCGCGGCAGGTACTGATGCTGGCCAACTGTGTGCAGCCTGCCATGATGCCGTCCATCGACGCCGCCACGCTGCGCGTGCTGGATGCAGTGGGGGTGGGCACGCGTATCGCCGCCGGATCGGGCTGTTGCGGCGCCATCAATTTCCACCTGGACGCCCAGGAGGCCGGCCGCGACCAGATGCGTGCCAATATCGACGCCTGGTTGCCGATGCTGGAATCCGGCGCGGTCGAGGCCGTGGTCATCAACGCCTCGGGCTGTGGCGGCATGATCAAGGACTATGCCCATCACCTGAAGCACGATCCGGCCTATGCCGAACGCGCTGCGCGCCTGATGCCTTACGTCAAGGACGTGGCGGAATTTCTGGCGCCCCTGGCGGCCGAACTCCGGTCGAAGATGCGCCGCGAACCTGGACGCAGCGCCTTTCATCCGCCTTGCACGCTGCAGCATTGGCAGGGCCTGCGCACCGTCACCGAGCGGCTGCTGGCGGACCTGGGCTTCGATCTGCAGTCCTTCGGCGAGTCGCACCTGTGCTGCGGGTCGGCGGGCACCTATTCGATCACCCAGCCGGCGTTGTCGAAATCCCTGCGCGCGCGCAAGCTGCAGGCGATCGAGGCGACGCTGCCCGAGACCATCGTGTCGTCGAACATCGGCTGTATCTGTCATCTCCAGGGCGGCACCGACACGCCGGTGCGTCACTGGATCGAAACCGTAGACGAGGCCTTGCATGGCTGATTCCGGGCAACCCGCACGTGGTGCCCGGGTCGTCATCGGCATGTCGGGCGGGGTCGATTCCTCGGTGTCGGCCTGGCTGCTCAAACAGCAAGGCTACGAGGTGGTCGGCCTGTTCATGAAGAACTGGGAGGACGACGACGACAGCGAATACTGTTCGTCGCGCCAGGACTGGCTGGACGCCGCCAGCGTCGCCGACGTGGTGGGCGTGGACATCGAGGCCGTCAATTTCGCCGCCGAGTACAAGGATCGCGTGTTTGCGGAATTCCTGCGCGAATATTCCGCTGGCCGCACGCCCAATCCGGACGTGCTGTGCAACGCGGAAATCAAGTTCAAGGCCTTTCTGGATCACGCCATGGGGCTGGGCGCCGACTATATCGCCACCGGCCACTACGCCCGGGTGCGCCGCGTCGGCACGCCCGCCGGGCCGCGCAGCCAGTTGCTGAAGGCTCTGGACGGTTCCAAGGACCAAAGCTATTTCCTGCACCGGCTGAACCAGGATCAGCTCTCGCGCACCCTGTTTCCGCTGGGCGAATTGCCCAAGACCGAGGTGCGCCGTATCGCGCGCGAGATCGGCCTGCCCAATGCGGCCAAGAAAGACTCCACCGGCATCTGCTTCATTGGCGAGCGGCCGTTCCGGGAATTCCTGAATCGTTACCTGCCCACCAAGTCAGGGCCGATGCTGACCCCGGAGGGCCGGGAAATCGGCCGTCATCAGGGCCTGGCCTTTCATACCCTGGGTCAGCGCAAGGGCCTGGGCATCGGTGGCGTGCGCGGTGCGCAGCGGGACGATGGCACGGCCGACGCCTGGTACGCGGCCCGCAAAGACCTGGAGAACAATACCCTGTACGTCGTCCAGGGGCATGACCATCCGTGGCTGTTGAGCGAACGCTTGCAAGCCCAGGATGCCAGTTGGGTGGCGGGTGAGCCCCCGGCCCCCGGCGCTTACGCTGCCAAGACCCGCTACCGGCAGGCCGATGCCGCCTGCGTTCTGGAAGCGGGAGAGGGCGCGGACTTTGCGCTGCGCTTTGCCGAGGCCCAATGGGCCGTCACCCCTGGCCAGTCGGCCGTGCTGTACGACGGCGACGTCTGCCTGGGAGGCGGGATTATCGTCTGACGCCGCCGTTTACGCGGTGGGCGGCTTCGTCGTGGCGAAAGAGGGCCGGGCGCCGAGCTTTTCGGCCAGGCGGGCCAGGTGGGCGTGATCCGCGCGCCAGTCTATATCCGGAAAGCGCAGGTCCAGATAGCCCAGGGCCGTGCCCACGGCGATGTCGGCCAGGCACAGATTGACACCCACGCAGTAGGGCTGTTCGCCCAGCAAGAGATCCATATAGTCCAGGCTGGCGCGGATCTTTTGCAGTTGACGGTCGACCCAGTCGGCGTTGCGCTGGGCTTCGGGGCGGCGGTGGGTTTCTATGAAGGCGGCCGCAGCGGCGTCCATGATGCCGTCGGCGATGGCTTCCCAGCGTTTGACTTCCACGCGCTCGCGCCCCGGCGGCGGGATCAGGCGGCCGACCGGCGAGAGCGTGTCCAGGTATTCCACGATGACGCGCGAGTCGAACAGTGAGCCGTTCTCGTCCATGATCAGACAGGGCACCTTGCCCAGGGGGTTGTGCGCCGTGACCTGAGTCGCGGGCCCCCAGGGGTCGTCGAGGACCAGCTCGTAGTCGAGCTTTTTCTCGGCCAGCACGATACGGACCTTGCGGACGTAGGGACTGGTCAGGGAACCGATCAATTTCATGGGAAATCAGGAGAGTCTAAGGCTCAAAAAGTATAGCAGGACGGTCCCGGATCCCGGGCTGTGGGCGGTGTTTTGACTCTTTTTGATGAAACTCCGCCGGTGGGGTGTGGTATATCCGCCCAACCCGGAGGCGGGTGCGGGCGGATGCTAGAATTCCGCCATGCATATTGATACTTCCCTCAGCGCGTTGAACGCGCTGTCGCCCCTGGATGGGCGCTACGCAGCCAAGGCCGATGCCCTGCGGCCCTTTCTGTCCGAAGCCGGTTTCATGGCGCATCGGGTCGAGGTCGAGATCGCCTGGCTGATCGGACTGTCCGACGCCGGACTGCCCGAACTGCCCGCCTTCTCAGCGGCGGCGCGCGCACGGCTGCAGGCGCTGGTCCAGGACTTTTCCGAAGCTGACGCGGCCCGCATCAAGGCCATCGAGCGCACCACCAACCATGACGTGAAGGCGGTCGAATACTGGCTCAAGGAACAGGTGACCGATGACGCCGAACTGTCCCGTGCCGCAGAATTCATCCACTTCGCCTGCACGTCCGAAGACATCAACAACACCTCGCACGCGCTGATGCTTGGCCGCGCGCGGTCGCAGGCCGTGCTGCCGGGGCTGGAATCCGTCGTCGCCCGTTTGCGCGAACTGGCGCACCAGCACGCCGATCAGCCGCTGCTGTCGCGCACGCATGGTCAGCCGGCCACGCCCAGCACCATGGGCAAGGAATTCGCCAACGTGGTAGCCCGCCTGGACCGCGCCCTGGACGCGATCCGCGCCGTGCAGCCGCTGGCCAAGATGAACGGCGCCACCGGCAACTACAACGCCCACCTGTCGGCCTATCCGGAAATCGACTGGCCGGCATTCTCGGGCGGCGTGCTGGGCAGCCTGGGGCTGACCCAGAATCCCTATTCGATCCAGATCGAACCGCACGACTGGATGGCCGCTCTGTTCGACGCGATCGCGCGTGCCAACACCATCCTGCTGGACCTGAACCGCGACGTCTGGGGCTACATCGCCCTGGGGTATTTCAAGCAGCGCCTGAAGGACGGCGAGGTCGGTTCGTCCACCATGCCGCACAAGGTCAATCCGATCGACTTCGAGAACTCCGAAGGCAATCTGGGCCTGGCCAACGCGATGCTGCGCCATCTGTCGGAAAAACTGCCGGTCTCGCGCTGGCAGCGCGACCTGACGGACTCCACCGTGCTGCGCAACCTGGGCGTGGCGCTGGGCTACAGCCTGGTGGCCTACGACGCCTGTCTGCGCGGCCTGGGCAAGCTGGAATTGAACGCCGCCGCCATCGACGCCGACATCGACGCCTGCTGGGAAATCCTGGCCGAGCCCGTGCAGACGGTGATGCGCCGCTACGGTCTGCCGCAGCCCTACGAGCAACTCAAGGCGTTGACGCGCGGCAAGGGCATCACCGAGCAGGCCCTGCGGGAATTCATTGCCGGCCTGGACCTGCCCGCCGACCCCAAAGCGCGGCTGTTGGCCATGACGCCGCGCAGCTACGTGGGTCTGGCGGCCAAGCTGGCAGCGGCGATCTAGGCCCTCAGGGTTTCTGATAGTCCAGGATCAGGCGAGGTGCGTGGCGCGGCGCCTCGCCCACGTGCTTCAGCAGGGCGCGGCAGGCGTCGATCGCACGGACCTCCACCAGGTAATGCACGAGCGTGGCCGCCACGAGGGACAGGGAAACGGCGAAGGCAAAGGCGGGCGCACCCTCCAGCCCGAAGCGCACGCCGTACGTCCTGATCGCCTGGAGAACGATGATGTGCGTCAGGTACAGGGCGTAGGAAATATCCCCCAGGAAAGAAAGCCAGCGGATGTCGGGCAAGCCGTTCAAACGCTCGTAGAGCAGCAGTGACAGAATCAAGGCAACCGAAGGCGCGCCCCACTGTGTCAGTCCGTGGCCATAAAAATCGCCTGAAAAATAAATCAGGGTGGAAACCGCTGCCGTGCCGAGCAACAGCGGTTTCAGGAATACCCTGGTTTTTTCGGGCAGGTCGGGTGTCGCCATGAACATGGAATACAGCGCGATCCCGCAGACGAATTCCAGAATCATGGGCGAAGACAAAATCGCCAGTACCGGCCGTATGGGTCCGCCGTACGGATAGTCATACTCCGTATAGGCCGAGAGCCGGACTTCGTGATTCAGTGCCCATTGCAACAATAGAAAAATCGAGACGATGAGGCCGGCAGCGATGAGTCTGCGATGCTTTTGTGAAATTGCCAGGCCGGCCAGAAATAACAGATAAAAAGAAATCTCGTACGTCAGCGTCCACGCCGGGCTGAGCAGGTTGTAGCCGAAGAATGGGCCCTGGTCTGAATAATCCGCCTGCAGCGGGATGAGGGATTTCAGCACCGAATATCCATCGGCGCCGAACAGCAGGAAAAACGTCAGCAGGCTGAAGATCAGCAGGGGATAGATCCGGAAAAACCGCTTCAGGGTGTACGCCGCGACAGGATGCGGGCTGTCGGGCTTGCGGGTCGAATAGCAGATGATGAATCCGCTGATGATGAAAAACAGGTCGACGCCGAATGCGCCGCTGCCAAACAGCGCGTCGCCCAGGTCTTTCTGAGCGTAGTTGTCGTTCAGATAATATCTGAAGTGAAAGCAGACCACCATGAGGGCCGCCACACCCCGGAGATACTGCACACTTTTGATGATTTCCTTGTCGCGCATCAAAATGGCCTATGGAATACCCTTATATTCCAAAGCCTAGCATGGACGCTTGTGGCTGATTGATTCCGTTCTTGTCAGGGGGTGATCATCGAGACGGACAGTTTCGTTGCGTTTCCATCCTGCATTTCGCAGGCGCGAACCCTGCGATGTCTGTATGAAAGTCAGGCACAAAAAGTAAAAGGCCAGTTCCGAAGAACTGGCCTTTTACCGACTATTCTGGTGGGCTGTGAGTGACTCGAACACTCGACCGACGGATTAAGAGTCCGCTGCTCTACCAACTGAGCTAACAGCCCGTCGCAATTATTTTGCGAAGAACGAAACTATACACCTTTTTTTTGGGCTGTGCAAAAACGTAGACTGCACTCAGTGGCGACTCCCCCCCACGTTCAGGAAGATGTTGACCGCAAACGTGACGATGCCCAGAGCAGTGGCGATTTCCGCGATGCCCAGGAGCGGAATCACGCCAGGATGGCCGAGCGTCAGCAGGGCGAGGCTGACGAGCATGACCGGCAGAGCGAGGTTCTGGAGCCAGAAGTGGAGTCGGGCTAGGCGGCTGCGTCCTGCCTTGGGGAAGATGCAGTAGATGATCCCGGCCAGCGCCATGGTCGCCCAGCCCAGCAGGTTGAGGTGGGTATGCACTGGGCGCAGGGTGAAGTTTTCTGTGGCGCCCATGCCGATACCGATGGCGATGCCGATCAATAGATACAGGATCGCGAGCTTGAGCCAGATGACGCCGGCGGTGGAAAAGGCGGGTTCTGTGGTGGTGGCGGTCTGCATGGTGTGTCTCCTGGAAAGTTGAAACTGCGGAACTCGGCCTGTTCTTTTTATGCCTGTGGCATAGAGTCGGCTGGACGCTGTTGCAACCATCGGCGTTCACACTGACGCGGATGCGCGTGAAACCTCGGCTGAGGCCTTGATGCATGGTCCGGTCCATCGGGGATTCGGTGGATCTCCAGACTGCATGTGACATGATATGTCAGCAGGATGCCTTGCAACCGTCCCGACGGGGGTGGAGACCGATTTTTTTAAGCTTGAAGTTTCGGCTGGAAATAGGCAGTGACACAATTGCGGCGCATGATGCCGCTGCAGCGTCGGTCGCCCTGCAGGAACCTGTTATAAGAAGGCAGGCATATTCCAGTAGCAGAAGGAGGAAACATGTCCGGCCGTATCGTGATCCGCTGTGGCGTCGTGCTGGGTGCCGCCGTGCTGATGGCCGGCTGCTTTGGGGGCGGAGTCCCGGCCAGGCAGTCGGCTCAAGGCGGCGATTGCCAGTGGAACCGCAGCCAGTGTCTGTACGAAGGCGCCTACGAGCCCGGAGAGCGGGACTATGCCGAGCAAGAGGCAAAAGACCTGAACCGGGCCTCGTTGCAAAGGCTGCGGCGCTCCCGTTAAGCGGTTCTTTCAGCTTTCCACGGGCAGGCTGATCGTGAACCGGGCGCCCTGGCCCGAGGCGCTGACGCAGGACGCCCGGCCGCCGTGGCGCTGTGCCACGGTCTGCACGAAGGCCAGCCCCAGGCCGCTGCCGGCCGGTTTGTTCGCGTCGCCAGGCAGACGCTGGAAGCGGGTGAACAGGTGTTCCTGCTGTTCGGGGGGGATGCCGGGGCCGGCGTTCCGAACGTGGATGTGCCAGTGGCGTGCGTCGGATTCCAGCGTGCATGCGACGACGCTGTTCGCGGGACCATACAGCAGGGCATTGTCCAGCAGATTGCCGATGGCCCGACCCATGAGTTCCGTATCGAGGCTGGCCTCGGCTTCCGGGTGTCGGGCTTCGAACTGCAATTCGATCCCGCGCTGCGCGGCCTGGGGCCAGCGCCGGTCGCAGCATTCCTGGATGAGATCGTCCAGATAGACGGGGCGTCGGTCCAGCGGGGCGGATTCGGCGCGTCCCAATTGGACGAACTGGTCCACCAGATTCAGGGTGGTGCGCGTCTGTTGCTCGATATGCGCCAGGACGGTTTCTTCGGCCCATTGCTCGGGTGACTGGCGCCTCAGTTCGAGGATGGCCAGGATGGCGCTTTGAGGAGACCGCATGTCGTGCGACAGAAAACTGAGCGTTTCCTTTTGCGCCCGGGTGGCCTGTTTCAGGCGGGATACCGCCTTGTGCAGACGGATGGCCCGTGCGGGCAGCGTGTCAGGGCCGACCGGCCCTGAATCTGTGTCGGTGTCGAGCCCGTCGGCGTCGGGCCGCAGCGGAATGTGCAACTGTTCAAGTTCGGCGTCGATGTGTCTCAGGGAAGCTTCCTGGCTGCGCCAGCTCCACAGGGGATAGGCCAGGAACAGGGCTGCCAGGGTGCCGGCGGGCGGCAGCCAGTATCCGGTCTGCTGGAGCAGCAGGGCATCCGTGATCAGAAAGAGGATGCTGGCGGCGAGCGCGCCAGCCAGTCCCCGGCGCGTGGACAGGGTGCCCAGGCCCAGGCAGACTGGCAGGATCAGCCCCAGCCCGGCCAGTGCTGTGACCCAGGATGGCGCAATGCGGATCCACAGGTTGTCCCGCAGGTTCTGCACGGTGTCGGCCAGGATCGCGACGCCTGCCGTCATGCCGCCCAGGGGCGTGGCCAGGTGATCGCCCAATCCGGAGGCCCAGGCGCCGACCAGCACGATGCGGTCCTTGAACTCGGCCTCGGGCACCTGGCCGCTCAGCACGGCGGCGTAGGGGTAGAGCGCATGGCGCTTGGCCGGATCGGTGAACTGGACGCGCACAGCCATGTCGGAAGGAAAGGCCTGGGCCCGGGCCACGGCGGCTTCCTGTCCTGCGACGCCGGCGATCGCCAGGCTGAAGTGCGCCAGAGGTGGTCCGCCACCCGCCGGGGTGCGGCGTGTTTCGATGGCGCGCAGGGTGCCGTCCGGATCGGGCCGTGCGTCGATGCGTCCGAGGGCCGCGGCCGCCTGGGCCAGGGCGGGGATCGGCATGATCCGCTGTTGGCCGTCCGGGCTCAGGATGTCGGGCAGCACGACGCGTCCGTGTTGGGCAATGGCCTGGGCCAGCAGGGGGTCGTCCCGCGGGTGAGTGAGATAGGGGTCTGAGAGGATCAGGTCCAGCCCCACGGCTCGCGCGCCGTGAAGGCGTTCCAGCAGGGCGGCGTGAACCGAGCGGCGCCAGGGCCAGTAGCCCAGGGCTTCGATGCTGGCGTCGTCGATGGCGATGATCGCAATGTCCGGGCTGGGCGCCGGGGCCCGGACTGCCTGCATGCTCAGATCATAGGCCCGGTGGTTGATGTCCCGGATGCCCGGCAGGTCTTGCCAGACCGTCAGTGCGGTGGACAGCAGCGTCAGCACGGTCACCAGGATCAGCCATTCGATCAGGAGGCGTCGCCGCATGCCGATCAGACGGTGGGCTGCCATGAGGGTCATGGGCCTAATCCAGCAGCACGGGGGCTCCGTTGGCCGTCAGGATCGGGGAGCCGTCGCCGGCGGTCAGACCGGCGCGTAATGAATCAACCGCCAGGGCGGCGTCGCGCCCTTCGATGCCGAGCGTGTCGATGCCACGCACGAAGACGTAGCGTGGGCCGCCGCTGCGTGCGCGCAGCGGCGCGCCGGGTCCCGCGACCCGTTGGATGGACTCCAGACGGGCGCCCTCGGCGTCCAGGGTGATCCGGACGGTGTAGGCGACCGCTTTTGGAATGGGTTCGAATTCCAGCCGCTGGCCGTTGCTGCCCGTCATCTTCAGGCCCTGGGGCGGAGGCAGCAGAGGCTGCGTGCTCAGCAGGGTGCCGCTGGTGTCGTAGGCGGCGCCCCGATCCGAGTCGAGCGATTGTTCAGTTCCCGTGGAGCCTGCGATCGCTGCGTGACCGTGCAGCACTTCGTGGCGCGATCCTGATGCGTCGGCATGGACGCGCAGGCGGGTGCCCCGCACGCCGGTCACGGTGGCAGGCGTGCGGACTTCGAAGCGGCCGACCCCGGTGCCGGCGGGCGCCACGGCGGATTCCAGTGTGCCCCGGTCGATCGAAATCTGCGTATCGGTCAGACCCGTGCCCTGGAAGGATTGCAGGCGCTGGAGCTCCAGCGTCGCGCCGGGCGTCAGCGTCAGCAGGCTTTGATCTTCCAGGCGCAGGGTCGCGGTGCCGTCGCCGATGCTGCGCAGCGACTGGCCTGAGTGCAGGACGTCGCCCGGCTGCACAGGTCGGCCATCAGCCGTGACCTGTCCGGTTACGTGAACGGCGGTGGCTGTTGCCGGCTGTTCCGGGATCAGGGACAGCGGGATGTGCAGCACCTTGCCGATCGGCAGGCGGTGCGGGTCGTCGACCTGATTCAGACGTTGCAGCGTGGGCCAGTGCTCGGTTCGCAGGGTGTAGCGCCGGGCCAGTTGCTCCAGGGTGTCGTGTTGTTCCACGCGGTACAGAAAGTCATCCCCCTGAGCGCCCATGGGCTCGGCGCGCGTAACGATGGGCGGCAGCGCCAGGCAGGCGGATAGCAGCGCCAGCGCCAGAGGGCGTACGTCAGGGAAGGCACTGAGAGAATACGGACGACTCATGGGCGGGTGTCCTGGTCGGGGGGCGGCAGGAGTTCGAGCCGATAGCCCAGCGCGTAGGAGGCAGAGAGCAGGGTGCCCGTGGCTGGCCCGAGGTGCAGCTTCTTGCGGATGTTCGACAGATGGGTGTCCAGGGTGCGCGAGGCGCTGGGGATTTCCCGGTTCCAGACCAGCGCGCTGAGGTCGTCACGCGAGAACAAGCGCCAGGGATGGCGCAGAAACAGGGCCGCCAGTTCGAATTCCTTGGGGGTGAGGGCGATGGGTTCGTCGCGCAGGCGGATCTGCCGCAGACTCATGTCGACCGTGAAATCTTCCAGTGTGAAGTCTGCGTCAGGGCTCGTGGAGGGGCGGTGGCGGCGCATCTGGGCGCCGATGCGCGCCAGCAGCTCTCCGGTGCGGCAGGGCTTGCAGATGTAGTCGTCGGCACCTGAGTTCAGGCCTTCGACCAGATCGCTTTCCAGGGTCCTGTTGGTGACGAAGATCACCGGCAAGGCGTCGTGGCGGTTGGCTCGGACCCAGCGCAGGACCTCCATGCCGTTGATGCCGGGCAGCTCCCAGTCCAGCAGGAGCAGCGCGAAGGGCGTACGGGCACGCAGGGCTGCGAGCAGGGCGCCGCCCTCATTGAACGCCTGGCAGGAAAAGCCGGCATCGGTCAGGGTCTGCCGTATCCAGGCGGATTGGGCTGGATCATCTTCCAGCACGGCGATGAGTGGCGTAGGTTCGGACATGGGCACTTCGGATGCGGGGGGTGAGGCGGTGGCGGGCAGGTTCGTCTGGTCTGCGTCGTGCGCGGGCACGGGGTCGTCCCGAGGCGGATCGGTGGTCGTGATTGGAGTATCGTCCAAAAAGCATACGCGATCGCGGCCGCCGCGCTTGGCCTGGTACATGGCGTGGTCAGCATACGACAAAAGCGTGTCGAGTGTGGCGTGGGCGTGGAATGAGTCGTGCACCGCGCCAATGCTGACCGTGATGTGGATGGGCGTGGCATCAGCAGCGGGAGCCATCACGGCGTCGGCCACGCCGGTGCGCAGCCGCTCGGCGATGAAGGCGACCTCGGTCGGTGCCGTGCCGGGCAGCGCGACACCGAATTCCTCTCCGCCGAGTCGGCCGAACAGATCGTGCGGGCGGATGGTGGCGCCGACCGTGCGCGCGAAGGCTTGCAGAACCCGATCCCCGACCGCGTGCCCATGGGTGTCGTTCAATTGCTTGAAATGATCGATGTCCAGCATCAGCAAGCCGGTGCCCAGGTGGGCGGCCGAGTGCCGCAGGCCTGTCTGGGCATCGCGCAGGAAAGCCTGCCGTGACAGGATTCCGGTCAGCGTATCGTGGTCCAGCGCGCGATTCAGGGCGGAAATCGTGTCGCCGCGCGCCGCAAGCGCGCAGGATATGATCAGGGGCGCGATCACCATCAGCAGGGCGCCCAGTCTCAGGGAAACCATGTCCCAGGAGCTCGCGTCGGTCAGTATCGGGCCGATACCGAAGGGTATCCAGCCGTAGACCGTGCCGAGCGTGACGACGAGCGCAGCAAGCAGGGCAAGCCAGGCCGTGATGTGCGGCCTGTAGGCCAGCGCGCAATACAGCAGGGGGGGAATCGGGAAGGCCAGGATGCCCAGGCCGCCGATCAGGAAACACAGGGCAAGTCCGATGGCCAGGGAGACGAGCGGCAGCCACGTTTCGAGTCTGGAGCGTTCGCGTGCGCGAAGCGCGGGGCGGCGGCGATCCCGATGGCCCGGCGCAGGCAGCAGCAGGATGGGAGGCAGAAATATGCAATAGCTGAGCAGGGGACCGAGAAACCAGTTGGCAAGGACGGGCATCCAGTCGGTGTCCGCTCCCAGCCAGAGGGCGAGCAGGCCGGCTGCTGCTGCTTGCGAGGCGGCAGCCGCGGTGCCGGCGAACAGGATGCGCAGGGCGGCACGCGGTTGGCACAGGTCTGAGAGGGCGCCGGGTGCTGCAAGGAGCCGCCAGCCGACGAAGGTGCCGATCAGGTTCACGAGGCCGTACGACAGCGACGCGAGCGGAGATTCGCCCCAGGTGATGCCGGCCAGGACCAGGGCTGCACCTGCCGCCGGCCAGGCGGCGGGTGTGGCCAGGTAGGGACGGCTCAGAAACAGGCCGGCCAGCAGGGCGTTTGCAGGCCACAGGATCGGCAACCCGGCGGCAGGCTGGGTCAGCAGGCCCGCCAGGGCGGCGAGGAACGTGAACGCAGCGACCTGGAGAAAGAGCCAGATGCTGGCAGTCGTGCGGCGCAAGGAAGACATATCCAGAAGAGCATGAGTGAGCATGGCACTTTCGAATTTATCAGCGTGTTGCCGCTTGATCGGATTTACTGACGTTTTTTAATCTTTTGATTGCGCAAAAATATATTTTAATAATGAAAATTATCCATTAATTTGAGTGTTTTGCAATTTTTGATTTGAGTTGGATGCTGATCGGGTGAAACAATGCGTATTGTTCAGGTAATATTTGAAGTTTCGATAATCCTTGAGTTTCGGTAATCCTTGAATGATGCGTATGGATCAGGAGATCGATGGTGGGCGATGGTCCGGCGCTCGTCCGGCGAGTTCGCCCTCGACGCCTGGCGCCGGGCGGGATGCGGCGGATACCGACCTTTGGCTGAGGCGGAACGTGCTGACCTGCTCGGAGCAGGAATATCTGCGCTATCGGGCGTATCTGGACACGGAGCCCATTGCCGATGAGGTGGCTGGCGCCCAGCGCTGAGGCCCATATCCGAATTCTGCTTTCCAGGTGTCATGGCGCTTGGGTATCATGGCTGCGCGATGCCTGTGTGGATCGCGCCCTAGACCCCTCCTCTGGAGACCCTGGAATGTGCGATTCAAAATCTTGCGCGGCAGCGGCGACGCCCTCCCGCCGTTCTTTCTTGCGATCTTCCCTGGCTGCGGCCGTCGCCGTTGCTGCCGGTGGTGCGCTGCCGGCTGGATTGGCCATGGCGCGTACCGCCACGCCGCCCAAACCGAATAACGTCCTGAGCCCCGACGCGGCGCTCGCTCGCCTGACCGAGGGCAATGCGCGGTATGTCGCCGGGGTGGCACGTCGGCATGATTTTGCCGACGAGCGTTCGGCGTTGGTGGCAGGGCAGAATCCCTATGCTGCGGTATTGGGCTGCGCGGACTCGCGCGTCGTGCCTGAATATGCGTTCGACTGTGCCCGAGGTGATCTGTTCGTCACGCGGGTGGCGGGCAATTTCGTCGACAGCGACATGCTGGGCAGCCTGGAATATGCGGTGGCCGTCCTGGGCGTGCCGCTGATCCTGGTGATGGGGCATGAAAAATGCGGCGCGGTCTCTGCCGCCGTCAAGACCGTCACCGAGTCGGCCCAGTATCCGGGCCAGATCCAGTCATTGGCGATGGCCATTGCACCCTCTGTGGAAAAGGTTCGGGGCGGGGCGGCCGATCTGCTGAAGGCGGCCACCGAGCAGAACGTTCGCGACAACGTGGCCGCCCTGGCCGCGCGTTCGGCCATCGTCCGGGACGCCGTCCAGGCCGGCAAGCTGCGAATCGCCGGCGGCGTCTACCGCCTGGAGACTGGTCGGGTCGAATTCCTGGCCTAGAGCGTCGCGTGGTGCAGGCTTCTGGCGTGAGCAGAGTCCAGCCGTGAACAAGGGGCCCGCCATGAGATCGTCGTCTGACGGTCCGCGCATTCTGATCGTCGAAGACGAACCGACGCTGGCGGAAAACCTGTACGGCTACCTGGAGCGCCAGGGCCTGGCGCCGGACGCGGCCTATGACGGCCACGGAGCGCTGGCCCTGTTGCGTACGGCGGTCTTCGACGCCGTGGTGCTGGATCTGGGCCTGCCCGGCCTGAGCGGCCTGGACGTGCTGCGCGCCATGCGGCGGGACCCCGGTCTGTGGCGCCCCGTGCTGGTGCTGACGGCGCGTGAGCGGCTCGAGGACAAGCTCCTGGCCTTCGAACTGGGGGCCGAGGATTATCTGGTCAAACCCTTTTCTCTGGCCGAGGTCGAGGCGCGTCTGCGCGTCCTGGTGCGGCGGGGGCAGGGCGGTGATCCGGGGTCTCTCATGTGTGGGAATCTGCGCTATGACCCGCAGGCGCAGGCGGTGACCCTGGCGGGCTGCCCGCTGGTCCTGCCGCGCAAATCGGTGCAGTTGCTGGCGATTCTGCTGCGCTCGGCGGGTGGTCTGGCGACCCATACCCGCTTGACGGCCGCCTTGTGGCCCGACGGGCCGCCGTCCGACCGTGCCTTGCACGATCAGGTGCATCTGCTGCGCCGTCGTCTGCGTGCGGCGGGTGGACCGGACATCGTGGCCGATCCTGGCCGAGGGTGGCGATTGATGCCTGACGCGTCAGAGCGACATGCGGGCCGCGACGTGGACGGCACGTAGCGCCAAGAGGACGCCATGAACCGGAATCGCTCTTCCTCCCTGGCCCGGCGAGTCATCTGGGCCGTCACCGGCACGGCGGCAGTGTTCCTGCTGGTCATCAGTCTGCTGGCTTACGAGACTTTCGCCCGCATGGAGGACGATCTGGTGGACGAGGTCCTGTCGAGCCAGATTGCGGCCTTGCGCAGCGATCTCCAGGCAGGGCTGGCGGTGCCGGTGGCACTGCCGCCGCGCTGGAGCGAAGGCGGGCGCCTCCAGTCCTGGGTGCTCTCGGCGGATCAGCCGCCGCCGTTGCCGGACATGTTTGCGTCGAGGCCGGGCAGCCGGGAAATCGAGCTGGCGGGCCAGACCTGGCATACCTGGGTCGAGGCGGTTCCTCAGGGCCTGCTCTATGTTCGCTACGACGCCACTGAGCACGAGGACCGGGTCCGGTTCTTCGGCTGGATTCTGGCGGCGGGGGCCGTGTTGGCGCTGATCTGTGCCTGGCTGCTGGCCCGGCGCCTGGCGCGCCGGGTGGTGGCGCCGATCCGCGCCGTGTCGGATCGGCTCTCGGCCTGGGAGGGCGTAGCGTCTCACCATGAAGCGTTCGGGGGCGACGAAGCGCTGCAATTGATCGAGGCCTTCAACCGCATCCAGGACCGGATCGACCGATCTGTGGCGTTCGAGCGCCAGTTTGCCGCCAATCTGGGCCATGAATTGCGTACGCCGCTGGCCGCTTTGCGGACCGACTGCGAAATGGCTTTGCTGGACGCTGTGCCGGGAACGCCGCTGGCGGCACGCCTGACGCGCATGATGGTCCAGGTCGACGCGGCGGCCAGCAGTCTGGCGGGCGCGGCGGCCTTGAACAGCGCCGATCCTGCACGCCTGCGCTGCGTCGGTCTGGCGCACGCGCTGGAACAGGCCTGGTTCGCCCTGGAGCCCATGGCCGATGCGCGTGTCCTGGTGCTGAACAACCGCATCCCGCCGGATGCGGGCCGGTGGTTGGACCCGGACGCCTTGTTGATCGTGCTGCGCAACCTGGTGCGCAATGCGATCGAGCACGCCGCACCGGCCACGCTGCAGGTGAGCCTGGACGAGGCAGGCATCCTGATCTTGCACGACGACGGACCGGGCATGCCCCCCGAACGTCTGGCGCGGGTGCGCGAATGGCGCTCGGGGCGGACCGACCTGTCGGTCGCGGATGCTCCCGAGACCGGCCATGGGCTGGGCCTGGGCATTGCCCGGCGTGTGTGCGAGTTGCGGGGGTGGCAGTTGGATGTGGATTCGGTCCAGGGCGGCCCGGGCAGTGGGACGACTTTCAGGCTGGATCTTTGTTCAGTTGATTGTCAGTTGGATTCGTAGCGGATTCGTGGTGTCCGAGCTTATGGTGGGCGCTGTTCGATCAGGAGCCGCCATGTCTTCGACCACCACCCCTCACGCAACCGCCTCCCAGCCCGCGACCAGTCTGAATGCTGTCTGGGAACGTCTGGCTCATGCCCAGGTTCTGCGCCGTCGCGCCCTGGGTGTCCTCGGTACGCTGGCCGTACTGGTATTGCCCTGGATCGGCTCGGCCTGGCCGGATAGCGGGTCGCTCCACCAGGGCCTGGAATGGGCGGGGCTGGCGCTGATGGTGCTGGCGCTGCTGGGACGCTGCGCGTGCATGCTGTATCTGGGCGGGCGTAAGGGCGCCGATCTGGTGGCCGAAGGCCCGTATTCGATCAGTCGCAATCCCCTGTACGTCTTTTCCATGCTGGCCGTTCTGGGCATCGGCTTGCAGACCGGCAGCCTGACGGTGGGCCTGGTCCTGGCGTTGGCCGCCTTCGGGGTGTTCCGCTGGATCGTGAGTGAGGAAGAACGGATGCTGCGTGCCGCCTTCGGTGCGCCGTTCGAGGCCTATTGCGCGCGGGTGCCGCGTTTCCTGCCGCGTTGGGCCGCCTGGCGTTCGCCGCAACACGTCACGGTCGATCTCCAGGGCGTCTGGAAGACGGTGCGCGACGCCCTGCCGTATTTTCTGTCGATTCCCGTGTTCGAGGCAATTGAAGCCGCACAGGACGCAGGCTGGGTTCACGTCAGGCTGTGGCTGTATTGAGCCTGCCGCAGGGCTGATGTCCGTCCACCGGGGGCATCGGTACCACATGCCTCTGTGATACAGTTCCAGGCAGTTTTTTGTCGCTGGAAATTTGGCCATGCAGCCCTCGTTTTACCCGATCGGCACCCCCGGCGTCCCCTGGGGGGATGCTGAAATCGCCGCCTGGCTTGGCCGCCAGCAACGCCGGCGCAGCTATGCCGACGAAGTCCTGACGGTCATCGACCGCCTGCGCGATCGCTTCGACGTCGTCCAGTATGGTGAACTGGATTATGCGCCCGATACCTACCCCCTGTTTGCGCTGCGCAGCCGCGAGTGGTCGGCGGACCGTCCGGTGGCATTGGTCACAGGCGGGGTGCATGGTTACGAGACCAGTGGTGTCCATGGCGCGCTGCGCTTTGCCGACCGGCATGCGGTCGATTATGCAGGTCGCCTGGACCTGATGATCGTCCCCTGTGTCAGCCCCTGGGGCTACGAACGCATTCACCGCTGGAATCCCCGTGCCTTGGACCCGAACCGGTCCTTTCGGCCGGACAGCCCCGCGCCGGAATCGGCCGCGCTGATGGCGCTGGTGGCGTCTTTCGCGGACCGCGTGCGGGTGCACATCGACCTGCATGAGACCACCGATACCGACGAGTCCGAGTATCGCCCCGCGCTGGCGGCGCGCGACGGCCGACCGTTCACGCCGGGCGGAATTCCTGATGGCTTCTATCTGGTGGATGACACCGAATCGCCTCAGCCGGATTTCCAGAACGCCGTGATCCGCGCCGTGGCCGAGGTCACACACATCGCCCCGGCCGACGCGCGTGGCGAGATCATCGGTTCACCCGTGGTCGCCCCGGGCGTCATCCGCTACGCCCTGCAGTCGCTGGGCTTGTGCACCGGCATCACGGCCGCGCCCTATCGCACGACGACCGAGGTCTATCCCGACAGCCCGCGTGCCACGCCGGATCAATGCAATGCGGCTCAGGCCGCAGCGGTGCGCGCGGCCCTGGACTACGCCTTGGGGCATTGACGAGATGAGCACAGACCTGGACATCGTCTTTGCATCGGCACAGGAGGCCGAGCCGCAGGCCTGGATCGAAGCGTTGCGCGACGCGCTGCCCGGAGCCCGGATCCGTCTGTGGGGCGATGGGCAGCCCGAAGGCCATGCCGATTTTGCCGTGGTGTGGGCTCCGCCGGCCGATCTGTTCGTCCGTGAGCCCCGGCTGCGCGCCCTGTTCAATCTGGGGGCGGGGGTCGATGCCTTGCTGTGCCTGCCCGGCCTGCCGGACGATCTGCCCCTGGTGCGGCTGGAAGACGGCGGCATGGCGGTGCAGATGGCGGAATACACGCTCTATCACCTGCTGCACGAGTCACGCGACTTCGGTCGCTACGAGCGCCAGCAGGCCGAGGTGCTCTGGCGTCCGCTGGATGACATCGACCGTGCCGCCTGGACCGTCGGTGTCCTGGGGGCGGGGGCCATGGGTGCGCGCGTCGCCCAGGCCTGCGCCGCCCTGGAATATCCGACCGCCGTCTGGTCGCGCAGCGGCCGCGCCGTGCCGGGCGCCGAGTCCTACGGCGGCGAGGCGGGTCTGGTCGCGTTCCTGGCGCGCACGCGCGTGCTGGTGAACGTGCTGCCGCTGACCGATGCCACGCGCGGCATCCTGTGCCGCCGCACCTTCGAGCAGCTGCGGCCCGACGCCCTGGTGATCAATATCGCCCGGGGAGGGCATCTGGTCGAATCCGATCTGCTGGCGGCCCTGGACAGCGGCCGCCTGCGGGCGGCGGCCCTGGACGTGTTCGAGCGTGAACCCCTGCCGCCCGCTCATCCTTTCTGGTCGGACGCGCGCATCCGCGTCACACCGCACGTCGCGGGGGCCAGCCTGATGGACCGGACGGTGCGCCAGATCGCAGACAAGATTCAAGCGCTGAATCGAGGCGAGGTCATCAGCGGCGTCGTGGACCGGAACCGGCAATACTGATGATCGGTGCGCGCCTCCCGGAGCTTGTCCGCTGGCGCGTATGGTGGCTGGCCGGCCTGTTGGCGCTGGCTGGTTGCGCGGCGCCGTCCGATCCCGGGCTGCATGGCGAATCCATGTCCGCGGACCAGTTCGCCCAGAGCGACATCAATCGCTTGCAAACCCTGGCGATGCGCGACAATCTGGACAGTCTGGATCGTCTGCTGGAGAAACTGTACCGGCGCAATCCCGGAGAGTGGCGCAAGGCCGGGTTCACGGACTTGAAGACTGCCCTGGATCAGGGCCGCGCGCGCATCCATCGGGGCGAGGTCCCCAAGGAACTGGACGGTCTGCAAGACATCGAGGTCCTGTCGGTCGCCATGGACCCGCGCTATCCCGGGGACCGGGCGGCGGCGTTCGTGCTGGGGCTGTCCAGCATGATCATCGCCGCGCATGGCGGCCAGACCCGTTTCCACGTCAGCGATTCCGTCCAGGCCCGGCACGTCTTCAACGCAGCGCGCAACGTCGAGATCGCCGCCTGGATGCTGTCCAGCCGGCGTGACGCCCAGGGGCGGCCGCTGCTGCTGTCCAACGAGCTGGGCGATGGCGTGGCCAATCTCAGTTTCGAGCGCGAGTTCGGGCGCATCATCGCTCGCCTGGATCTGGAAGCGTCCTTGCAGGATGAAAGCCTGCGGCGCATTGGCATCAACTACGTGCAGGGCTTGCTGTTCTTCAATTTCTTGCCGGTGCGCTGAGGCAGCAGGCACTCGTCTTCCGGCGGCGCCGGAGCCGGGCCATCTGTTCAGCGATCCGCCTGCGCCGCCTGCCGAGCCAGCCGGGCCGCGAGGTCCATGCGCCGTGCGCCGTGCTCCAAGGGTTCGATGAAGCGGGCGGGGATCGCCTGGATGCCGCCGATGGCGCCGCACAGAGCGCCGGTCAGCATGGCCCGGGCCTGATTCTGGCCGCCTCCGTTGACGGCGTGCAGGACGGCCGATTCAAAATCATCCTGGAAACGTCCGGCCAGATAGTAGGCGGCGGGGAACTGATGGTAGACCGCGCAGGGCAGACCGTACACCAGTGACGCCTTCCAGGCTGGCTCGACGCGGATGTCCGGGTCGCGGGCGGCGCGCACGACGCTCGACACGGTCAGCAAGGCGTCCGGCGAGGGGAACTGGCCGGCGGTCCGGGGCGCCTCGGGGCCTGGCGGCGGGGGCGTCTCCCCGGCCGAGGTCACGCTGTGAAAGGGCAGTTCGCCCTCGCGCACCAACGTCATCAACCGGTCCGAGGTATCCGCGTCCAGCGGTTCGCCGCGCACCAGGCTGCCCAGTACGCAGCCGTAGGCCACGGTCATGGCCATGACCGTCGTGTCGCACTGGGTCAGCGCCGTGTTCGCGGCGCAGTGGCGCGCCAGGTCGGCCGGCTGGCGGGCGTAGCGTACGGCCAGGGCCAGGGTGCGCTCGGCGGCTTCGGTGGTGTCGGCCAGGCCGGCCACCCGGCCCCAGGGCAGGCCTCGGCCCACGCGCAGGCGCCAGGTCTCGCGGATCGACTGGCTGGTATAGCCGCCCGGCCCGTTCAGGGGCGTGCCGTCCAGCAGGGGGAAGAAGTCCTCGTCCATGCGACGGCAGAAGTCCGCCTCGTCGTATCCCCTGCAGGCGTCCAGGGAACCGTTCAGCAGATCCAGAATGAAGCCGGCCTGACCCGATTGGCCGGCCCGCAGCCCTGCGTGGTAGCGGTCGGGGCGGGGGGCGGTGTAGCCGTCGATCCAGGCGCCGTAGTCGCGTCGCAGGGCATCCAGGTCGTAGTACCAGTGCGGCCCCAAAGCCAGAGCGTCACCGACGTAGGCACCGATCAGGGCGCCTTGGGCGCGTTGTGCAAGGGTGAGGGACATGTCGGATCCTCCGTCGCATCCAGTGGCTGGGCGGCGGGGCCGCCATGTGCATGCACCCGGTTGCGGCCGTCGCGCTTGGCCTGGTACATCGCCTGATCAGCATACGCCAAAAGCAGGGGCAGGGCGGCGTGCGGCGCATGCGTGTCATGCGCCACGCCGATGCTGGCGGAAATCCGGACGGGCGGCCCGTCGTCCAGAGGCACTTCCAGCGTCGCTACACGGCGGCGCAGGCGTTCGGCGATGTCGTTCGCGTCCTGTTCCGTGGTGTCGGGCAGGAACAGGGCGAATTCCTCTCCGCCCAGGCGGCCGAACAGGTCGTGGGGGCGCACGAGCGTGCGGATGGTGTGCGCGAAGACCTTCAGGGCCTGATCGCCAGCGGCATGGCCGTACCGGTCGTTCAACAGCTTGAAGTGATCGAGGTCCAGCATCATCAGGGCGTTGCCTTGGGGCGACGCCGGGGTCCGTCCCAGGTGCTCGTCGGCGCTGCGCAGAAAGGCCGCGCGCGACAGGGCGTGCGTCAGGGTGTCATGGTCCAGGGCCAGATTCAGCGCCGTGATCTGGTCGCTGCGCGCGGCCAGGATGCTGGCTGCCAGCAGGGGCGACGTGACCAGCAGCAGCACGCCCAGCCGCAGGGATACCATGTCCCAGGCTTGAAGGCCCGCCAGATGCTGGATTTCGCCCAGCGACAGCCAGCCGTTGGCGATGCCCAGCAGCACGGCAAGAGCGGTCAGCAGCGTGATCCAGGCCGTCGTGATCTGGTGGTAGACCAGTGCGCAGTACATCAGGGCGGGGATGGGGAAGATGGTGACGCCGGGTCCGCCCAGCAGGAAGCATAGGGACAGGCTGGCGAGCAGCGCGGCGATGGGCAGCAGCAGTGTCATGTCGAGCATGCGCCGCAGCAGCGCGGCCCAGGGCTGGCGGCGGTCCTCGTATCGCTTGAGGGACCTGGGCAGGAGCATGATCGGCGGCAGGAAGGCGCTGTAGCTGAGCAATTGGCCGATGAACCAGTTCAGAGCGATCGTCGACCAGGGCGTATCGGGGCGCAGCCAGGGGCTGAGGGCGAGCGCGATGGCCGTGTGGGTGGCCGCTGCTGCTGCGCAGGCCACCAGCAACCGGCCGATGGCCCAGGGGCTGCGCAAGTGGACGGGTGACCAGCGGGATGACAGGATGGACCAGGCGACGAACACGCCCAGCAGGTTGATCATGCTGTAGCCCAGGGCGGCTGGCCAGGGCATGCCTTCACGGAGAAGGTTCGCCAGGATCAGACCGCAGAACGCGCCCGCCCAGGACAGCGGGTGGACCAGGGATGGATAGCGGATCAGCAGGACGGTCAGCAGCGCATTGGCCGGCCATAGGACCGACAGATTGCCTGCGGGCTGGGTCCATAGCCCCAGGGTCGAAGCGATGAGGGCGGCCGCCATGACCAGAGCGGCCTGAGCGGCCTTCCGAGAGTTGGGGACGCGGAGACGGAAAACCGGGAACATAGCGAGCGAAACTGGATGAGAGGGGGCCGCCCGTCAAATGTAATAGAACAGCGGTGCTTTGTCTCTTGCGGAAAGCCCTGGCCGGAGGGCGCCGGCCGCTTTGGCGGCTGTCAGCCGGCGGGAGGGCGACGGGCCTGTTGCCAGGTCAGCACCGCCTGGGTGGCCTGCGCCATGATGCGGTCGTGGCGTTCTTTGGGCCACGCCTGGCGCAGCGAGGCGAACAGGCATTGCGTGCCGGATTGCGTCAGGGCGGTGGCGCCGGGGTCTTCCAGCAGGCGTATCTGGATGTGGGCCAGCGTGTCCGCAACCAGGCGCCAGCCCAGTTCCGGCATTCCGGCGTCCAGGGCCAGCAATTGGCCGCCCAGGGTCTGGATCACGGGTTCGACCGCCTCCAGGCTGGCGCCGGCGGCCATGGCGTGCCACAGCGCCAGATGGATTTGACGGCGCAGTGCGACCTTGAAGTCGATGGCAGCGGCCTCGGTGGCATCGAGCCCTTCGAACTGCTGCAGGAAGCGGGCGTCGTCCTCTGGGGGCAGTCCGGTGCGCAAGGCGCCGATCAGCGCGGTCAGCGGCGGGATGGCCTGGATGCCAAAGGCCTGGCTGTATGCCAGTCCCCATTGATCCAACCCGGTCAGCAGCAGCGCCATCCGTACAGCGCGCGTCCCGGTGTCCGGGTCGGCGCGGACCCAGTCCAGGCACTGCGTGCGCAACGCATCCAGCGGAAAGACGGACGAATCCGACGCCGCGTGACGAAAGGCCCGGGTGAATGCGTCCCGAGCCAGATCGGCCGCCTCGGTCTGGACCTCGGGCGGGGTCCGCGTGGCGAGTGGATCGTCGAGGTCAGGGCGGGCATCAGTCATGGCGCCCGCATTGTCTCACGGTTTGACGACGAGATTGTTGTGCACCTGGGTGACGCCCTTGACCGATCGGGCCAGTTCGCCCGCCCGTTCTTTTTCACGCTCGGATTTGGCGAAGCCCGAGAGCTGCACCACGCCCGCGTCGATGGTCTTGACGTTGATGTTCGTGGCGGAGGTGTTGGGATCATTGGCCAGCTTGGCCTTGACCTCGGCCGTGACGGCCGAGCCGTCGATGTACTGGCCGACGGTTTCCTGTTTGCGGGCCACGGAGCAGCCTGAAATCATGACGGTGGCGGCGCCGGCCATGGTGGCGAGGGCGATGAGGCGAGTGACGTTCGATTTCATGGTGCGCGTCCTGTGAGTGGAGGAATGACGGTGCGTTCGATTAAGTTAGCACGAGGCGGGCGTAATGGGTATGGGCGGCCGTTTGCGCTCATTTTCGGGGAGACGGCGCGGCCACCGCCTTTTTATTTTCGGCGCTCGTTGGACAGAGCCACGTAGATGCCGCTGGCGGCGATCGTCAGCGCGCCGACGTAAAACCAGATATCGGGTATTTCATTCCAGAAAAACCAGCCGAGCAAGCCTGCCGAGATCAGGCCGAAATAGTCGAACGGCGCCACGGCCGATGCGGGGGCGATGCGGAACGCCTGGGTGATCAGTCCGAGCCCCGCCGTGCTGCAGATGGCGATGCCGATGAAACCCGGCAGATGTGCCCACTCGACCGGTTTCCAGACGAAGGCCAGCGGCAGGCTGGCGAAGACCAACTGTCCGAAGACGATGTAGAACATCGTCGTGAACATGCTTTCGCGGGCATTGATGCGTTTGGCACTGACCATCATGACGGCGTAGCCGAGTGCGGTGGCCAGCGGCAGCAGGGCGGCCCATTGCATGCTGCCCGAGCTGGGCCGGACGATGACCATGACGCCGGCGAACCCGACAAATATGGCCAGCCAGCCGCCTGTCGAGACTTTTTCACCGAGGAAAACCACGGAAATGGCGGTCACGAACAGCGGCGCACAGAATGCGATGGCGGTGGTTTCGGCCAGCGGCAGCATCGTCAGGCCCAGGTAAAAGCAGGCGGCGGAAACGACGTTGAGAGCGCCGCGCAGCAGATGCACGCCGATGTGTCGGGTGCGCAGCGCCCGGTGCCCGCCCAGGCACAGTACGACCGTTGTGATCAGGGGCAGGGCGATGAGCGCGCGCAGAAAAAGAAGCTGGATGGGTGAATAGAAAGCGCCCAGCCACTTGGCCAGGCCGTCGCTGAGGGTCAGGCTGAAGATGCCGACCAGGATGCAGCCGATGCCGGCCCGTATGCTGCTTTGCGGTGACGCTGCCGTGCTCATGAGACTCTGGTGCGGTGGGTGGGGCCGGGGCGCCGGCCAATCGCGTAGAGTAGCGTTCCGCATGAGGGTGGGCAAGTCGGGCTGCCATCAAGCCACAGGCAATCAAAAACCACCGCCTCGGGTGGTCTCATCTCCTGACTCATCAGGGGAGTTCTGGTGGCGCATCCCCGATTCGAACTTGTTGGGTGTGATTGTGCCGCGCCAGCGGCGACTCTGGCCCTTCGCATATTCCATGGGCGAGGGATCAGGCGGACCGTTTCCCTATGCGTGGGCGTTTGCCGCATCCCGCGTCAGGGCGGCGCCACCGCCATGCGTTGACATCTCCGGTTATCCCATTTAAATTTCAAGGGGTTTGCTATAAAAATAAACGAAGATGGGGGGATATGATGAAAATACTCGCCGCAGGGGCGTTCTTGGCTCTGCTGACCGCTTGTGCCGCAACGCAGCCATCACGAGCTCCTGCCGAGGCCCAGTCGGGCTTTCTGCATGACTACAGCGTACTGGCGTCTGATCCGAGGGATCCTGGGTTTCGGTACTACACCTCGCCAGATCTGCGCCCGGGGGAGTACCGCAGTTTCCTCATCGAGGATCTGTCATTCATCATAAATACCGCCCAGGGCTACCAGGCGCTCGATACCGCGCGCCTGAAGGATCTGTCCGACTATTACACGTCGCAAATGACGGCTATGCTGCGGGCCCGACAATACAAAATTGTCAAAGCCGCCGGGCCTGGCGTGGTGCGCCTGCGGGTGGCGGTGGTGGGGGCGACTCAGGTTGCGCCGCAGTTCAAAGTGACCGACTTGGTTCCGGCGAAGGCGCTGTTCAATGCTGCACGGATGGCCACCGACACGAGTCCGCGCATGCTGCGGATGTCCATTGAGGGCGAGGCGCTGGACAGCACATCTGGCCGGCTGCTGGGGGCCACCATCGATGGCCGCGAAAGCGGCGCGACAGTTGCCGGTAGAACCACTCCGCCCTCAGCCGATCAGGTGCATGAGCTAATCGACTTCTGGGTGACCCGCTTTGGTGAACGCCTGGATCGCATTGTGGCGCGCTAAGGTGTCTGGCGCGCCCCAAAAGGAAGGCAGAGCGGGCTGGGAGCGAGGTGTGCCGTCGGTGCGCCGCTAAAACCTGGTTTGCAAGTAAACGCCCAGGCTGGCACGCCATACGTTGTCGATTTTGTATGGATTGATGTCTGTTCTTCCCAGATTTCCCGTTCTTGTCGATCCGGTCCTGAATCCGCCTGTGTAAGCGACGGTGGCGTTCAGCCCCAGCGCGGTTTTCGGCGTGATGTAGTGTTGGATTGACGCGCCAATCTGCGCGATGGGGCTGGTCTCGGTATGGTCTTCGACATCAGAAACAAAGGCGCCTCCAAACTTCTCAGTGACCCCGGACAGCTTGTTGAATGTAGCGCCAACGCCTGCTGTCGCCCTGATAGTCGTGGCATCTGACGGCAACCAGTCATAAGCTACATTCACCAGAATTGCATTGCTGGTGGCAGTCCCAGAAAAATTCGTTGTCTGTGCAAATTGTGGGAAACGCGCGTCCCAATCAATGTTGCCTCGAACGTGCTGATAGCTTAAGAACCCCGATAGGTGGCGGTCGAATTTGTAGCCAGCATGAACGCCGATACCGGTCGTCGTCCCGAACTTGACGTTCTCCACAATCCCCCCGCCTCCAAATCCGCCGCCGTTGTCCGTGCCCGATGCTCCGTGCGCGATCCCAATCGAGGTGTCCAGACCGATAAAAAAACCGGGCTCCTGGGCGTTTGCAGCCATAGGGAGAGCGACTGCTGCAATCATGGCCGACAGGGATATGAAACAGCGCCTTAACATTCTGTCTCTCACGTAATTTTTATAGATGTGCTCTAGGGCGAGTATAGAGTCGCATCGCGTTTTGGTGTTGGAATGGGCCGGACAGGCGTGAACTGTGGCGAGCCGTGGCCGCGGAATATTAGACACTGTCTAATACCCGGCATGATGCGGGCAAGAAAAAGGGCCTAGGTTTTCACCTAGGCCCTTGATAATTCTTGGTGGCGCATCCCTGATTCGAACAGGGGACCTGCGGATTATGATGCCTTGAATACCGTATTTTGTGAGATCAAACGAGATGCAGTGAGATAAAATATACTCTTTAATATCAAATGGATATTGACGTATTTTAGTTCAAGTGTTCTCATGTGCTTTCAATGAAGCGCAGTATTTTTGGGACACCAGCGGGACACGAGTTGGGTAGAAGTTGCCCCCAGACAGCCTGAGTCGCCGAATGGAAATCCTGAGAGACACTTGTCATGACCCTGCTCACAAGCCGAGCCGTTGATGCTCTGAAACCCAAGGATCAGCCTTACAAGATGGCGATAGATCGTGGCCTTCAATTGCGGGTAGCCCCGGATGGGGTAAAAACCCTTCTGGTCCGTTATACCGTACAAGGCACCAGCGCTGTTCGCCAGTACCGCCTCCCGCAAGAGTATGGCAATGGGGCCGGGCAAATCAAGCTGGCCGACGCAAGAGCAGAGGCGCAGCGCATCCGTGCGCTTGCCCGTGCGGGGGTTGATTGGCCCGCTGAAGAAGAAGCACGTTTGCAAGCTGAAGCACAGGCTCGGGAGACGCAGGCGTCCACGGATGGTCAGACGTTTGCCGAAGCTTTGCGCGAATATGTTGAAGAAAAGCGGCGGGCCAAGGATGGCTTGCCCCTCAAGGCTCGAACCAAGTCCGAATACACCAAAATGGTCGAGCCAGGCAAGATTGCCAACAATGGCAAAAAATTCGCGGACGGGGAGCTAATGGCCCTGGCTGATAAGCCGTTGTCCACGATCTCGGCCAAGGACATCAAGGACACCTACACAAAACTGCTTGCTCGCTCCAAGCGACGGGCTGACTATGCCATGCAGGTTTTACGTGCAGTTCTGCGCTGGCAAGGCATCAAGATCGAAGACAACCCGCTGAGCCAGGAAACGGCTGGCCGCAACCGTATTGTGCTGGCACCGCCACGGGGCGACCCCAAACCGATTCCTGCCGAGAAGCTGGGGGCCTGGTGGTTGGCAGCGTGCGCCAGTCCACGTCGGGTGGCCGCGAACTACTACCGTTTCCAACTGCTGACTGGTTGTCGTGGCGTCGAGATCCTTGGTGAGAAGAAATACGACTACGAGCCTATCAGGGTTCGAGACGTGAACCTTGAAACCGGTCGGATCCTACTGATTGACACCAAGAACCGCAGCAACCACCTGTTGCTGTTATCGCGGGAAGCATTGGCGATTGCAAAGGAAGCATGCGAAGGGCGCGAGCCCGAAGAACCCTTGTTTCCGATTACGGATACCCGCAAGACACTGGCCTGGATCAACAAACAGGCGGGGACGACTGTTCAGGGCCATGACATGCGGGCGACCTTCACTACGATTGCCGAAGAACTGGTATCCGGCGGTGTGCTCAAGCGGATGATTAACCACGCCACCAATGGCGACGTGACACTGGGCCACTACGTCGGCAAAGGTGAGGCGCAGTTGCGCGCGGGCTGGCAGACCGTGGCGGATTTCATCGGTAATGCCGCCGCAGAAGAAACCGCGCGGCGCGCTACACCGGACGCCATGCCTGCGTCGGATGTTGGAGAGCATGTCGCGGCTGTTGACTCCGAAACAGCGGAAGAAATGGCATGATTCTTGTGGGTAACGGGGCGACCGTGTCATGAGGTGGGTGAACTGCATCAGGCAAGGTTTCATTGAGGTGGGTGGTCAGCGCTACGATCTTTCGCATATGCGCGGGCCGACCTTCGAACTCGCCATCGCCGCGACGGCCCGCTTCCCAGCCCTGACACTGCGCATCGAAGTTGAGTTCACCTCGCATTGCGTGTCTTTCGGCCCGAAGGAAAGCGAAATTCTTGATTTTGATGCCTTGGGGCAGGATCGACGGATACTCGATCATCGGCAGGTCGCGCGGGCCTTCTGCTTCGACCGCTACCGCTGGTCGCTGTCGCTGCCGGCGTTGGTGCGAACACTGGATGGGCACTTTTGCAACTTCACTGGGCAAGGAAACTGGCTGGTCATCCGGGCGATCGACGACCAAGGCCGGGAAGTGGACTATGAAATCTACTTTCGGTTGCGCCGACACGACAAGCATGCGCTGCGCATGGTGGTGGAAAGCGCCTATGTTCGCGCCCCTGGCACGCCGGGTCCCGGTGCTCCGCACGACCGCAAGGGCAGGATACGCTTTCAGGTGATAGCGGCCAAAGTGTTCCGGGGAGAGCCGCTGCGCGACCCCAGCCACCATCGTCGGTAGCTAAACAGGTGCCGGAAAAGGCGAAGCGCCGCATAGGCGGCGCTTCGTTTCGCGGGTGCTCTTCAATATCAGCACGGCTGAACCCTGTTTCCAGGGGGCAGATAGACGCCTTTGCAGGCCCCGGTACATCTACCTAAGCACAAGAGTACTCGCTTTCGGATGAGAGGTCAAGGTAAAGATGCAAGCCTAATCATAGGGTTACGTGGGACAGACACCTTGTGCTTTGAGCATTCGGGCGCGCTGCGCTTGCCAACCCCAATCTGCACTATCTGCTGGTGGAGGGATGGCGGTCATGCTATCCCCTTCACCGTATCACGGCGAACGCATCAGTAAAGGGCTGTGCGTGCCGGGACGCTTGCGGCCAGCTGGCCGTCTGCGACCCATGACTGCTTGCGCTACGCCGTGCTGAACACGGTTCCAGGCAATTCCGTCCGAGCAAACGGTATCATTTGCCGAGCGCGGCTTGCTGTAACAGATTAGAGGTCTCGGCGCCTATTTGGACTGGCTATCCACCGATGATCGCTGCCAATGCTGCTTTCCCCAGAGCCTTCACAGCATCGAATGTCAACTCAATACCTTTTTCCTGTGCAGTGGCCTTGATACGTTCCCATACGGCCTTGCTTCGGATTGTCTCCAGTAAATCGTGTCCTGGCCAAGTCAACCCTTGCGCCAGGACAGCATCCCCGTCCATGCAACTGGCATCGGCACCTTCAATGAGTCCTGCTTTCCAAAGCAGGATGCCGTGGGCATCCTTTTCCGGTTCATCACTTTCACTGGCTGGGCCATACTGAATTGTCTCGAATTTTGCACTGTCCAGTGCTTCAACTTCAATTAGTACATCACGGATGATGTCCCAGTTCCTTTTCATTCGACCTCCTGGTGGAATGGTTGTGCGCCAGAGTTGCTCTTCGCCAGAGTCGCTCTTCAATACGAGTAGCCGATTTTTTTAACGGTGCTGCTTTCCCAGGGTGAAAGCGTTCCAAATACAGTACCTGATCCAAAGGCCTGCTAAGTTGTCTGTCCAGTGACCAGTTCGCCAGTCGTTTCATCCGAGGCAATTAGCTGCGCAACTATATCTGCTGCGTGTCGCGGATCGGGGTCCTCGACGGGCAGCACATGTGCAAAAAGATGACGCACAGGCTCAAGCTCCGGCGGAAAATCCTTCGATAACTGTAAGGCGATGGAGCCTTTTTTCAGTGTTTTTTCGATGAAGCGAATATGCTCAACGATGAATTCAGGCTTGTCTTTGAAAATTAGCAGACTATACCGAATAAAAGGAATAGCCTTCTCTCTGGTGATCGCGACCAATCCCGTTGTTGCATAACCTTGTGTTCTTAGGTTTTGGGAAAGCCTATCGCTGAATGTCGTGATGTAGGTGTCCCCGATTTCATAACATAGGAGGAGCAAGGGGGAGTTTGGATTGTTCCACTCTTTCATGCCGATTGCGCCGGGTATGAGCTGATCGGGAAGATGGCAGGCCGCAATGAACCGTTCGCCATAGCCGCTAAGAATATCGTTTTTGACGAATCCGCGCTGCTCCATCAATTTACGCCCATAGACTTGATGGTCTGACGCCCGCTCAAGCGACAGGTCTTTCTTATAGTTGCCAGCGCCAGATGGAGGGATCAATGGATACTTGCTTGCAATGTAGGCGACTTGCATTTCCTTGACGTCATTTAGCGATAGTTCACGTAGCGACAGGGTAAAAAAACGAATGTCTTGCGGTGTGATACGGCGCAGAGCCGCATTCTTTGCAAGGGCTGCATAGAGTTCTGTTTTTTCGTCTTCCAGATCTTGGACGCACGCGCTCAACAGCAAGTGGTAATCGGCGGCTTCAATGCAGGCGTCGGCCATGTCCTGATTCCAATACTCGTCATGCTTGATAAGCATGGCGTGAAAATCCACTATACGCTGATTCTGCTTTTGTTCTATATAGGCCTGTGCTTGGGTCACGCCTAGCTTTGCTAACTCATAGGCCGTAGATGCGCCAGGGATAAAACTCAATGCGATTTTGGCACCGAGGTCAGCTGTTTTTCTGACTGCAGTTTCGGTGACATCATACTGAGATTCTTTTGGTGATTTCATGGTCGGCTGTATCTTTTGGTTAAGGGGTGCGGTGGCCTTTCATGCGGGGGGAATAGAAGCTCGTCCGAATACGCAAGAACCATGTGTGATGCTGATGTTGGAAGACTGCTTTACTTTCCTCCTGGTATTTTCCGTTGCTGGCACTCAAGGGCTGCGCGCACTTGCCCTAGCGTCGGTTTTCATTTTCCGTTACCGGATGATCATCCAAATCATCGGGAAGGTCCTCAAGCATTTCTTCTGAATAATACCGAAGCGATATTTCTCCCTTGGTCAATCTTTCAGTCCAATACCTGCCGATTAATTTTTTACGGGGATTTTCAATGATCTTGAAAGCTGCTGTTCCATCATGGGGCATACTTCGCTCGTTCAAACTTAGCCTAGGCTTGCTGGTGTATGAATAGGCTAGGTTTTTAATTTGCCGATCAGGGTCAATAAGAAATCCTTCCGCATACGACGAACTTTCCATTTCACTTGTGCGCATCACGCAGCTAATATGAAAGAAGGACTGGTTCACCGTTAGCATGACAGGTATGGGCGGTGGCTTTTCGCCTGTCTGTGGGTTTTTCCAGTCTGAGTATATTGAACCTACCCAGCTTCCGTTCAGATTTGGAAATGGAACAAGCCATCCTCTAAACACCTTAAGCTTCCATCCCCATTTGACGAACCATGCCACCACCAAAAGATCGATACTTACCACTTTCGGAATAAGCCCTAAAAAATCTTTTATCTTTGATAGATCAAGTCCGCCAAAATAAGCAAGGGAAAACCAAGCAGCCGCTGAAATACCGACCAGAAGATACAGCGAGCTTTTAAGTGTAGCATTACGCATTATTTGAATCCAAAGTAGTTCCAAGCCGCTTTCGCAAACTCACGTCCATCTTCACGATTCCATTTTTGATTGGAGTGGAACAGGTAAAAGCATTCATTTGATTCGACCCAACGATCAGAGGTAGGCTCATCACCTTGAAGGTTATTCCAGATATGAATAAGCATCGTTCGGAGACATCCTGTCCATGTTGAGTGGGCAAATGCACTGTCCGGACAGTTGTAGGTTAAGCACTCAATAAAAAAGGATGGTAATTCGCGAAATTTCCCATCTTTTGCCATGGCATTTTCAGTGCGCTTTAATAGGCGCACGCCCTTTTTATATGCATAATTGGTGCGATTGTTCTTGGTTTTTCCGTTCTCTAACTGCTGGGCGGGATAGTTGACGATACTGCTACCATCCGTCTTGAAGATTTTTGTCCCATTTCTCGATCCATTCTCCATGTAGTATCGGTAGCTAAAACACGGGACGACATCAGCATCTACGCGAGCAGAGTTGGAGTTTATTTGTATGGCGGTAGATCCCGTGGAATCAACTTGGCCAAGAAATTTTGCTCGCATCGCAGAAAGAAGCTCAGCTCTCAGCTTTTCAGGGGTCCAAATCCCCTGATATGTTCCGCTCGGCGTATGAATTCCTTTTTCGCTCTCTTCCCAATATAGAGCTTCTGTACATTCCACAGCTATATCGACATCGCTATCTGAGCGCACGTTTGTATTATTAGCATAAGAACCTTTCGCGTAAACTGTTAATGAGCAATTGTTGAATGGTTCGTGTGAGTCTATCGCTTGGCGAATCATCCGCTCCGTCCTATCCTGTTTTTCCTGCTCAGTGTTACTCGAAGGGCCTGTCCATCCAGACAGTTTGTCTTCCAAACTCATTGTTTATCTTCTCCTCTGGGAATGCACCTTTTTAGGAGGCCGTTGATCGCTCCTGACCGTCTCCTGGTGTTAATGATCGCAGTATCATCTAAGAATGTATCAAAAACAAACAAAATAGTGTTGTCGCTTTCGAAATTCATTGGGTAATCAAACCATGGCGTCTGCGCTTCGCGCACCGCGCTGCTCCAGGTTCGCTCCCCGCTCATCCCTGGCGGGACTGGCCTTCGCCAGCCTTGCGCATCCCTGACGCCTCCGGCCCGGCTTCGCAGCTTCGGGCCTGCGCGCTTGCGCTTGCGTGCAGGCGACACCGTAAGACCGGGCCGTTGCCTGCCTAGCCATCTTTCCTGACTTCATCACCTTGTCCGCGACTGTAGCCCGTGGCCGCGTGTCGTCAAGGCGCGCCAGGCCGTGTCCTCGGCTACGCCTGCGGGCCGCACCAACCTGTCGCTTGTTTCCTTGACGGCCCACGTTCGTGGGCTCCTGACCGTCGCGGGCGACGAACTCAGGAAAGACGGTGGCAACGAGGCCAACCGGGTTCTTCGTGCCGACCGCACAACAACAGCTCGAAACCCTTGGGCTTCCGAATCTTGGAATCCGGTGTGCGGTGAACAGCAAACCCCTTTCTTTGTCAGGAGAAATCCCATGCTTGCATCCCGCTTCGGTTCCCTTTCCCCGGTGCTGCGCAGCGACCGGCAGCTATCGGACGACCAGATCAGGGCCGTGGTTCCGTCCATCTATGCCGATGCCCCACACGAAAGCCGTTCAGAACGCTATAGCTACATCCCCACGGCGGCGGTTCTGACGGAACTACGGAAAGAAGGTTTTCAGCCCTTCATGGTGACGCAAAAGCCCAGCGTCTGCTGCTGATTGGCCGCCTGCAACGCTTGCAGCGCATGGGGCTGGTCGAGGAGACTCAGCCCGGAACCTGGGCCATTCATGCCGATGCCGAAAAGACCTTGCGTGCGCTAGGTGAGCGTGGCGACATCATCCGCACCATGCAGCGGGTCATGAGCGGCCAATCGCGGGACCTAGCAGTGTTCGAGCCGGGCGAGGATGGCCGAGCCATCCTCGGGTGCGTCGCCGCCAAGGGGTTGGCCGATGAATTGTGCGACCGGGGCTATCTGGTCATCGACGGCGTGGACGGCAAGGCGCATTACGTCACGCTTAACGCCCGCGATGAATTGGCGAACTATCCGACCGGAGCCATAGTGGAGGTGAAGAGTTCCGCCGACGAACGCGCCGCAGACCGCAACATTGTCGCGCTGGTAAGCGATGGTCTGTACCGCAGCGATCATCACCTGGCGATTGAGCAGGGCCGGGCCAAGCCGGGCCGCGACCCAAAGGAGGTTGTCGCCGCCTATGTCCGGCGCCTGGAAGCATTGCGCCGGGCTGGCATCGTGGAGCGGGTGGCCGAGGGGCTATGGAAGGTGCCGAACGATTTGCCCGAACGTGGCCGCCGGTACGACGCGCAGCGCCTGGGTGGTGTGGCGGTGAAGCTAAAATCACACCTGTCCATAGGGCGGCAGGCCCGTGTCATTGGTCCCACCTGGCTCGATCAGCAACTGATCGGCGGCGGTAAAGGACTAGGCGACCTGGGCTTCGGCGGTGAGGCCAAGTTAGCTTTGCAGCGGCGTGCCGACTTTCTCGAAGAACAGGGACTGGCCCAGCGGCGCGGGCAGCGCGTGATTCTGGTGCGCAACCTGCTAGGCACACTGCGCGATCGGGAACTGACGCAGGCCGCGAAGGACATTGCCGCCGATATCGGACTGGAGCATCGACCGGTAGCCGACGGGCAGCGCGTGGCCGGCATTTACCGGCGCTCTGTCATGCTCGCCAGCGGGCGCTACGCGATGCTCGATGACGGCATGGGGTTCAGCTTGGTGCCGT
>NZ_JBASAD010000015.1:0-63102 GCF_049650445.1 Castellaniella sp. | reverse complement strand
CCCGAACAGGACAGTGAAACGCCTTCGCGCCGATGATAGTGGGTGGACACCTGTGAAAGTAGGTCATCGTCAGGCTTTTATTCCGCAAAGCCCCTGCAGAGTCTCTCTGCAGGGGCTTTGTCTTTTTGGAAAAGCTGTTTAGCTCAGAAAGCTTTCTAGATCAGAAAAGCTTCCCGAACTGATTGATCAGCAGGTAGACCGAGAAGCCGCCGTAAAACAGCACCGCCCACAGGACGGCGATATAACGAACGCCGCTCAGGCCGATCGCACGGGGCAGCATGCAGCGGTTCAGTTGAATCAGCAGCACCGAATACACGAACATCACCAGGCCGTTCAGCGCCGAGGCGATCACCAGAAGCAGCAGCGGCTGGCTGACACCCGAGAGCAGAATGATGGAGCCGAAGGCCACCATCAGCCAGACCACCAGGAAATACAGCCGGCTTTCCGTCCAGGTCTGGCTGTCGCGCAGCCAGTTGGTCTTGGCGATGTCCGCCACGATCCGGCCGATCATGTCCAGTACGGTCAGGTTGGTCGACAGCAGGACCACCACGCCGGTAAGCCAGAAAGCCGGTCCGGCCCAGGTGCCGACCTTCTCGTTCAGGTTTTCGCCCAGCAACCGCACGAAATCGAAATTCTGCGCGGTACTGCCGACGCCGACGTAGAGATAAGCCAGCATCATGAACAGCAGGATGGCGAACAGGCCCAGGACGAAGAACGTGATGAACTGTTCACGGTCGGCCACTTTCCACCAACCGTTCCAGCGCCGCATATTGGGCTCGTCCTGGCGGAAGAAATAGCCGATCGAGGCCTGGGTGGTTTCCTGGCCGGTGATGGGCGAGACGATCTTCGGCAGGTGCGCGCCCATGCCCAGACCTTTGTCGCGCACCCAGTTGGATTGGGCCAGGTTCATGACCCCGCCGGCTCCGGCGAAGGCGATGGCCCCCAGCAGCAAGGCGATGGGCAGCTTGCCGATGGATTCGGGGATCTTCGGGATCTCGGTCGTGAATCCTTCGACCAGGGCGCCCCAGGTCTGGCCGTTGAGCAGTCCCACGATGATGTAGATCATGAACAGGACGATCAGGGCGACGAGGAAGATCTGGATCTTTTCGACCGTCTGATACACCACGGGCGAGATGGTCAGGATGATCCCGATCAGCACCAGCGAGGCGATGGTGATGGGGATCACGGAACCCGCCGAGAGGCCGAAGGCATAGGTCAGCGCCGTGGAACTGCCGGTGGCCCAGCCGGGCCACATCCAGGGGATGACGGCCATGATGATGAACAGCCAGCTCCAGGGTTTCCACAGTCGTGTGAAACCCGTGACCGCCGTTTCCCCGGTGGCCAGCGTGTAGCGCGTGATTTCCATGTTCAGGAAATACTGGGTCAGGATGCCGATGGTGGCCAGCCAGACCAGCGCCAGGCCCGTCTGGGTGGAAATATAGGGCCACAGCACGAATTCGCCCGATCCGATCGAGCCGGCCAGCAGCAGGACGCTGGGGCCGATGACTTTTTTCAGGGGGAGGGGTTCGGGCAGATCGCGGTACGTGGCGGGGGGCAGGTTCCGGCTGCGGATTTCGTTGGCGACCTCGGGGGAGGGTGAGGCTGGATTGACGGTTTTATCGACCATATGCAAGACCTCTTGAGGGGTGAGAGGATGTGCCATGATGGTCATGCGATGCAGCCATGGCCACCACCGCGCGCCTGCGATGTTCAGCCAGGCGTCAGTGCATGCTAGGTGCACGAAGGAGAGGGGTCAAGACTTTATGAGGTCAACCGAGGGTTAACCTTGATCCTTCAATCTGGACGTAGCCTTGCCAGGAGCCGGCTGGTTTCGTGTGCAGGCAGGCCCATGACGCCGCTGTGGCTGCCTGCCAGATGGGCGATAAAGGCCGCTGCGCGGCCCTGGATGGCGTAGCTGCCCGCTTTGCCGAAGGGCTCGCCGCTGTCGACGTAGGTGGCAATGTCGGCCTGGGTGAGCGGCTGGAAGCGCACGGTGCTGATGCTGACAGCTTCGTGGAACGCGCCTTGGTGTGTCAGGACCACTGCGGTGTGGACCTCATGGTCGCGGCCGGACAGGCGGCGCAGCATGTCGGCGGCGTCGGCCGCATCGTGCGGTTTGCCCAGCACGTCGCCGCCCAGGATCACCGTGGTGTCGGCGCACAGGATGGGGGCATTCCGCCATGCGGCGGGCCAGTCGACGGGCAGCGGTTCAGGCCGGCCATCTGCCGCCAGCCAGGCGGCTGCGCGTTCGGCCTTGTCCCGTGCGGTCCGGCGGACGTAGTCGGCGGCCGGCTCGCCCGGCAGGCGGGGCTCGTCCTCGCCCTCCGGCGCGGGTACGCGCAGGATGCCGTGGGGGATGCCCAACTGGTCCAGGATCTCGTGGCGGCGGGGGCTGGCCGAGGCCAGCAGAATGAAGGGCGGCATCTCAGCTCACCCGCAGGATTTTCAGGCCGTTGGTGCCGCCGCTGTCGCTGTAGAAGTCACCCTTGGTCAGGATGATCCAGTCGCCGGCCTGCAGCAGCCCCCGCTGGCGCAGAATGTCGATGGCGGCGTCGCTGACCTCCGCGGGCGGCAGCGCGGCTGCGTCGAAGGGCACGGTGTAGACGCCGCGGAACAGGGCGGCGCGGCGTTGGGTGGCGGGGTGCCGGGTATAGCAGTAGATGGGCACGCCGGAGCGGATGCGCGACATGATGAGCGGGGTATGGCCGCTTTCGGTCAGGCTGATGATGGCCTTGATGCCGGGGAAGTGATTGGCGGCGTACATGCTGGCCAGGGCGATGGTTTCGTCGCAGCGCGAGAAGGTCTCGCCCAGGCGGTGGCCCGAGCGGATGCTGATGGGTTCCTGTTCCGCGCCCAGGCAGATCCGCGCCATGGCCTGGACGGCTTCGACGGGGTAGTCCCCCGAGGCGGATTCGGCCGACAGCATGACCGCGTCGGTGTAGTCGAGTACTGCGTTGGCGACGTCGGAGACCTCGGCGCGGGTCGGGATCGGGCTGGCGATCATGGACTCCATCATCTGGGTCGCGGTGATCACCAGCTTGTTCAGTGTGCGGGCGTGCTGGATGATGCGCTTCTGGATGCCGACCAGCCGGGCGTCGCCGATTTCCACGCCCAGGTCGCCCCGGGCCACCATCACGCCGTCGCTGGCGCGGATCAGATCGTCCAGCGCCGCGTCGTCGGCCACGGCCTCGGCTCGCTCGATCTTGGCGATGATCCAGGCGGGGCTGCCAGCCTCGCGCACCAGCCGGCGCGCCTGTTCGATGTCGGCACCCTCGCGGGGGAAGGACACGGCCACGTAGTCGAGTTCAAGCTCTGCGGCCAGCAGGATGTCCTGGCGGTCCTTGTCGGTCAGGCTGGGAGCCGAGATGCCGCCACCGCGCCGGTTGATGCCCTTGTTGTTGGACAGGGGGCCGCCGACTTCGACCCGGGTGTGGACGGAGACCGCGTCCACGGACACGACGCGCAGAATCACCCGGCCGTCGTCCAGCAGCAGTTCGTCGTCCGGGATGCAGTCCTGGACCAGCGGCGGATATTCGATGCCCACGATCGCGGCGGTGCCGGCGTCCAGCGGATGCTCGATGGACAGGGTGAAGGCGTCGCCCGGGTGCAGCGCCACGGGGCCGTCGGCGAAGCGGCCGATGCGGATCTTCGGCCCCTGAAGATCGCCCATCAAGGCGATGTGGCGGTCGTGCCGGGCAGCGATCTCGCGCACCAGGCGGACCCGCTCACGGTGGTCCTCGGGTTGACCGTGGGAAAAATTCAGCCGGGCCACGTCCAGGCCGGCCAGGATCAGGGCTTCGATGCGTTCGGGGCTGGAGGTCGCGGGTCCCAGCGTGGCGATGATCTTGGTGCGGCGGCGGGCGGTCATGGTCTGCGGGAGGCTGTTCAAGGGATTCCAAGCATACCCCAGCCGCATGTCATGTGCCGTATCCCGCGCCGCGCCGGCGTGTTTCAGTCGCGATGGTAGGGGTGGCCCGTCAGGATGGTCCAGGCGCGGTAGAGCTGCTCGGCCAGCAGAATCCGGACCATGGGATGCGGCAGCGTCAGCGAGGACAGGCGCAGGGTCTGGCGGGCGGTCTGTTTCAGCGTCGGGTCCAGCCCGTCGGGGCCGCCCACGATGAGGGCGACGTCACTGCCGCCGGAGCGCCAGGTTTCCAGGTGTCCGGCCAGATCCCGCGTCGTCAGGTCGCGACCGTGTTCGTCCAGGATGACGCGCCAGGCGTGGGCGGGCAGGGCGGCTTCGATGCGCTGGGCCTCGGCCAGCATCAGTTGTTGGGCGGTCTTGCCGCTGGTGCGGGGCTCGGGACGGATTTCGTGCAGTTCCAGGGCGCAGTCGCGGGGCATGCGCTTGGCGAAGTCCTGCCAGGCGGTCTGGACCCAGGTCGGCATGCGGGTGCCGACGGCGTAGACCAGGAGTTTCATCGCGGAGACCGGGGCTCAGTCTTCGTCGAAGTCCATCGGCTCGCTGGCCTGGGCCGGGCCGGTGGACAGCAGCCGGACGCGCACCGGTTTGGCGCCCCAGATTTCTTCCAGGTTGTAATAGGTGCGGATGGCCGGCTGCATGCAGTGCACCACGATGTCGCCCAGGTCGACCAGCAGCCATTCGCCGGTGTCTTCTCCCTCGAAGGCAACGATCTCCAGACCGTGTTTCTTGGCCTGATCGGCCACGTGGCTGGCGATGGAGCGCGTCTGGCGGTTGGAGGTGCCGCTGGCGATGATGACGCGGTCGAACAGGCCGGTCAGGCCCGTGGTGTTGAAGACCTTGATGTCCTGGGCCTTGGCGTCTTCCAGAGCGTCAATGACGAGGCGTTGCTGTTTTTGCAGGTTCATGTGTTGGGGTCCAGGTAGAGCCGATGGGCGTGGATGTAGTCCAGTACGCGGGGGGGCAGCATCGCGTCGACGGGCCGGCCGGCCGCCAGGTCCCGCCGGATCGCGGTGGCGGAAATCGGCTGTGGGGTGAAGGGAATCCGGACTAGCCCGTCGGGCGGCAGCGCCTGCGCCAGTTCGGGCGAGGGCGCGACGGGTGTGCCGGGACGTTCGGCCACGGCCAGCCGGACGTGTTGCAGCAGTTCGCGCCAACGGTGCCAGGTGCAGAAATTGGCCAGTTGGTCCGAGCCCAGAATCCAGGTGTAGCGGGCTGTGGCGGGCAGGGCCGCGAGGGTGTCGATGGTGTAGGTCACGCCGGCGCGGTGCAGTTCGATCGGGTTGACGCGCAGGCCGGGGTCGTCGGCGCAGGCCAGTTCCAGCATGCGCAGCCGGTGTTCCGATGTAGCGCCCAGGCGGCCGCGCTGCCAGGGGCGCGCGGCCGGCAGCAGTTCCACGTGCTCCAGCCCCAGGGCATCCCGGGCGGCTTGCGCCAGGGCGATGTGGGCCCGGTGGACCGGATCGAAGCTTCCGCCCAGCAGGCCGACCTGAGGCGTCACAGCCATGCGCGTGGCCGCAGATAGTCGGCCAGGGCCGATTCCGGCGACCCGGGTTCGGGTGTCCAGTCGTAGCGCCATTGGGCAACGGGCGGCATGGACAGCAGAATGGATTCGGTGCGCCCGCCCGATTGCAGGCCGAACAGCGTACCCCGGTCGTAGACCAGATTGAATTCGACGTAGCGCCCGCGCCGGTAGGCCTGGAAGGCGCGTTCGCGTTCGCCATAGGGCGTGTCGCGCCGGGCCTGGACGATGGGTGCGTAAGCCGGGATGAAGCAGTTGCCCACCGCCTGGGTCAGGGCGAAGCAGGTATCGAAGTCCGGGGTGTTCAGGTCGTCGAAGAACAGGCCGCCCACGCCGCGGGTTTCGCCCCTGTGGCGCAGCAGGAAATAGTCGTCGCACCAGGCCTTGTAGCGGGGATACTTGTCGTCGCCGAAGGGCGCGACCGCATCGTGGCACACCTGGTGAAAATGGCGCGCGTCAGATTCGACCGGGTAGTAGGGGGTCAGGTCCAGGCCGCCGCCGAACCAGAAGACGTCGGTGTCGCCGCCCTTGCCGTGGGCGACGAACAGGCGCACGTTCATGTGTGTGGTCGGCACGTGGGGATTGCGCGGGTGCAGCACCATGGATACGCCCATGGCTTCCCAGCCGCGCCCGGCCAGTTCGGGCCGGTGGGCGCTGGCCGAGGGGGGCAGGGTGTCGCCGCGCACGTGGCTGAACAGCACGCCGGCGCGTTCGAAGACCGCGCCGTTTTCACAATACCGGGCCAGACCGCCGCCACCCTCGGGGCGCGCCCAGGGATCGCGGCCGAAGGCGGCGCCTTCGAGGTCTTCCAGGGACCGGACGATGCGGTCCTGGAGATCGGAAAAGGTGTCGTGGACCAGGGAGACGGGGACGTGCATGTCAGGATCTGTGCGGGGCAATGATCAATCGTGCCGCTTGCCGGCGGCCAGGGCACGCCAGCCGATGTCGCGGCGGAACTGACGGCCTTCGAATTGGGTCTGGTTGACGGCGTCGTAGGCGGTCTGCTGGGCGCGGCGGATGGAATCGGCCAGCGCGGTGACGCACAGCACCCGTCCGCCGCTGGTGCGCAGCGGACCGCCATCGGTCGTGGTGCCGGCGTGAAACGTGATGCAATCGGCGGTATCCGGTGCCAGTGACGTGATCGGGTCGCCCTTGCGGGGGGCATCCGGGTAGCCGGCTGCGGCAAGCACCACGCCCACGGCGGTGCGCCGGTCCCAGTCGATCTCGGCCTGGTCCAGCGTACCGTCCAGGGCGTGTTCCAGGGTTTCGGAAAAATCACTTTTCACGCGCAGCATGATGGGCTGGGTTTCCGGATCGCCCAGGCGACAGTTGAATTCCAGGACCTTCAGGCTGCGGCTGGCGTCGGGGCCCGGGCCGATCATCAGGCCGGCGTACAGAAAGCCGGTGTAGGGGATGCCGTCGTGCGCCATGCCCTGCATTGTCGGCTGAATGATTTCGCGCATGATGCGGTTGTGCAGGGCGGGGGTGACGATGGGGGCGGGCGAGTAGGCGCCCATGCCGCCGGTGTTGGGGCCCGCGTCGCCGTCGAGCAGGCGCTTGTGGTCCTGGCTGGTGGCTAGTGGCAGGACGTGCTGGCCGTCGCACATGACGATGAAGCTGGCTTCTTCGCCGTCGAGGAATTCTTCGATCACCACGCGGGCGCCGGCCGCGCCGAAGGCGCCGTGTTCGCCCAGCATGTGGTCGACGGCGGCCAGGGCCTCGTCCAGGTCCAGGGCCACGACCACGCCCTTGCCGGCGGCCAGACCGTCGGCCTTGACGACGATGGGCGCGCCCTGGGCGCGGATGTAGGCGCGGGCCTCGTCGGGGTCGGTGAAGGTGCCGTAGGCTGCGGTGGGGATGGCGTGGCGCACCATGAAGGCCTTGGCGTAGTCCTTCGAGCTTTCGAGCTGCGCGGCGGTCCGGGTGGGGCCGAAGATGCGCAGTCCGGCGGCGCGGAAGGCATCTACGATGCCGGCGGCCAGCGGTGCCTCGGGGCCGACGACAGTGAAGGCGATCTTTTCCTGACGGGCGAACTCGATCAGGGCGTCGATGTCCTGCAGCGGCAGGTTTTCAAGGGTTGGCGCACGGTCGGTGCCGCCGTTGCCCGGCGCCACGTAGACTTTGTGCACCCGGGGAGACTGGGACAAACGCCAGGCCAGGGCATGTTCGCGGCCGCCGGAGCCGATGACGAGCAGTTTCATTCGGCTTCGTCCAGGATGGCGGTGGTGTAGACCTCCTGGACGTCGTCCAGGTCTTCCAGGAGATCGATGATCTTTTGCATCCGCTCGGCATCTTCGCCAGCCAGCTCGACCTTGGACAGGGCTTTCATGACGACGCCGTGGATCTCGGCCTGCAGGCCCGCGGCGTCGAAGGCCTGTTTCAGGGCGGCGTAGTCGCCGGGTTCGCAGGTGACTTCGATCACGCCTTCTTCGTCGGACTGGACGTCGTCGGCGCCATTGTCCAGGGCCAGGTCCATGACCTGTTCTTCGGAGGTGCCCGGAGCGAAGATGAACTGGCCGCAGTGCTTGAACATGAAGACCACGCTGCCGTCCTGGCCCAGATTGCCGCCGTGCTTGGCGAGCGTGTGGCGGACTTCGGACACGGTGCGCTGGCGATTGTCGGTCATGCAGTCGATGATCAGGGCCGCACCGCCGATGCCGTAGCCTTCGTAGCGGATTTCTTCGTAGTTGGCGCCGTCGTCGGTGCCGGCCCCGCGCTGGATGGCGCGCAGGACGTTGTCCTTGGGCATGTTGGCGGCCATGGCCTTGTCCCAGGCCAGGCGCAGGGCGGGGTTGGCATCCGGATCGGGGCCGCCGGCACGGGCGGCCACGGTGATTTCACGGATGATCTTGGTCCAGAGCTTGCCGCGCTTGGCGTCCTGACGCCCTTTGCGGTGCTGGATGTTTGCCCATTTGCTGTGTCCGGCCATGTTGGTTCGAGTTCAAAGAGGATGCGTTCAAAGAACCTTCGATTTTAACCTCTCGGGCCGAATCAGTCTGCGGTGTTGCGTTGCAGGCCTGCCCAGACGATCGCCCCGATGATGAGGGCGCCGCCCGCCAGTGCGCGCGCCGATGGATATTGTGCGAACAGGAGGGCCGCGAACAGGATGGCGTAGACCGGTTCCAGGGCGATCACGATGCCGGCGGTGCGCGCCTTCAGATGCGTCAGACTGGTGACCATCAAGGCGTGGGCCAGGGCGGTGCAAAAGACGCCCAGGATGGACAGCCAGAGCCAGTCCAGGGGGCGCAGCCCCGCAAATTCCGTCAGGCACCAGGGCAGGGTCAGCAGGGCGACGATGCCGTTTTCCCAGCAGGCCAGTTCGCGGGCCGGCAACAAGCCGACGGCCTTGCGGTTGGACAGGGTGAACAGGGCGAAGGACAGGCCCGAGGCCAACGCCCAACCCAGGCCGACGGTGGCCGCGCTGGAATCGAAGGATGGTGTGACCAGCACCAGGCCTGCGGTGACCAGCCCGACCACGACCCATTCGTACGCCTGGGTGCGTTCCTTGAACAGGAAACCCTCGAGCAGGATGATGAAGGCGGGAAAGCTGGCAAAGCCCAGGGTGGCGATGGCGATGCCGCCGACTTTCACGGCGACGAAGAAGGTCGTCCAGTGGACTGCCAGCAGCACGCCCGCAGCCAGCAGCACAGGCAGGGCGTGGCGGTTGGGCCACACAGGCCGGTGGCCGGCGCGGATCATGGACAGCAGCAGGGTCGCCGCGGCGAATGCGGCACGGCCTGCCGTGATCAGGACGGCACTGGCCTGGATCAGTTCGCCGAAAATACCGGTCAGCCCGAACAGGACGGCGGTGAGGTGGATGGCCGTCGTGGCTTGGCGGGAATTCATGCTAGTCTGATTCGGTGTCGAACGGTCAGGCCCGGCGAGGGCCATGGGAGTCCATCGTGGAAAAACTGGAAAGAGCCCGGGTCATCCGGATCCATGGGCATGGCGGGCCTGAACTGATGCGGCTGGAAGAAATCGACGTCCCGCCGCCCGCGCCGCACGAGGTCCGTATTCGCCAGAAGGCGATCGGCCTGAATTTCATCGACATCTATTGTCGCACGGGGCTGTATCCTAACCCGCTGCCGCACGGCCTGGGGTTCGAGGCCGCCGGCGTGGTCGAGTCGACAGGGGCCGAGGTGCGCCACCTGCGCGTGGGCGACCGGGTGGCCTACGGGCAAAGCCCGATCGGCGCCTATGCGAACCTGCGCAACGTACCTGCCGACCGGGTCGTGCGCATACCCGACGGCGTCAGTTTCGAGCAGGCCGCCGCGCTGATGCTCAAGGGCCTGACGGTGCAGTATCTGTTCCGCCAGACCTATCGGCTGCAAGGCAACGAGACGATCCTGTTCCATGCCGCCGCGGGCGGCGTCGGGCTGATCGCCTGCCAGTGGGCCAGGGCGCTGGGTGTGCGCCTGATCGGCACCGCCTCCACCCCGGAAAAGGCGGCGCTGGCGCGCCGCCACGGCGCCTGGGAAGTGATCGACTCCAGCCGGGAGGACATCGTCGCGCGGGTCAAGGAACTGACCGGGGGCCGCAAGGTCCCGGTGGTCTATGACGGCGTGGGCAAGAGCACGTGGGAAATCTCGCTCGACTGTCTGCAGCCGCGCGGCCTGATGGTCAGCTTCGGCAACGCGTCCGGGCCGGTCGAGGGGGTGAACCTGGGCGTGCTGGCGGCCAAGGGCTCGCTGTACGTCACCCGGCCGACGCTCGCCACCCACGTGCCCACCGCCCAGGCCATGCAGGCCGCCGCCGACGAACTGTTCGAACTGGTGACGGCCGGCAAGCTGGATATCGTCATCGGCCAGCGCTTCGCCCTGGCGGACGCCGCGCGGGCGCACGAGGCGCTGAATGCGCGCGGCACGACGGGCGCGACGGTGCTGACCCTGGACTGATCAGGCTTCCTGGTGATAGCGCTGCAGGCGTTCGACTTCCTCGCGTGAACCCAGGATGACGCCGACGCGCTGGTGCAGGGCGTCGGGCTGGATGTCCAGGATGCGGCCGGCGCCGTCGATGGCGCACCCGCCCGCCTGCTCGACCAGGAAGCTCATGGGGTTGGCTTCGTACATCAGGCGCAGCTTGCCCTTGCGCCCGGAAGCGCGGGCGTCGCGCGGGTACATGAAGATCCCGCCGCGCGTCAGGATGCGGTGCACGTCGGCCACCATGGACGCGATCCAGCGCATGTTGTAGTTCTTGCCCAGGGGGCCGGTCTCGCCTTGCAGGCACTCGTCGATGTAGCGGCGCACGGGCGCTTCCCAGTGCCGCATATTGGACATGTTGATGGCGAATTCCGCCGTCTGTTCGGGCAGGCGGATGTTTTCGTGCGTCAGCAGCCAGGACCCCATTTCGCGGTCCAGTGTGAAGCCCATGACGCCGGCGCCCACGGTCAGCACCAGCATGGTCTGCGGGCCGTAGATGGCGTAACCGGCGGCGACCTGGCGGGTGCCGGGCTGCAGGAAGTCTTCTTCGGCGATTTCGCGGCCGGCGGCCTCGGCGGGGGCCTGCAGCACGGAAAATATCGTGCCGATGGACACGTTCACGTCGATGTTCGAGGAACCGTCCAGGGGATCGAACAGCAGCAGGTTCTGGCCCTTGGGGTAATGGTTGGGGATGCGGTGGATGGTCTGCATTTCCTCGGAGGCCATGGCCGCCAGGTTGCCGCCCCATTCATTGGCTTCCAGCAGGATTTCGTTCGACAGTACGTCGAGCTTTTTCTGCACCTCGCCCTGGACATTTTCCGTGCCCAGGCTGCCGAGCACGCCGCCCAGCGCCCCCTTGCTGACGGCGTGGCTGATCGCCTTGCAGGCGCGCGAGACGGTTTCGATCAGCAGGCGGACTTCGGCCGAAACGGCCTTGTGCTGGCGCTGCTGTTCGACCAGGTACTGAGTCAAGGTCTTGTATTTCACGTGAGTTCCCTGAAAAGAAAAGTAAATACGGTATGGATGTCGGGCCGTCTGCGCCCAGGTCGCGGCCTGCAGGCCGCTTCGATTCGTCTGACATGGGACAGTCCGCAGTGGACTGTCCCATGTCCCGCCTCATCCCAACGCCTTGGAGACGATCTCCCGGACATTGCGCGACAGGTCGGGCGCATCCAGCACGCGCTGCAAGGCGGCCTGCATGCCGGCGCGGGCGACGGGCTCGTGGCGCGCCCAGTTGTCGAAGGCGCGTGACAGGCGCGCGGCGACTTCCGGGTTCAGGGCGTCGAGCGCCAGCACCTGTTCGGCCCAGAAGTCGTAGCCTTCGGGGGTGTGCAGATTGCCGGGGTTGTCCAGGCAGAAGCGGAACACGACGGCGCGGGCGCGGTTGGGATTGCGCAGCGAGAAGTCCGGCAGGGCCATCAGGGCGCGTACACCGGCCACCGTGCAACCCGGCGCGCTGGCCTGGGCGCCGAACCAGCGATCCAGCACCAGAGGGTCGTCGCGCCAGCGGGCGTGGAAGCCGGCCAGCGGCTCGGCGGCCGCCTGCGGGGCGTGTTGCAGCAAGGCGCTGAGCGCGCCCAGGCTTTCGGTCATGTTGCGGGCCTGGCCGTATTGCGCCAGGGCCAGCGTGACGGCGTCTGTCACCTGTCCGGCCAGCAGATAGTCCAGGGCCAGGTTGCGCAGCGCGCGGCGCCCGGACGAAACCGGATCCGGTGAATAGGGGCGGCCGTCGTCGGCCAGCGTGTCGTAGGTGGTGCGCCAGGCTGCGGCGAGTTGCGCGCCCAGCGCCTGCCGGGTCCCGGTCCAGGCCGCCACGGCGGCGCGCGGGTCCATGGGTTCGCTGCGGTCGATGACCTCGCGCACAGCAGGCAGGGTCAGCAGCCGCGCCCGGTAGGCGGGTGACAGGGCCTGGTCATTGAGTGCGGCGCGCCAGATGTCCAGCAGCGTGTCCGGTGCCGGTTGCGCGCCGCCGTCGCGATCGGCCCGCATGCAGGCCTGGAGGTGGCGGTGGGCGGTTTCCTGGACGGCGTCCCAGCGGGCGAACGGGTCCGGGTCGTGGCGTGCCAGCAGGGCCAGATCGTTCGTCGTGCGCTCGGTGTCCAGGATGACGGGCGCGGAGAAATCGCGCAGCAGCGACAGGATGGGCGCGCGCGGAATGTCCTTCAAGGTCCAGGTCTGGCGGGCTTCGCGCAGTTCCAGGAGGATGGTGTCGCGAGGCTTGCCTTCCCACTGAATAGGCATAGGCCGGCCGTCCGCGTCGATCAGGCCCAGTGCCACCGGGATGTGCAGGGGTGGTTTTTCGATCGGAGAGGATTGCCGGGTCTCCAGGCCTGCGGGCGCGCAGTGTTGTTCCAGCGTGATGCGGCAGGTGCGGGCGGCGGCGTCGTAATCCGAGCGCACCCGGACGCGCGGGGTGCCGGCCTGGGCATACCAGCGCCTGAAGACGGCAAAGTCCTGGCCCGGATGCTGTTGGGTGTAGACGGATTCCATGGCATCGACAAAGGCGTCGCAGGTCACTGCCTGGCCGTCGTGGCGGCGGAAGTATTCGTCCATGCCGGCGCGGAATCCCGCTTCTCCCAGCAGGGTGTGCTGCATGCGGATGACTTCCGCGCCTTTTTCATAGACCGTGGCGGTGTAGAAGTTGCCGATTTCCTGGTAGCTGTCCGGCCGGATGGGGTGGGCCATGGGGCCGGCGTCCTCGGGGAACTGGGCCAGTCGCAGGGTGTGGACGTCGTCGATGCGCTTGACCGCCCGGGCGCTGGCGGCTTCGGCGGGCGGCAGGCCGTTGGCCAGCATGTCGGCGGAAAACTCCTGGTCGCGAAAGACCGTCAGGCCCTCTTTCAGGGACAACTGGAACCAGTCGCGGCAGGTGACGCGGTTGCCGGTCCAGTTATGGAAGTATTCATGGCCGATCACGGCCTCGATGCCACGATAGGCGGCGTCCGTGGCGGTATCGGGATCGGCCAGGACGTAGGCGGCGTTGAAGACATTCAGGCCTTTGTTTTCCATGGCGCCCATATTGAAGTCGCGCGCTGCCACGACCATGAAGCGGTCCAGATCCAGTTCCAGACCGAAGCGCCGCTCGTCCCATCGCAGGGCGTTTTCCAGGCAATCCAGCGCCCAGCGGGTCTGTTCCCGGCAGCCCTTGTCGCTATAGACTTGCAGCAGCGCTTCGCGGCCGCCTTGGGTGGTCACGGTGCGTTCGATGCAATCGAAATCACCGGCGACCAGGGCGAACAGATAACTGGGCTTGGGATGAGGGTCTCGCCACAGGGCCTGATGGCGGCCGTCCGGCAGGCCGGCCTGCTCGATCAGGTTGCCGTTGGACAGCAGCAGCGGGTAGGCTGCCGGATCGGCGCGCAGCAGCACCTCGAAGCGCGCCATCACGTCAGGCCGGTCCGGGAACCAGGTGATGCGGCGGAACCCTTGGGCTTCGCACTGAGTGAAAAGATTGTCGCCCGAGACGTACAGACCCATCAGGCTGGTATTGTCCGCCGGCCGGCACAGGCTGACGATGCCGATGGTGAAGGGCTTGCCATGCCCCGGCGGGATCAGGCTGAGCGTGTCATCCGTCAACTGGTATTCGTCGGCGGCCAGCGGCCGGCCGTCGAGGCGGACTTCGACCAGTTCCAGGTCTTCGCCATGCAGCACCAGCGGAGTGCCCGGCGCAGTGTCCGGCGCCGGCTCGAAGCGCAGTTCGGAACGCACCCGGGTGGATTTCGCCGCCAGGTCGAATTCCAGCCGGACCTGGGGCAGCCGGTAGGGATAGGGGGTGTAATCCTGGCGAAAGATGGTGGGGGCCGTGTCCGTGCGCATGAGTCTGTATCCGAAAAGCGGTTCTCGCGTCCTCGCCATTGTAGTCGGCGCCGCCGCTTGTGCCGGTTCGCGGTGGGGGCTGTATCGGGGTGCAACGGCTGGCTGTTCGCGCAGCGCGGCTGCGCCTATGATTGAAGAATGTGAATGGAAGACGAAGACGCATCATGACTTGAAGCATCATGATGCTCCGACCCGGGCTTCTGGAATCAGGATGGGATCTACATGAAGGGCAGTGGAATGGATGCGGCAGCGATGAGACGCGGGTGGGGCCGGTGGTTTGCCGGATTATGCCTGGCAATGATGCTGGGGGGATGCGCGTCGGTGTTTTCCGCGCAGGTCACGCGGTATCAGCAATGGCCGGAAAATACCCAGGGAGCGACCTATTGGATCGAGCCCGGCGAACAGCAGCGCAATAATCTGCAGTTTCAGACGTATGCCGATACGGTGCGCGCCGCGCTGGGGCCGACGGGACTGGTAGAAGCCCAATCGGCAGGTGCGGCCCGTTTCACGGTGCATATGGAATACGACAGTCCGCTTGAGCGTGAATGGCGCCAGGAATTCGTCGATCCGTATATGTATCCCGGATTTTACGGACCGTATGCCGGTTTTCATCATCCCCGCTGGGGCTGGGGGATGGGGCCGGCGATTCAAACCGTCGCGGTGGACGTATATCGCCTGACCTTATCCGTGCGGATCGACGACCGGACGCAGCAGGGGCGCGAGGTCTATCGCGCCACGGCGGTGGCGTCCAGCCGGCAGGATCAATTGGGCGCGGCCATGCCGTATCTGGCGCGCGCCCTGTTCGACCGTTTCCCTGGCCGCAATGGCCAGGTGGTCGAGGTGCGTTATCCTGTCGAGTGAAACCGCTCAGGCGGATTCGGCAGCGATCAGGAAGGAATCGCGCGGGGTGCCGGCGGCTTCTGCGTCGGTAATCCAGCGCGGGGCCTTGCCGCGGCCCGTCCAGGTGGCCTGGGTTTCGGGATGGCGGTATTTCGGGGCGATCACGCGTTTGGCCGCCGTGCTGGCCTTGCGCGGGGCTGCGCCGGGAGCACGTCCAGCCGGCTTGCGGCCGAAGGCAGCGGCGATTTCTTCGGGGGTGATGTCATATTGGCGCATGGCGCGCACGATCTCGGTGATCTTGGGCTTGCGCTGTTTGGCGTGCAGCGTCTGGATCTTTTTCTGGAGCTTGGCCATTTCTTTTTCGAGACGGGATTTTTCAGTGTTATAGCTGGTACGGGTCATCATGGCTCCATTTGAGAGAATCGATATGGTGGCTGGATTAAAAATGGTTTGTACTCGAATGCCAGCGAGTGATTTTAAACGTATTTCATGGGCTGTGCGCAATATCCGTCATTTCGAACTGTGACCGGGTCGCGAAATTCATTCGATAATCGGGAGTATTCATGAACGGGCAGGACCATTCAATGCGAGTCGCAGCGGTGCAGATGGTATCGGGAATGGAGGTCGAAGATAATCTGGAGCAGGCGGCCAGGGGAATCGGACACGCGGTTTCCGGTGGCGCGACGCTGGTGGCGCTGCCTGAATACTTTTGTTTCATGGGGCGGCACGACACGGATAAACTGCCGCTGGCTGAAACACCGGGTGATGGGCCGATTCAGGCGTTTCTTGCGGATCAGGCGCGGCGCCACGGTATCTGGCTGGTGGGGGGCACGCTGCCCATGCACAGTCCGGATGAGGGCCGGGTGTATAACACCTGCCTGGTTTATGACCCGCAAGGCCAGGTCTGCGCCCGGTATGACAAGATCCATCTATTCAGTTTTCAGCGCGGACAGGAATCCTATGACGAATCACGGGCCATTCGTCCCGGAGATGAATCACCTCAGGTATTCGATACGCCGTTTGGGCGCACGGCATTGGGGATTTGCTATGACCTGCGCTTTCCCGAATTTTTTCGGGCACAGGGGGACGTGCGACTGATGGTGCTGCCGGCCGCTTTTACCTGGACCACGGGTTCGGTACACTGGGAAGTCCTGCTGCGCGCGCGGGCCATCGAAAACCAGTGTTATGTGCTGGCCAGCGCCCAGGGCGGCACACATGCCAATGGCCGGCGTACCTGGGGGCATTCGATGCTGATCGATCCCTGGGGTGAAATCCTGGATTGTCTGCCCGAAGGCCCTGGCGTGGCTGCCGGCGTGCTGGAGGCTGACCGATTGGCGGCGGTACGGGAGTCCCTGCCGGCGCTGCGCCATCGGGTGCTTTGAAAAGAAATAAAGCAAAGGCCGCGCATGGGCGCGTCCTGATGATTGATGATGAATGGTGTCAGATGAAACTAGTTGAACCGGGCCTGGATGCCCTGAATACCGCCCGGACGCTGCTGCTGGAACCCTGGGGGCTGGACGAATCCCATCTGGCGCGCGCGCTGTCGGATATTCACAGCCATCGGGTCGATTATGCCGACCTGTATTTTCAATATAGCTGCTCCGAAGGCTGGAGCCTGGAAGAAGGCATCGTCAAGACTGGCAGTTTTTCCATCGACCAGGGTGTGGGCGTGCGTGCCGTCAGCGGCGAGAAAACCGCTTTTGCCTATTCAGACAGCCTGTCGCCGGATGCCCTGATGTCCTCGGCACGGGCAGTGCGCACCATCGCGCGTCAGGGCGCGGGCCGGACGCGCGTCGATGGGGGCCTGGAGACACCCCATCATCTGTATCCGGCCGTCAATCCCGTGGATTCGCTGTCCGCCCCGGACAAGGTGGCTCTGCTGGAGCGGGTCGAACGCATGGCGCGCGCCGCCGATCCGGAAATCATCCAGGTCATGGCCGGCCTGGCGGCCGAATATGACGTGATCATGGTGGCCGGCAGCGACGGCCGGCTGGTGGCCGACGTGCGCCCTCTGGTACGCCTGTCCTTGACGGTCATTGCCGAACGCAAAGGACGGCGGGAAATGGGCCACGGCGGCGGGGGCGGGCGCACCGGACTGGCCTATTTCACCGACGAGGTCCTGCGCGGCTACGTCGAGCGCGCTGTGCACGAAGCCCGCGTCAATCTCGAAGCCCGGCCGGCACCGGCGGGCCAGATGACGGTGGTGCTGGGTTCCGGCTGGCCCGGCATCCTGCTGCACGAGGCGGTCGGCCACGGTCTGGAAGGCGACTTCAACCGCAAGGGTTCCAGCGTGTTTTCCGGCCGGATCGGTGAACGTGTCGCTTCACGCGGTGTCACAGTAGTGGACGACGGCACGCTGGCGGATCGGCGCGGTTCCCTGAACGTGGACGACGAGGGCCATCCCACCCAGCGCAACGTCCTGATCGAGGACGGCATCCTGCGCGGCTACATGCAGGATTCCATGAACGCCCGCCTGATGAAGCAAGCCCCCACCGGCAACGGGCGGCGCGAATCCTACGCGCACCTGCCCATGCCGCGCATGACCAACACCTACATGCTGGCCGGCAAAGACAATCCCAAGGACATCATTGCCTCGGTGGACCGTGGTCTGTATGCCGTCAATTTTGGCGGCGGCCAGGTGGACATCACCAGCGGCAAGTTCGTGTTCTCGGCGTCCGAGGCCTACCTGATCGAGAACGGCCGCGTCACCCATCCCGTCAAGGGGGCCACGCTGATCGGCAGCGGCCCCGAGGCCATGGGCCGCATCGCCATGATCGGCGACGATCTGGCCCTGGATTCCGGGGTAGGCACCTGCGGCAAAGAGGGCCAGAGCGTGCCCGTCGGGGTCGGCATGCCGACCCTGCGCATCGATGGACTGACGGTGGGCGGGACGGCCTGATTTCAGACAGACCGGCCGAACACCTGGCGCAGATAGGCCAGAAAGGTCTCGTCGGTGCAATGGACCTTGCCGGGGCTGTCGGGCAGTTTGGCAGTCGGCATGCCGTTGCATTCGAACAGCTTCATGACGATGTTCAGCGGCCGGGGGCCCAGATCGTTGGTCAGATTGGTGCCGATGCCGAAGGCGGGCTGCACACGATCGGCGAAGTGGCGGTACAGGCCCAGCGCGCGCGGCAGGTCCAGCCCGTCCGAAAACACGAAACGCTTGCTGGCCGGATCGACGCGCAGCGACCGGTAATGGTCGATCGCCTGTTCGCCCCAGGCGACAGGATCGCCCGAATCGTGGCGCAGCCCGTCGAACAGCTTGGCAAAATACAGATCGAAATCCGCCAGAAAGGCGTCCATGCCCACCACATCGGTCAGGGCGATCCCCAGGTCTCCCCGGTATTCCTGCACCCAGTCTTCCAGCGCCGCGCGCTGGAAGTCGCGCAGCCGGACCTTGCCGAAAGCCTGATAAGACTGCAGGTATTCGTGCGCCATGGTGCCCACCGGCGTCACATCATGGGTACGGGCCAGATGCACGTTCGAGGTTCCGGTCACGTACTGCGGTACGTCCTGGCGCAGCCCGCGCAGGACTTCTTCCTGCCAGGCGCGGGAAAACCGCCGACGCAGGCCGAAATCCGAGATCTGCAGGGGAAAGCGCCGCGCGGGTTCGCGGCTGAAGTCCCGCAGCAGGGCGATCTTGTCCTGCAACCGGCGGCGACCCTCCGCCAGCACGTCCGGGGTCTGGTAGCGACGGAAATACAGTTCGTTGACGATGGCCAGGACGAAGACCTCGAAGGCCATGACGTGGACTTGCGGGCCGCGTGCCACGATCTCCAGCGCGTCACCTTGGGTCGAGACCTGGATGAAATGGCGCTGGAAGTGGAACAGCGACAGGAAGTCGACGAAATCGGACTTGATGTAGCGCAGTCCGCGCAGGTAGCTCAGTTCTTCCGGCCGGAAGCGCAGAGTGCACAGGTGGTCGAGCTGTCGCTCGATTTCCGGGGCCAGTTCCGCCAGGGGATGCAGGGGGCGTTCGCGGCAGATGAAGCGGTATTCGGCCTGCGCGGCCGGATGCCGGTGCAGCATGGCCTGCCACATCGTGAATTTATATAGATCGGTATCCAGCAAGGATTCGATCACGGGAACGAAAGATTCAGTCGGCATGCCTGACCCGGGGTGGACAATGCGGTCCATGTTACCGGATTCGAGGGTGGGGGCCGGGCTATAGGGGGCAGATCGCTTGCGGTCATCACAAAAACAAAAACGCCAACCGCAAGGGCTGGCGTTTTTGTTTGAATGCAGTGGTGCCGGTGAAAGGAGTCGAACCCTCGACCTTCGCATTACGAATGCGCTGCTCTACCAACTGAGCTACACCGGCGACGGCGAATGTGAAAACATCCTGCCGATCTGGCGATGAAGCACATTCATGCCCATCACCAAAGCCAGCCATTGTACATGAATTTTTTCGGATTTGGAGTGCGCCGCAGCCGTGCCATGCCGGCGCCGGACGCCGTCATAATACGCACATCGAGTGTTCAGCAGACGAGGTCGCAATGAGCTGGGTTCAGGGATTGATGGTGGCGGCTGCCGTGCTGCCGTATGGGGCCGCGCTGGCGGCCAAGGCTGGAGGGCGGCGGTTCGACAATGATGATCCGCGCCCCTGGCTGGCCGCCCAGCAGGGCTGGCGGGCGCGCGCCAACGCGGCGCAGGCCAATCTGTTCGAGGGCCTGCCGTTTTTCTATGCGGCCGTGCTCTATGCCCTGCATGCCGGTGCGCAGCCGGAGCGGCTGGCCGGATTGATGGGGACCTGGGTGGCCCTGCGGGTGCTGTTCGTCCTGGCCTACGTCCTGGGGCGCGGGACCGTGCGCTCGGTCATCTGGGGGGCGGCGCTGGTGGTCAATCTGATGATTCTGTGGACTTGATCTCGCGCTGCAGCCCCTGCTGGTGCTGGGCGACCGCGTCGGGGAACAGATCCCAGCAGGCCATGCACAGGGCGGCGAACAGCGGGCCGATGACAAAGCCGTTCAGGCCGAACACCGACAGGCCCCCCAGGGTGGAGATCAGCACCACGTAGTCGGGCAGCTTGGTGTCCTTGCCGACCAGGATGGGGCGCAGCAGATTGTCCAGCAGGCCGATGACCAGCACGCCGAACAGGATCAGGACGATGCCCTGCCACATAGCCCCGGTGACCAGGAAGTAGATGGCGACCGGCACCCAGATCAACGAGGCGCCCACGGCCGGGAGCAGGGACAGGAAAGCCATCATCACCCCCCAGAACAGGGAGCCTTGAATGCCCAGGAAGGCGAACATCAGGCCGCCCAGCAGGCCTTGGGTGGCGGCGATGACGATGTTGCCCTTGACGGTGGCGCGCACCACGGTGGCAAACTTCTGGAACAGCCCTTGGCGGTGCGAATCCTCCAGCGGAATCAGGCGCTTGAGTTTAGGCACCATGTCGGCTCCGTCGCGCAGCAGGAAGAACAGCAGGTACAGCATGATGCCCAGGCCGACCACGAACTGGAAGGTGTTCTGGCCGACGTTGACGGCCTGTTTGGCCAGGAACTGGCTGGCCTGCAGGGCGCCGTCGGAGAGTTTTTCCCGGATGCTGAGCAGGTCGCCCAGGCCGAAGGAATCCAGCCAGCTATGCACGGAGGGCGGCAGGGCGCCGACGATCTGCTCGTAATAGCCGCCCAGATTCAACTGGCCGGAATTGATGCGGGTGTACAGCCCCGCGACCTCGTTGGCCAGCGAGGCGGTGATGAACAGCATCGGCAGAATCACGATCAGGGTGATGCACAGCAGCGTCAGAAAGGCAGCCAGGCTGGGGCTGCGCCCGCCCAGGAGGCGCAGCAGGCGCCGGTACAGGGGGCTGAAGATCACCGCCAGCACGCCGCCCCAGAAAATCGCCGCGTAAAAGGGCAGCAGGATGCTGATGAAGGCGATCGAGACGGCGGTCAGCAGCAGCAGGAAACTGCGAAAGTGCAGGGTGGGCATGGTTGGGCCGTGTGTCGGAGGGCGTCAGTGGCGCCGGGCGTTGTGGATGCGGTAGGCGATGATGCCGATGATCAGCGCTGCCAGCGGTGTGCCGGCCAGCAGGGCCGCGCGGGGCGGCAGCTCGAATCCCAGCGTGAGGACGCCCTGATACAGCAGTTTGAACAGGCTGAACAGATAATAACTGATGGCGATGATGGACAGGCCTTCCACCGCTTTCTGGATCTTGATCTGGGTGTCGGCCCGGGTGCTGAGGCTTTGCAGGATCTGGCTGTTCTGTTCCTCCATTTCGACCTGGACGCGGGCCTGCAACAGATTGCTCAGGTGAGATACGGCACTGCCGATGCGGCTCAGGCGCTGGTCGGTGGAGGCACAGTAGCGCACCGTGGGGCGGAAGCGCTGGGCGATGAAGGTGCCCAGTTGCTGGCAGTCGCCGGTACGGCTTTCGTGCAGTTCCGCGATGCGTTCGAACACCAGTTCGGCATAGGCCTCGGTGGCGCTGAAGCGCAGCCGCGTGCGCGCGCTGGTCTGGGTGATCCGGGCCGACAGGCGGGTGATGCGCTTCAGCAGCGCCTTGATGTCCTGGGGCTCGGCGCGGGCGTTGGCGTCGGACAAGGTGGCCAGTTCCTGTTCGTACTGGCGCAGCTCGCTACCCAGATCGCGGGCGACAGGCAGGGTCAGGGATGCCATCAAGCGGTAGGTTTCGACCTCGAGCAGGCGGCGCACCATGCGGCCCAGGCGCCGGCTGTCGAACTGCCGGTTGAGCACCAGCATGCGATTCAGCCCGTTGCCGTTCAGACGCAGATCGCTCCAGACGGTGGCCTTGCCGTCGTCCAGATTGGAGCCGACGGGGTCCTTGAAGCCGTAGTCGTCGATTGATTCACGCCAGGTGGCCTCGGATTCCACGCAGACCTGGGCGGCGTTGATCAGCAGGGCGCTGTGGGTCTCGGCGACCGCGGCCAGCACGGGCGGCAGGGCGGCCCAGGATGTGGGCTGGGCGCCGGGCATCACCAGAGTCAGGGTCAGGAATTCGGTGTGGCGCTCCCATTTCAGCCGCGCGTCGCCCACCGGGAATTCGCCCTGGGGCAGGGCGGGATCGGCCAGCGCGACGTGTCGGTCGCATAGCGAGCGAACGATGGTTTCCGCCGCTTCGTGCTCGTCGAGGAACGCCAGGTGAAAGACCTGGGCCGGCGCGTCGAAATACATCGAGGGGCGGGCGTGCAGCTCGTTGTGCAGGGCGTGGCGGTGCGGGTGCATGCAGTGAGCGGGTAGGAAGCTGAAAAGGAACCCAGTGTATCGGAAGTCCCCGTACGGAAGTATGAATGATGAATGAAAAACAAAAAACGCCGCAGGTATCGTCTGCGGCGTCTGATGACTTTTGGGGGCGTCGATTTGTGCCCACCTCGCAGCCTGCAGGCTGCTCGGGTTCGTCAGGCACGGAATAGTCCGCAGGGACTATCCCGTGCCCCGGCTCATCCCGATCGTGCGCTGGTCAGGCAGGGGTTTTCGGCGCCTTGGCGTGTTGAGCCTTCATGTCCTTCATGGGGGCGTGGCTCTTTTTCGCCTTGGCGTGATGAGCGGACATTTTCTTGTTGGCATGGTGCGGGGCGGCCTGCGTGCTCGATTGCGCGGCGGGTTGTCCGGCGGGCGCATCTGCGGCGAAGGCGGACGCCGTGGTGAGACCGAGGACGGCGGCCGAGCAGGCAACCAGGAAGGCAAAGCGGGAACGGGTCGTCATGACATCAACTCCAGTGAATGCCCCGACACCCTTGTGTCTGGGCGGTGGCGGACCACCTGATGCTCAGAACGCCGGGTGCAGTGGAAGTTCTTCCCGGGTTTCCGTCGTTTGTAATGTTCCATTGCATCGGGCGCGTGGGCACGTGAGGCGTGGAGCAAGACGTGGCGCGGTTCTCCGTCCGGAGAGCCCCGGGCGGCCCGGATGCAGATGATTACGAGGCTGACGGCCGGTTGAACGGCGATCCGGTTGGGCGCGCGGGGCGGTGCGGATGTCAGCCAGGCACTGGATGCCGGCCTGTGTCAGCAGGGCGATGAAGTCGTCCAGGCCGCGGTTTGAGTGGCCGATGGTGTAGAGGGGGGCATTCCTGACTTCGGAATTCCCAGTATGCTTGCAAGCGGATGCGGGCGCGGGTTCCGTACGCTTTTCTGGACACGATAGTCCCATTGGCGCGCCGCGAACAGGCGGGATGGAGAGGTGATGGACAGGATGCGACTCGACAAATGGCTGTGGGCAGCCCGTTTCTACAAGACCCGCAGCCTGGCGACGCACGAGATCGATGCTGGGCGGGTGCTGGTCGGTGGCCAGACTGCCAAGCCCGCCCGCGAGATCGGCGTAGAAGACTTGATTGAAGTGCGCCGGACGGGGCAGCCACCGCTGCAGGTCCGGGTGCGCGCGCTCAGCCTGGTGCGCGGACCGGCGCCCCAGGCCGCGCGGCTGTACGAGGAAACCCCCGACAGCGTGGCGGCGCGGGAGCACGCGGCCGAAATGCGCCGTCTGGCGCCTGAGCCTGCACGGGATTTCGATGAAGGCCGTCCCACCAAGCGCGATCGGCGGCAGATGGACCGTTGGCGGGGACGTTGAGCACTTCGGGGGGTTATTCCGTGAACGAGAACTCGCCGACCTTGCAAACGTTGACATTGTTCTGCACGAGTTCTTCGCCGTCGTCGAAGGTGCCCTTGAAGTCATATACGCAGGCGCCAGTGCCATCGTCGATATTGATCGTGATGGACTGACCGGGCTTGAGCATGTCGGAGCCCAGGATGTCTTCTTCCCAATCGCTGGTGGACGCTCGGGAGGCATGAAACTCTGTCATCACGGTCTTGGTTTTATTGATGACCGTGACTTTGCGATCAGCGGCGGATGCGGTGCCGGATGCGAAGGCGGTGCTGGCAAGCAAGGCGGATGCGAGTGCGAGGCGGAGCATGGTCATGAGGTTTTTTCTCGAAAGTGGACTGGATGAAAATGCAAGATGAGGTACTGGAGGATTCCAGTGGAGAGGCATTTTAGCGGTCCGATTGCCTCATTTGGTATCACTGAAATTGGGTATTTTGAGGCGTTAAAAGATGCCTGAGTTCGGGGATGGACATGTTCCGGTACGCTGTGGGGCGGAGCATGGAATGAGACATGACGGGGATGACCAAGCACATGAAACGGTTCACTGAGGCCCGGGGTTGAACGATGTCAAACCGTCCCGTTTACAAAAAATATGACACGCCCGGGCGGGTCCTCGCCAGCATCCCGATCCTCGATCTTGGTCAGGTCTACGATCAGCGCTATGCCGACGCCGACTTTCACTACGATGGGCATGACCGCCTCTCCGAATTTTTCGGTCGCAGCGTCGCGGTGCATCGCCATGACCGTTTTTTCCAGATTCATTACATACACAACGGCCATGTCCACCTCTATCTGGATGATCTTCAGTACCATCTGGAAGGTCCGCTATGTTTTTTTACCCCGCCGGGCGTTCCCCATGCCTTCGTCACTGATGCAGCCTGCGAAGGCCAGGTCATCACCGTGCGGCAGCAATTGGTATGGAAGCTGTTCGAGAGCGAAGTCGCCCTGTCGCTCCGGCTGAACCAGCCACTGTGCGTCAGTCTGGACAAGCAGCAGGACGAGGCTGCCCGCATTGCCGCGCACCTGGGCCCGCTGTTCGATCAAGTGGCCGACGAATTTGCCTGTCAACGCGATGGCCGCGAGGCCAATCTGCTGGCCCTGTTGCGACTGATCCTGGCCAAGCTGCTGCACCTGGTGGCCCGGGCTGAGCATGACAGCCCCGTGCCGGCCCATGACCTGCTGCAGTTTCACCGTTTCAATCAGTTGGTGGAGGCCCGCTACACCGAACACTGGCCATTGCAACGCTATGCTGGCGAGTTGGGCCTGACCACCGCGCGGCTCAACCTGATCTGTCGACGCCTGGCGGGGATGTCATCCAAGCAGCTGATCTTCGAGCGCCAGTTGCAGGAGGCCAAGCGCCTGCTGTTGCACAGCGGTCAGTCAGTCAACCAGATATGCTTCACACTGGGTTTTCGCGACCCGGCTTATTTTTCGCGCTTTTTCCGTCGCCACGTCGGCATGCCGCCGAGTGACTATTCTTCAAGACGGGGGATTGCCCCGGAAGCCTTGCGAAAAGTCCAAGCTTAACGGCGAAAGCTGCATTCAACGACCCCCTCCGGGCTCCTATCATGGTGCCACCAATATACTAAGATGGAAGGGACTTGCTCATGCAGTATCACCTGAACGGTTTCAAGGCCGGTAATTACCAGGTTCCCGACGAGGCGCGTGAGCCTGCTCCGCCGCCGCCGATGGTCGATCTGCCCAAAGAGGTCGATGTCCTGATCGTCGGCTGTGGCCCGGCGGGCCTGGCGTTGGCGAGGCAGTTGGCAGGTTTTGCCGATATCAGGACCTGCATCGTCGAGCAGAAGTCCGGGCCGATGCTGTTTGGTCAGGCGGATGGTATTTCGTGCCGCACCATGGAAATCATGGAGGCCTTCAACAGCAGCGAACTGGTGGTGAAGGAGGCCTATCAACTGCACCAGAATGCCTTCTGGGAGCCGGATGTGCAGAATCCGCAGCAGATCACGCGCGCGCACAAGGTGGCGGATGCGCGGCTGGGGCTGTCCGAGTTTATCCACGGGGTGGTGAATCAGGCGCGCTTGCACGATATTCTGCTCGACGGCATGGCGCATTCCATCACGCATCTGGTCCCGCATTACAACCGCCGCTTGCTGGAGCTGGGGGTCGACCGGAATCTGACTCAGGATCTGCGCGCGCATCCGATCACGGCGACCTTCGAGCGTAACGATGCCCGTCAGTCGAATCAGGTCGAAACTGTCAGGGCCCGCTATGTGGTGGGATGTGATGGCGCCCGCAGTGCGGTGCGCAAGAGCCTGGGTATCGAGTTGCAAGGCGACTCGGCCAACAAGGCCTGGGGCGTGATGGATGTGCTGCCGGTGACGAATTTCCCGGATATCCGGGTCAAGAGCTTCATCCAGTCGAAGGACAACGGTGCGGTGATGCTGGTCCCGCGTGAGGGCGGCTATCTGGTGCGCCTGTATGTCGAACTCGATCTGCTGGGCAAGGATCAGCGCGCTTCACAGTTGAATCTGAGTGTCGATGACCTCATTGCCAGGGCCAGGCGGATCATGAGTCCGTATCAGTTCGAGGTCAAGGAGGTCGCCTGGTGGTCGATCTATGAAGTCGGGCAGCGCGTTGCAGAACGTTTTGATGACACCCCGGCGGGCAGTCCCGATAGCCTGATCCCGCGCGCCTTTGTCGCCGGTGATGCCTGCCATACCCATAGCCCCAAAGGGGGCTGGGGCCTGAATACTTCGCTGCCGGATACCTTTAATCTGGGCTGGAAGCTGGCGGCGGTGCTGCAGGGCAAATCGCAGCCGAAACTGCTGCAGACTTATGAGGCCGAACGCCGTAAAGTGGCCTTCATGCTGATCAACGCCGACCGCGAAATGTCGGCGCTGGTCGCCACGCGCCCAAAGGCTGAAAAAGATGCATCATCGGTGAAAACCGGCACCGCCGACATCGAACATTTCATCGCCCGCCAGAATGGGTTCATCGCCGGTACCTCGATTGGCTATGATGCGTCCTGGCTCTGTACAGGACATGAGAATCAGGCGCTGGCAAGCGGGTTCCCGATCGGGCAGCGCTTTCATTCCGCCCAGGCCGTGCGCGTGGCGGACGGCCGGCCGGTGCACCTGGGACACCTGAACAAGGCGGATGGCCGTTGGCGTATTTTCATCTTCGGCGATGCGAAAAGCCCGCTGGACGCGGGTTCCGGATCGGCCAGGCTGGTCGGGTTCCTGGCGGGTGCGGATACCTCGCCGGTGAAAAAATACACGCCGACAGGGGCGGATGTCGATGCGGTGATCGAGGTCTTTGCCGTGTTCCAGCAACAGGATCTGGCGATTGAAGCCATGCCGGATTTTCTCTGGCCTGCAAAGGGAAAATACGGCCTGCGCGATTACGAAAAAGTCTTCCAGACGAACGGGGCGCATGACATCTTTGAACAGCGAGGCATCGACCGCCTGCATGGCTGTATCGTGGTCGTCCGCCCGGACCAGCACATCGCCACTATCCTGCCGCTGGATGCCCATGCTGAACTGAGCCGGTTCTTTGATGGGTTCATGCTGAAATAAACCGGTTCCTCTGATCGGCGCGGCGTGGGGGCGGGGCGAGCGTCCAGGGCCTGCCCCACCGTTTCGGATGGATCAGAGGTCATTTCTCCAGCCGCATTTCGAACCAGGCGTCCGTTTCGCCCAGGCTCTGGAATGCATCGTTTCGGGCACGGCCGGCCGCGGCGATCCAGTGTTTGGCCAGCGCCATGTCTTCGGATGCCATTTCGTTTTCCGCCGCATCCTCGGCCGCTGTCCAGGCCCGATAGGCAGCCAGCGTGTGCTCCGGCCCGCCGAGGGTGCGTTCCAGCGTCCGACGGAAACGCTGTTCAGCTTCTTGCCGAACGCGGTCGGGCAGGTCGGCAGGGGCGTCTTGAAGGGTGATGGTGTACATGACGATGGCTCCTGTAGATAACTGTGTTTTTATACAGTTTTCAGGGTTTGCCATCAAGCAGGATTCTGTATCTTCCGCGATAGGCGCCGGCGGTACAAGTATTTGTACCTTCCCTGCAACCAGTTGTCTCCCCCAGCAGCCATCGCTGCTTTTCGCGCCCCGCTGAGTCGGGAGATTCGCGGGCGACTTTTTGGCGCCGCCCTTTTTACCACCGGTTTTGAGTTTCACACCGTGTCTGCCCGGACTCTGTCTTGTGGCAGGCGGTAGTGCCTCTTTTGTCAAACTGAATCTCGGTACGGCCTTTCGACGCGCTAGTATCGCTGTGGTGTGGCGAGCGTGCATTGCCGTTGAGCATATCCTGATTTTGCATTTGAGTGCGCAGCGACTGTGCCTGTGCTTCTTGCTCTTTGCGCTTTGCGTCCGATAGGGCTTTATTGAATTTTTCGCTGAATTCGGAATCTCGTGCGGACCTGTCCTGAGGTGCTTGCAGAGCACCTCGTGCGGCGCCGTTGGGCGAGGAATCGCCATTGGTGGCGCGTAGACTCTTGACGTCTTCCTTGGAGAGTGTGTATTGCGCCTGCGCAATATTGCAGGCTTGAATGCCAAGGCTGAGCAGTCCGACCAATGCAAGAGTCCGTGTATTCATTGCTTCCCTTTAGTTATTTTTTCTCGGCATGGTGCCGCCCATTATTACAAATAGTGGTGGCGTATGTCAGAGGGGAGGCTGGTGCAAAGGCGGTTTTCTATTGCCGAGAACACCTGGGAGATAATGGAAGAGCCCGACTCGGTGCTGAGCTTGGGTGGCGCGGTGGCGGCCTGGTTGGCGGCGGCGCAACTGCTGGCGATGTTAAATGCAGGCGGCCCAAAAGGGGCGGCCGCGTTTCGATGGCGAGCAGTGGGTGGTTGCAGCCCGATGGGTACACAGGGGGTACGCAAAAACGGAAAAGCAAAACGCCAATTCCGAAGAATTGGCGTAAGTGCTTGAATTTCTTGGCTCCCCGACCAGGGCTCGAACCTGGGACCTGCGGATTAACAGTCCGTCGCTCTACCGACTGAGCTATCGGGGAACTGCGAAGAAGCGAAACTATAGCATAAATTTTTGTGCGTATGCAAAGCGCGTTGCGTCATGCATGCTGCTCGATGCGGAATCAATGTGCGCCGCCGCCCGCCGCCGATCCACCGTGCGCCGCCGACTTCGGCCGGGCCAGCCAGATCAGGCCGATGAGGACCAGGAAGATCAGCGCCGAGGCATAGAAGATGTCGGTGGCCGACATGGTGTAGGCCTGCTGGTTGATGACGCCGTCCAGCATGCCTGCGCCGCGCTGCGGGCTCACCCCCAGGTTCTGCAGGCCGCCCATGATGTGGTCGAAAGCCGGCTCGCCGGGGCGGGCGACTTCGGTCAGGCGGCTGTGGTGCAGCGAGGCGCGATTGTCCCAGATTGTGGTGGTGATCGAGGTTCCGAAGGCGCCGCAGACCAGGCGGAAGAAGTTCGACAGGCCGGCGGCGGCGGGAATCCGGTCGGGGCTCAGGCCCGACAGGGAGATCGTCGTCAGCGGGATGAAGAAGGTCGCCATGGCCGCCCCCTGGATGAAGGTGGGCAGCATCACCGTGTACAGGTCCACGCTGGTGTTGAACTGGGCGCGCATATAGCTGATCAAGGCGAAGATCAGGAAGGCGATGGTGGCGATCGGGCGCGGGTCGTAGCGGGCCAGCAGTTTGCCCACCACCGGCGACAGGATGATGGCCAGGATGCCTACCGGGGCCGAGGCGATGCCCGCCCAGGTGGCTGTGTAGCCCATGGTGTTCTGCAGCCACAGGGGCAGCAGCACGACGGTGCCGAAGAACACGCCGTAGGCGACCGACAGGGCGATGGTGCCGGAAGTGAAGTTGCGCTGCGCGAACAGGGTCAGGTCCACCACCGGATGGGCGGCGGTCAGTTCCCAGATCACGAAATAGACGAAGGCCACGACCGAGACCACGGCCAGCACGCAGATCAGCGGGCTGGCGAACCATTCCAGTTCTTTGCCTTTGTCCAGCAGCAGTTGCAGGGCGCCGACCCAGACGACCAGCAGGATCAGGCCCATGCGGTCGATGGGCAGATGGATGCGGCGCGTGTCCCGCTCCTTGTAGACCTGCCACGAGGCCCAGCCGGCGATCAGGCCGACCGGGACGTTGATGTAGAAGATCCAGGACCAGGCGTAGTTGTCCGAGATCCAGCCGCCCAGCAGCGGCCCGGCGATTGGGCCGACCAGAATGGTCATGGACCAGAGCGCCAGGGCCATGCCGGCCTTGGCCCTGGGGTAGCTGGCGAGCATCAGGGACTGCGACAACGGGATCATCGGCCCTGCCACGGCGCCCTGCAATACGCGGAAGAACACCAGCGATTCCAGCGACCAGGCAAAGCCGCACAGCCAGGAGCTGATGACGAACAGCATCACGGACAGCACGAACAGGCGCACCTGGCCGAAGCGTTGCGTCAGCCAGCCGGTCAGCGGCACGGTGATGGCGTTGGCGACGGCGAACGAGGTGATGACCCAGGTGCCCTGGGTGGCGCTGACCCCCAGGTCGCCGGCGATCGTGGGGATGGAGACGTTGGCGATGGACGAGTCCAGCACGTTCATGAACACCGCCGCCGACAGGGCGATGGTGCCGAAGGTGCGGGCGCTGCCCTCCAGGGGCGGATAGCCCCCGGCGGGTGGCTGGGGGGGAGCGGCGGGCTGGGCGGGTGCCTGGTCGGCCGTGTCTTCCGGGGAGGCGGTCGTGGTGCTCATGATGCTCAAGAACCGATGTTGTCCTGGATGATCTGCTGGATGCGGGCGTCGACCTCGGCCGGGTCATGATCGTAGACCGGGGTGCTCAGGGCCGGTTCGGCCGTCGGGCCGCCTTGCTTGTCCGCGTCCGCCTGTTCCGGGGTGGAGGACAGGTCGACTTCGGCCGTCATGGACAGGCCTACGCGCAGGGGGTGTTCCTGAAGTTCTTTCGGGTCCAGGCGGATGCGCACGGGCACCCGCTGGATGACTTTGATCCAGTTGCCGCTGGCGTTTTGCGCCGGCAGCAGGGCAAAGGCGCTGCCGCTGCCGGCGGCGATGCCGGCGACCGTGCCGTGGTAGGCGATCTTGCTGCCGTACAGGTCGGAGACCAGATTGACTTTCTGGCCGGGCCGCATGGCGTCGAGCTGGTTTTCCTTGAAGTTGGCTTCCACCCACAGGCTGTCCAGCGGCACGATCGTCATCAGCGACGTGCCCGGCTGGATGCGCTGCCCCAGTTGGACGGAGCGCTGGGCGACCATGCCGGCCACCGGGGCCAGGACGTGGGTGCGGACACTGGCCAGCCAGGCCTGGCGCACCTGATCGGCGGCTTGCAGCACGTCGGGATGGGTGGCCACGGTGCTGCCCCGGGTCAGGGCCTGATTGGTGGCCAGTTTGGCATGTGCGGCGGCCAGGCTGGCGCGCGTCTGGGCCAGGCCGGCTTCGGCGGATTTCACGGCGACCCGGGCGTGCAGCAGTTCTTCGCCGCTGACACCGCCGGTGCCGCGCAGCGCATTGCGCCGCTGCAGGTCGTTGCGCGCCTTGCTGAGCTGGGCGTCCGCCTGCTCGACATTGGCCTCGCCCACGGCGACGTCGGCGGCCAGGGCGTCGTTTTGTACGAACAGTGTCTGGGTGCGGCGCACGGTCTGGGCCAGGGCGGCTTCCGTCTGCGCCAGGGCGATGTCCGTGTCGCTGCCGTCCAGAGCCACCAGGCGGGTGCCCTGGGCAATGGTCTGGGTTTCTTCGGCGCCGATGGCGATCACCGTGCCGGGAATCTGGGCGCTGACCTGCACCAGATTGCCGTGGACGTAGGCGTCGTCCGTGGATTCATAATGGGAGGCGAAGATCAGCCACCATCCGCCATAGAGCAGGCCGGCCAGGACGAAAATGCCGGTGGCCCAGAGCATCAGGCGGGTGCGGGCGGGGGAGGTGCTGGGGCTGGATGCGGTCATGATGCGGTCGAAGAAAAGTTTATTGTTGGGTCGGGGTCGGGGTCGCGGCGGCGGGCGGCGTGGCATCGTCCTGGACATAACCGCCGCCCAGGGCAGTCGCCAGTTGCACGTCCAGGAGATAGGCGCGGGCGTGCAGATCGGTGGTCTGCACGGTCTGCTTCAGGGCTTCGCTTTGCGCCAGCAGCACTTGCACGAAGTCGCCCAGGCCGGCCTTGTAGCGGCTCAGGGCCACGTCGTAGGCCGATGTGATGGCCTTCATGCTGGCTTCCTGGTGGCGGATCTGTTCGTGCAGCGACTGGATCGAGTCGCGGGCGTCGGCCACTTCGCGCAGGGCGCCCAGGACGGTTTCGTTGTAGCGGGCGATGGCCTCGTCGCGCTCGGCGCGGCGACCCTCCAGCCGGGCGTTCAGGGCGCCGGCGTTGAAGATCGGCAGTGTGATGACCGGGCCGGCCCCGTAGTTTTCACTGCTGCCGCGCACCAGTTTGTCCAGGCCCAGCGACAGGTAGCCGAAGCTGGCCGACAGGTCGATGTTGGGCAGGAAGTCGGCCTTGGTGGCGGAGACCTCGGCCCCGGCTGCTTCGGCCTGCAGACGGGCGGCGGTGATGTCGGCGCGGCGGCCCAGCAGGGCCATGGGCAGGCGGCCCGGGATATCGGGCGGCAATGCGGCGCCCGGGCGCGCGGCCAGCGCCGGCAGTTGTTCGGGCGACTGGCCCAGCAAGGCGGCGAGCTGGTGATGCAGCAACTGGACGTTGTTGTTCGCCTGGCTGAGCTGGACCCGGGCGGATGAGACCGCCGAGTCGGCCTGGTCGACGTCCACCTGGGTGCCCAGGCCGTTCTTGTAGCGGTCACGGGTGATGTCCAGGGCCTCTTGCAGCTTGCTGGCGATGGAGCCAATGGCGTCGGCCTGAGCCTGGGCATTCTGCGACTGGAAATACGCCTGGGAGACCGCCGAGATCAGCAGCACGCGGGCCTGCTGGCGGCTGGCTTCGGCGGCGGCGGCACGCTGGGCGGCAGCGCCCGTCAGCGCGCGCTGGCGGCCCCACAGGTCCAGGTTGAAGTCCAGTTGCAGTCCCAGGCCGGTGTCGGTCTGGTATGAACCGCCCAGGGGGGGCGGATAGATGTAGTTTTCGCTGTAGCGCTGTCGCGTCAGATGGTAGTTGGCGTTGACCTGCGGCCATTGCACGGCGCGTGCGCCATGCGCCGCCGAGCGGGCGACGCGCACGCGGGCGGCGGCGGCATCCAGAGACGGGTTCGATTGCAGGGCCCGATCGATCAGACCGTCCAGTTGGGCGTCCTGGTAGCGCGTCCACCAGTGGTCGCCTGGCCAGGCGATGGCCGCGTCGGTCAGCCCCAGAGTCTGGGCGTCGAGTGCCCGGGTGGCCGGGGTGCCCGGGTCCATGGGGGCGCAGGCGGAAAGCGAGAGGGCGAGCAGCAGGGGGATGAGGGGTTTCATGCTGACAGAAAGCTGAATGTTATTGATAGGGTCTGTATCTGACTAGTCAGTGATCGGGGGGGCAGTATGCACTTTTGCGAGACAGTGTGGCGTGTCAGGGGGTGTCAGGGCGTATCGGTGGGGGCCGGAGTGTCGGCCGGGGAGTTTGCCGCTTGCAGCAGATGGTGTTCGCCATTGACGATCATGCGCTTGAGCAACGCGATCAGTATGTGGATTTCGTCTTCGGAGAAGCCGTTCAGGTGGACGTTCAATGCTTGGGAGATGGCAGGCAGAATCTGGTCGGCCACCGCGCGGCCTTCGTCCGTCGGCACGATCTTGACCACGCGCCGGTCTTCGGGCACGCGTTCGCGCCGCACGAAACCCTTGGACTCCAATCGGTCCAGCATGCGTGTGGTGGCGCCTGTGTCCACGTCCAGTGCGCGCGCCAGTTCGGCCGGGGTGTCGATACCCCGGACCAGGATGAGCAGCAGGGGGCGCCATTGATTGGCCGTCAGCCCCATCGGGTAGGTGCACAGGTCGATGACCCGGTGCATCAGCGTATGCACCTGCTTGACGAGCAGGCCGATGTTGCGCTCGAGGCTGAGGTCGCTGGAAGTGCCGCCGTAATACTGACAGGGGCTGGTGTCCTGCGACAGAGGTGGGTGGCCATTGGGCCCGGTGTCTTGCATGTTAAAATTCTACAGTATCAATATCTGACTAGACAAGTAAAAATGGGTGTCCCCTCCCGCAGCATGTTCTGGACCGGTTTTGTGCTGGCGGGTCTGGGGGCCGTGCTGTTTTCGGCCAAGGCGATCGTCGCCAAGCTGCTGTACCTGCACGGGGTGGACGCACTGGACGTGATCGGGTTTCGCATGCTGCTGGCGCTGCCGTTTTTCGCCGCCATCGCCCTGGTCCAGATGAGGCGTGTGCGTCGAGGCCTGTTGACGCCGCTGAGTCGGCGCGACAGCTTGCGCATCGCGGTATTGGGCTTCATCGGTTATTACCTGTCCAGTTTCCTGGATTTTCTGGGCCTGCAATATATTTCCGCCGGCCTGGAGCGCTTGATCCTGTTCCTGGCGCCGACCTTCGTGCTGCTGTTTTCCGCCTGGTTTCTGCGCAAGCCCATCGCCGCGCGCCAGTGGCTGGCCATGGCCCTGGCCTATGGCGGGGTCGCCCTGGTGTTCTGGGCCGACCTGTCGATCACGGGCGAGGATGTCGTGCTGGGTTCGGCCTGCGTGCTGGGTTCGGCGTTTTCCTATGCCATGTACCTGATCGGTTCGGGCGAACTGGTCGAGCGGGTCACGGCCACCCGGTTGACGGCCTACGCGATGACGGTCTCGGCCGGGGTGACGATGGTGCACTTTTTCGTGGCCAAAGGGCTGACGGGCCTGGACCAGGGCGCACCGGTCTATGGCCTGTCGCTCATCCACGCGACGCTCAACACGGTGCTGCCGACGTTCATGATCATGTGGTCGGTGGCGCGCATCGGCGCGCCGCTGACGGCTCAGTTGGGCCTGCTGGGGCCGGTGTCGATCCTGTTCCTGGCCTGGCTGTTCCTGGGCGAGCCGATCACGACGCTGCAGGTGGCGGGCACGGCTCTGGTGGCGATTTCAGCCCTGGTGCTGGGGCACCGGCCTAAACCCCGGCCGCAAGCTTCTCTGTCCAGGCCGTCTCATTGAAACCCACGGTCACGCTGCCGTCGGGCCATTCCACCACCGGACGCTTGATGATGCTGGCCTGATCCAGCATCAGTTGGGTGGCGCTGGCCGCATCCTGAATCTGCGCCTGCAATTCAGGCGGCAGTTTGCGCCAGGTCGTGCCCTGGCGGTTGACGAGTTTTTCCCAGCCCGTCCGGGCGATCCACTGCGGCAATCGTGCCTCGGGTACGCCGGCTTTCTTGAAGTCGTGGAACTGATAGGGCCGCTGTCGTGCGTCCAGCCAGGCGCGGGCCTTTTTGACGGTGTCGCAGTTGGGGATGCCGTAGACGGTCAGGTTCATTTCATGCTCTCTTCGATTTCGTCGCGGTGTACGTCGTGGGTGACGAAGCCGGCTTCGTTGTCGGGCATGGACAGATAGCGGGGATGGGCCAGCGTGTTGCGGATGTCCTGCAGGCCCGTGGCCCAGTGTTCTCGCATCGTCGCCAGACCGAACTGGAAGTCGCGGAAATGCTGTTCGTAGGGCTTGTCGCGATAGATCAGGTGGATGATGTTGCTGCGCTTGTCGCTGGCCAGCTCGGCGGCGTGCTGACAGGCAGGGTCGCTGTTGCGCTGTTTGGCCGGCACCTGATCCAGGACCTCGCGCAGCAGGCGCTGCATCTTGCGGTGGGCACGCATCTGGTCGGTGACCAGCCGGGTGCGGCTGGAATAGCGGATGTCCTGAACGCGGTCGCCGACCTCGCTCAGGCTGCGTGGCACCGGGCCGCGCGCCGACCAGAGATCCACCTGGAACACCAGGGTGTCGCGGGCCAGGTTCTGTTCCAGGATTCGGGACAGCGGGGTGTTGGACACCAGGCCGCCGTCCCAATAGTACTCGCCGTCGATCTCGATGGCCGGGAAGGCCGGGGGCAGGGCGCCCGAAGCCATGAAGTGTTCCGGCTCCAGGCGGGTGCGGCGGTTGTCGAAGTAGGTGAAATTACCGGTGCGTACATTGACTGCGCCGATCGATACGTGCAGCCCGCCATCGTTGATGCGGTCGAAATCGCACAGGGATTCCAGCGTGTCCTTCAGGGGGCGGGTGTCGTAGTGGCCGACGCAGGCCGGGTCCAGCGCGGCGGCCAGGGCTGCAGGCGGGAATCGCGGATGGAAAAAACCTTTCTGGCCGACCATCAGGGCGCTGCCGGCATGCATGGCCCCCAGGAACTGGCGCGCCAGGTCGTTGATCTGGAACAGGCTTTGTTCCAGCAGGGGATTGGCCGCCGGACCGACATAAGGCTGGCAGATGGTGTTCCAGAACGCATGCAGCCGTTCGACGCGTAGCTCGGCCGGGTTGCCGGCGATGATGGCGGCGTTCAGCGCGCCGATGGAAATGCCGGCCAGGTCGGTCAGTTCGATGCCGGCCTCGTTCAGGCCCTCGTAGACGCCTGCCTGGTAGGCGCCCAGCGCGCCGCCGCCTTGCAGCACCAGGGCGCGGGTTTCGTAGGCCTGGGCGGCGGTCGCCGGGTGGGATTCAGTCTTGGGCATGGGTTCCGATCTCCAGGGAATGCAGAAAGGCTTCAATCAGGGTACCGCGATAGCGGCTGCGGTGCAGCACGATGGACAGGCGCCGGTCCAGTTGCAGAAAGGGCGTGCGCAGCACGCGCAAGCGGCCCGTGGCCACGGCGTCCAGGGTGGCGGCGTAGGGCAGGCAGGCGATGCCCAGGCCGGCGATCACGGCCTGCTTGATGGCTTCGATCTGGCCCAGTTCCAGCAGGATGCGGCCCGGGGGCAGTGCGGTCATGGCCTGTTCCGTCAGGCTGCGGGTGGCCGAGCCGCGTTCACGCAGGATCCAGCGGGCGTCCGCGAAATCCCGGGCCTGCAGCCGCGCGCGTTGCGCCAGTGGGTGCGCCGGCGCTGCGCAAACGACCAACGCGTCGTTGCGCCAGGGCAGGGTTTCCAGTTGGGCATGATGCACGGGGCCTTCGACGCAGGCGATGTCGACGGTGTGGTCGAGCAGCATGCGCGTGATGTCGCGGGTATTGTCCACGGTCAGATGCAAGGCCACCATGGGGTGTTGGGCCGTGATGGGGCCCAGAAGCTCTCCCACCAGATAGTTGCCGACCGTGTTGCTGGCGCCGATGCGCAGTTCGCCTTCCAGGGCGCCGTGGGCGTCGCGATGGCGGCGCTGCATGTCGCCCAGGCGTTCCAGGATTTCGCGGGCCAGGGGCAGTTGTTCCGCCCCCTGGGCATTCAGGCGCAGGCGGCCCCGTTCGCGGTCGAACAGGGCGGCGCCCAGTTGGCGCTCCAGTTCGCCCAGTGCCATGCTGATGGCGGGCTGGGTCAGGTGGAGTTGGTCGGCGGCCTGGCGTACGCCCCCGGTCGTGGCGACCGCGACGAAGACTTCGAGCTGGCGGATGCTGAGGCCGAGCATGGAAGGCAGGCCCTCGGATGATATAAATTTTATTTATATCATGGCGAATCTGGATCAGGCGAACCAGGACGCCGGGCTTTTGCTCAGCGCCACACCCACGATGTAGGCGAAGATCGCCACGGCGCAGACGGCGGCGATCAGCCGCGCCCGGGGTGTGCGGCCACGTTTGATGGCGTACGTGCCCACACCGATGTAGGCGATCAGCAGCACGATCTTGGTCAGAATCCAGGGTTGTTCGGGGCCGATCATGGCCGCCAGGATCACCCCGCAGGTCAGCAGCACGGTATCGACCACGTGCGGCAGGATGCGCACGATGCGGCGCTGCAGCAGGGCCGAGCCGGTCACGGACCAGTAGGCCCGGATGACGAACAGGATGATGCTCAGGCCGACGGCCGTCACGTGCAGGTGCTTGATGGGGAAGTAGTAGTTCATGATGTCCTTACTCGATCGGGTTCAAGGTCCAGCCGCCGCTTTCGCCTTGCAGCGAGAGTTCGACGCCGTGGTGCCGGCGCAGCGTGCTGCGGTGTCCCACGCTGATGATCCGGGCGTCCGGCAACTGCTCGCGCAGCAGACGATACATGGCGTCTTCCAGGCCCTCGTCCATGGCGGAGGTGGCTTCATCCAGGAAGGCAGCCTGCGGCCGGGCGATCAGCAGGCGGCCGAAGGCCAGGCGCTGTTGCTCACCCAGGGACAGGATGCGGCTCCAGTCATCCTCGACGTCGAGCCGATCGTGCAGATGGCTCAGTTGGATGCGATCCAGGATGGCTTCGTCCTGACCGGGCGGGACCGCGTCGGCAGGCTGGGGATAGTGTAGTGCCTGGCGCAGAGTGCCCAGGGGCAGGTAGGGTTTCTGGGCCAGGAACAGGGCGGACGTGTCCGGGCGGATGATCTCGCCCGAGCCGTGCGGCCAGATGCCGGCGATCATGCGCAGCAGCGTGGTCTTGCCCGCGCCCGACGGGCCCCGCACCAGCAGCGGCTGGCCGGGAGCGACTTCCAGGCTCAGGTCCCGGATCAGCGCATGGCCGTCGGGGCGGTTCACGGTCACGCCCAGCAGCGCCAGCCGGCTGCCGTCCTGATGGGTGTGCGGCAGTTCCATGGCCCGGGCCGCGTCGATGGTGTCGTCGAATCCGGCCAGACGCTCCAACGTTGCGCGATAGGTGGCGAAGCTGTCGTAAATGTTGCGGAAGAAGGACAGATTGTCCTGCAGCCGGCCGAAGGCCTGGGCGGTCTGGATCAGATCGCCCAGGCTGATCTGTTTGGAAAAGAAGCGCGCCGCCTGCAGGATGAAGGGGAAGACCACGGCGGTCTGGGTCACGACGAAATTGAAGCCCAGGAACTTCAGGGACCGGTGGATGATGTCCCAGGCATTGCCGATCACCTGGGCGAAGCCGTGCCGCAGCGTCTGGCCCTCGACGCGCTCGCCCCGGTAGAAGGCGATGCTTTCGGCGTATTCGCGCACGCGGACCAGGGCGTAGCGGTAGTTGGCGTTCAGCTTTTCGTTCAGGAAGTTCAGCCGGATGAGCGGTTTGCCGATCCAGATGGCCAGCAGCGTGGCCAGGAACACGTAGATGAAGACCAGGAACACCATGGCCCGGGGGATCTCGTAGCCCAGCACGGTCATGGGGCCGGACAGATTCCACAGGATCGCAGTGAAGGCGATGGTGGAGACGAGCGCGTTGATCAGCCCCACGGCCAGCGTCATGGAGGTTTGGGCAAAATTGGTGATGTCCTGCTGAATCCGCTGGTCCGGGTTGTCCGCCAGGTGGCTGAGCGACTGTGAGCGGTAGTAGGCCTGCCCCTGCATCCAGCGGCTCAGCAACTGTTCATTGAGCCATTCACGCCAATGCACGACAAAGGCCTGCTGCACGTAGAAATCGAACAGCGAGCGGACCACGTGCACGGCCGCCAGGAGCGCAAACAGCAGCATGGCCGCCCAGAAACCGGGCTCGTCCAGCTTCTGCAGTGCGCTGTACATGGTGTTGTACCAATTGGAAAACAGCACATCCAGGCGCACGGCGGCGAGCGTCAGCAGCAGAATCAGAGAGACGCCGGCCAGGGGCTTCCAGCTCCGTCGCAGAGAGAAATAACCGGCGCTCAGGCGCCGGAACTGACGCCCCCAGCGCGTGAAGCGCATCAGGCCCCAGACCGTGGCGATGCCTACCAGCAGGGTGAGTGCATAAGCCTTGGCCAGCCACAGGCCGCTTTCGAGCAGAACGTCTTGCCATTGCATGGGGTGCGGTTCCTTGAGGGACGATCGGAGGCGCCCGCCGAGATGGGGCGAGCGAAAGGATTGTAGTTGGAGGCGGAGGGCTGTGGAATAGTTCCGGCAGACCTGCTCAGGACAGGGTGCCGGATTCGTGCTTCATCCCCAGGCGGCGGGCGAGCTTGTGCAGGTTGCTGGGGTCCAGCCCCAACGTGCGTGCGGCCTGGGCCCAGTTGCCGTGATGGGCGGCCAGAGCCTCGCCGATGGCCTGTCGCTGACAGGCATCGACACTGTCGCGCAACGGCGGGATTTCGTCGGCAGGCCGGGATTCGGCGGGTGGATCCGGCTCGCTTCCCGCTGTTGCCGTGCTTGCGCGAGAGGCGGTCGATGCGTGGGCGGCGGTGGGGGCCTCTGCCGGGGTTTCAGGTTGGCCGATGTCCAGATCCAGCAGTTCCGGGCCAATGGTCAGCACCTGGTCGCGCGAGGCGCCGCGGCTGAGCATCTTCAGCGCGGCCCGGCTGATCACGTGTTCCAGTTCGCGCACGTTGCCGGGCCAGGGATACTGGCGCAGCGCGCGTTCAGCCTCGTAGGACAGACGCACGCCGCGCAGCCCGAGGCGTGCGCGGCTGAATTCCAGGAAATGGCCGGCCAGGATCAGGACGTCGCGGTCGCGCTCGCGCAGCGGCGGGATCGGGATGGGGTAGACCGAAAGGCGGTGGTACAGGTCGGTACGAAACAGCCCCGCCTGGGTGTTGGCCTTCAGGTCGCGGTTGGTGGCGGCAATGATGCGCACGTCGGTCTTGATGACCTGGTCCGTACCCAGCCGCTGGATTTCGCCGTTCTGAAGCACGCGCAGCAGCTTGGCCTGCAGGCTGAGCGGCAGTTCGCCGACCTCGTCCAGGAACAGGGTACCGCCCTGGGCGGCCTCGAAGCGTCCGGGGCGGTCGGACGTTGCCCCCGAGAAGGCGCCCTTCACGTGGCCGAACAGTTCGCTTTCGGCCAGGGATTCGGGCAATGCCGCGCAGTTCACCTGGATCATGGCGTGCTGGCTGCGGCGCGAATGGCGGTGCAGGCGCCGGGCGAACAGATCCTTGCCCACACCCGTCTCGCCCAGCAGCAGGATCGGCAGGTCGGAATCGGCCACCAGATCCAGTTCGTGCAGCAGCGACTGGATGGCCTCGCTGCGCCCCAGAATCTCGGTGGCTTCGCCGATGCGTTCCAGCCCTTGCTGGGTGCTGCCCAACTGGCGCAACTGGCGGTTTTCCCGCTCCAGATCGGTGACCCGTATGGCGGCCTGCAGAATCAGGCCGAGCCGCTGCAACTGCTCTTTCGCCGCCTTGTCGAAGGTGCCGGTCGCCAGCGCGTCCAGCGTGATGATGCCCCAGGGGTGGTCCTGCCGGTACAGCGCCAGGCCCATGCAATCGTGCACCGGCAGCGGCGAGCCCTTGCGATCGTCCAGCAGGCCGTCGTAGGGATCGGGCAGCACGCTCTGGGGGTCGAACCAGGTCGGCTCCCGGCGCGCCAGGATGGTGGCGAAGCGCGGATGCTGGGCGACGATGAAGCGTCGCCCCAGGGCTTCGTGAGCCAGGCCGGAGGCGGCGACCAGGTGCAGTGTGTCGGCGGCGTCCAGTACCAGCAGCCCGACCGCGTCGCAGTCAAAGGCCTGACGGATGGTCGTGGTGGCGCGCTGCAGGCGCACCCCGTCAGGCAGGTCGGCGGCCAGATCGTCGAGTAGCGTCGTTTCCATAGGGTTATTTATACCATTCAAAGGTATTTTTTACCCTGTTAATAAGGGTAAAAAATACCGCTTTTGATCTGCATCAGTAGTTTCCCTAGGTGATGGAGTTGGCATGCTTATTGCTACATAAGAAAGTGAAGCAAAACACGTGGCGTCATCCGGCGCCGTATCCAGAACATCTCGCGGCTGCAGAAGGAGCGCAGAATGGGTGAGTACAAGAAGTTATGGTGGACGCTGATCGGCGTTCTGATAGTGGCATTCGGCATCCTGGGATGGATGGGCAAAGAGGTCTACAAGCAGGCGCCCCCCATCCCGGCTCAGGTGGTGACGGCCGACGGCAAGGTCGTGATGACCGAAACTCAGATTCTGGACGGTCAGAGTGCCTGGCAGACGGCCGGCGGGATGACGGTCGGCTCGATCTGGGGGCACGGCGCCTATCAGGCGCCGGACTGGACCGCCGACTGGCTGCACCGTGAACTGTCCGCCTGGCTGGATCTGGCCGCGCAGGAAAAGTCCGGGGTGAACTTCGCCCAGTTGGATGGCGATACTCAGGCCGCGCTGCAGCGTCGTCTCAAGGAAGAATACCGCAAGAACACCTATGACGCCGCCACGGGTGCCGTCACGGTGTCCGACCGGCGCGCCCGGGCCATCGCGGAGACGGCGACCTATTACGACAAGCTGTTCGGCGACGATCCCGCCCTGCGCGGTTCGCGCAAGAGCTTCGCCATGAAGGAAGGTACGCTGCCTTCGCCGGAAGCCCGTGCCCGCCTGGCGAACTTCTTCTTCTGGACAGCCTGGTCCGCCTCGACCAACCGACCGGACATGGAGTCCAGCTACACCAACAACTGGCCGCATGAGCCGCTGATCGACAACGTGCCGACGGCGGAAAACATCATCTGGTCAATCATGAGCGTGATCATCCTGGTCGCGGGCGTGGGCCTGCTGGTCTGGGCCTGGGCCTTCATGCGCAAGGAACACGACGACGGCCCCGCGCCGGCGCGCGATCCGCTGCTGCAGATCCCGCTGACTGCCTCGCAGCGCGGTCTGGGCAAGTATCTGTTCCTGGTCGTGGCCTTGTTCGTGGCGCAGATCTTCATCGGCGGCTTCACCGCACACTACACCGTCGAAGGCCAGACCTTCTATGGCATCAACGTGTCCGAATGGCTGCCGTATTCCCTGGTGCGCACCTGGCACATCCAGGCGGCCCTGTTCTGGATCGCCACCGGCTTCCTGGCCGCCGGCCTGTTCCTGGTGCCGATCCTCAACGGCGGCAAGGATCCCAAGTTCCAGAAGCTCGGCGTGGACATCCTGTTCTGGGCGCTGGTCCTGGTAGTCGTGGGTTCGTTCACCGGAAACTTCGCCGCCCTCGCTCACCTGATCCCGGCCGAATGGAGCTTCTGGCTCGGCCACCAGGGCTATGAGTACGTCGAACTCGGCCGCCTGTGGCAGATCGGCAAGTTCCTGGGCATCGTGTTCTGGCTGTTCCTGATGCTGCGCGGTATCGTGCCGGCGCTCAAGCAAAAGGGCGACAAGAACCTGCTGGCCTTGTTCAGCGCCTCGGTGATCTGCATCGGCCTGTTCTACGGCGCCGGTCTGGCCTACGGTGAAAAGACCCACCTCTCCGTCATGGAATACTGGCGCTGGTGGGTGGTCCACCTGTGGGTCGAAGGCTTCTTCGAAGTGTTCGCCACCACGGCCCTGGCTTTCATCTTCTCGACCATGGGTCTGGTGTCCAAGCGCGGCGCCACGACCGCCAGCCTGGCCGCGGCCATCCTGTTCATGCTGGGCGGTACGCCGGGCACGCTGCACCACCTGTACTTCTCGGGCACCACCACGCCGATCATGGCCATCGCCGCCTCGTTCAGCGCCCTGGAAGTCGTGCCGCTGGTCGTGCTGGGCTATGAAGCCTGGGAGAACTGGCGCCTGAAGGCACGCGCCCCGTGGATGGAAAGCCTGCGCTGGCCGCTGATGTTCTTCGTTGCCGTGGCCTTCTGGAACATGATGGGCGCCGGGGTGTTCGGCTTCATGGTCAACCCGCCGATCGCGCTCTACTACATCCAGGGCCAGAACACCACGGCGGTACACGCGCACGCGGCCCTGTTCGGTGTGTACGGCTTCCTGGCCCTGGGCTTCACCCTGTTCGTGCTGCGTTACCTGCGTCCCAATATGCAGTTCAATGAAAGTCTGATGAAGACGGCGTTCTGGGGCATGAACCTGGGCCTGGTGATGATGATCGCCCTGAGCCTGCTGCCGATCGGCCTGATGCAGTTCCACGCCAGCTACAGCGTGGGCACCTGGTGGGCTCGCGGCGAGACCTTCATGCAGCAGGAAATCCTGCAGACCCTGCGCTGGACGCGTACCTTCGGCGACGTGGTGTTCATCGTCGGCGGTCTGGGCGTGATGTGGCAGGTCGTGACCGCGCTGCTGGATCGCAAGGCTGCGCCCGCCATCGATGTCGGCCTGGCCGCGCAGCGCACCTAAACCGTTTCATCTTGCAAAGGAGGCCCGCCTCGAAAGAGGTGGGCCTTTTCGATTTCAGGCGATACGCTCAGCCTGCCGAGGCGGCTCGAAAGCCGCTCCCGGCCGCCCGGGAGGCTCAGACCGCTTGCGCGGCCCGCGTGCCGGCCCGCGCACTGAGCGCGCCCAGCGCGCAGGTCAGCAACAGGGTCGGCAGGGCGCTGCCGTATTGCGGCGCCCAATGCGCCAGGGCGTGGTAGACCGCGATGCCCAGCACCCAGATCAGCGCCGGGGCGGCGTGCAGCGCGCGTGGCGCTTCGCTCAGACGGGCAGGCTGCATCCCCAGGCGTCCCAGGATGGTGCCGAACAGCGGCACGAAGACCGAACTGAGCGTCAGCAGGAAGGGCTCCAGCGTATGCATGGGCAGCACCATCGCCAGGCCGATCGAGACTGCGGCCAGAATCGTGCCCCAGGTCTTCAGGTTTGCGCCCTGCCACAGGCTGTGGGCGGACACGGAACCTGAATACAGGTCGCCGTAGGTGTTGTCCAGTTCGTCGATCAGGATCAGACCCAGGGCCACCAGACCGCCTTGCGCCAGCAGCAGGGCGGCCACCATGTCGAGTTCCGGGCCGGTGACGGTGATCACCAGCACGCCCAGCGCGTAGCACCAGATGTTGGCGATCGCATAGCCCAGCCAGGTGCCGCCCAGCGCGCCCCGACCGCTGCGGCCATGCCGGGCGTAGTCCGCGACCAGCGGCAGCCAGGACACCGGCATGGCGATCACCAGGTCCAGCGCCTGAAAGGCGTTCATGCTGCCGTCGCCGGCCCGCTGCCACAGGGTCTGCAGCCCGTCGGCGTCCAGCTTGAGGGCGAACTGGACCGTCAGCCAGATCAGCGACAGGATCACCAGGGGCAGGCCGATGCGGCTGACGATGCGCCGCACCAGGGTGATCATGGAGCCGCGCAGCAGCGCCAGAACGACCAGCCCCCAGAACAGGGTAGGCAACACCAGGCCGATGTCCAGACCCAGAGCCTGGCGGGCGATGGCGACCGTGCCGTCGCGCATCACGACCAGTTCGAAGGTCGCCCAGCCCAGCAATTGCACGATGTTCAGCAGCACGGGCAGCCGGGCGAAGCGTTGGCCGTAGACGGCGTGGATCAGACCGGCGCTGGACAGGCCGCTGTCGCAGCCCAGGCGGGCCACCCAGGCCAGCAGGCCGGCCCCCAGGATCGAGCCCGCAACCACGGCAATCAGGGCGTCGCGCGTGCCCAGCGCTGGGACCAGGTAGGCGCCGACCTGCATCACCAGCAGGCCCACGCCCAGGCTGAACCACAGGGCGGCATGATCGTGCCAGCCGAACACGCGTTCGGGGGCGGAGGAGGCGGGGGAGGTGGGTGTCTGCATGGCGTGCCGGTCGGAGAGAGGCAGGAGGCAGACGCGGACGGCGGACGAGCAGCCGCCGTTGCGAGCTGCTTTCCTGCGCGAGGATGATCTCAATCAGGTTCGAAGGGACTGTCTCAGCCGCTGTGGCGGCACCCCTAGCGAAGCTCGGTCAATGGTGTATCGGGTCCGATTGTAGGATCGGCCCGGCCGGGGAGCAAGTTGCAATAACGGCGAGGCGGACCAACGACGTGATCCGGCCGAACGGGGTACGGATCAGTCGAAGTGCACGATCTCGAAGCTCAGCCGGCCCTGCGCGTCGCGACCGACGGAATAGCCCAGGTGTTCGTGCACGCTGTTGTCGGGGTGAAAGGTCAGTACCACCGGCTTGATGTGTTCCAGTTCGGATTCCTGGATGTATTCTGAGTTGGCGATGATGACTTCGTCACCACGCTGGCAGGTGCGCGCTGCGGCGCCGTTCAGGATGCAGCAGCGCGAGCCGCGTTCGCCGTAGATCACATAGGTGCTGATGCGGGCACCGGAATTCTTGTTCCAGATGTCCACGAATTCCATGGGCAGGATGCCGGCGGCTTCGCAGTGGTCGGGGTCCAGGGTGATGGAGCCGTGGTAGTCCAGGTCGGCTCCGGTGACGCGGATGCCATGCAGTTTGGCGCGGACGATTTTTCTCACTTGAAATCCGGAAAGGAAAATTGAGCAGCCGGCATTTTAGCGCGTTGCACTGCAGCATCAGTCCGATTTCCGAAGTCTCCCCCGGATATGTGTGTCTCATTATAATGAGATGATCATTGATTTACCGGATGAGGGCGTGCTCCGCAAGGGCGGTTCGCGTGCCGCATTCGAGCACGAGGACCATCGGACACGCGTATGTTTGCTGCACGGGAAGCCTGGAAAGCGGGGCTGTGGGCCCCCCGGCATTGGGCGGGCAATATCGTCGCCGGAGTGATCGTCGGGGTGGTCGCCTTGCCGCTGGCCATGGCCTTCGCGATCGCCTCCGGGGTCAAACCGGAGCAGGGCCTGTACACCGCCATCGTCGCGGGAGTCGTGGTGTCCCTGTTCGGCGGCAGCCGGACGCAGATCGCCGGCCCCACGGGCGCCTTCATCGTCATCTTGTCGGGCATCGTCGCCGAACACGGGGTCGCGGGCCTGCAGTTGGCCACCTTGATGGCGGGCCTGATGCTGTGTGCCTTCGGTCTGGCCCGCCTGGGCGGCGTGATCCGCTACATCCCCTTGCCGGTGATACTGGGTTTTACGGCCGGTATCGGCATCATCATCTGGGTCGGGCAGTGGCAGGCTTTTTTCGGCCTGCCGGCGGTGCCAGGGCAGTTCTTCCATGAAAAACTCTGGTTCCTGCTGCGCAATCTGCCGAAGCTGGATTGGGTGACGACCGCGTTCGGCTTCGGGTCGCTGGCGCTGGTGCTGCTGCCTCGGCGGGTGCCCGCCTTGCGGCGGATCCCCGGCCCGCTGCTGGCTCTGGTCGCGGCGACGATGCTGCAGGGGCTGTGCCAGTTCCCGCAACTGGCCACCATCGGCAGCACCTTCGGTGAATTGCCGCGTGGCTTGCCGATGCCGCATTGGCCCGACAGCGGGCTGGATCGGATCGTGCCGCTGATCGGTCCGGCGTTCACCATTGCCTTGCTGGGTGCCATCGAATCCCTGTTGTCGGCCGTGGTCGCCGACAATATGGCCGGGACGCGGCACGACTCGAACGCCGAACTGTTCGGCCAGGGCCTGGCCAATGTGATCAGTCCTCTGTTTGGCGGGATCGCGGCCACGGGCGCCATCGCCCGGACCGCCACCAGCATCCGCAGCGGCGGCACTGCGCCGCTGGCCGGCGTGGTGCATGCCCTGGTGCTGGTCCTGGTGCTGCTGGTGTTTGCGCCCCTGGCACGCAATATCCCCCTGGCCACTCTGGCCGCAATCCTGTTCGTCGTCGCCTGGAACATGAGTGAGGCGCATCGGGTGCTGCGCCTGATCCGGCACGCGCCGCGCGCTGACGCCGTCATTTTGGGTCTGACCCTGCTGCTGACGGTCTTCGCCGATCTGGTCGTGGCGGTCAACATCGGCATCGTGCTGTCGGTCCTGCATTTTCTGCGCCGCATGGCCGCCAGTGTCGACGTGGTGCCGGTGGCGATCCCGGACGCGGTACCCGGCGGGGACACGTCACGTGTGCGCGCGCTGCGGGTCCGGGGGCCGTTGTTCTTTGCGGCGGTCGAGTCTTTGCGGGCCGCGTTCCGGGACGAACCCGTGGACGTGTTGATTCTGTGTCTGGATCAGTCGCCGTTTGCCGATGCCACGTCGCTGCAGGTGCTGGATGATGAGATCTCAGCCGCGCAGGCACGCGGAGTGCGCGTGATCCTGTGCGGCGCCGATGCCCGGATTCGCGCCAAGCTGAACCGCATGGGGACCTTGTCCCGCCTGGGCGGGGGGGATTTCCAGCCCGACTTGGCGGCGGCGTTGGGTGCGGCGGGAAGGACGCCCGCCTGAGCGCCAGCCGGGCCGTCAATCAGGGCGCGACGTCGGTCCGCCAGGACGGGCGGTGCTTGAGTCCGTGTTCGAGCGAGGGTTCAGGACCGGGTGCGCGGCTTGCTGGGCGTCCAGGCGACGTCGTGCCGAGCCAGGTATTCCCGGATCAGTTGCCGCACCACTTGTGATGGCGTCAGGTCCTGGGTGGCGCAGAGCTGTTCGAAGGCTTTTTTCTTGTTCGGGTCGATCAGCACCGTCAGGCGGGCGGTCTTGTTTTCCAGCGGGGGCGGGCTCATGGTTCGGGTCTCGGTCGGGCCGGCGTCGTGGCCGGCAGCGGCGGTCGGGTCCGCAGGGTTTCGTGCAATCGGGCTTCCAGGGCGACCGGAAAACCCGGGCGTCTGGCTGGCGGCAGCAGGCGGTCCAGCGTCTCGGTCCGGTCAGCGTCGTAGCGGCGGGCCGAACCTAACGCGGCTTCCAGCGCATTGGCGCGCGCTGTCAGTTCCACAGGGTCGCCTTGCACCAGGATCAGGGCGTGGACGAGCCCCACGTGACGGTCGGGTGCGTGACCGGGAATACGCCGCCAGAGCTGTGCCGTGCCGGCGATTTTGCGCGTCGGGGACGGGACGGCCAGATTGTACCTGCCATCACAGAACGAACCTTCGACCGCCTGCGCCCGGGTTTCGATGCCGAAGGTGGTCAGCGTGTCGCTGATCAATGTGCACAGGTGTTGGTAGAGGGCCTCGGAGTGATCCAGGGGGCGGCCAGCGAAGGCCTGCGCCAGGCTCAGGTTCAGGATGCCGGGCCCCTGAGGCACCACGCCGCCTCCCGATTGGCGCACGTGGATGGGACAGCCCCGGGCGGCGAAGTCGGCCTGGGCCGCCGCGAATCCCGGACGGGCCGCGTAGGTGCGTGGCACCACCAGCCCGAAGGACGTGGTCCACAGGCAGGCAACCGGCTCCCGAACGGCCGGGGACAGCAGGATCTCGTCGGCCAGCGGCCCGGCTGCGGGGGCGACGTCCAGCAGGCGGTAGACGGCGGAAAACGGGTCCGGCATGGCCTGGGGCCTAAGAAAGCTGGGTCGCCGCGAAGGTGTCCTCGTCCATGAACAGATAGCGGATCGCGTCGATCAGACCCAGCACGACGGCCAGAGGCATGAAGATCCAGCAGAGGATCAGCAGGCCCAGGCCCCAGCCGACCTGGCCCAGATAGAAACGGTGCGCGCCCAGCCAGCCCAGAAACAGGGCCAGCACGATGGCGATCTTGCGCTGGCTGGCCGGGCGGCCCAGAGTCTCGCCGCGCGAACGCAGAATCCACAGGCTGGCAGGGACGGTCAGGGCCAGGGCCAGCAGGACTTTGCCGGTGTGAGCGCGCAGGTAGTCCGCCGCGGCGTAGTACAAGTCGCCGAAATTGCGGATCAGCACGCCCGTCAGGGACGAAATCCAGGCAAAGACTTCGCCGAAGACGGTTTCCCCGAAGCTCAGGGCGAGCAGGATGACGAGGAAGATCGCCACGATCAGGATCAGTTTCTTCAGCATGGATGTCCTGTGTTTGTGAGACTCGCGCAGATGCCAGGTGTCGGCCCGGCGGGGCGGCCGGCCAGTCTTATTCTATCCGGGATGGACAAGGTCGCGGGCGCTAGGCGGCGGATCACAGCGGCGCCATGATCGGCCCACGGCCGGTCTGCAGTCGATCAGCGCGCACAGGCCTGGCGGATCGCATGGTCCCATTCGGCCAGGCGCCCGGCTGCTTCGTCGCGCGGCATGGCCGGCTCGAAGCGCCGTTCGACGCGCCACAGGGATTCCAATTCCTGCAGATCGGCGTAGACGCCCGCGTGCAGGCCGGCCAGAAAGGCCGCTCCCAGCGCCGTGGTTTCCACCATGGTGGGGCGCAGCACGGGGATGCCCAGCAGATCCGCCTGGAACTGCATCAGCAGGTCGTTGACGCAGGCGCCGCCGTCCACGCGCAGTTCGTGCAGCGGCGCCGCGCCGGCTGCCTGGGCATCGCGGCTCATGGCGTGCAGCAGGGCGGCGCTCTGGTAGGCGATGCTCTCCAGGGCGGCCCGGGCGATGTGGGCCATGGTGGTGCCGCGCGTCAGACCGGTGATGGTGCCGCGTGCTTCGGGGTCCCACCAGGGCGCACCCAGGCCGGTAAAGGCGGGGACGAACATCACCCCGCCCGAGTCCGGCACGCTGCGGGCCAGCTCTTCGATGTCGCCGCTGCGCACGAAGGCGCGCAGGCCGTCGCGCAGCCACTGGACCACGGCGCCGCCTACGAACACACTGCCTTCCAGGGCGTAGGCGGGCCGGGTATCGGGCTGTGCCGCGCTGGTCGTCACCAGGCCGTTACCGGACATCTGGAAACGCTCGCCCGTGTGCATCAGCATGAAGCAGCCCGTGCCGTACGTGTTTTTGGCCATGCCGGGACGGAAGCACGCCTGGCCGAACAGGGCGCTCTGCTGGTCGCCGGCCACGCCGCAGATCGGCACGGCGCAGCCCAGGATGTCCGGGGCGGTGACGCCGAAATCGGCCGAGGAGGGCAGGATGTCCGGCATCATGCGCGCCGGCACGTCCAGTCGGTCCAGCAGTTCCGGGGCCCAGGTGTTGGTGTGCACGTCCATCAACATGGTGCGTGCCGCGTTGCTGACGTCGGTCAGGTGATGCCGGCCGCCGGTCAGTTTCCAGATCAGCCAGCTGTCGATGGTGCCGAACAGCAGTTCGCCCGCCTGTGCGCGGGCGCGTGCACCGGGCACGTGATCCAGGATCCACTTCAGTTTGGTGGCGGAAAAATAGGCGTCGATCCGCAATCCGGTGCGTTGCAGGATCTCGGGTTCCAGGCCCTGTGCGCGCAATTCGGCGCAGGTCGGTTCGGCCCGGCGGTCCTGCCAGACGATGGCGTGGTGGATGGGTTCCCCCGTGTGGCGATCCCAGACCACGGTGGTCTCGCGCTGGTTGGTGATGCCGATGGCGCGGATGTCGCGCGCGGCGATGCCCGCCCGGTGCAGGGCCTCACCGATCGTGTCGCGCTGCGTCTGCCAGATTTCCAGCGGATCGTGTTCGACCCAGCCGGGCTGGGGATAGTGCTGGCTGAATTCTCGTTGCGCCAGGCCCACGATGCGGCCCTGACGGTCAAAGACGATGCTGCGGGTGCTGGAGGTGCCCTGGTCCAGGGCGAGCAGGTAAGTCATGGCAGGTGATCCTAAGGCCTGTCAAGGAGCGATGACGCAGTCCACGCCGGCGGCCTTGAGCAGGTCGGGGAAGGGCTCCGGGGGGTGGGCGTTGGTGAACAGGCGGTCAATCTGGGACAGTTCCCCCAGCCGGACCATGGCCGGCCGGTGGAACTTGCTGATGTCGGCGGCCATCCAGACCTCCCGGGCGGACTGCATGATGGCCTGGGACACCTTGACCTCGCGGAAGTCGTAGTCGCGCAGCGTGCCATCGGCCTCGATGCCGGAAATGCCCATCAGGGCGATGTCGGCACGAAACTGGCGGATGAATTCCACCGTGGCTTCTCCGACGATACCCAGATCGCGGGGGCGCACGCTGCCGCCGGCCAGAATGACTTCGCAACCAGGCTGCCGGCCCAGGGTATAGGCCACGTTGACGTTGTTGGTGATGATGCGCAATCCCGTATGGTTGGACAGGGCGCGTGCGATGGCTTCCGTGGTGGTGCCGATATTGATCAGCAGCGAACAGTCGTTGGGGATTTCGCGGGCGATGGCCTGGGCGATGCGTTCCTTTTCGCTGGCATGCAACTGGGCGCGCTGGCGGTAGGCAATGTTCTCGATGGTCGAATTGGGCAGCCGGACCCCGCCGTGAAAGCGGACCAGCAGGTTCGCCTCGGCCAGGCGCTGGACGTCGCGGCGGACCGTCTGGACCGTGACGTCCAGATCGCCGGCCAGGGTTTCCAGGCTGCAGGAACCCGAACCCTGCAGGCGGTTGAGCAGCTTGATCTGACGGGGATTGGGATGCATGGAAGCAGTTTTCATCATGACCGGCACACTGTACAGCGAAAGGAAAAGAAAAAATCCTAGGGTTTATATGAACAGAAAAAAGAGTAAAAACGAACAATAATTCACAGAAAGGAACTTATGGAGTCTAGGTCCATGCAACTCAAGCTGGCACGCGTCGGCAAGAAAGTCGGCGCCGAAACTTGGCTGCACCCCCTGGATCTGGCGCCGCGCGAATCCGCGGTCACGGTCCTGCTGGGGGTGACCCGCGCGGGCAAGACCAGTCTGATGCGTTTGATGGCCGGTCTGGATGCGCCCACCACGGGCCGTATCCTGGTCGACGACACCGACGTCACCGGCCTGCCGGTGCGCCATCGCAACGTCGCCATGGTGTATCAGCAGTTCATCAATTACCCCTCCATGACGGTCGCCGCCAATATCGCCTCGCCGTTGCGGCTGCGCGGCCAGACCGATTGCATGCCCCGGGTGCGCGAAATTGCGCGTGCCCTGCACATCGACGAATTCCTGGATCGCCTGCCGGCCGAATTGTCCGGCGGCCAGCAACAGCGCGTCGCCCTGGCGCGCGCCCTGGCCAAGGACGCCCCCCTGATGCTGCTGGACGAACCCCTCGTCAATCTGGACTACAAGCTGCGCGAGGAACTGCGCGAGGAACTGGGCGCCCTGTTCGAGCAGGGCCGCTCCACCGTCATCTACGCCACCACCGAACCGGGCGAGGCGCTGCTGCTCGGGGGCTATACGGCTGTGCTGGATCAGGGTGAACTGCTGCAATACGGTCCCACCCTGGACGTGTTCCGGCGGCCCGCGTCGATCCGGGTGGCGCGCGCCTTCAGCGATCCCCCCATGAATTTCCTGGCGGCGCGCGCCGACCGCGCGGCGGTCAGCCTGCGTGCATTGACCGACGTGAACCTGCCGGCCGGCCGGGACGTGCCCGATGGCGACGTGACCGTGGGCCTGCGCGCGGCCGACCTGTCGCTGACCGACCAGGGCGGCGACTGCCGGATTCCAGGGCGGGTCCAGTTGGCCGAAATTTCCGGCTCCGCCACCTACGTTCACGCCGACACGCCCGTCGGCAATCTGGTGGCTCAGGTACCGGGCGTCCAGCACCATGGTCTGGGCGACGCCGTCACCCTGCATTTCTCCAGTCGCCGGGTCTATGTGTTCGGGCCGGACGAATCTCTGCTGCGGGCGCCTCAGGCGCAGGAGGCCTGAGATGGCGCGCATCGAACTGCAACTGGCGCACAGCTACGCGCGCACCGTCCATTCCGACGCGGACTACGCGCTGCTGCCGCTGGACATCACCTTCGAGGACGGCGGGGCTTACGCCTTGCTGGGGCCCTCAGGCTGCGGCAAGACCACCATGCTCAACATCATCTCGGGCCTGGTCGCGCCTTCGCATGGCACCATCCGTTTCGACGGTGTGGACTGCACCCGCGCGACGCCCCAGGAACGCAACATCGCTCAGGTGTTCCAGTTTCCCGTTATTTACGACACCATGACGGTGGGCGAAAACCTGGCGTTTCCCCTGCGCAACCGCAAAGTGCCGGCCGACCAGATCCGCGAACGCGTTGGGCGGATCGCTGAAATGCTCGACCTGTCTTCCCAGCTCGATCAGCGCGCGGCCAATCTGGCGGCCGACGCCAAGCAAAAAATTTCCCTGGGACGCGGACTGGTGCGTCCGGACGTGTCGGCGGTGCTGTTCGACGAACCGCTGACGGTGATCGATCCCCACCTGAAATGGGAACTGCGCCGCAAGCTCAAGCAGATCCACCACGAACTGGGCCTGACGCTGATCTACGTGACCCATGATCAGGTCGAGGCCATGACCTTTGCCGATCAGGTCCTGGTGATGGCGCGCGGTCGTGTGGTGCAGCAAGGCACCCCGGCCGACTTGTTCGAGCGCCCGCGCCACACCTTCGTCGGGCACTTCATCGGTTCGCCCGGCATGAATCTGCTGTCGGTCGAGGCGCGTGCGGACGGTGCGCTCTGGCTGGGTGAGCAGTGCCTCGGTCGCCCGGAAGCGGTGGCGTTGCAGGCCGGACCGCTGACCCTGGGCATCCGGCCCGAATATCTGCGTCTGGTGTCCGGCAATGACGCGGACGCCGTGCCGGCCACAGTGACCCAGGTGCGCCATGTGGGCACCAGCCAGTTGCTCGGCGCCCGGATCGGCGACCAGGAGGTCAAACTCCATCTGCCGGCCGAGGCCACGCCGCCCGCCGTCGGCGCGGTCGTGCATCTGGCCCTGGTCGGCCTCCACACCTGCTATTACCGCAACGAGGAACTGGTGCTATGAGTGCCACCATCAAGCCCGTCAATCAGAAAGCCTGGTGGCTGATCCTGCCGGTGATCCTGTGCGTGGCGTTTTCCGCCATCATCCCGCTGATGACCGTGGTCAATTACTCGGTCCAGGACATCATCTCGCCGGACAACGCGGTGTTCGTCGGCACCGAGTGGTTCACGGCCATCATGCGCGACGAAGACCTGCATGCCGCGCTGTGGCGGCAGTTGCTGTTCTCCGGCGCGGTGCTGGTCATTGAAATCCCCCTGGGCGTGATGCTGGCCCTGTCCATGCCGGCGCGTAGCTGGCGGGCCTCGGCCGTGCTGGTGATCGTGTCCCTGTCGCTGCTGATTCCCTGGAACGTGGTGGGCACCATCTGGCAGATCTTCGGCCGCACCGACATCGGCCTGTTCGGCTGGACGCTGAGCCGCCTGGGGCTGGACTACAGCTACGTCGGCAACCCCGTCCACGCCTGGCTGACCGTGCTGCTGATGGATGTCTGGCACTGGACGCCGCTGGTGGCGCTGCTGGCCTACGCCGGCCTGCAGTCCATCCCCGAGGCCTACTACCAGGCCGCCAGCATCGACGGTGCCAGCAAATGGGCCGTGTTCCGCTACATCCAGCTCCCCAAGATGCGCGGCGTGCTGATGATTGCCGTGCTGCTGCGTTTCATGGACAGCTTCATGATCTACACCGAACCGTTCGTGCTCACGGGCGGCGGGCCGGGCAATTCCACGACCTTTCTCAGCCAGTACCTGACGCAGAAGGCCATCGGCCAGTTCGACATGGGGCCTGCAGCGGCTTTTTCCCTGATCTATTTCCTGATCATCCTGATGTTCTGTTTCGTGCTGTACAACTGGATGCTGCGCGTCGGCACCCGGGATGCGGAGGCCGCCCATGACTGACCGTTCGTTCCTGCCGCGCAAGCGCACCGTCTTTCTGATCCTGTATCTGGTGTTTGCCTTGCTCCCCATCTACTGGATGGTGGTCATGAGCTTCAAGACCAATCAGGGCATCCTGGCCGAGTTCTCCCTGTTCCCCCGCGAATTCACGCTGGACAACTACCGCCTGATTCTGACCGATCCGTCCTGGTACATGGGCTACGTCAACAGCCTGATCTACGTCTGCCTGAACATGATCATGGCGATCGCCGTCGCCCTGCCGGCGGCGTATGCGTTTTCGCGCTATTCCTTTCTGGGCGACAAACACGTGTTCTTCTGGCTGCTGACCAACCGCATGACGCCGCCCGCCGTGTTCCTGCTGCCATTCTTTCAGCTCTACACCACGCTGGGGCTGATGGACACGCACTGGGCCGTGGCGCTGGCGCACCTGCTGTTCAACGTACCGCTGGCGGTCTGGATTCTGGAAGGTTTCATGAGCGGCATCCCGCGTGAGATCGACGAGACTGCCTATATCGACGGCTACAGCTTTCCGCGCTTCTTCCTGACGATTTTCCTGCCGCTGATCAAGTCGGGGGTGGGGGTGGCGGCCTTCTTCTGCTTCATGTTCAGTTGGGTGGAACTGTTGCTGGCGCGCACGCTGACCAGTGTGAACGCCAAACCCATCGTCGCCATCATGACCCGGACGGTCTCGGCTTCGGGCATGGACTGGGCCACCCTGGCCGCCGCCGGCACGCTCACCATCGTGCCGGGCGCCATCGTCATCTGGTTCGTGCGCCACTACATCGCAAAGGGCTTTGCGATGGGGCGGGTCTGAACGGACCGCAGGAATCTCAGGAATATCAGGAATACGTCATGTTCAACTGGATGGTCTGGACCACTCCCACCGCTGTGTTCTTCATCTGCATCGTGCTGATGCTGGCGTGCATGACCGTCTGGGAAATCCGTTCGCCCACCGTGCTGCGCAAGGGCTTTCTGCCCATGGCGACCACGCGCGGTGACCGCTTGTTCATCGGCCTGCTGGTGGCTGCCTACCTCAATCTGGCCTTTCTCGGGCTGGGCGAGACCTTCATGGACTGGTTCTCTCTGGACGAGGAACCCTCGGTCTGGATCAGCTTCGTCCTGTCCATGGGGGTGCTGGCGTTCATCATGCGCAAAGCCTGACCCATCCGATCTTCGCGCATTTCCGGCACCGGCCTCTTTCCCCGGGCAGCGCCGGCAGACAGGGCAGGGGAGTCCACAAGAGGAGAACACGATGAAATTCCGCCATACCGCCTTGGCGCTGGCCGTCGCTTGCGCCCTGGGGAGCCAGGCCGCCTGGGCCGGCACCGCCGAGGCCCAGAAGTGGGTCGACAATGAATTCCAGCCCTCCACGCTGAGCAAGGATCAGCAGATGGCTGAAATGCAGTGGTTCATCGATGCCGCCGCCAAGCTCAAGGCCCAGGGCGTCAATGAAATCAGCGTGGTCTCCGAGACCATCACCACCCACGAATACGAATCCAAGGTCCTGGCCAAGGCCTTCACGGAAATCACCGGGATCAAGGTCACCCACGACCTGATCCAGGAAGGCGACGTGGTCGAGAAGCTGCAGACCTCCATGCTCTCGGGCAAGTCCATTTACGACGGCTGGATCTCCGATTCCGACCTGATCGGGATGCACTACCGTTACGGCGAAGTCCTGTCGCTCACCGATTACATGACAGGCGACGGCAAGGCCTACACCAATCCGGGTCTGGACCTGAAGGACTTCATCGGCACGTCCTTCACCACGGCGCCGGACGGCAAGATGTATCAACTGCCCGACCAGCAGTTCGCCAATCTGTACTGGTTCCGCTACGACCTGTTCAATCGGCCCGACCTGAAGGAAAAATTCAAGGCCAAGTACGGCTACGAGCTGGGCGTGCCGGTCACCTGGACCGCCTACGAGGACATCGCCAAGTTCTTCTCCGAAGACATCAAGACCCTGGACGGCAAGCCCATCTACGGGCACATGGATTACGGCAAGAAGGACCCGTCCCTGGGCTGGCGCTTCACCGACGCCTGGCTGTCGATGGCGGGTTCGGCCGACAAGGGCACCCCCAATGGCATGCCGGTGGACGAATGGGGCATCCGGGTGGCGGACGACAAGTGCACGCCGGTGGGCGCGTCCGTGTCGCGCGGGGGGGCGACCAACTCGCCGGCGGCCGTCTACGCACTGACCAAGTACATCGACTGGATGAAGCAGTACGCGCCCAAGACGGCGTTGGGCATGACCTTCTCCGAATCCGGTCCCGTGCCGGCCCAGGGCGAGATCGCCCAGCAGATCTTCTGGTATACCGCCTTTACGGCGGATATGACCAAACAGGGCCTGCCGGTGGTCAACGAGGACGGTACGCCCAAGTGGCGCATGGCGCCTGCGCCGCACGGTCCCTACTGGAAGGACGGCATGCAAAACGGCTACCAGGACGTGGGTTCGTGGACTTTCTTCAAGAACCATGACGCGAACAAGGTTGCCGCCGCCTGGCTGTACGCCCAGTTCGTCACTGCCAAGACGACCTCGCTGAAGAAATCCATCGAGGGCCTGACCTTCATCCGCGACAGCGACATCCACAGCGACTACTTCACCAAGAACGCCAATAAGTACGGTGGCCTGATCGAGTTCTACCGCAGCCCGGCGCGCGTGGCCTGGACCCCGACCGGCACCAATGTGCCGGATTATCCGAAGCTCGCGCAGTTGTGGTGGCGCAGTGTGTCCCAGGCGATCGCCGGGGAAAAAACGCCGCAGCAGGCCATGGACAATCTGGCCAGTGAAATGGACAAGGTCATGGCTCGCCTGGAACGCGCCGGTATGAAGCGCTGCGCGCCCAAGCTCAATGAAAAGAGCGATCCGGCCAAGTGGCTCAGCGACGAGCACGCCCCGTGGAAGAAGCTGGCCAACGAGAATCCGAAGCCGGAAACCGTGTCCTACGATTCTCTGCTGCAGGCCTGGAAAGAAGGCCGCGTCCGTTGAGGGGGGTGTGAACGATGTCCCAGACCGCTGTGTTGCCGCCCGTCACAACCGATCGGAATCGATTGCTGCATGACCTCGAGGCTTTGTCCGAGGTCGATCTGATCGTCATTGGCGGTGGTGCCAGCGGCCTGGGGGTCGCCCTGGATGCCCGGCTGCGGGGCCTGTCGGTTCTGTTGCTGGAATCCGACGATTTTGCAGGCGGCACCTCCTCGCGCGCGACCAAGCTCGTGCACGGCGGGGTCCGCTATCTGGCTCAGGGCAACATCGGTCTGGTGCGTGAGGCCCTGCACGAACGTCGGGCGCTGCTGAACAACGCGCCGCACCTGGCCCAGCCCCTGGCCTTCGTCATGCCCGCCTACCGGCCCTGGGAGGTGCCGTTCTACGGTACCGGCCTGAAGATCTACGACGCCCTGGCCGGCTCCGCCAGCCTGGGCCGTACCGAATGGCTGAGCCGTGCCCGTACGGCGGACCAATTGCCGGGCCTCAGGACGACCGGCCTGTTCGGCGGCGTCAAATATTGGGATGGTCAGTTCGACGATGCCCGGCTGGCCCTGACGCTGGCCCGCACGGCGGCCGCCCAGGGCGCGCTGTTGCTGAATTACTGCCCCGTCATCAATGTGCTGCACGACAACGGCCGCGTCAGTGGCGTGCGCTGGCGCGATGCCCTGGGCGCTGCCGGGCGCGAGGGCACGGTCCGCGCCCGCTGCGTCATCAACGCCACCGGTGTCTGGGTCGATGACCTGCGCCGCCTGGACGACGCGGCCCGGGGGCAGGACACCATCCCCATGGTGGCACCCAGCCAAGGGGTCCACCTGGTGGTTGACCGATCCTTCATGCCGTCGTCCGAGGCTCTGCTGGTTCCGCGCACTCGCGACGGCCGTGTCCTGTTCGCCGTGCCCTGGCTGGGGCACCTGATCCTGGGGACCACCGACACGCCACGCGATGCCGTCGTGCGTGAACCACAGGCGCTGCCCGAGGAAATCGCCTTCATCCTGAATGAATCCGCCCACGTGCTGGCGCGCGCGCCCCGGGCCGAGGATGTGCTCAGCGTCTGGGTCGGACTGCGCCCTCTGGTGCGGCCCGTGCACGAGGACGAAGGAGAGACCAAGGCCATCAGCCGCGAACACACTGTCCGGGTCAGTCCATCCGGGCTGATCACTGTGACAGGAGGCAAGTGGACCACCTACCGCTCCATGGCCGAAGACGTGCTGCGTCATTGCCGGGATGCAGGGCTGGTGCCTGACCTGGCACCGTGCCGCACGGCCCGCTTTCCGCTGTTGGGGGCACCGCCGCCTGGTGCGCCCGCCACCCGTCTGACGGACCCGTCGGGCTTGCACGTCTATGGCACCGAGGCCGCCGACGTCCAGGCGCTGCCAGGGGCTGACCGGGAACTGGGCCTGGGCCTGACCGAGGCCATGGTCCGCCACGCGGCCCGCCGCGAATACGCCCGTACCGTCGAAGACGTATTGGCTCGACGCCACCGGATGTTGTTTTTGCATGCGGACCGGGCCATTCAGGCGGCGCCCGCCGTGGCCCGCATTCTGGCTGAGGAAATCGGGTCCGATGGCGACCCGGAGGCCTTTCTGGCGCTGGCCGGACAGTACCGCCACGTCCCAGCCTGATCCCTGTCCGGCGCGCATGCCGCGCCGGATCTCTGCGGGGTCGGCTCAATCAGGGCGTCTCTTTTTGTCACACTGACATCTGCATGTGCCGTTACACGGTGTCGTGTTTCGACAACACTTATCAGGGTAAGCCACTACTCATCCTTGGGTTTTTCCAGGTAATTTTTCATTTGCTATCAATATTTACTTTTGTTAAATGTAAAGTGACGTCAAATCTAGCGACAGTTACGGCTATACTCCTACCGTTCATGTCAAATCTGCATAAAAATGTATTTTTGATGTCTGGATTTAATTAATGTGACTGTCAATTTTGTGACAATTGATTCAGGTGCGGGTATTGCCATCGGCCTGAAGTGACGAAGTCTGCCTCCATTCGCGTAACCCGGCATTAGCCAAAAAAGGTATCCCATGTCCACTCTCGACTCCACGTTGTTGAATGACATCCGCGAGGTCAATCTGTCCTATCTGATGTTGGCCCAGCGCCTGCTGCGTGAAAATCTCGCCGCCGGCATGTTTCGACTGGGTTTTGACGCCGACGTCGCGGAAATCATTCTTAACCTGTCACCGGCCCAGATCGTCCGGTTGGCCGGCTCCAATTCCGTGCTGTGTGCCTTCCGGCTGAACGATGCCCAGTTGCTCAATTCCCTGACGCACGAGGTCCTGGGCGGCGTGCTGCAGCAAGCGCACTCCACCATTCTGATGGCCCGTCAGGAAGCCGTTTCAGCCTGAGCACCATGTCCATCAAGAGTGTTTCCGGGGAAGCCGACGACATCCTGCTCGCGACGGACATGATCCGTCTGGGCGCCCGCCTGCAGGTGCTGCAGGCCGAGACGTCCCTCAGCTACGACCGGCTGGCGCGCCTGTACCGTGAGGTCAAGGGCGCTTCGCCTCCCAAGGGCATGCTGCCGTTTTCGGTGGACTGGTTCATGACCTGGCTGCCGAATATTCATTCCAGCCTGTTCTACAACATCTACCGCTACATGGATGCCTTCACTCCGGCGAAGAAATCGCAGGCGTTGGTGGAGGCCTATCGTCTGTACCTGGAACAGTCCTCGGTAGGCCTGCAGCCCGGCGAGAGTCCCGGCGAGCCGGTCCTCAGCTTCACACGTGCCTGGATGCTGGTGCGTTTCTTCGAAAGCGGGCTGGTGCAACTGTCCGGTTGTCAGCAATGCCGGGGCCTGTTCGTTGCCCATGCACACGACCCCGAATCGGGGTTCGTCTGTGCCATCTGCAAGCCACCGCCCCGGGCGGGCAAGACCCGCGCGCGCCGCCGGTCGGTGGCGCGAATGCCGGCCTGATCGGGCAGACCCGGGGATTTGTGGACAAAAAGACCTGTTTAACCATGCTTTTGAACGCAGGAAAACAGGCGATGATGGCGGTATTCTGACTCTCGAGGCGTGCGCACGTGTTTATCATCCTGGGATACCTGATCGTCGGGGCGGGGGTCTTCGTCAGTTATATCGCCATGGGCGGCCACATGGGCGCCCTGTATCAGCCCTTCGAATTCACACTCATCGGTGGCGCGGCGCTGGGCGCGTACATCGCCTCCAGCAACGGGGCCTCGATCAAGCTGCTGCTCGAAGCCATTCCCAAGGCCCTCAAGCGCAGCCCCTACGGCAAGCCGCTCTATATGGAGCTGCTGGCGCTGCTGTACACCCTGTTGAACAAGGCGCGGCGCGACGGGCTGATGTCCATCGAATCCGACATCGAGGATCCCAAGGCCAGCGCCATCTTCGCCCAGTATCCTCAGGTCCAGAGAGACGCCAAACTGATGGAGTTCCTGACGGACTACCTGCGCATCATGATCAGCGGCAACATGAACTCCTTCGAGATCGAAACGCTGATGGACCAGGAAATCGAGGCCCTGCACAACGAACACCACACCCCGGTCAACGCCGTGCGCGCCGTGGCCGACGGCCTGCCCGCCTTCGGTATCGTGGCCGCCGTGCTGGGGGTGGTCAAGGCGCTGGCGGCCGTCGATCAGCCGCCGGCCGTCCTGGCCGACCTGATTTCCAAGGCCATGGTGGGCACCTTCCTGGGCATCCTGCTGTCCTACGGCTTCTGCACACCGTTCGCCTCGGCGGTCGAGCGCCAGTCGGTGGCTTCGATCAAAGTGCTCGAATGCATCAAGGTCACCCTGCTGGCCAGCATGAACGGTTACCCACCGCCTCTGGCCGTCGAGTTCGGCCGTAAAGTCCTGTTCTCGTCCGTCCGTCCCTCGTTCTCCGAACTCGAAGCCCACGTGCGACAGACGAAGAACCAGACGGCGGGCCGCTGATCGTAGGGGCAAGGGGCATGGCCAAGAACAATACCGGCCGCGTCGTCGTCCGCCGCAAGCGGGCCTACGGCGAATCCCATCACGGGGGCAGCTGGAAGATCGCCTACGCGGACTTCATGACCGCGATGATGGCGTTCTTCCTGGTGATGTGGTTGCTGCTGCTGGTGCCCAAGAAGGATCTCCAGTCCATCGCCGAATACTTCCGCATGCCGCTGATGACGGCGATCACGGGTGGCGAGAAAATGGACAACAGCAAGTCCAAGATTCCCGGCGGTGATCCCAGTGTGATTCCCAATCCGAATCCTTTGCCTCAGGCCAAGCCCCAGTTCGACAGCGACGGTGAAAGCGATTCGGAGCGGATGGAGGACCAGGCCGACCAGGAAAGCCTGGAAAACCTGAAACAGAAGCTCGACAACCTGATCGAGCACAACCCGATGCTGATGCAGTTCAGGCCTCAGTTGCTGCTGGACATGACGCCCGACGGCTTGCGGATCCAGATCCTGGACCAGCAGAATCGGCCGATGTTCACGACGGGCAGCGCGGTGGTGCAGACTTATATGCGCGACATCCTGCGGGAACTTGCCCCGCTGATCAGCCAGTTGCCGAATTCGATCACGATCTCCGGCCACACCGATGCCTTGCGCTACGCCTCGGGGGACCGCAATTACAGCAACTGGGAATTGTCGGCGGATCGTGCCAACGCCGCACGCCGCGAGCTGGTCGCGGGCGGTCTGGTTGAAAACAAGGTCAAACGCATTCTGGGGTTGGGCAATACCGTCGATCTGGTCAAGGACGATCCTTTGGCGGCCGTCAATCGCCGAATCAGTATCCTGATGCTCAATCGGCGTGCAGAAAGGCGCATCGACGAACAGAGCGCCTCGGGCCGGGATAGTGTCGAGCTGCGCGAACGTCTGGAACTATTGCGGCATCCCGTCCCTGAAAAGACCCCCGGGGTCGGCCCTGCGCCTGCAGATGGCGCCGTACCGCCCCCTGGCGCAGGTCCCGTTGTCGCACCGGCCGTTGCGCCGGCGGCTTCCGGGCCGGGTGCCGCGACCGTATCCCCCCCAGCGGGGCAATCCACAGGCACGCCGGGGATTTCCCCGTCCGGCGTATCCAGCAATCAAGGGTGAGGATGGATCATGAGTGCAGGCGTGGACCTGAGTGAGTTTTTCGACACGTTCTTCGACGAGGCCGACGAACTGCTGACCAATATGGAACAGCAGTTGCTGAACCTCGATCTGGAACAGCCGGACCCGGACGTGCTCAACGGCATCTTCCGGGCTGCGCACTCCATCAAGGGCGGGGCGGGTACCTTCGGCTGTTTCGAAGAACTGGCCAAGACCACCCACTTGCTGGAAAACCTTCTGGACCTGATCCGTCACGGGGAAATGCCCCTGCGTCAGGATATGATCGACCTCTTTCTGGAGACCAAGGACGTGTTGACCGATCAAGTCGCCGCCTACCGTAGCTCGGGAAAGCCCGATCAACAGGTCTACGAGCGTATCTGCGCCCAGTTGCGTCAGTTGGCCCTGGAGCAGCAGCAGGGTGGGGCGGCAGCGGCCGCCGCCGCCCCGGCGCCCGCTCCGGCAGCGCCTGCGCCGGCCCCGCAGGTTGCCGCCCCTTCGGGCGATCTGCCGGTCCGTGTCCGGATCAGCCGCATCCAGGACAAGGACGTCGAAGCCCTGGCCAATGAAATGGCTCTCATGGGCCAGATACTGCACCGTGACCAGAGTGGCGGCGACCTGACGCTGTGGCTGCAGACCACCACGTCAGCAGACGACCTCGAGGCCGTCTGCTGTTTCATCGTCAACGCCGATCAGGTGTCCGTCGCCCGCGAGGCCGTGC
>NZ_JBASAD010000014.1:0-21463 GCF_049650445.1 Castellaniella sp. | reverse complement strand
GGCCGGCGCGGCGGCCGCCACCACGGATGCGGGCCAGGCCGCGACGGGCACGGTGTCGCAGGATGACTCACGGGCAAACGCCCGGCCTGCTGCAGCGGCGGGTGATCATCTGCGCCTGAGTGAATCCGGGGCCAAGGGGCAGGGCGCCGATGCGGCTGCGGATGCCCGCACGGCCCGAGGGCACGCCCTGAAGGATGCCGAGTCCCGGGTCGATCAACTCGAGGGCAACGTCAAAAACCTGAACCAGGCCCTGCAGTCCCAGGGCGAAGCCGCGCGCAGTGCGGCCTCGCAGGGGGTCGAGGCCATCGGCCAGTCGATCCAACAGATCGCCGGCGCCATCAGCGAGGCCAGCCAGGAGGCCGCCGCCCAGGCCAACGAGACGGCCCCGGCAGGCGGCGAGCCGCATGCCTCCGGCGCAGGCACCTCCGGTGCCGTGGGTGCAAATGCGGCAAGCTCGGGTGCGGCCGGCACTGGCACCCCTGGTTCGCAAGCTGCGGGGGGCGCTGCGTCCGGGACCGGGTCGACGGCTGCCGGTGGTGCGTCCTCGACTGCCAGCGCGGGTTCGAGAGCCTCCAGTGCGAGTTCGGCCGGTTCGCCAGCCGCCGCTGGGGCCGATTCAGCCGCTCGGGTTGCCGAGCAGCCGCCTTCCGAGCGCACACAGGACCGGGTTTCGTGGCTCCAGGATCATCTGCTGGGCGTGATGACGGGTCTGCTGGCCCTGATCGTGCTCATCATCGCCTGGCTGCTGCGTCGGGCCAATGCCGCCCGGGACGAGGCCGACGCCAGCCCCCGGGTGACGGAATCCATGGTGCGCGAACGGATTCAGGACATCGACCTGAACCTCGAACCGGGCGAATCCCGCCCGCCACAGCAGCACTAGCCGGAGACGGGCGGGAGGCCATGACGGCCCGCGCCCGTCCCGATGGCACATGATCCACATCGGACAGCACTGATTTCATGGGACGCATCGCGCTCGGGCTGAGCTATGACGGCCAGGGCTGGCAGGGCTGGCAGACCCAACCCGGCGGCCGGACCCTGCAAGACACCCTGGAGTCGGCCCTGCGCCGCTTTCTGGCGGCGCCTGCCGTGCCCACGATCTGCGCGGGCCGTACCGATGCCGGCGTGCATGCGCTGCAGCAAGTCGTACACCTGGATACGCAGGCCGTCCGGCGCGACGAGTCCTGGGTGCGGGGACTGAATGCCTTGCTGCCCGCGACCCTGGCCGTGCAATGGGCCTGCGCCGTAGCCGACGATTTTCATGCTCGCTTCGACGCCCGGGCCCGCACCTATTTCTACGTGCTGCGCAGCGCCCCGGTGCGCTCCCCCATTCTGCATGGACGGGTCGGCTGGGTACACGAGCGGCTCGATGACGAGGCCATGCGGGCCGCCGCCGCCATGCTGGCGGGCGAGCACGATTTCAGCGCGTTTCGCTCGTCCGAATGCCAGGCGGCCAGTCCGGTACGCACCTTGCAGGCGCTGGAGATCCACCGTGCGGGTGATTTCCTGGTCTTCGAGTTCCGTGCCAATGCTTTTTTGCACCATATGGTGCGCAATCTGATGGGGGTGCTGGTGATGGTGGGGCGCGGCCGCCGTCCACCCGAATGGGCGGCCGAACTGCTGCGCGACCGCGACCGGCGGCGGGCTGCACCCACCTTCATGGCCGATGGCTTGTACCTGGCGCATGCCGACTATCCGGGCGCGAGTCTGCCGCAGCGCACGGCCTGGGAGGCGCTGCGCCACCACTTGGGCGACGTGTGACCCGGGAGTGACTACGGGCGATTCCCGAGGTGCCGTGCTGGACGCTTCGTATAGAATTGACCGATTTAGTGATGAATGGCGGCATGCGTGCCGCTTCGTTTGTTTCATGGAAGCACGATGAAACCTCTTTTGACGATCTCCCGATGGATCGACGGGCTGAACACCCTGGTTGGCCGAGCCGTGACCTGGCTGGTGCTGGTGGTGGCCCTGGTCAGCGCCGGCAATGCCGTGATGCGCAAGCTGTTCAGCCTCAGCTCCAACGCCTGGCTGGAATTGCAATGGTATTTGTTCGGGGCCATTTTCCTGCTGGCTGCGGGCTATACGTTTCTACGCAACGAGCACGTGCGAGTCGATGTGCTGTCGCAGAAGCTGCCCGAACGCGTCCAGGTCGGCATCGAAATTTTCGGAGTGCTGTTCTTCCTGCTGCCGGCCGCCTGTCTGGTGTTCTGGCTGTCGATTCCGTTCTTCTGGGAATCCTGGATCACGCATGAACTGTCTTCGAACACCGAGGGCCTGATCCGCTGGCCGGCCAAACTCCTGATCCCGGTCGGTTTCGCGCTGCTGATCCTGGCGGGGCTGTCTCACCTGGTCAAGTGCGTGGGTTTTCTGCGCGGCGCGTGTCCGAATCCGATGCAGGTCTCCAGCGGCAAGAGTGACGAAGAAGCACTGGTAGAAGACATCCTGGCGCAGCGCCAGGCCGACCTCGAAGCCGGGCAGGGGCGCTGAGCATGGAATTCCTCATCGACAATCTCGCGCCGATCATGTTCTTCAACCTGATCGTGTTCCTGCTGCTGGGTTTTCCGGTCGCCTTTTCCCTGGCCGCCACGGGCGTGCTCTATGGCCTGGTGGCCATCGATCTGAATCTGATGAGTCCGCTGCTGTTCCAGGCGCTGCCTCAGCGGGTATTCGGCATCGTCGGCAACGACACGCTGCTGGCCGTGCCTTTCTTTACCTTCATGGGCCTGATCCTGGAGCGATCCGGCATGGCCGAGGATCTGCTCGACACGGTCGGCCAGCTTTTCGGCCCGCTGCGCGGCGGGCTGGCGATCGCGGTAGTGTTCGTCGGCGCGCTGCTGGCGGCGACCACCGGCGTGGTATCGGCCTCGGTCATCTCCATGGGGCTGATCTCGCTGCCCATCATGCTGCGTTATGGCTACGACCGGCGCCTGGCCTCCGGCGTCATCGCCGCGTCCGGCACCCTGTCGCAGATCATCCCGCCCTCGCTGGTGCTGATCATCCTGGCTGACCAGCTCGGGCGCTCCATCGGCGATATGTACCGGGGCGCGATGCTGCCGGGCCTGCTGCTGGCCGGCGCCTACATGGCGTACATCTTCCTGGTGGCCATCGTGCGGCCCGGTCATGCGCCGGCCCTGCCGCCCGAGGCGCGCGGCTTCGTCGATGCGCGCGGGCATCGCGGCCTGCGATCCCTGGTCGTGCTGACGCTGATCGCGGCAGCCGTCGCCTATTGGGGGTCGGATTATTATTTCCGTTCCCATACCGATGTGCCTGTGGACGAGCGCGTCGTCATCGTGCTGTTGATCTGGGGTGCCGCCGCCCTGGCGATGGCGATGGTCAACCGCTTCCTGCGTCTGAAGCTGCTGTCGCCCCTGGCCGAACGGGTCGTGTTCGTGATGATCCCGCCCCTGGCCCTGATCTTTCTGGTGCTGGGCACCATCTTCATCGGCGTGGCCACGCCGACCGAGGGCGGCGCGATGGGCGCCATCGGCGCGCTGATCATGGCGGTGTCGCGCGGCCGTTTCTCCATGAAGCAGTTGCGCCAGGCCATGGAAAGCACGGCCCGCTTGTCCTGCTTCGTGGTGTTCATCCTGGTGGGATCGACCATCTTCAGCCTCAGCTTCCGGGGGATCAACGGCGACATCTGGGTCGAGCAACTGCTGCTGCACGTGCCGGGCGGCGAGATCGGCTTCCTGATCGTGGTCAGCCTGATGACCTTCTTCCTGGCCTTTTTCCTGGACTTCTTCGAGCTGGCCTTCATCATCGTGCCGCTGCTGGGGCCCGTGGCCGACAAGATGGGCATCGATCTGATCTGGTTCGGCGTGCTGCTGGCAGTGAACATGCAGACCTCCTTCGTGCACCCGCCGTTCGGCTTCGCCCTGTTCTATCTGCGATCGGTCGCACCCAAGGAAGACTACCGTGACCGTGTGACCGGCAAGCTGATCGCCAAGGTCACCACGGCTCAGATCTACTGGGGCTCGATTCCTTTCATCATCATCCAGATCCTGATGGTGGCGGCGGTGCTGGCCTTTCCCGGCATGGTGACTCACTACAAGAGCGACGCGCCCACTGTGGATCCAGCCAGTGTCACCTTCGGCCAGGACAGCGCCTACGGCCAGGACGGCTATGGTGCGGGCGACGCCGGGGCTGCATTCCAATGAGCGCGCCGGCCACTGCCGGTGCGGCGGGAAACGCCATTGCCGGGCTGCATCGCACCCGCGTCAAGATCTGCGGACTGACCCGCGCGCAGGACCTGGACGCGGCCGTGGCGGCCGGTGCCGATGCCATCGGCCTGGTCTTCTATCCGCCCAGCCGCCGCTGCCTGACGCTGGAGCAGGCCGCCGCCCTGCGCGCCCGGGTGCCGGCTTTCGTCGGCGTCACGGCCCTGTTCGTCAATCCTGATGAGCACATGGTGCGCCAGGTGATCGAGGCCGTGCGCCCGGATCTGTTGCAGTTCCATGGTGAAGAATCCCCCGATTTCTGTGCCGGTTTCGAGCCCCGTCACGTCAAGGCCTTTCGGGTTGGGGCGCCGGGGCTGGAAACGACGGCCGAACTGGCCCGGGCGTGTGCCGCCCACGGCCGGGCGGCGGGCTGGTTGTTCGACAGCTACAGCGCCGGCTATGGCGGCAGCGGCAGCGGTTTTGATACCTCGCTGCTGGCCGAGGTGCCTCGCGGTGCCGGGACACCGGCCCTGATCCTGTCGGGCGGCCTGAAGGCGGAAACGGTCGGTGGGCAGATCGCCGCCCTGGCACCGTTCGCCGTGGACGTCAGCAGCGGGGTGGAATCGGCGCCCGGCATCAAGGACCCGGATCGTATCCAGGCCTTCATGCATGCGGTGCGCGCCGCCGACCTCGCACGCAGGTAGGGATTTTCATGCCAGGGCAGGCGGGGGAAAAGGGCCTGTGCAAGCCGCTTTTGTATTGATTTGGCATAAAATCACTATAAGAAATTATTTTTTAGCATTAAATTTCGTCTATCTTTGGATGGTGGCATTCCAAGCTACAATTATTGCCGTCACAGGGATATCCCCTGCAGAAAATTCGCGGGTCCGCCGGTAGACTGGACGCCGCATCGCCTGGTGCGGACACGATCCACAGGCGTTTCCCCTACAAAGGAGCTGTTCATGAATCTGCATCCCGTCCTTCGTACCCTCGCGGGCACCGCTGCCGTGCTTGGCGCGCTGGCCGCCGCGCCGGCCCTGGCGCAATCCGTGGCGGTGACCTCCATCGTCGAGCATCCCGCCCTCGATGCCGTGAAGGACGGCGTGCATGAAGCCCTGGCCTCCGCCGGCTACACCGAGGCCAAGGGTCTGAAGTGGCAGTTCCAGACGGCCCAGGGCAATACCGCCATCGCTGCCCAGATCGCCCGCAAGTTCGTGGGGGACAAGCCCGACGTGATCATCGCCATCGCCACGCCCTCGGCCCAGGCCGTGGTCGCTGCGACCAAGACCATTCCGGTGGTCTATTCCGCAGTGACCGATCCGGTGGCCGCTCAGCTCGTGCCGGGCTGGGAAGCCTCGGGCATCAACGTCACCGGCGTGTCCGATGCCCTGTCGCTGGAAAAGCAGATCGACCTGATCAAGAAGGTCGTGCCCGACGCCAAGAAGGTCGGCATGGTCTACAACCCCGGCGAAGCCAATTCCGTGGTCGTGGTGAAACGCCTGCGTGAACTGCTGCCGCAATCGGGCATGAGCCTGGTCGAAGCCACGGCGGCCCGCACCGTGGATGTGGGCGCTGCCGCCCGCAGCCTGGTGGGCAAGGTCGACGTCATCTATACGAACACCGACAACAACGTCGTTTCGGCCTACGAATCCCTGGTCAAGGTCGGCAATTCCGCCAAGATCCCCCTGGTGGCCTCCGACACCGACAGCGTCAAGCGCGGTGCCATCGCGGCCTTGGGCGTGAACTACCACGATCTGGGCGTGCAGACCGGCAAGCTCGCGGTGCGCATTCTCAAGGGTGAAAAACCCGGCGCCATTGCTTCCGAGACCAGTTCCAAGCTTGAACTCTACGTCAATCCCGGTGCTGCCGCTCAGCAAGGCGTGACCCTGTCCGACGCCCTGATCAAGTCGGCCGCCCAGGTCATCAAGTAACGCGACGCGCGTTTTGCGTCCCTGGCCGGGCCGCCTGAGGGCGGCCCGGTCGTCATGGCGGCGCCTGACGCGAGGCTTCATCCAGAGATTCACATCCCATGTCCATTTATTCCATGTGGGGCGCACTCGAGATCGGGCTGATATTCGGCCTGGTCGCGCTGGGCGTCCTCATTTCCTTCCGCGTGCTGAACTTCCCCGACCTGACGGTGGACGGCAGCTTTCCGCTGGGTGGCGCGACGGCCGCCATCCTGATCCATCACGGCATGGATCCCTTTCTGGCGACGGGCATCGCCACCCTGGCCGCCGGCTTTGCCGGCATGGTGACGGGCTGGCTCAACGTCCGGCTCAAGATCATGGATCTGCTGGCCAGCATCCTGATGATGATCGCCCTGTATTCGATCAATCTGCGTGTCATGGACGCGCCCAACGTGCCGCTGATCACCGACCCCACCGTGTTCACCGTGCTGCAGCCCGAAGGGCTTGAGGACTACGTCGCCCGGCCGCTGATCCTGCTGGTGCTGGTGGTGGGTGCCAAGCTGCTGCTGGACTGGTTTTTCGCCACCCAGGTGGGCTTGGCGATGCGCTCGACCGGTTCGAATCCGCGCATGGCGCGTTCCCAGGGCATCCGCACGGGCAATATGATCCTGCTGGGCATGGCGATTTCCAACGCTCTGTGCGGCCTGGCCGGCGCGCTGTTCGCCCAGTCGCAGGGCGGGGCGGACATTTCCATGGGCATCGGCACCATCGTCATCGGTCTGGCCGCCGTCATCATCGGCGAATCCATCCTGCCCAGCCGCCGCCTGATGGTGGCGACGCTGGCGGTGGTGATCGGTGCCGTGCTCTATCGTTTCTTCATCGCGCTGGCCTTGAATGCGGATTTCGTGGGCCTGAAGGCCCAGGACCTGAACCTGGTCACGGCCGTGCTGGTCACGATCGCCCTGGTGATCCCGCTTGCCAAGCAACGTTTCCGTAAAAAGAGGGCCTGACATGCTGAGCGCCCAGAATCTGCACCTGACCTTCAATCCCGGTACGCCGATCGAAACGCAAGCCCTGCGCGGCATGTCGCTGGACATCCCGGCGGGCCAGTTCGTCACGGTGATCGGTTCCAACGGGGCCGGAAAGTCCACTTTTCTGAACGCCATTTCCGGTGAACAGGGCGTGGACAGCGGCGTCATCCTGATCGACGGCGAAGATGTGACCCGCCAGCCGGTCTGGGACCGCGCGCGCAAGGTTGCACGCGTTTTCCAGGACCCGATGGCAGGCACCTGCGAAAACCTGACCATCGAAGAAAACATGTCCCTGGCCTTGGGCCGGGGCCAGTTCCGCAGCCTGCGCCAGGCCGTGCGCGAGGAAATGCGCGTGCTGTTCCGCGAACGTCTTGTCATGCTGGGACTGGGACTGGAAAACCGCCTGACCGACCGGATCGGCCTGTTGTCGGGCGGCCAGCGCCAGGCCGTCAGCCTGCTGATGGCGGCCCTGCGGCCCTCGCGCATCCTGCTGCTGGACGAGCACACGGCGGCGCTGGATCCGCGCACGGCCCAGTTCGTGCTGGATCTGACCGCCCGCATCGTCGCCGAGCACGGTCTGACCACCATGATGGTCACCCACAGCATGCGTCAGGCGCTGGATGTGGGCGATCGGACCGTCATGCTGCACCAGGGCAGGGTGGTGCTGGACGTTTCGGGCGACACCCGCAAGGGGCTGGAGGTCACCGACCTGCTCGCCATGTTCGAGAAAGTGCGCGGCGAGGAACTCGCAGACGATACGTTATTGCTTGGATAACTGCCTAGGCAAAAAACTTTTTGACAAAAAATGCATTTATTGTCAAAATGCGCCGATGTCAGCCAAGCTCAGCACCCAAGCCATGATCGCGCGGCGCGCCAGGATACTGGACGCGGCGCGCTGGTGCTTTCTGAATTTCGGCTTTTCCAAGAGTTCTCTGGGGGACATCGCTCAGCGTGCGGGTATTTCCCGCACACTGCTTTATCGCAGTTTCAAGGACAAGGAAGACCTCTTCATGCAGGTCTTCGACGACTGGATGCTGTCGCGTCTGCCGCTGGCCCTGGAGGTGGTGCAGGCGCCCGGATCGGTGCGTGAACGCCTGTTCGCGGTCTGCCAGCGCGTGCTGCTGGAGCCCTGGTCCGAAATGGAAGCCGCCCCCATGTCCAGCGAGTTCCTGGAGGTCTGTCAAGGTCTCAGTCCGGAAGTCGCGGGGCGGCATCGAGACTGTCTGCTGGAATGCCTGAACCGGGTGTTCGACGATCCCGAGGTTGCGCTGGTGTTCCTGCTGGCCCTGGAGGGTCAGATCGAGGACAGGCCCCGCCTGGACGTCCTGGAGCGCCGGGTCCGCATCCTGGTGGATCGCTTCACGACACACGGGGCCTGAATCATGGGCCTGCGCGCATCGTATCAATCGATCAAACTTTACCCTTATACTTTTGGCTTGCCCTCGGGGCCGGCGATCCCGGCATCCCTTCGAGACCGGGCGGCCATCTTTCGCTTCACCCAATCGAAAAACATTATTTCTGGAGCTTTTCCTATGGCCTTTAATCGACTGACTGCCCGGCGGACCCTGCGGCCCCTGGCGCTGGTGTCGCTGCTGACCCTGGCTGCCTGCTCGGGCGAGCCGCAGCAGGGGATGGAGGGCATGAAAGTCCCGGTCAGTGTGATCCAGATCCAGCCCCAGGCAACCGTCATCCACACGGAACTGCCCGGCCGAGTCCAGGCGATCGAAGACGCCGAAATTCGCGCCCGGGTCAACGGCATCGTCCAGTCCGTCGACTTCGAGCAGGGCAGTACGGTCAAGGCCGGCCAACGTCTGTTCACCATCGATCCGGCGCCGTACCGGGCTGCCCGCGATCAGGCCGCCGCGCAACTGAAGAACGCCCAGGCCTCGGCGCATACCGCGCGTCTGCTGGCACAGCGCTACACCACGCTCATCAAGCAGCACGCAGTCAGCCAGCAGGACTACGACAACGCCGTCGCCCAGTCGCGCCAGGCAGAAGCGGGGGTCGCCGCCGCCCAGGCTGCGCTGGAAGCGGCTCAGATCAATCTGGATTACACCCAGGTGACCTCGCCCATCGATGGCACCATCGGCAAGGCCCAGGTCACCGTCGGCGCGCTGGTCAGCGCCACGTCCGCCACTTCGCTGGCGACCGTGCACCGCCTGGATCAGGTCTATGTCGACATCACCCAGCCGGTGGCGCAGATCGCGACCTTGCGCCGTCAGATCGCCGACGGCATCGTCAAGCCCGACGCCAACGGTGATACCCAGGCCGAAGTCAAGCTGGACGGTGGCGCAACCTACCGCCATCCCGGCAAGCTGCTGTTCTCCGGCGTGGCCGTCGATCCCGGCACGGGTCAGGTGAATCTGCGGGCCTTGTTCCCCAATCCGGAACAGATCCTGCTGCCCGGTCTGTTCGTTCGCGTCAGTCTCGCGCAGGGTACGGACCAGCAGGCGCTGGTGGTGCCCGAGCAGGCCATTCAGCGCACCTCGGACGGGAAAAGCACAGTCGTCCTGATCAAGGACGGCAAGGCGGTCTTCACCCCGATCGAGGTCGGCCCGCGCGCACAAGGGGGCTACGTCGTCTATCAGGGCATCCAGGCCGGCGACCAGTTGATGGTCGAGGGCTTCCAGAAGGTCCGTCCCGGCGCCCCGGTCCAGCCCATGCCCTGGAAGAAGGCCCAGGCCGGTGCGGGGCAGGGTGGCGCGCAGCCGCCCGCCCAGGGCGGGCAGCCCGGCACCGAAAAGCCTGCCGGTGACAAGCCCGCGGGTGACAAGCCCGCCGACGGCCAGGCCCACTGATCCGGCCACGGCCGTCCGATACACCTCCGGATTCCACGCGAGCTCTCATGCCACAGTTTTTCATCGAACGACCAATCTTCGCCTGGGTGGTGGCGCTGGCCATCGCCCTGGCCGGCATCCTGGCCATTCCCAATATGGCTGTGTCGCAGTACCCCGATGTCGCACCGCCCACGGTGACCATCAGCGCCACCTACCCGGGCGCCTCCGCCTCCGAGGTCTCCACCAGCGTGGTCAGCGTCATCGAAAACGAGTTGAACGGGGCCAAAGGCTTGCTCTACTACGAGTCGGTCAGCGATTCCAACGGCCAGGGTGAAATCACCGTCACCTTCGAGCCGGGTATGGACGTCGATCTGGCTCAGGTGGACGTGCAGAACCGCCTGTCCAACGCGACGGCCAAGCTGCCTGCGGCCGTGACACAACAGGGCCTGAAGGTCGGTCAGTCGAACTCCGGCTTTCTGATGGTGGTCACGTTGTCGTCCAAGGACGGCTCCGTCGACCAGTACGCTCTGGCCGACTACATCACGCGCAACATCCAGAATCCGATGTCGCGGATCAAGGGCGTGGGCAAGTTTCAGTTGTTCGCCGCGAACCGTGCCATGCGCGTCTGGGTCGACCCGCAGAAGCTGGTCGGCTACGGCCTGAGCATGTCCCAGGTCAACAACGCCCTGGCATCCCAGAATCTGGTGATTTCCGGCGGCCAACTGGGCTCGCCCCCGAGTCCGAGCACGCAAAGCACGGTGGCGCCGTTGACCGTCAACGGTCAGCTCACCACGCCGGAAGAATTCGGCAACATCGTGCTGCGCGCCAATCAGGATGGCTCCTCCGTGCGCATCCGTGACGTCGCCCGGGTCGAACTCGGTTCGGACAACTACCAGTTCGGCGCCCGCTTGAACGGCAAGGCCACTGCGGCCTTCGCCCTGTCGCTGACGCCCACGGCCAACGCGCTGGAAACCGCCAAGCTCGCCAAGGCCAAGATGGCCGAGTTGTCTGCGTTCTTCCCCGACAACATCACTTATCAGATTCCCTACGACACCTCGCCCTACATCGATGTGTCCATCGAGCAGGTGGTCCATACCCTGTTCGAGGCCATGGTGCTGGTGTTCGTGGTGATGTTCGTGTTCCTGCAGAACGTGCGCTACACGCTGATTCCCGCGCTGGTGGTGCCGGTGGCGATGATGGGGGCCTTCACGGTGATGCTGGCCCTGGGATTCTCGATCAACGTGCTGACCATGTTCGCCATGGTGCTGGCGATCGGGATTCTGGTGGACGACGCCATCGTGGTGGTGGAAAACGTCGAGCGCATCATGGCCGAAGAAGGCCTGTCCCCCAAGGAAGCCACGAAAAAGGCCATGCCGCAGATCAGCGGCGCCATCGTCGGGATCACGCTGGTGCTGACCACGGTGTTCCTGCCGCTGGCCTTCATGTCCGGTTCCGTGGGGGTGATCTACCGCCAGTTCTCCGTGGCCATGGCGGTGTCCATCCTGTTCTCGGCCTTATTGGCGCTCAGCTTCACCCCGGCGTTGTGCGCGACCATCCTCAAGCCCATCCCCAAGGGGCATCATGAGAGCAAGCGCGGTTTCTTCGGCTGGTTCAACCGCAGCTTCGATCGCACCACGCGGGGCTACACCGGGATGGTCACGGGCAGCCTGAAGCGCACCCTGCGCATGATGCTGATGTTCGTCCTGCTGGCGGGCGTGATGGGCTGGCTGTTCGTCCGCCTGCCCACGTCGTTCCTGCCCGAGGAAGACCAGGGCTATGTGATCGCCAACATCGAACTGCAGTCGGGCGCGTCGGCCAACCGCACGATGGACGTCATCGAGGAAGTCGAAAAATACTTCATGGCGCTGCCTCAGGTGGCCAACATCATCGCCGTCCAGGGCTTCAGCTTCAATGGCAACGGCCTGAACGCCGCCATCGCCTTCGTGCCGCTCAAGGATTTCTCGGAACGCAAGGGGCCGGGCGATTCGGCGCAGGCGATTTCCGGCACGGCCATGGGTCGGCTGCTGTTCGGCCTGCCGGACTCGATGGTGATTTCCATCACGCCGCCGGCCATTTCCTCCTTGGGCAATGCCTCGGGTTTTGACCTGCGGCTGGAAGACCGCAGCGGTGTGGGCAGCGATGCGCTGCAGGCCGCTGCCCAGCAGTTGCTGCAGCTCGCCGCGCAAAGCCCTGTCCTGAATGGCCAGTCGGTGCGCATCACCGGCCTGGGCGCGGGGCAGCAACTGAAGGTGACCATCGATCGTGACAAGGCTGCCGCCCTGGGCGTGGACTTCTCCGAAGCCGCCAACCTGATTTCCACGGCGATCGGTTCGTCCTATGTCGGCAAGTTCACCAACCAGGGCTGGGTGCAGAACGTCTGGGTCCAGGCGGAACAGAGCGCCCGCATGGAGCCGGAGGACATCCTGAAGCTCAACGCCCGCAACGCCAATGGCGAGATGGTGCCGCTGTCCTCGTTCGTCAAGCTGGATTGGTCCCGGGGTCCGGTTCAGGTCGTGCGCTACAACGGCTACGAATCCATCCGGATCGGCGGTTCGGCGGCGCCGGGCCATTCCACCGGCCAGGCCATGGCCGAGATGGAGCGCCTGGTCGCCCAATTGCCCCCCGGGCTGGGCTATGAATGGACCGGCCTGTCCTACCAGGAAATCCAGGCCGGCAGCCAGTCCACGATCTTGATGGCCTTGTCGATCCTGGTGGTCTTCATGGTGCTGGCCGCCCTGTACGAAAGCTGGGCCATCCCGTTGTCGGTGATGCTGGCCGTGCCCCTGGGCATGCTGGGCGCCGTGCTGCTCAGCAGTCTGATGGGCAAGGACAATGACGTGTACTTCATGGTCGGGATCGTGACCGTGATCGGCTTGTCAGCGAAAAACGCCATCCTGATCGTCGAGTTCGCCAAAGACCTGTACGCCAGCGGTGCGGGCCTGACCGAGGCGGCCATCGAGGCCGCGCGGCTGCGCTTCCGCCCGATTCTGATGACGTCCTTCGCCTTCATTCTGGGGGTGGTGCCTTTGGTGACGGCGACCGGCGCGGGCGCCGCCAGCCAGAACGCCGTGGGCCTGGGCGTGCTGGGCGGGATGCTGGCAGCCACGCCGCTGGCCGTGATCTTTGTGCCGACTTTCTTCGTGGTGATTCTGAAATTGTTCAAGACCAAACCGAAACTGCTGGGCCACCAGGCACCGCACATCCCCGCCGCGAGCGAGTCCGCTTCGGGAGACAAGGCATGATGACCCGACGACTCTCCGCACGCGCGCTGGCCGTCTCCACGCTGAGTCTGGCGCTGGGCGCCTGCTCCCTGGCGCCTACCTACCACCGACCGGACGCGCCGGTGCCCGACCGCTTCCCGGTCACGGCGGCGGACGCCCGTGCCGACCAGGCCGCGTTGCCGGTCTGGCGGGATTTCTTCCAGGATGCCAGACTGCAGGCCCTGATCGAACTGGCGCTGAAGAACAACCGCGATCTGCGCATCGCCGTGGACCGGGTCGAAGAGGCCCGCGCCCAGTTCGGCATCGCCCAGAGCGACCGTCTGCCCACCATCGGCGCGCAGGGCACGGGGCAGATCACCCGCTCACCGGCGGATATGCGTAACGGCGGCGCCGACGCCCCATCCGTCAATCGCAGCTACGTTGCGGGTGTGGGCATGACGGCCTTCGAACTGGATTTCTTCGGCCGGGTGCGCAATCTCAGCGAAGCCGCCTACCAGTCCTATCTGTCGACCGATCAGGCGCGTCGCACTGTGCAGCTCGGGCTCGTCGCCCAGACCGCCGAGGCCTATTTCCGTCTGCGTTCGGCCCAGGTGCTGCACGAACTGATGGACAAGACCCTGGAAGCCCGCAAGGGTACGCTGGATCTGGTCCAGTCCCGCTTCGACGTGGGCGTCGCCTCTGATCTGGATCTGGCGCAGGCCCAGTCCCAGTACGACACGGTGCGCGCCGACCGCATCGCCACCGAACGCGCCATGGCTCAGGCCGGCAACGCCCTGCAATTGATCCTGGGCACACCCGTGCCCGATGGCCTGCCGGAGCCTCGTCCGTTTGGCCGGGACCAGTTGCTGCAGTCGCTGCCGGCCGGTCTGCCGTCGCAACTGCTGGAACGCCGGCCCGACATCGTCGGGGCCGAGCACGACCTGATGGCGGCCAATGCCCAGATCGGTGCCGCTCGTGCGGCCTTCTTCCCGCGCATCTCCCTGACCGGGCTGCTGGGCTTCGCCAGCCCCGAACTCAGCGCGCTGTTCGGCGGCAGCCACCGCTACTGGCAGTTCTCGCCCCAGATCCAGATGCCGCTGTTCTCGGGCGGGGTCAAGGGCAATCTGGATCTGGCCAAGGCGCGCAGCAACATCGCCGTGTCGGCTTACGAAAAGGCCATTCAGACCGCGTTCCGCGAAGTCGCCGACGGTCTGTCGGGTGAAGCCACCTACAGCAACCAGCTCGACGCCTTGCGCGCCACCGAAGAATCCGCACTGCGGGCGTTGCGCCTGTCCCAGGTCCGCTACGAGACTGGCGTGGACAGCTTCCTGCAGGTGCAGTCCGCCCAGGTCACCCTGTACGGCGTCCAGCAGCAGTTCATCCAGTTGGGCACCGACGCGCTGCTCAACCGCGTGGAACTGTACAAGGCGCTGGGCGGGGGCTGGGAGGCCAGCGATCTGCCGGAGGCGTCCTGATGGAACTGGGCGTCAACATCGATCACGTCGCCACGCTGCGTCAGCAGCGCCTGACGACCTATCCCGATCCCTTGCAGGCTGCGTTGCGTGCCGAGGACGCCGGGGCGGATCTGATCACGCTGCATCTGCGCGAGGACCGGCGCCACATCCAGGATGCCGACGTGCGTGTCATCCGGCCGGCCCTGCGGACCCGCATGAATCTGGAATGCGCCATCACGCCGGAGATGCTGGCGATCGCCTGCGACATCCGGCCTCAGGATGTGTGCCTGGTGCCGGAAAACCGCCGCGAACTGACCACTGAAGGCGGCCTGAACGTGCTGGGGCGCTATGACGAGGTTGCGTCCGCCGTGGCGCGACTGCATGACGCCGGCATCCGTGTGTCCTTGTTCATCGATCCGGAGGCTGATCAGATCGCCGCCGCTGCGCGCACCGGCGCCCGGGTGATTGAATTGCACACCGGTGCCTACGCCGAGGCGACCGATCCCGAAGCGCGGGCGGTCCAACTCGAGCGTGTGCGTGCCGCCGTCGTCGTGGGGGTGAGTGAAGGCCTGCGAGTCAACGCCGGCCACGGCCTGCACTACGACAATGTCGAGCCCGTTGCGGCCCTGCCGGGGATTGCCGAACTGAATATCGGCCACGCCATTGTGGCCCAGGCCGTGTTCGACGGCTGGGAGCCGGCGATCCGGCGCATGAAGGCCCTGATGATCCGGGCGTCCTGTTCCTAATTCAACGCTGCAAGGCGCATGCGCAGGTGCAGCCTGGAGGTTTTCAATGTCTGATTTCTTCGATGTCGTCCTGGAGCGCCGCTCGGTCAAGTTCGTCCAGGCGCCCGGCCCGACCGAAGACCAACTGGACCTGATCCTGAGTGCCGCCTTGCGTGCGCCCGACCATGGCGCCATCAAGCCCTGGCGCTTCGTGCTGGTGCGCGGCGCCGATGTGCCTGCATTGGTGGATGTGGGGGTGCGGGCCGGTGTTGCCGCAGGCAAGCCGCTGCCGCAGCCCAAGGTGGACAATGCCCGCAAATGGCTGTCCAAGGTGCCTCTGGTGATCGCCCTGGGCTGCCGCCCGGATCCCGCCGGTCGCATCCCCGAACACGAAAGCCTGCTGGCCGTAGGCGCGGCGGTCATGAACATGCTCAACGCCGCCCATGCGCTGGGTTTCGGGGCCTTCTGGAGCACCGGCCTGGGCACCTACCTGGACGGGGTGGGCGAAGCGCTGGGCTTCGATTCCCTGGACGAGCGCTTCATGGGTTACCTGGCCATCGGTACGCCGATCGACGCACCCGATCCGGCTCAGCGGCCGGACTGGCGGGATTACGTGTCGGAATGGCACGCACCGGCTGAAGCCTGATCCTGCACGCCGTCTTCGATTCCCTGCAGGATCGGACATTCCGGCCGCTCATCCCCGTGACAGCGTTGCGCCAGTTCACGCAGGGTTCCCGCCATGCCGCGCAGCAAGGCAGCCTTGGCTTCCAGCGCGTCGATATGTGACAGGGCCAGGCGCTTGACCTCGGCGCTGGCGCGCGCCCGATCGTGCCACAGGCCGGTCAGTTCCGCGATCTGCTTCAATGAAAACCCCAAATCCCTCGCGCTGCGGATGAAACGCAGCGCGTGCAGATCCGTTTCGCCGTATTGCCGGTAGCCGGCGGCGCTGCGAGCCTGGGGAACGAACAGGCCCTCTTGTTCGTAATAGCGGATCATCTTGGCGCTCAGCCCCGTGCGCGCGGCGGCTTCACTGATCGTGAGCCGGCCCCGGACGGGAGCCTCGGTTGCGGGCGAACGGGATTCAGCCATGACGGGACTCCAGGGGCAGCCATTTCAGGCGCAGGGCGTTGACGACGACGAAGACGCTGGATAGCGCCATGGCGCCAGCCCCCAGCATGGGCGAGAGCTGCAATCCGGTGAAGGGGTACAGCGCCCCGGCCGCCACCGGGATCAGGGCGACGTTGTAGGCGAAAGCCCAGAACAGGTTCTGGACGATGTTGCGCAGCGTCAGCCGCGACAGTGCGATGGCGCGCGCGACCGAGTTCAGATCCTCGTTCATCAGCACCACGTCGGCCGATTCGATGGCCACGTCGGTGCCCTGGCCGATGGCGATCCCCACATCGGCGGTCGCCAGGGCGGGTGCGTCATTGATGCCGTCACCCACGAAGGCCAGGGCACCGGCGTCGCGTTGCAGCGCCCGCAACAGTTCCGCCTTGTGTTCGGGCAGGGTCTGGGCATGGACGATGTCGATGCCCAGTTCACCGGCCACGGCCTGGGCGGCGGCCTCGTGATCGCCGGTGATGAGCGCCGTCTTCAGCCCCAGTGCGTGCAGATGGTCGATGGCCTCGCGGGCACCGGGCCGCAGTGTGTCGGCCACCGCCAGCACACCCGCCAACTGGCCATCGCGCGCCGCCAGAAAGGCCGTCTTGCCCTGAGCAGCCAGGGTCTGCACCTGTGTCGCAATCTCGGCGGCGACCGGCACACCCTGTTGATGCATCAGGGTCTCGTTACCCAGCAGCCAGTCGTGCGCCTCGACGCGGCCCTGCACGCCTGCGCCGGTCAGGGCCGCGAACTGGTCCACCGGCTTCAGGGGCAGTCCTTCGGCTTGGGCGGATTCCAGCAGCGCGTGGGCGATGGGGTGTTCCGACGCGCTTTGTACCGAGGCCACCGCCGCCAGCAAGGCGGTGCGCTCCAGATCGCCCAGGGGCAGGACGTCGGTCAGCGCCGGGCGCCCCAGGGTCAGTGTGCCGGTCTTGTCGAAGGCCACCACCCGGGCGCTGCGCAGGCGCTGCAGCGCGTCGCCCTGACGAAACACAATGCCCAGGCCGGCCGCGCGTCCCGTGGCCACCATGATCGAGATCGGTGTTGCCAGCCCCATGGCGCAGGGACAGGCGATGATCAGCACCGCCACGCCGGCAATCAGCGCGTGCGTCAGCCGGGGCTCCGGCCCCCACAGCAGCCAGCCCATGAAGGCCAGTACGGCCAGTCCCATCACCGCCGGGACGAACCAGCCAGTGACGCGGTCCACCAGGCGCTGGATCGGCAGTTTGGCCCCCTGGGCCTGCTCGACCAGACGGATGATGTGGGCCAGCACCGTGTCGGCGCCGACCTGGGTGGCGCGCATCACCAGGCTGCCGCGCGTGTTCAGCGTGCCGCCGATCAGGCGGTCGCCTGCGCGGCGCGTGACCGGCATGGGTTCGCCCGTGATCATGGATTCATCCACCCAGGATTCACCCTTGGTGACCGTGCCGTCGACCGGGATCTTCTCCCCGGGCCGCACCCGCACCTCGTCGCCGACCGCCAGTGCGTCGATGGGCAGCTCGGCCCAGTCGTCGCCACGCCGCGTCCAGGCCGTGCGCGGCCGCAGGCCGATCAGGTGGCGGATGGCGGAGCCGGCCCGGCCCCGGGCGCGCGCTTCCAGCCAGCGGCCCAGCAGGATCAGCGTGGCGACGACGGCGGCGGCTTCGAAATACAGATGGCGCGACTCGGCCGGAAAGAGGGCGGGGGCGATCGTGACCAGCGCGGAATACAGCCAGGCGCTGCCCGCGCCCAGGGCGACCAGCGTATTCATGTCCGGTCCCAGATGCCACAGGGCCTTGAAACCCCGGATGAAGAAGACGCGGCCCGGCCCGGCCAGCACAGCAGTGGCAAGCACGAATTCGATCCAGGCCAGTGCGCTCGGGTCGATCAGGGACTGGATCGTGTGGTGCAGGGCAGGGATCAGATGCCCGCCCATCTCGACCAGAAAGACGGGCAGAGTCAGCATCAGGGCCAGGAAGAAACGCTGGCCAGCGGCCACATCCTCGGCGGCGGCGGCGTGCGCCGGAGCAGGATTCCCGGATGTGATCACCTGCGCCTGGTAGCCGCGTTTTTCGATGGCGGCGACCAGAGCCTGGGGATCGGCACCTTCGGCCGCCAAGGTGACATGGGCACGCCGGGTGGCCAGATTGACGCTGGCCTGGGAGACGCCCGGGACTTTCGCCAGTGCCGTTTCGACCCGGCGCACGCAGGAAGCGCAGGTCATGCCTTCGACCTCCAGGTCGAGAGTGGATGGGACGGGCAGGGCGGACATGGAAGCACTCCAGTTCATCAGAATGATTGTAGGATGAAGCTTGACCTTATGGGAAGGTCAAGCGCGTCATCAAGGCCTTCTTTCCCTTCAGGCTCATTTCGTCCAACGGTGCTCGACGGCCCGGTGCCGCGCACGGCCGCGACGGGCAAGATCACCTTGGTGTATTTCCGCGATCCGGATGAAAACCTGATCGAGGTGTCGAGTTACGACGAGGCTTGAGTGGGTGGCAAGGCCAGGCGTTAGTGTTTGGCTTGCGCTTTGCTATTGTTGCGTGATGCGCAACATGGTACGCTTGAGTCATGATCAAGTCCTTCCGACATAAAGGGCTGCGCAGGCTCTTCGAGACAGGCAGCGCATCAGGCGTGCAGGCAAGCCATGCGAAACGCCTGCGGCTTCAGCTGACCGCCCTCGATACCGCATGCACGATCGATGATATGGATATCCCTGGCTTTCGCTTGCATCCCTTGAAGGGCGACCTGAAGGGACGCTGGTCGATCACCGTCAACGGCAACTGGCGCGTCACGTTCGAATTCCAGGACGGTAACGCTTATATCCTGGATTACGAGGACTATCACTCATGAGCATGCACAATCCCCCGCACCCCGGCGAGTTCATCTCCGGCATTTATCTGGAACCTAACGGCATCAGTGGCCGGGAGCTTGCCGACAAGCTCGGCGTCGCTGCGTCCACCCTGAGCCGGATTCTCAAGGGAACCAGCCGTGTTACGCCGGAAATGGCTTTGCGACTGTCCAAGGCCATCGGCCGCAGCCCTGAGAGCTGGCTGGCCATGCAGGATGCCCATGATCTGTGGGTTGCGCGTCAGCACGTCGATCTGGACGGCGTAAGCGAGCTGAAACTGGTCGTAGCTTGAGTTTCGGTGTCTTGAGCTTCCCCCCATGTCAAGGCTTAAGATGCCGTCCATCCCTTTTCCAGGAGCTTTTCCCATGAAGACCGAATTCATCGTTGCCGACATGACCTGCAACCATTGCGTGCAGACCATCACCCAGGCCGTGCAGGGCGTGGCGCCGGGCGCCTCGGTGCACACGGACCTGGCCGCCCACCGTGTCACGATCGAATCGGCGGCGGATGCGGCGGCGCTGCGGGCCGCGATCGAGGACGAAGGCTACGACGTCCAGCCAGCCTGATCGAGCGTTGTGCGCCTCGTAGGGCCGGCCTTTGAGCTTGCCGTACCTCTTCACTTCTCCCAGCAGGCAGGTCAAACATGAATCAACACACCATCGATTGCGACGTGGCCATTATCGGCGCCGGTTCGGCCGGCCTGCCGGCCTATCGAGAAGTCCTCAAGGCAGGGCTGAAGCCTTTGCTGATCGAAGGCGGACCGCATGGCACCATGTGCGCGCGGGTAGGCTGCATGCCGTCCAAACTGCTGATCGCGGCGGCCCAGTCCGCGGCCGACATGCGTCATGCCGACGGTTTCGGCATCCGCCTGGACGCGCCGCCCCGGGTGGACGGCGTCGCCGTGATGGAGCGTGTGCGGCGTGAACGCGATCGTTTCGTGGGCTTCGTGGTGGATGACGTCGAGGCCATGCCGCCGGAGCATCGCCTGGACGCACCCGTGGAGTTCCTGCGCGACGGGGTGTTGCAGACCATCGACGACCGTGAGGTCCGCGCAGAACGCATCATCCTTGCCACCGGCACCCGACCGAACGTGCCGGAACTGTACCGGCCCTTGGGAAACCTGGCGATCGTCAACGACGATGTGTTTGATTGGCATGACCTGCCGCGCAGCGTGCTGGTGGTCGGCTCCGGCGTGATCGGAGTCGAACTGGGCCTGGCGCTGGCGCGCCTGAGTGTGCGGGTGCGGGTGTTGAATCGTTCCGGCAGTTTCGCCCATCTGGCAGATCCCCAGGTGCGCGCGACGGCGGTGGACTTGTTGGCGCCGGAACTGTCTCTGGTTCAACACGCCCAGGTCACCTCGGTGCGCCGCGAGGGTGATCAGGCCGTGGTGGGCTGGTCGGTCGACGGTGGACCGGAGACCGTGGAGCGCTTTGACTATGTACTGCTGACGGCGGGTCGCGACCCGGCGCTGGAAACGCTGCATCTGGAACGCACCACGATGCCGCTGGACGAGCGTGGCCGGCCCCGCTTTGATCCGGCCACGCTGCAGGTCCATGGTCAGCCGGTGTTCCTGGCGGGCGATGTCACGGGCCGCCACGCCATCCAGCACGAGGCGTCCGATGATGGTCGTCGGGCCGGGCGCAATGCCGCTGCCTGGCCCGATGTGCAGGCCTTGCCGCGGCGTGCGCCTTTGGCGATCGTGTTCAGTGATCCGCAGATCATGCAGGTGGGCGGCGGGTACGCGGCGCTGGACGATCCGGACGCGACCGCCATCGGCGCGGTCGATTGGGCACGCCAGGGCCGTTCGCGCGTGATGCAGCGCAATCAGGGACTGCTGCACGTCTATATGCGAAAATCCGATCAGCGTTTCCTGGGTGCTGAAATGATCGGACCGGACGCGGAACACGTCGGCCATCTGCTGGCCTGGGCCCTGCAGATGGCACTGACGGTGCCGGACATGCTCAAGCTGCCGTTCTATCACCCGACCATCGAAGAGGGCATCCGCACGGCGCTGCGCGACGCGACGCGCTGAGTCAGCGCAACATCGGCTTCAGGGCGGCGAGCAGATCTTCCTGGGATTCAACGTCCGAGGCCAGCCAGGCCGCCTTGCCCTTCGTATCGAAGGCGTAGATGCCGCGGCTGTGGGCGACTTCGTAAGGGGCGTCCGGGTGCTTCGGATCGGGGCGCTCGATCTGGTAGGCAACCCGGTAGCGCCGGGCCAGCGCCGCAATGGCCTTCTCGTCGCCTGTCAGGCCGATGGCATGGGGGTCGAACTGATCCACGT
>NZ_JBASAD010000013.1:0-51455 GCF_049650445.1 Castellaniella sp. | reverse complement strand
GACGAGAACGTCGCCGGCGAAGTGGGCGTGGACATCTACAACCTCATCAAGTACACCCGTTCCAACCAGAACACCAACATCAACCAGCGCCCCATCGTGAAGCGCGGCGACCATGTCGCCCGCGGCGACGTGCTGGCCGATGGCGCATCGACCGACCTGGGCGAGCTCGCCCTGGGTCAGAACATGCTGATCGCGTTCATGCCCTGGAACGGCTACAACTTCGAGGACTCGATCCTGATCTCGGAAAAGGTGGTGGCCGACGACCGCTATACGTCGGTTCACATCGAAGAGCTCACCGTGGTTGCCCGCGACACCAAGCTGGGCGCGGAAGAAATCACCCGCGACATCAGCAATCTGGCTGAAACGCAGTTGAACCGCCTGGATGACTCCGGCATCGTCTACATCGGTGCCGAAGTGCGCGCCGACGACGTGCTGGTCGGCAAGGTCACGCCCAAGGGCGAAACCCAGCTGACTCCCGAAGAAAAGCTGCTGCGCGCGATCTTCGGCGAGAAGGCTTCCGACGTCAAGGACACCTCGCTGCGCGTGCCTTCGGGCATGGTGGGCACGGTCATCGACGTGCAGGTCTTCACCCGCGAAGGCATCGAGCGTGACAAGCGCGCCCAGTCCATCATCGATGACGAACTGCGCCGCTACCGCCAGGACTTGAACGACCAGCTGCGCATCGTCGAGAACGACGCGTTCGACCGTCTGCGCAAGACCCTGATCGGCAAGACCGCCAACGGCGGCCCGCGCAAGCTGGCCAAGAACACCGACCTGGCTGCCGAGTACCTGGACGATCTGGACCGCTGGCAGTGGTTCGACATCCGCCTGGCCGACGAAGAAGCCGCCGTCACCCTGGAGCAGGTCAAGGACGCGCTGGAGCAGAAACGCCACCAGTTCGATCTGGCCTTCGAGGAAAAGCGCAAGAAACTCACGCAAGGCGACGAGCTGCCCCCGGGCGTGCTGAAGATGATCAAGGTCTACCTGGCCGTCAAGCGCCGTCTGCAGCCGGGCGACAAGATGGCCGGCCGTCACGGCAACAAGGGTGTGGTCTCGCGCATCACCCCGGTCGAAGACATGCCGCACATGGCCGACGGTACCCCTGTGGACATCGTGCTCAACCCGCTGGGCGTGCCCTCGCGGATGAACATCGGTCAGGTGCTGGAAGTCCACCTGGGCTGGGCCGCCAAGGGTCTGGGCCAGCGTGTCGCCGACATGCTCGACGAAGAGCGCGGCACCCAGGTCAAGGCCGTGCGCAAGACGCTGGACGCCATCTACAACTCGTGCGGCGGTTCGGTGAAGCTCGATCAGCTCACCGACGACGAAGTGCTGACGATGGCGAACAACCTGCGCCGTGGCGTGCCTCTGGCGACGCCGGTGTTCGACGGCGCGGCCGAGGAAGACATCACCCGCATGCTGGAAATCGCCTACCCGGACGAGATCGCCGAGCGCCTGAAGCTCACCAGCGGTCGCACCCAGGCCTGGCTGACCGATGGTCGCACAGGCGAGCAGTTCGAGCGTCCCGTGACCGTGGGCTACATGCACTTCCTGAAGCTGCACCACCTGGTGGACGACAAGATGCACGCCCGTTCCACCGGTCCGTACTCCCTGGTGACCCAGCAGCCGCTGGGCGGCAAGGCCCAGTTCGGCGGTCAGCGTTTCGGGGAAATGGAAGTCTGGGCCCTGGAAGCCTACGGCGCCTCCTACACCCTGCAGGAAATGCTGACGGTGAAGTCCGACGACATCACCGGCCGGACCAAGGTCTACGAGAACATCGTCAAGGGTGATCACGTGATCGACGCGGGCATGCCCGAATCGTTCAACGTGCTGGTCAAGGAAATTCGATCCCTGTCCCTGGACATGGATCTGGAGCGTAAATAATGAAAGCGCTACTCGATCTCTTCAAGCAAGTCTCCCAGGACGAGCAGTTCGATGCCATCAAGATCGGCATCGCGTCGCCGGAAAAGATCCGTTCGTGGTCCTTCGGCGAAGTCCGCAAGCCCGAGACCATCAACTATCGCACCTTCAAGCCCGAGCGCGATGGCCTGTTCTGCGCCAAGATCTTCGGCCCGATCAAGGACTACGAGTGCCTGTGCGGCAAGTACAAGCGCCTGAAGCACCGTGGCGTGATCTGCGAGAAGTGCGGCGTCGAAGTCACCGTGGCCAAGGTGCGCCGCGAGCGCATGGGCCACATTGAACTGGCCAGCCCGGTCGCGCACATCTGGTTCCTGAAGTCCCTGCCCTCCCGTCTGGGCATGGTGCTGGACATGACGCTGCGCGACATCGAGCGCGTGCTGTACTTCGAAGCCTGGTGCGTGATCGAACCGGGCATGACGCCGCTCAAGCGCGGTCAGATCATGTCCGACGACGACTATCTGGCCAAGACCGAGGAATACGGCGACGACTTCCACGCCCTGATGGGCGCCGAGGCCGTGCGTGAACTGCTGCGCAACATCGACATCGATTCCGAAGTCGAAAAGCTGCGTGCCGAACTCAAGGCCACCGGCTCCGACGCCAAGATCAAGAAGATCTCCAAGCGCCTGAAGGTCCTGGAGGGCTTCCAGAAGTCCGGCATCAAGCCCGACTGGATGATCATGGAAGTGCTGCCGGTGCTGCCGCCGGACCTGCGTCCGCTGGTGCCGCTGGACGGCGGGCGCTTTGCCACGTCAGACCTGAACGACCTGTACCGCCGCGTCATCAACCGCAACAACCGCTTGAAGCGCCTGCTGGAACTGAAGGCTCCGGACATCATCCTGCGCAACGAAAAGCGCATGCTGCAGGAAGCCGTCGATTCGCTGCTGGACAACGGTCGTCGCGGCAAGGCCATGACCGGTGCCAACAAGCGCCAGCTCAAGTCCCTGGCCGACATGATCAAGGGCAAGAGCGGCCGCTTCCGTCAGAACCTGCTGGGCAAGCGCGTCGACTACTCCGGCCGTTCCGTGATCGTGGTGGGTCCGCAACTGCGTCTGCACCAGTGCGGTCTGCCCAAGCTGATGGCGCTGGAACTGTTCAAGCCCTTCATCTTCAACCGTCTGGAAATGATGGGTCTGGCGACCACCATCAAGGCGGCCAAGAAGCTGGTCGAGAGCCAGGAACCGGTGGTCTGGGACATCCTCGAAGAGGTCATCCGCGAACACCCGGTGATGCTCAACCGCGCGCCGACGCTGCACCGCCTGGGGATCCAGGCCTTCGAACCGCAACTGATCGAAGGCAAGGCCATCCAGCTGCACCCGCTGGTCTGCGCGGCCTTCAACGCCGACTTCGACGGCGACCAGATGGCCGTGCACGTGCCCCTGTCGCTGGAAGCCCAGCTGGAAGCCCGCACCCTGATGCTGGCCTCCAACAACGTCCTGTTCCCGGCCAACGGCGAACCCGCCATCGTGCCGTCCCAGGACATCGTGCTGGGTCTGTACTACGCCACGCGTGAGCGCGTCAACGGCAAGGGCGAAGGCATGTTCCTGGCCGACCTGGCCGAGGTTCAGCGTGCCTACGACAACCACGAAGTCGAACTGCAGACGCGCATCACGACCCGCCTGCCCGAATACGTCAAGGACGAGAGCGGCGAATGGAAGGCCGTCGTCGGTCGCTTCGAGACCACCGTGGGCCGTGCGCTGCTGTCCGAGATCCTGCCCCAGGGCCTGCCCTTCTCGGTGCTGAACAAGGCGCTGAAGAAGAAGGAAATCTCGCGCCTGATCAATATGTCGTACCGCCGCTGCGGTCTGCGTGCCACGGTGATCTTCGCCGACAAGCTGATGCAGTCGGGCTTCCGCCTGGCCACGCGCGGCGGCGTGTCGATCGCCATGGGCGACATGGTCGTGCCCGACGTCAAGAACGAAATCCTGGCCCAGGCCTCCAAAGAGGTCAAGGAAATCGACAAGCAGTATTCCTCCGGTCTGGTCACGTCCCAGGAACGCTACAACAACGTGGTGGACATCTGGGGCAAGGCCGGCGACCGCGTCGGCAAGGCCATGATGGAACAGCTCTCCACCGAGCCGGTCATCGACCGTCACGGCAAGGAAGCCCGTCAGGAATCGTTCAACTCCATCTACATGATGGCCGACTCCGGCGCCCGGGGTTCCGCCGCACAGATCCGCCAGTTGGCGGGGATGCGCGGCCTGATGGCCAAGCCGGACGGCTCCATCATCGAAACCCCCATCACGGCGAACTTCCGTGAAGGCCTGAACGTGCTGCAGTACTTCATCTCGACGCACGGCGCCCGCAAGGGTCTGGCCGACACCGCGCTGAAGACCGCCAACTCGGGTTACCTGACCCGCCGTCTGGTGGACGTGACCCAGGATCTGGTGATCACCGAAGACGATTGCGGCACCACTCACGGCTACGTGATGAAGGCCCTGGTCGAAGGCGGCGAAGTCATCGAACCGTTGCGCGACCGCGTGCTGGGCCGCGTGGCGGCCCTGGACATCGTCAATCCCGATACCCAGGAAACCGTGATTCCGGCCGGCACCCTGCTGGATGAAGGCCTGGTCGAACTGATCGACGAAGTGGGCGTGGACGAAGTCAAGATCCGCACCCCGCTCACCTGCGAAACCCGCCACGGCCTGTGCGCGCACTGCTATGGCCGCGACCTGGGTCGAGGCTATCTGGTCAGCAAGGGCGAGGCCGTCGGCGTCATCGCGGCCCAGTCCATCGGCGAACCCGGCACGCAGCTCACGATGCGGACTTTCCACATCGGCGGCGCCGCCTCGCGTTCGGCCATGGCCAGCTCGATCGAAACCAAGTCCGCCGGTTCGGTGGGTTTTGCCATCGGTCTGCGCTACCTGACCAACGCCAAGGGCGACCGCATTGCCGTGTCCCGCTCCGGCGAAATCGTCATCTATGACGACAACCGTCGCGAACGCGAACGCCACAAGGTGCCGTACGGTGCCACCATCGCCGTGGGCGACGGTGACGTGGTCAAGGCCGGTGCCAAGCTGGCGACCTGGGATCCGCTGACGCGCCCCATCGTGTCCGAATACTCCGGCACGATCCGCTTCGCCAACATCGAAGAAGGCGTCACGGTGGCCCGCCAGGTGGACGAGATCACCGGTCTGTCCACGCTGGTCGTCATCACGCCCAAGACGCGCGGCACCAAGGGCGCCGCTGCCCGCCCGCAGATTCTGCTGCTCGACGAGCAGGGCCAGGAAATCAAGGTGGCCGGCACCGATCACGCAGTGGCGATCTCGCTGCCCGTGGGCGCGCTGATCACCGTGCGCGACGGTCAGGCCGTGGGTGTGGGCGATTTCCTCGCCCGGATTCCGCAGGAATCCCAGAAGACCCGCGACATTACCGGCGGTCTGCCGCGCGTGGCCGAGCTGTTCGAGGCCCGTTCGCCCAAGGACGCCGGCATGCTGGCCGAAGTCACCGGCACGGTCTCCTTCGGCAAGGACACCAAGGGCAAGCAGCGTCTGGTCATCACCGACATGGACGGCGTCAGCCACGAGTTCCTGATTTCCAAGGAAAAGCAGGTGCTGGTGCACGACGGCCAGGTGGTCAACAAGGGCGAACTGATCGTCGACGGTCCGGCCGACCCGCACGATATCCTGCGCCTGCAGGGCATCGAGCCGCTGGCCTCCTACATCGTCAACGAGGTCCAGGACGTCTACCGTCTGCAGGGCGTGAAGATCAACGACAAGCACATCGAAGTGATCGTGCGCCAGATGCTGCGTCGCGTGAACATCAGCAACTCCGGTGACACCAGCTTCATCACCGGCGAGCAGGTCGAGCGCTCCGAACTGCTGAACGAAAACGATCGCATGGATGCCGAAGGCAAGATCCCGGCCACGTACGACAACGTGCTGCTGGGCATCACCAAGGCGTCCCTGTCGACGGACTCGTTCATCTCGGCGGCGTCCTTCCAGGAAACCACTCGCGTGCTGACCGAGGCTGCCATCATGGGCAAGCGCGACGAACTGCGTGGCCTGAAGGAAAACGTCATCGTGGGCCGCCTGATCCCGGCCGGTACGGGGATGGCTTACCACATCGCCCGCCACGACAAGGAAGTCTTCGAGGCAGCCGAGCGTGCCGCAGCCCGCGAACTGGCCAATCCGTTCGGAGAACCGTCGGAAATGGCCCACGTGGGTTCGGGCGAGGCCGACCCGGACGCCGCTGGTGCGGCTGACGGCGAGGGTTCGAGCGAGGAATAAGGACTTCGTATTCTGAAGTCCTGATCAGCGGGGCGTTTCTTCGGAGGCGTCCCGTTTTTTTTGCCGCCGGGCCGCCCCCAAGGCAAAAAGCGCCCCCTTGGGGGGATAAGCCCGGACACGGGACAGTCCCAGTGGACTGTTTCGTGCCTGGCGTATCCAAGCGGCTTGCAAGCCGCGCGGTGGATGCAAGCCGAAGGCGCAGCGTGGGGGTATTTTTTGCCGCCGGGCCGCCGGGCCGCCGGGCCGCCGGGGGCCTACCGTCCGCAGGCGAGGATGCCGGGACTGAGTTCGGACAGTTCGCGGGCGGCGTTCAGGATCAGAGGAATCAGGTGTTCGGCGTGCTTCATCCGGGCCTCGGGGCCGGCGATGCTGACGGCACCGATTGCCGTCTGGGTGTTCGAGCTGAGGACGGGCGCCGCGATGGCCGCCAGGCCAAGCTCATAGGTTTCATGGACGATGGCGTAGCCTCGCTCGCGGGCGAGGCGCAGGCAGTCCAGGAAGGCCTCGATGGTGCGGGGGGCGTTGGGCCCGTACTGTCCCGGCTCGCCGAAGCCCTGTCGGGCGACGATTTCGAGCGCTTTCTGGTCGGTCAGCGTCGATAGCCAGGCCTGACCGTTGGAGCTGCAGAACAGACGCACGTCTTCGCCCGGGTCCGACAGCGCGTCGTAGCGCAGACCGCCCTGGGCGCCTTGCGCCTTGGCGACCCAGATCAAGCGATCGTTTTCGACGAGGCTCATGCGCGCGAGTTCTCCGCTGGCCACGGCCAGCTTGTCGAGCACCGGCTGGACCAGTTCGACGACACCGGTGGCCGAGAGGAATTGCATGCCCAGGGTGGCGATCTTCAGGGTCAGCCGGTAGGGGCTGAAATCACCGTCCTGCTGTCGTACGTATCCGGCGTTCACCAGTTCGGCGAGTATCCGGTGGGCCGTGCTGCGCGGGACCTGCAGTTCAGTGGCGATGACGTGCAGGGGCAGGCCGTCCGGGTTGCGGGTGAGCAGTTCCAGAACGGACAGCCCTCGGGGCAGATTGCTACTCATGGGTCGGCCTTGTGGGGAGTGTGCAGCGGAGAGGGTCAGGGTAGATGCTATTGTATTGGAAAGCTGTTCCATATTGGAATTCTCTCGAAGGATCTGACTGAATCGATGCGCGAGTAGTCGCGATCAATCAGATATGTTCACTTTTAGAACTAGGTTCTATTAAGGGAAAGCCCTAGTATTAAAACGTGTTTCTAAAACGGAAAGGCTTTCCATAGATTGATATACTGGTCTCACGAACAAAGGTCGAGACCCGCATGACTTACACCTTCAACTTCGCCGCGCTGCTGCCGTATTGGGAAATTTTCCTGCAGGGCTGTCTGCTGACACTGGCGCTCACCGCTTTGTCGACCGTGCTCGGGCTGAGTCTGGGGATGCTGACGATACTGGCGCGCCGTAGCCGTTTCGGTTTCCTGCGGGCCGTGGGCGTGAGCTATATCGAGATCATCCGCAATACACCTTTCCTGGTGCAGGTTTTGTTCATTTTCTTCGGCCTGCCCCAGCTCGGCGTCAGCCTGTCGCCCTGGACGGCGGCCGTCGTGGCGCTCAGCCTGAACCTGGGCGCTTTTTCCGCCGAGATCGTGCGCGGCGGGATCGAGGCCATCCCGCGCGGCCAGTTCGAGGCGGGAGCGGCGCTGGGTCTGTCCCCCATGCAGACGTTCCGGTTCATCATCCTCAAGCCTGCGTTCCGCGTGATCTTTCCGGCGCTTTCGGGGCAGTTCGTCCTGCTGCTGCTGACGACCAGCATCGTGTCTTCGATCTCGGCCGAGGAGCTCACCTCTGTGGCTCAGAGCATCGATTCGACGACATTTCGCAGTTTCGAGGTCTACATCGTCGCGACCTTGCTGTACCTGTGCATGTCGCTGCTGTTCTCGACCCTGTTCAAGGCGATCGACCGCGCCTGCTTTTCCTATCCGACCAAGTGAGACCCGGCCATGGTTCGCGAATTCACGATCAATGAAATCTGGATGATCCTGGCCGGCGCCCAGGCCACGCTCGTCCTGTCCGTCATTGCCTTCACCGGCGGCGGGCTATTCGGCCTGCTGGTGGCCCTGGCGCGCACGGCACCGATGCGCTGGCTGCGCGTCCCGGCGGCGGGATTCATCGACTTTTTCCAGGGCACGCCGATGTTGCTGCAGTTGTTCCTGGTCTTTTACGGCCTGCCGGTCTTTGGACTGCATGTGAACGTGTGGGTGGCGGCGGCCGCGGGCCTGACCCTGCACGCCGCCGCATTCCTGGGCGAAATCTGGCGCGGTGGCGTTCAGGCGGTACCGCGTGGCCAGAGCGAGGCGGCCAGCGCATTGGGGCTGAGCTACGTGCATCGGATGCGTTACGTGGTGTTGCCACAGGCGCTGCGCATGTCCTTCGCCCCGACCATCGGTTTCCTGGTGCAGTTGATCAAGGGAACATCGCTGGCCGCGATCATCGGTTTCGTGGAGCTGTCCCGTTCCGCACAACTCGTTTCGAGCGCGACCTACAAGCCCTTGTGGGCCTACGGTTTCGCCGCTCTGGGCTATTTCCTGATCTGCTTTCCCCTGTCTCGCTATGCGGCACGGCTCGAGCGCCGCTATGCCGCGGCCGCCTGACAGCATGGCAGAGCATCCTTTCGTCGCGGTCCGCGGACCGCATTCCTCCACAGGAGACATCATGAAGACATTTGCCCCGTCCCACCCTTCCGGCCGTATGCGCCGGTTCTTGCTGAGCGCCATCGCCACGCTGGCCTTCGGGTCGGTTCTGATGCCGGCCGCCCAGGCCCAGAGCGTCGCCGCAGTGAAAGCGTCCGGCGTGCTCAAGGCCGGCGTCCAGGTCGCACAGGTGCCCTGGGGCTTCACCGATGCCCAGGGCAAGCTCACCGGCTTCGAGGTCGAGTTCGTCCGCATGGTGGCCAAGGACCTTGGCGTCGAACCGCAGATCGTGCCGGTGACGCCGGCCAACCGGACGGCCGCGCTGCTGACCGGGCAGGTCGACATGCTGGCGGCGGTGATGGGGATCTTCCCGGACCGGCAGAAGGTCGTGCTGTTCTCGCGGCCCTATGCGGTCAACGAGAACGTCGTGATCGCCAAGGCGGGTCCGCAGATGAAGGGCTGGGAAGACCTGAAGGGCATGCGGATCGGCGTGCCCCGGGGAACGCCTCAGGACAAAGCCCTGACCGATGCCAAGCCGGATGCCAAGCTGATGCGTTTCGACGATGATGCGGCGACGGTGCAGGCGCTGATCTCGGGCCAGGTTGACGCCATTGGCGCCGCAGTGACCCAGGTGGGCAATCTGGCGCAGGTCGCAGGACCGGGCAAGTACGAGTCCCGGCTGGTGCTTTCCCGGGTCTATGACGGTGTCGCCGTGCGTCCCGGAGAGCGGGAGTGGGTGGATTACCTCAACGGCCTGATCGGCCGCAAGCTGGCCGATGGTGAGCTTCCGGCTCTCTACCAACAGTGGATCGGCAAGGATCTGCCCGCAAACATGCCTGATACCGGTGAAGGTGATGCGCCGCTGCCGGTCATCGTGACCCGATAAGCGAGGTTCATGTGTCCGATCGGCAAGCAACTGAGCACAGCGTCCCGGCCTGGCCGGAGACGGGCGAGCCCTCCGGGAGCATCGTGTCGATGCAGGGGGTGCAGAAGTGGTATGGAGAATTCCAGGTCCTGCGTGACATCGACCTGGAGGTCGCCAAAGGCGAGCGCATCGTCATCTGCGGCCCGTCCGGCTCTGGCAAGTCGACCCTGATCCGCTGCCTCAACAGCCTGGAGCAATACCAGCGGGGCCGCATCATGGTCGACGGGATCGACCTGGGGGGCAATGCCGGCAACGTCCAGGCAGTGCGTGCCGAAGTGGGCATGGTCTTTCAGCAGTTCAACCTGTTTCCCCACATGACCGTGCTCGAGAACTGCATGCTCGCCCCGATGAAGGTGCGCAAGGTGTCCCGGAGCCGGGCGCGCGAGCTGGCGCTGAAGTATCTCGAGCGGGTGCGGATCCCTGATCAGGCCGACAAGTATCCCGCCCAGTTGTCGGGCGGGCAGCAACAGCGCGTGGCGATCGCCCGGGCTTTGTGCATGACGCCCAGGATCATGTTGTTCGACGAGCCGACTTCCGCGCTGGACCCGGAAATGGTCAAGGAAGTGCTCGACACCATGATCGGCCTGGCCCAGGACGGCATGACCATGCTGTGCGTGACGCACGAAATGGGCTTTGCCCGCAGTGTCGCGGATCGGGTGATTTTCATGGACGGCGGCCGGATCGTGGAGCAGGCGGCGCCGGACACGTTCTTTTCCAATCCCCGGCACGAGCGCCTGCGCGAATTCCTGGGACAGATTCTGCATAAATGAGGGCGGTGCGCCGGCGCTCCGGCGAAATCGGAACAATGGGAACAATGGGAACAATGATGGCACAAGCAATGATGAAAGCCGTGGTGCTGCGCGCATTCGGTGAACCGGAGGTCCTGGAATACGCCGAGGTCATCCGGCCGACGCCGGGACCCGGCGAGGTCCTGGTCGAGATCCGTTGCTGCGGGGTCTGCCACCTGGATCTGATCCTGCGCAAGGGCATGCGTTCGCGCGTCAAGCCGCCCCGGATCATGGGTCATGAGCTGGCGGGCACGGTGTCTGCCGTGGGCGAAGGCGTTCAGGACTTCGCACCCGGCGATCGGGTGACTTCTTTCAATTTCCAGGCGTGTGGCGAATGCGAGGATTGCCAGCGTGGGCGTCCTTCCCTGTGCCGGCAGACGCAGGGTGACATCGGGCAGACGCGCGATGGCGGTTATGCCCAGTATGCCTGCCTGCGGCAAGGCAACCTGGTCAAGCTGCCCGAAGGCATGCCGTTCGAACACGCATGCTTCGGCGCGTGCGTGTTCGCGCCGCCGTACAAGGCCATTCGGCATGTCGGTCGGATTCGCGCCGGGCAATGGGTGGTGATCACCGGTGCCAGCGGGGGCCTGGGGCTGGCCGCCATCCAGATCGTGCGCGCACTGGGGGCGCACAGCATCGCCATCACCGGCAGCCAGGGCAAGGTGGACGCCTTGCGCGCTGCAGGCGCCGACGAAGTCGTCGTCAGCCCTGACGGTGCCTTTGGCGAGGACGTCCGACGCCTGACGGGCGGCCGTGGGGTGGATCTGGTCGTCGAGCTGATCGGTTCGCCGACCTTCGACGGGGCCATGCGCAGCCTGGCGCCCGGCGGGCGTTGTGCCGTCATCGGAGAACTGCACGGGACGCCCGTGAACATCAACCTGGGCCTGCTGATCCTGAAGGAATGGGAGATCAAGGGTGTCCAGAGCGCGGATCGTGGCGAACTGGTCGAGGTACTGGGCTTCATGCACGAGCACGGCATCGTGCCGACGGTCTGGCGGCAACTGCCCCTGTCGCAGGCTGCGCAGGCCCACCACCTGTTGGGCGACCGCAGTGTGACCGGCCGCATTCTGCTGGTGCCCTGAGGCGCCCTGTCATTCGGGGCGCGTCGCGCACCTTTTCAACATTCGAGGAATATCATGCTGCCGGGCAAATACTATGACGAGATCGCGCTGGGCGAGGAACGGCTGACGCCGCGCGTGACGGTCACCGAGGGCCACATTCTGGCCTACGCGGGTGTGGCGGGGGATTTTTCGCCTTTGCACCTGGACGAGGAATATGCGCGGACCACCGAGTTCGGGCAGCGGATCGCCCATGGGCTGATGGGCTTGTCGCTGGTGGACGGGCTGAAGGTGCAATCGGCCCTCTTCCAGGACGGCATCGCGCTGGGCTGGAACTGGAAGTTCAAGCGCCCCATCCGCATCGGCGACACACTCCAGGCGCGGCTGCGGATCGCCGCGATGCGGGTGCCCGCGAGCCGGCCCCACATGGGTATCGTGCACGTCGAGGTCACCCTGCTGAATCAGCGGGGCGAAGTCGTGCAGGAGGGCGAGCACCAGCTCATGGTGCCGCGCCGGCCGGCGGAGACGGTGCGGGCATGAAGCACAGCAAATTCAGGACGGCCGATGAGGCCGTGGCCATGATTCGCGACGGCGCCACCGTGGCGCTGATTGGCGGCGGCGGCGGCCTGATGGAGCCGACCTGCATATTCCGCGCGGTGTCCCGGCGGTTTCTCGAGACCGGATATCCCCGCGATCTGACGGTGGTGCACGCGCTGGGGATCGGTGACAAGAAGACCGAGGGCATGAACCATTTCGCCCACGAGGGCCTGGTGCGGCGCGTGATCGGCGGCCATTGGGTCTGGTCGCCGAAAATGCAGGAAATGGCGCGTGATGAAAAGATCGAGGCCTATGTCCTGCCCAGTGGCTGCGTCATGCAGCTCTACCGGGAAATTGCCGGCGGGCGTCCGGGCCTCTTCACCCACGTGGGGCTGGGGACGTTCGTCGATCCCCGGCACCAGGGCGGCAAGATGAACCGTTCGGCCACCGAGGATCTGGTCGAGGTGGTTGACATCGGCGGGCGCGAACTGCTCCGGTACAAGCCATTCCCGATCGACGTGGCCATCATCCGCGGCTCGTTTGCCGATGCCGATGGCAATATCAGCCTGGATCAGGAGGCCGCCAATGTCGATGTCTACGCGGCGGCGCTGGCGGCGCACAATTCCGGGGGGCTCGTGATCGCCCAGGTGCGCACGGCCGTCAACGTGAACTCGATGCCGGCGCGCTCGGTCCGGGTGCCGGGCGCCATCGTCGACGTGGTGGTCGTGGACCCGGAGCAGCGCATGAGCTACGACCTGTCGTACGACCCCACGATCTCCGGCGAGCGCGCAGGACCTGCGCGAGCGCTGGCGGCCGAGGCCTCGCCCGTGCGTGCCCTGATCGCGCGGCGTGCCTACCAGGAGTTGCGCGAGGGGGCCATCCTGAATTTCGGCGTGGGCATCGGCGAGGGCGTGGCCCGCCTGATCGCGGAGCGGGGAGAGACCGATCGCTATTATCAGACGATCGAGCATGGCACCTACGGCGGTTCATTGTTGATGGGGCAGCTGTTCGGCTTTGCGCAGAGCCCCTCGGCGATGATCGATGGGCCTTCGCAGTTCGACTTCTATGCCGGCGGAGGTCTGGACATCTCTTTTCTGGGGTTTGGCGAACTCGATGCCCGGGGTGACGTCAATGTCTCGCGGCTGGGCGGCCTGACCGTGGGGCCGGGCGGATTCATGGACATTGCCCAGAATGCGCGCAAGGTCGTGTTCTGCGGCACCTTCGATACCAAGGGCGGCGACGTGAGCGTCACGCCCGAAGGCTTGCGAGTGAACCGGCAGGGCAGCGTGCGCAAACTGGTCGAGCGGGTCGAGCAGATCACCTATTCCGGTGCCGAAGCGCTGCGTCGCGGCCACGAGGCCCTGTTCGTCACTGAGCGGGCGGTGTTCGAGCTCAGCCACGCAGGCCTGGTGCTGACCGAGGTGGCGCCGGGCATCGACGTCCGACGCGACGTGCTCGACCACATGGGGTTCGCGCCGCTCGTTCCGGCCGAACCCAGGCGCATGGACCTGTCGCTGTTCGAGAGTGCGGCCGTGTGGGCAGAGCCGGCTTGAAGCCGGATGTCCAACAGGAGAAGAGATGAAGCAATTCGAGCACAAGACCGTCGTGGTCACCGGGGCGGCCAGCGGCATGGGCCGCAGCGCCGCGTTGGCCTTTGCGCGCGAAGGCGCCGCCGTCGTGGCCTGTGACCTGCTGGAGGAAGAAGCCGGCACGCTGCTGGCAGACCTGGATGCCGCAGGCGGCCCGGGTGCCCGGTTCGTCCGCCTGGATGTGGCCTGCGAGGGCGACTGGGAGGCGCTGGCGCACACGCTGCGCGCGCAGGGAGGGCTGGACGTGCTGTTCAACAATGCCGGCATCAGTGGGACTTTCGAGCCGGACCTGACCAGCACGCAGGCCTGGGAACGCCTGATGGATGTCAATGCCAAGGGCGTCTTCCTCGGCATGAAGCATGGTGTGCCTCTGATGCGTTTGCGCGGCGGCGGAGCCATCGTCAACATGTCTTCGATCTCGGCATCGGTCGGGCAGCCCCGGGTACACATGGGATACAGCGCCTCCAAGGCTGCAGTCCAGGCCATGACCCGCGCGGCTGCGGTCCACTACGCGGAAGATGGCATCCGCGTCAACGCGGTGGCGCCCGGCATGTTGCCGGCCATGCGCACGTCGCGAGGTTCGGCGGACCCCGTCTGGCGCGAGAAACAGATCGACGCCGTGCCGCTCAAGCGCGTCGGCCGTGTCGAGGAAGTGGCGGCCGCCGTGCTCTTTCTGGCCTCGGCCGAGGCCTCGTACATCACCGGTGTGGAAATCGCGGTGGATGGCGGTTTTCTGTCTCTGTGAGCGCTGGAGTGAACCATGTATAGAGTTGGACTCATCGGCGTCGGCCATATCGGGGCGGTGCATGCGCGCAATATCGCGCGCCACCCCGCCCTGACCCTTGCGGCCTCGTATTCACGCTCGCCGGAGCGGCGCGAGGCCTTTGCCGCCGAGCACGGCGGGCGCGCGGCGCGCAGTCTGGACGAGATCCTGCAGGCGTCCGACATCGATGCCGTGATGATCGCCTCGTCCACCGACAGCCATAGCGAACTGTTGCAGCGCGCCGCGCGTTCGGGCAAGCCGGTCTTTTGCGAAAAGCCCATCGACCTGAGCCTGGCCGAGGCGCGCAGGGCGGTTGCGGCGGTCCATGACTGTGGCGCGCGGGTGATGATGGGGTTCAACCGCCGGTACGAGGAAAGCCACGCGGCCGTGCGTACGCAAGTCGCATCCGGTGCCCTGGGGCGGCTGCAGATCGTCCAGCTCACGTCGCGCGGCCCGAGCCGGCTTGCCAGCGTGGATTATCTGCGCACCAGTGGCGGGTTCTTCCGCGACAAGGGCGTGCATTTCTTCGATCTGGCGCGTTTCATCACAGGCGACGAGGTCGAGGAGGTCTCGGCCATGGGCGCCGCGCTGGTCCATCCGGAAGTCCGTGCGCTTGGCGACTTCGATACGGCCATCATCAGCTTGCGCATGCGCGGCGGCGCCCTGTGCCAGATCGACAACAGCCGCACGGCCAGCTACGGCTACGACGAGCGCATCGAGGCCTTCGGCGCGAACGGCTGGGTGGAATCGTGCCGCCAGCCGTCGTCGGCCGTGCGGCGCGCGGTCGGGGCTGAACTGGCGGCCGGGCCGTTTCCGCAGAACATCTACGAACGGATCGGCGGTTCGTACTATCGCTGCATCGAGGGGTTCGCCGACTTTCTCGCGCGGCCGGATGCGCCGGCGCCCACCATCGAGGATGGCTACGCGGCGCAGTGCATTGCAGAAGCAGCCATCCTGTCCGCGCGCGAAGGCCGCTGTGTCCGGATCGACGAACTGGAAATTTGATGGTGATGTGACGCAGGCGTCCGTCACCAGGATTCGATCGACGTATTGAAAATATCAATAAACCGAATTGCCTTCATTGCATAGACAATAAATAGACCGTAGTTCTATCTTGTAGGCGACTCTCTTTCTGATAGAGAACATTGTCATGAAGCTGCCGGATTTCAAGCATTGCCGTTACGAGGTCGATGGTCAGGTCGTCACCATCACCATCGACCGCCCCCAGGTGCTCAATTCGTTGCATCCTGCAGGCCATCAGGAAATGTCCGATGCCTTTGACCTCTATGCGGCGGACGATTCGTTGCGTGTGGCCATCGTCACCGGCGCCGGCGACCGCGCCTTCTGCGTGGGCACCGACCTGAAGTTCCTGGCCGAGACGGGCCTGGCAAACAAGCCCAGGACGGGTTTTGCCGGCATGACGCACCGTTTCGATCTGTGGAAGCCGGTGATCGGCGCGGTCAATGGCCTGTGTTTGGGCGGCGGCATGGAAATGCTGGGCGGCTGCGATCTGGTCGTCGCCGCCGAGCATGCGCGTTTTGGCCTGCCGGAGACGCGCGTCGGCCTGGCCGCCTCGGGCGGCGGCATGCTGCAGCGTCTGCCGCGGGAGATCGCCATGAAGCACGCCATGAGGCTGGTGCTGACCGGGACGCCCATCCCGGCGCAGGAGGCATGGCGCATCGGCCTGATCAACGAAGTGGTGCCTGCCGATCAGGTGCTGGTGCGGGCTCGCGAGCTGGCCGAAGAAATCCTTGCCTGCGCGCCGCTGGCCGTCATGGCTTCCAAACAGGCCATGCTGCAGAGCCGGGATGTGGCCGATCTGGCCTCGGTCATGCACGAGAACTATCCGATCCTGCAGCAGATGCTGGCCAGCAACGACGCGATCGAAGGGCCGAAAGCCTTTGCGGAGAAGCGCAAACCGAACTGGACCGGTACCTAGGTCCGGAGAACCAATGAATACCCATGGAGACAAAAATATGTACACGCCTATCGCATTGACCCGACGTATTGCCCTCGCCGCCGCCATCGGCACGATGGCGGCCGGCTTCGCCTTTTCCGCCCACGCGGCGGACACCGTCAAAGTGGCGCAGCTCGTTGAACTGACCGGCCCCGGCACCACCTCCGGGACCAACTACCGCAATGGCGCGAATCTCGCCATCAAGGAGATCAATGCGGCCGGCGGCATCCTGGGCCGCCAGATCGAGGCCACCTCGGCGGATACCCAGACCAATCCGGGCATTGCCAAGGCGTTGGCTCAGAAGGCCATCGATGACGACGCTTTCGTCGTGTTCGGTCCGGTGTACTCTGGTTCCATCATGGTCAGCATGGCCACGACCGAGGCGGCGAAGGTGCCGAATTTCATCGGCGGCGAGGCGGCGGCCATCACTCAGCAGGGCAACCCCTATGTGTTCCGGGCGAGTCTGACGCAGTCCGACGCCATGCCCAAGGTCGCGCGCTATCTGGACGGTCGCAAGGACATCAACACCATTGCCGTCCTGTTCGTGAACAACGACTTCGGCAAGGGCGGGCGCGACGCCATCATCGAGGCTCTGGGGAAAACCAGGGTCAAGGTCGTGGCCGATATCTCCACTTCCGTCGGCCAGGTGGACTTCAGCTCGGCCGTGCTCAAGACCAAGCAAAGCAAGGCGGACGCCGCCTTCGTCTATCTGAACGAAGAGGAATCCGCCCGGCTGCTGGGCGAGTTCAGGAAGCAGGGCTGGGACAAGCCCATCGTCGGTGAATCGACGCTGGTCAACCAGAAAGTCATCGAACTGGCCGGTTCCGCCGCTGAAGGTGTGGTGGCCCACGTCGGTCTGACCGCCGATGCGCCCAACCCCGAGATGCAGCGTTACGCCAAGGCCTTCCAGGACGCCTATGGCTACACTTCGGATCACAACGCGCTCAAGGGCTATACCAGCGTGTATCTGTTCAAGGCGGGCGTCGAGAAGGCCGGCAAATTCGACCGTCAGGCGGTGGCCGACGCCCTGCACGGTCTGCATATTTCGGTCAAGGACAACCCGGGTGTGCTGATGGACGTCACCATCGATGACAAGGGCGATCTCGACCGTGAAAGCTTCCTGGTCGAAGTGGTCGACGGCCGTCAGAAGGTAACGGAGATCCTGCCGCCCCTGTCGGCAGGAAAATAAAGGATTGCACATGGATTTGAATCTCACGTCCGAGCAGGTGATGCTCGTCGATACCGTCAGAAAGTTCGTCGAGCGGGAGCTGCTGCCGCTCGAGGAAGGTATCGAGGAAAAAGGCTATCTGGAGCCGGAACTGGCGCGTGCCCTGTTCGAGAAATCGCGGGACAACGGCATGTACGCCATGAATATTCCGGAGGAATTCGGCGGCGGCGGCTTGTCCGCGCTGGATACCATGCTGGTCGAGGAGCAGTTCGGCCACGCCAAGGATATCCTCATCCGGCGTGCCTTCGGCAATGTGTACGAAGTCCTGCTGGGTGCCAATGAAGTCCAGCGGGCCCGCTGGCTGCTGCCGGCCGTGCAGGGTGAGCGGACCTGCTCGATCGCCATCACGGAGCCCGGGGCGGGCTCCGACGCCGCTGCGATCCGCACGCGGGCGACGCGGCGTGGCGATGGCTGGGTGCTCTCCGGCAGCAAGCATTTCATCAGTGACGGCGAATTCTCGGACTTCTTCATCGTGTCCGCCGTGACCGATCCGCAGGCCGGTTCGCGCGGCATTTCGTTGTTCCTGGTGGACAAGGACCTGCCCGGCCTGGTGGTGGGCCGCAATCAGAAGATGATGGGCCTGACCGGCACCAGCCACGTCGAACTGCATTTCGATGAAGTGCCGCTGGACGCGGACTGCCTGCTGGGCGCCGAAGGCTCCGGCTTCGGCCAGGTCCTGAAGACCCTGGGGCGGGTGCGCCTGGCTCAGGTGTGTGCGCGGGCCGTGGGCAAGGCCACCCGTCTGCTGAACATGATGGTGTCCTACGCCAACGATCGCCAGCAATTCGGCCAGGCCATCGGCGGCTTCCAGATGATCCAGCAGATGCTCGCCGACAGCGCCATCGAGATCAATGCCGCCCGTTGGCTGGTGTGGGATGCGGCCAATGATATCGATCACGGCAAGGACCCGCGCGAAAAGATCTCGATGGCCAAGGTCTACGCCTCGGAGATGCTGGGGCGCGTGGCCGACCGTGCGGTACAGGTGCATGGAGGGATGGGCTATTGCGCCGATCTGCCCGTCGAGCGCCTCTACCGTGACGCGCGGATCTTCCGCATTTTCGACGGCACGTCGGAAGTCCACCGCAGCGTCATCGCCCGCAGCCTGGGCAAGCATGGCGAGGTGCTGTACGGCACGGCCTGAGGCCGAGGGATGCGTGTGTCTCGCTGAAACTGAAAAAGGCCTCTGTGAGGCCTTTTTCAGTTTGCATGCGTTGGCGTCGGTGGCGCCAGCGGCTTGGGGGCGGGGCTCAGGCCAGGTAGCGGCGCGCGCCTTCGATGCAGCGGCGGGCCCATTCTTCGTGGCCCAGGGCCTGGACCTGTTCGTTGTTGGGAATTTCGAGGGAGTAAGGGGCGGCCGGCAGAGCGTCCAGGATCTGGCGGATGTCGATGCCGCCTTCGCCCGGAACGAAGCGCTCGTCGCGTGCGGTGTGAATCAGCCCTTCGACGGTGTCGGGGATTTCGGCCGGCGCGTCGCAGACCTGGGCGAAGCGGAACCATTCGCGCGGCAGGGCGCGCAATTCGTCCACGCTGTCGCGCGAGCGGTTGAAGTGCAAGGTGTCGACGACGATGCCCGCGTTGGGGCGGTTGACTGCGCGCACGACGTCCGCTGCGGCCCGGAGATTCGGGGTTTCGGTCCAGCTCGGGTATTCCAGGCCGATATTCAGGCCCAGGGGGCGGGCCATGTCGCACAGGCGTGCGAACCGGTCCGTTGCGCGTGCGCGGTCCGGATCGGGCAGTTGGGTCAGGATGTGTTGTGCGCCCAGTTCCGCCGCCGTGTCGAGGACCGAGGCGTAGGTCTCGGGTTCGATCTCGGGCGGCATGCGGGCGAGTTCGATGTCCAGTACGCGCACGCCGGTGTCTTTCAGCAGCGCCTTGACCTCGGCCAGCATGGCCGGGTCGTTCTGCAGGGCGAAGACGTGTTCCGTGGGCGTGACCGCGGTCAGCCGCAGGCTGACGAAGTCATAGCCGGTGCGCTGGGCGATGCGGATCATGTCCATGGGCGAGCAGGTCAGCACCGTGAGATGCGCGAGCGAGAACTGGAGAGCCATTGCAAAGATCCTGAAAGGCGAAGTTTATTTAATATAGAACTCTATTCTAAAAGACGCAACATCAAAATGAAATTGAGTTCTGTAAAATCGAGAGCCGGTTTACATCGGGAAATCCGCACCGTATCCTTAGTCCCTTTTCGCACGCGCAGGAGCCCGCGATGACCGATCGCTACGCCGTCATCGGCAATCCGATATCCCAATCGAAGTCCCCCATTCTGCACACGGCGTTCGCGCGTCAATTCGGTCACGCGCTCCAGTACGACAAATTGCTGGCGACCCACGAAGATTTCGTCCAGACCGTCCAGCGGTTCATCGACGAGGGCGGCAAGGGCATGAACGTCACCGCGCCGTTCAAGCTTGCCGCGCTGGAATTCGCCAATACCCTGTCCGACCGGGCGCGTGCCGCCCAGGCCATCAACACACTCAAATTCAGTGCCGAGGGTGTCCATGGCGACAACACGGATGGCGTGGGCCTGGTCAGCGACATCCGGGATCGCCTGGGGGTCACGCTGGAAAACCGCCGCATCCTCATCATCGGCGCGGGGGGGGCGGCACGCGGCATTCTGCTGCCGCTGCTCGAAGCCCGGCCGGCCCACCTGCTGCTGGTCAACCGCACCGAGCGCAAGGCGCACGAACTGGTGGAAGCCTGCGGCGCGTCCCCGCAGATTGTCGCAGCCGGCCCGCTGGGTGCGGTCGAGGAAGGCGCCTTCGACATCATCATCAACGCCACTTCCGCCAGTCTCAGTGACGCCCATCTGCCTCTGGAGCGTGGGGTCTTTGCCCCGGATGCGCTGGCCTATGACCTGGTGTATGGCCGGGGCGACACCGCTTTCATGAGCGATGCCCGCCGGCTGGGCGCCGCGCATGTGGCGGACGGTCTGGGCATGCTGGTCGGGCAGGCGGCGGAATCCTATCGCCTGTGGTTCGGGTGTCGGCCCGACGTCGAGCCCGTCATGGCCATGCTGCGGTGAGCGTGTTCGACGAACCCAGGATCGATTGCCATCTTCACATCATCGATCCCCAACGTTTCCCCTATCGCGAGGACACGCGCTACCGACCGGCAGGGCAGGAAATCGGCACTGCGATCCAGTTCCGCGCCGTCATGCGGGCGTACGGCGTGCGGCATGCGCTGCTGGTGGGACCGAATTCGGGCTACGGGTTCGACAATCGTTGCATGCTCGATGCGATCGCGCAGGGCGAAGGCCGGTTCAAGGGCGTCGGGGTCGTGCCCAATGACGTGTCGGCCGCCCGGCTCGCCGAGCTCAGGTCGCAGGGCGTCCTGGGCGTCACGGTGAACGTCTCCCTCGAGGGGGTCGAGCACTTCAGCCAGGCCGATACCCTGTTCAACCGGCTGGCCGACCTGGACATGTTTGCCCAGATCCAATACGAGAAAGATCAGTTGCTCGGCCTGCTGCCGCTGATCGGACGCACCCGCACCCGGCTGCTGGTCGATCACTCGGGCCGTCCCGACACCGCGGCAGGCCTGAACCAGCCCGGGTTCCAGGCGTTGCTGCGCCTGGCCGATACCGGGCGGGCGCTGGTCAAGCTGTCGGGCATGTCCAAGTTCTCCACCATGGCCTATCCCTTCGCGGACACGCGGCCTTATCAGCAGGCCCTGCTCGACGCCTTTGGTCCGGAAGGGTGTCTGTGGGCCTCGGACTGGCCGTTTCTGAGGGCCCCCGAACGCCTGGATTACGGTCCTCTGCTCTTGCTGGCTCAGGACCTGATGCCCGATGCCCAGGCGCGGCGCCAGGTCATGTGGGATACGCCGCGCCGCCTGTTTGGATTTGGGGATTGATCGCGGTATCGATAGCGCTCAGATAATAGAACTCGGTTGCGTAGGGTGGAAAACCCTCCTAAGATGAAGACTTCTTCTTCATCGAGACGCAGACCCTGTCATGACTGATCGCTATGCCATCATCGGCAACCCCGTGGCGCAATCCAAGTCCCCGCTCCTGCAGACGGCTTTCGCGCGCCAGCTAGGCCAGGACATGAGCTATGAAGCCATCCTGGCGACCGCCGGCACCTTTCACGAGACGGTGCGCCGCTTCATGGGCGAGGGCGGCAAGGGGATGAACGTCACGGCGCCCTTCAAGCTCGATGCGCTCGACCTGGTCGACGAGATGTCCGACCGCGCGCGCGCCGCGCAGGCCATCAACACACTGAAATTCGATGAGACGGGCGTCTACGGCGACAACACCGATGGTGCAGGGCTGGTCAACGATATTCAGGAGCGGATGGGGGTCTCCCTGGCGGGACGCCGTCTGCTGGTCATCGGCGCCGGTGGCGCCTCCCGGGGCATCTTCCTGCCGCTGCTGGAGGCGGGGCCGGCCTATTTCCTCGTGGTGAATCGCACGGAAAGCAAGGCGCATGCCATTGTGGGCGACCGTGCCGAACGCGGCAGGATCGAGGCTGGGCCGATCCCGCTCGCCGAAGGCGGCCGGTTCGACGTCGTCATCAACGCCACCTCGGTCAGTCTGACGGGCGAGCGTCTGCCGCTGCCCGAGGGAATCTTCGCCGAGGGCTCCCTGGCTTACGAGCTGGCCTACAACAAGGGGCATACGGCCTTCATGGAAGATGCTTCTCAGGGCGGTGCGGCGCGTATCTCCGATGGTCTGGGCATGCTGGTGAGCCAGGCCGCCGAGGGGTTCCTGCTGTGGCGCGGCGTGCGCCCGGATGTGTCTGAAGCCATGTCCCTGTTGCGCGAAGAATAAAAACCAGATTCTAAAAAGTTGTTGCGTAGAATAGAATTGTGTTCTAGAGTTGGTGTATAGCGATTCGCATCAGCATAGAAGAGGAACAGAATGGCAAAGGCCCTGGCGGGTATCCGTGTATTGGATCTGACGAATGTCCTGGCGGGGCCGTTCTGTGCCTATCAGTTCGCGCTGCTCGGCGCCGAGGTCATCAAGGTCGAAGTGCCGGGGTCGGGCGATCTCGCCCGCCAACTGGGCGCCGACACCGAGCTCAACGGGCGCGGCATGGGCGCGTCCTTTCTGGCCCAGAACGGCGGCAAGCGTTCCATCACCCTGAATCTGAAATCCGCAGCGGGCCGCGAAGTCCTGTGCCGTCTGGTCGCATCCGCCGACGCCTTGATCGAGAACTTCCGGCCCGGCGTGATGGATCGCCTGGGTGTGGGCTACGAGGCGCTCAAGGCGGTCAATCCCAGGCTCGTGTATTGCGCGATCTCCGGCTTTGGCCAGGACGGCCCCATGCGCCACGCGCCCGCGTACGACCAGATCGTCCAGGGGCTGTCGGGTGTGATGAGCATCACCGGTACCGAAGACTCCGCGCCGCTGCGCGTGGGCTATCCGATGGCCGACACCATCGGCGGGATCACGGCGGCATTTGCCGTGGCCAGCGCCCTGGTGCGCCAGCAGCGCACCGGCGAGGGTGATTTCATCGACGTCTCCATGCTGGATTCCACTATCGTCACCATGGGGTGGGTGGTGTCGAACTATCTGATCGCCGGCGTCGATCCGCGCCCCATGGGCAACGAGAATTTCACGGCGGTGCCTTCCGGCACGTTCAGGACCGGGGACGGCCCGCTGAACATCGCCGCGAACAAGCAGGAACAGTTCGAAGCGCTGATGGATGTGATCGGCCGCCCCGAACTGAAGGTCGACCCTCGGTTCGCCGGACGCGAGAACCGCAAGAAGAACCGGGCGGCCCTGACGGTCGAGATCGAGCGGGCCCTGAGTGAAAAAACCGCGCATGAATGGGAGCGCATCCTCTCCGGGATCGGCATCCCTTCCGGGCGTGTGCTGAGTGTGCCGGACGCACTCAGCCATCCGCAGATCGTCGAGCGGGCGCTGCTCAAGTCGTTCGACGAGGTGCCGGGCGTGGGCCGCCCGATCAAGCTGGCCCGGGCGGGGTTCAAGATGGCCGGCGGCAGCCCCGACATCGAGACGCCGCCGCCGGTCCTGGGTGAGCACACCGAGCCGATTCTGGCGGAACTGGGTTATACGCAGGCCGAGATCGAGCGCCTGCGCGATGAACGAGCCATTTAGAAAGGGGCGGCACGAAAGATGACGACACAGCACGACGATCGTGTGGATCAGGCCAGTCGCTGGTGGTCCACGGATATCATCGACATTCATCCCGGCGAGATCAGCATCCGCGGGCATGCCATCCAGGATCTGATCGGCCGGATCAGCTTTCCGGAAATGATCTGGCTCATGCTGCGCGGCGAACTGCCGGGCAAGGCCCAGGCGGCGTTGCTCGAAGCCGCGCTGGTCTCCTCGGTCGACCATGGCCCGCATGCACCCTCCATCGCGATTTCCCGCATGGCGATCAGTTGCGGGGTGGATCTGAACGGCGCCATGGGCTCGGCGGTCAACGTCCTGGGAGACATCCACGGCGGGGCGGGCCAGCAGTGCATGGAAATCTATCGGGACAGCCAGGCGCGCGCCGGGCGCGGTGAGCCGCAGCCCGTGCAGGCTGCCCTGGATGCGTATCGGGCCGAACACGGCAAGATCGTGCCTGGTTTCGGCCATCGCTTCCATCCGCGCGATCCGCGCGCCAAGCGGCTGCTGGCCCTGGTCGACGAGGCGGTCGCACAGGGTGTGGTGTCGGGCGAATTCGCCCGGATCGGCCGCCAGGTCGAGGCCATCCTGGAGCAGGAAAAGGGCCGCCACATCCCCATGAACATCGATGGCGTGACTGCGGTGATCTATGCCGAACTCGGTTTCGAGCCGGAACTCGGCCGGGGGATTTTCATTCTGTCGCGCTCGGTCGGCATTCTGGCCCACGCCTGGGAGCAGATGCGCGAAGGCCGCCGGATCAAGGGGCCCATGCCGCCCTCCATTCCCTATGCCTATACGGGCCCGCAGCACGCGGAACTTCCAGAACAGCAGTCACAGCAGTCTTAGGAGACAGGTCTCATGCAAGAACTCATTTCCCGCCAGTTGGTCCGTTACCTCGAAGAGCGCGGGGTCGAACACGTCTTCGGCCTGTGCGGCCACACCAATATCGCCGTGCTGACGGAACTGGGTAAAAGCAGTTCCATCCGTTTCGTCAACACGCGTCACGAGCAGATCGCTTCGCACGCAGCGGACGGCTATGCCCGGATGACCCGCAAGGCCGCCGTGGTCCTGAGCCACCTTGGACCCGGCCTGACCAATGCCGCGACCGGTGTGGCCAATGCCGCGCTCGATTCCATCCCCATGGTCGTGATCGCCGGCGACATTCCCAGCCATTTTTACGGCAAGCATCCGCACCAGGAAATCAATCTGCACGCCGATGCCGCCCAGTGGGAAATCTATCGTCCCTTCGTCAAGCGGGCCTGGCGCGTCGACCGCCCGGACCTGTTCCCGGAAATCCTCGAAAAGGCTTTCCAACTGGCCGAAAGCGGCCGTCCCGGTCCGGTGCTGGTCTCCGTGCCCATGGACATCTTTTCCCAGGAAGTCGACACCGCGCTGTTCGATCGGCTGCGGGGTCACACCAAGCAACTGGAAAAGCCCTCGATCGACGACACCCTGGCCCGGCGCATCATCCAGGAACTGCTCGACGCCAAGCAGCCGGTGATCTATGCCGGCGGCGGGGTGATCCTGGCGGATGCCGCCCGGGAGCTGGCCGAACTGGTCGACCACCTGGGCGTGCCGGTCGCCCACACGCTGATGGGCAAGGGCGTGCTGCCGGACGATCATCCGCTGATCCTGGGCATGACCGGCTTCTGGGGCGCGCAATTCGTCAACGACGCCTGCCTCAACGCCGATCTGGTGCTGGGTCTGGGCACGCGTTTCGCCGAGGCCGACTGCAGTTCCTGGGAAAACGAATACACCTTCCGCTTCCCCGGCACCCGCCTGATCCACATCGACATCGATCCGGCCGAAATCGGCCGCAACTATCCGGCGCAGATCGGCGCCGTGGCCGACCTCAAGCAGGCGCTCAAGGTGCTGAACCGCGTGGCCCGCGAAATGCTGCCCCAGCCGCGCCGCAATGAGCCGCTGCGCGAACGCCTGGCGGTGCAGCGCAGCGCGTTCAGTTCCGGCAACACCGAGGCCATCGAAAGCGATGCCTTCCCGATGATGCCCGAGCGCATCCTGTCCGACGTCCGCGCCGTCCTGCCGCGCGATGCGATCATCACGACCGACGTGGGCTGGAACAAGAATGGCGTGGGTCAGCAGTTCCCCATCTATGAGCCGGGCAGCATCCTGACCCCGGGCGGCTATGCCACCATGGGCTTTGGCGCGCCCGGCGCCCTGGGCGCCAAGCTGGCGTGCCCGGACCGCGTGGTGGTGTCCCTGGTGGGCGATGGCGGTTTCGGCCAGAATCCCGCGCTGCTGGCGACTGCGGTCGAGGAAAACATCCCCGTCGTGTGGGTGGTGATGAACAACTGCGCGTTCGGCACGATCGCCGGGCTGCAGAAGGCGCACTACGGCACGACGACCGGCACGGTCTTCGCCAAGGACGGCAAGCCCTACACGCCGGATTACGCCGCGATCGCCCGCGCCTATGGCGCGCAAGGCGTTCAGGTCCAGAGTGCAGCAGAATTCAAGGAGGCGCTCGCGCATGCTATAAGCAGCAAGAAACCTTCAGTCATCGATGTTCTGATGCGCAATAATCCGGTTCCCACGTCCGGGCATTGGAACATTCTCGACATCTATTCGCCGGGCAAGAAGATTTCTCACGTCAGCGTGGACTGACACCTACTGTTCGGCGCCACACAGCATCACTCAAGGAGACAATATGAAAACACTGATCATGCTCAAGAAGCTGGCCCTGGCGAGTGCGCTGGCCGCAGCCGTCGGAGGACTGGCTGCGCCCGCGTCCGCCGCCGATACCGTCAAGATCGCCGAGGTCGTCGAACTGACGGGCCCGGGGACGACTGCCGGTACCAATTTCAAGAACGGGGCGGACCTGGCCATCAAGGAAATCAACGCGGCCGGCGGCATTCTGGGCCGCCAGATCGAGGTGACTTCGGCCGATACGCAGACCAACCCCGGCATCGCCAAGGGCCTGTCCCAGAAGGCGATAGACGATGACGTCTTCGCCGTGTTCGGCCCGGTGTTCTCGGGCTCGATCATGGTCAGCATGGCCACGACCGAAGCGGCCGGTGTGCCCAACTTCATCGGCGGCGAGGCTGCGGCCATCACTCAAAAGGGCAATCCCTACGTCTTTCGCACCAGCCTGACCCAGGCCGATGCGATGCCCAAGGTCGCGCGCTATCTCGACGGCCGTCCGGACATCAACAGCGTGGCTGTGATCTACGTCAACAACGACTTCGGCAAGGGCGGGCGTGACGCCATCATCGAGGCGCTCAAGAGCACCCACGTGAAAGTCGCCGATGACATTTCGACCAGCACCGGCCAGGTGGACTTCAGTGCGGCTGTGCTCAAGGCCAAGCAGAGCAACGCCGACGCCATCTTCGCCTACCTGAACGAAGAAGAATCCGCCCGCCTGCTGCGCGAACTCAAGAAGCAGGGCTGGGACAAGCCGGTCATCGGCGAGACCACGCTCACGGGTCAGAAGGTCATTGAGCTGGCGGGGCCCGCTGCCGAGGGCGCCATCGCCCACGTCGGCCTGACGGTGGATGCGCCCATCCGTGGCATGAAAAAGTACAGCGAGGACTTCCAGAAGGCCTATGGCTACGTGTCGGATCATAACGGGATCAAGGGCTACACCGGGATCTACATCCTCAAGGCGGCCATCGAGAAGGCCGGCAAGTTCGACCGCGAACTGGTGGCCAAGACCCTGCATGGCATCCACATCTCGACCAAGGACCATCCGGGTGTTCTGATGGACGTCTCGATTGACGACAAGGGTGATCTGGACCGCGAAAGCTTTCTGGTGCAGGTGGACAACGGCCGCCAGAAAGTCAGAGAAATCCTGCCGCCCCTGGGCAAGAAATAAATCGACATAGGCACCTCTCCCGGATGCTCTCCGGGAGAGGGCGTATGAGACATTACAAGGGCCTTGCCTGCGGGTGGGGCCAAACCAGTGATTGTCAAGATGACAGACTTCATTCAACTCATCATTTCCGGGATGGCCACCGGGGCGATCTACGCCCTGGCCGCCCTCGGATTCACCTTGCTATGGCAAGCCTCCGGGACGATCAACTTCGCCACGGGCGAGTTCGTCATGCTGCCGGCATTCTCGATGCTGGCCTTCCAGTCGCTGGGCCTGCCCCTGCTGGTGAGCTTCCTGCTCACGCTGGTGGTCGCCACCGCCGTGCTGGGATTCGGCTTCAAGCGCGCCATCGTCGATCCGATGCGCAAGTTCGGCGTGATGCCTCTGGTGGTTGCCACGATCGGCCTGGCGCTGATCATGCGCAGCGGCGTGCAGATCGCCTTCGGCGCCCAGGCGCTGCCTTTCCAGAACATCTTCGGCTACGAGGTCTTTCGTGTCGCTGGCGTGAGCGTGTCGGCCAGCGACCTGGGTACGCTGGCCGTCACTCTGATCGTCGTGCTGGGCCTGCAGGGTTTTCTGCAGCGCACGGTGACCGGCCGCGCCATGCAGGCCGTGGCGCAGAACACCGAGTCGGCCGAGGTGCTGGGGATCAGGGTCAACCGGATGATCTTCTACACCTTCGCCATCAACGCCATGTTGGCCAGCCTGGCCGCGCTGCTGGTCACGCCGCTGTATCTGGCCAAGTTCGACATGGGCATCACCCTGGGCCTGAAGGCGTTCCTTGCGGCCATCATCGGCGGGTTCAACAACTCGCGGGGTGCCCTGCTGGGCGGCATCATCATCGGCGTGAGCGAAAACCTCGCCGGTGCCTACGTGTCGCCGGCCTATAAGGACGGCGTCGCCCTGGCCCTGTTCCTGCTGGTAATTCTGTTCAAACCCAACGGCTTGCTGGGCGCGCCCGCCGAGCGCAAGGTCTGAGGGGACAGCCATGAAGAAAATCAATCTGTTCCTGGGCGTGCTGAGCCTCGCGGCGCTGATCATCGCCCCGCACTTCTTCAAGACCTACGGCGTTTATCTGCTGACCTACTGGCTGGTCTATGTCATCGCCAACCTGGGGCTGAACCTGATCGTCGGCTATGCGGGCCTCAAGGCCCTGGGCCATGCCGCCTTCTTCGGGGTCGGCGCCTATACCTCGGCCATCCTGATGCAGGCCGGCGTGAGCTTCTGGGCCGCGATGCCCGTGGCCATGGCGCTGTGCTTCGTGCTGGGCCTGCTGGTGGGCTTTCCGGCCCTGCGAGTGCAGATGCATTACCTGGCCTTCGCCACGCTGGGCCTGAACGAGATCTTCGTGCTGGTCCTGCGCAACGAGGAATGGCTGACCGGCGGCACGTTCGGCATCTCGGGCATTGCGCGTCCCAGCCTGTTCGGCTATGTCTTCAAGGGGGCGATCCCGTACTACTACTTCGTGCTGGCTTTCGCCCTGATCGCCTTCCTGCTGCTGTGGTGGCTGATCCATTCGCCCTGGGGCAAAGCCTTCACGGCGCTGCGCGACAATCCGATCCGCGCCGAGAGCCTGGGCGTGAACATCCAGCGTTACACGCTGCTGGCCTTCGCCATCGGCGGGGTGTATGCCGGGGTGGCGGGTTCGCTGTTCGCCTCACTGGTGCAGTTCATCGATCCGGAGCCTTTCAGCGTGCAGATCTCCATCCTGATGTTCCTGATGGTGATTCTCGGCGGCCCGGGCTATCTGCTCGGACCGGTGCTGGGTTCGTTCATCGGCGTCTTCGCACCCGAGTGGCTGCGCTTTACCGAGGGCTGGTACCTGCTGCTGTTCGGCGGCGTGGTCGTGTTGTTGATGATCTGGCTGCCGGGCGGGCTGCTGTCGCTGCGCCAGGCCCTGGCCGCACGTCGTGAAGCCAAGGCGCACGAGGTGGCGCGCCTGTCGGCGGCCGCGCAGGCAAGGAGAGGCGCATGAATCCGATACTGAGCGTCAAGGGGCTCAAGAAATCCTACGGCGCCATCCAGGCGGTGCGCGGCGTGTCCTTCGAGGTCATGCCGGGTGAGATCTTCGGCGTCATCGGGCCCAACGGCTCGGGCAAGACCACCATGTTCAACAGCATGCTCGGGCAGATCCGGCCCGACGAGGGCCAGATCTTCCTCAATGGCAAAGAGATCACGCATCTCAATCCGCAGCAGCTCAGCATGCAGGGCGTGGGGCGCACGTTCCAGACCCTGCAGGTCTTTGGCAACATGACCGTGCGCGACAACCTGATCGTGGCTGCGCAGGAGCATCGCGGCACCATGCTGCAGCGTCTGTTCGCGCCCTCCGATTCGGGCCTGGGCGGCCGTGCCGACGAACTGATCGACCTGTTCAACATCGCGCACGTCAAGCACAAGCCGGCCGGTGCGCTGTCATACGGTCAGCAGAAGCTCGTGGACATTGCCATGGCGTTCATGAGCGAGCCCGCGCTGGTGTTGCTCGACGAGCCTTGCGCCGGGGTCAACCCGCGGCTGGTGAGCGGGATTGCACGCATGCTCAAGGAACTCAACCAGCGGCGCCAGGGCTCGTTTGTGGTGATCGAGCACAATATGGACTTCGTCATGGATCTCTGTCATCGCATCCTGGTGATGGTCGAAGGCGAGGTGATGATGGTGGGCACTCCGGCCGAAGTGCGGGCGAACAAACAGGTGCTCGACGCCTATCTGGGGAGCTGAGACGATGTCTGAAACCGCGATTGAATTCCAGGGTGTCGTGGCCGGCTACAAGGATTTCATGATCCTCAACGAGCTGTCCTTCCAGGCCCGCCGAAGTGCCATCACCTTGCTGCTGGGCCCTAACGGGGCGGGCAAGTCCACCGTGCTCAAGACCTTGTTCGGACTGCTCAAGGTCCGCCAGGGCAAGATCCTGCTGCATGGCGAGGACATCACCAATACCAGCGCGCGCGAACTGCTGGCGCGCGGCATCGCCTTTGTGCCTCAGGGGCGCAATCTGTTCGGGCAGCTCACGGTCTATCAGAATCTGGAACTGGGCGGCATCACGTTGGGCATGAAGACCACGCATGAGCGCATTCCCGAGGTGCTGGATCGTTTCCCCCGGCTCAAAGAGCGGCTGCATTCGCAGGCCTCGACCTTGTCGGGCGGCGAGCAGAAGCAGCTCGAGATCGGACGCGCGCTGTTGCTGCGCCCCAGCGTGCTGCTGATCGACGAACCATCGATCGGCCTGTCGCCGCAGATCGTGGCGGGCGTGTTCGAGCTGCTGCGCCAACTGGTGGCGCAGGGCTTGACGGTATTGATGGTCGAACAGAACGTCAATAGCGCGCTCAAGATCTCGGATGATGCCCTGGCGCTGGCTTCGGGAACCTGCGTATTGCACAAGCCCGCCGCCGAGCTGCTGCTCGATCCCCATATCGAACGGCTGTTCCTGGGGGCCGGGCTGCCTGCCGAGGAATCTTCGGCCACCGTGTGACGGTGCGCCGGACGGCATGCCCGCTCCCGGCGACGGGCGTGTGCATGCCGTCGGCGGCCGATCTTCAGGCCAGCATGTAGCGCAGAATCAGGTCGACCACATTGCTGCGGCGTTGTGCGTAGGCCTCCGGGGCCATCAGGTCGCGTTTGAAGATCAGCGAAAACGTATGCTGGTTCGACACGTTGAAAAAGCACAGCGCACTGATCGATGCATGCAGGTCAATGGGGTCCAGACCCGGCCGGAACAGGCCCTGGGCGCAGCCGCGTGCGTAGATTTCACGGATGCCTGCGATCGCCGGGACGTTCAGGTCCTTGATCGAGGCGGATTGGGCGAGATAGGACCCGTGGTGCATGTTTTCGTTCATCACCAGGCGCACGAAGTCGGGATTGCTGGCCTGGTAATCGAACGTGAAGCCGATCAGGGTGCGCATGGCCTCGTCGGGCGGCAGGGCTTCCAGATGCAGGGTGCCTTCGACCTGGCGGATGCTGCGGTAGGATTCCTCGAGCGCGGCCAGGTACAGGCCCTGCTTGCCGCCGAAGTAGTAATAGATCATGCGCTTGCTGGTCGAGGTCTGTGCGGCGATCTCGTCGATGCGTGCGCCCGCGAGCCCCTTCTTGGCGAATTCGCGGATGGCCACTTCGAGGATGTTTCTGCGGCTCGCCCCCGGATCAGTGCTGCGGGTGCGGGGAGACGGTTTCTGGGTCATGACGTCACACGGAAGAAGAGCGGCGGCGCGGCGCGGGACTGTGGCCGAACAGGGTCATGCAGGCCTGACGCAGCCAGCGGTTGCCGGGGTCGTGGTGGAATCGGGTATGCCAGTGCTGCTTCACGCTGAAGGGTGCGATCGGGAACGGGCACGGGTGCAGGCGCAGCGCGTTGCGGCTGGCCAGGGTTTCGCCAGTCTGGCGCGGCACGGTCACGATCAGATCACCGGCCTCCAGCACCGCCGACAGACCGAGAAACCCGGGCAGTTCGAGCACGACCGTACGCCTGATCCGCGCGCGCCGGAGGGCGTGTTCGAGCAGGCTGTGGCCGGTGCCCGAGACGATCTGGACGTGGCCCTCGCGGCGGTAGTCGGCCAGGCTCAGCCGCGCGCGGATGCGCGGGTGGTCGGCGCACGTCAGGCAGACCCAGTCCTGAGTGAACAGCGTCTGCTGATAGAAACCCGCCCCCAGTTCGGGAATCAGGCCCAGAGCCAGGTCGGCTACGCCCGATTGCAGGCGCTCGGGCAGGGTGGAATCGATCAGGCCGGCCTTGAGGCTGCAGGAGGCCGCAGTCTGCCGCAGATGGCCGAGGATCTGCGGCAGCAGATTGACGTGGCTTGCGTCGCTCATGGCGATGCAGAAGTGCCGGTCGGACTGGGTGGGGTCGAATTCGGGCGCGACGCCGCTGATCTGGCGCAGGGCGTCCAGCGCGGTGCGTACGATGCTGATCAGGGCTTCGGCGCGCGGGGTCGGCTGCATGCCCTTGGACGTGCGCACGAACAGCGGGTCGCCCAGTTGCTCGCGCAACTGGGCAAGCCAGATGCTGATGGTCGGCTGGCTGAGTCCCAGTTGCTGTGCGGCCGCAGTGACGCTGCCCTGGGCATAGAGCACGTCGAACAGACGCAGCAGCTTGGTTTCGGGCAAGGGCTCGAGAGGCGTATCAGACATGGTCTATTTAAATTCTCAATGACCGACATTGTGATTATTGCATTTAACTTAGATCCTTGCCTGTCTAGAATGAATGCCAGACGCAAGGGCGTACCGAGGAGAGTTTTTCCATGAAGATCTGCATATTGGGCGCGGGTGCCCTGGGCTGCGCCATTGGCGCCGGGCTGACCGAAGGGGGCGCCGATGTGACGCTGGTCAATCGCAACGCCGACCACGTGGATGCCATCAACACCGAAGGCCTGAGCCTGCGCGACAAGGATGGCGAACGTCGGGTGCGCATCAAGGCAGCGACTTCGGCCGAGCAGGTCGGGCCCGTGGACCTGATCATCCTGCTGGTCAAATCCTTTCATACGCGCGAGGCCATGGAACAGGCCGGGCCGTTGCTGGCGCCGCACACCCTGGTGCTGTCTCTGCAGAACGGCCTGGGCCACGAGGACATTCTGGCGGAATACGTGGGCCGCGAGCGTGTGCTGGCCGGCAAGACGTATGTCGGCGGGACGCTGTTGGGCCCGGGCCGCATCATCTATGGGGTGCGCGGCAAGGAAACCGTGATCGGCGAACTCGACGGCCGCGTTACTGATCGCGTGCGCGCGGTCGCGCGCGAGTTCGAGCGCGCCGGCATGCTGATCGAGGTCAGCGAGAACATCATGGGCACGATCTGGGACAAGCTCCTGATCAATGTGGCGACGGGTGCGGTCACCGCCATTTCGCGCATGCCCTACGGTGAACTGTATGGCTGCGGCCCTCTCGAGGCCGTGGGCGTGGCCGCGGTGCGCGAGGCGATGGAGATCGCCTCCGCCAGCGGCGTGCGTCTGTCCATCAGCGATCCGTTCGAGGCCTGGCGCAAGGCGGGCGCCGGCCTGCCGGCGGATTTCCGCACGTCGATGCTGCAGAGCCTGGACAAAGGCAGTGTCACCGAGATCGGTTTCGTCAATGGCGCCGTGGTGGATCGCGGCCTGCAGCTCGGCATTTCGACCCCGGTCAACAGCACGCTGGTCGCCTGCGTGAAAGGCATCGAGGCCATGCTGGGCAAGACCGCGCCGGCGCGGCCGGCCGGCGTCGATCATGTCGCCGTGCGGGTCAAGGACATCGCCTGGAACATCCGTTTCTTCGAAGAGGTCCTGGACATGCCGGTGCGCGAGACCGATGGCCCGCGCGAGGCGCCGCGCCAGGTCTGGCTGAAAGGCGGCGTCCAGCTCATCGCCTCGCCCGACATGGCCGAGCAGGCCGCGCAGGCGCAGCCCTGGATCGCGCATGTCGCGATCCGTGTGAAGGGGATGGAAACGGCACTCGCACGGGCGGCGGACTGGGCCGTGACGGCGTTGCCGCAGGGGCCGAACTGGTTGCGCACACCCGATGGCATTGCGCTCGAATTGTTTGATTGCTGAAAGGACCGGAACCATGAAAGAACACTATTTTGACGAGGTCGAGGTCGGTGCTCAGGGCGTGTCGCCCACGCTGACCGTGACCGAAGCCCACATCAATACGTTTGCCGACCTGACCGGTGATTACACCCCGGTCCATACCGACGAAGCGTATGCCCGCACCACGCCGTTCGGCACGCGCGTGGCGCACGGCCTGCTCGGCCTGTCCCTGACCGACGGCCTCAAGAACCAGTCCAACCTGCGTTTCGTGCCCGGCATGTCGCTGGGCTGGGCGTGGGACTTCACCGGCCCGATCAAGATCAATGACACCGTGCAGGTGCGCTTCCATGTGGGCAGCGCCCGGCTGTCGCGCAGCCGGCCGGGCTGGGGCATCCTGGTACTGCCTTCCGAACTGCGCAATCAGCATGACGAGGTCGTGCAGCGCGGCGAACACCGGCTCATGATTCCCTGCAGCCCCGGCTTCACGCATTAATAGGAACGACCATGACGACGCAAATGCGCCCCCTGGAGGGCATCCGGGTCATCGACTACAGCCATTTTCTTGCCGGCCCCTATCTGTCGCGCTGTCTGGCGGCGCTGGGTGCCGAGGTGATCAAGGTCGAACGTCCCACCGAAGGCGATGCCGGACGGCAGCACCCCTTTTTCATTCAGGGCCAGAGCGGGTATTTCCTGCAGCAGAACATGGGCAAGAAAGGCCTGTGCGTGAACCTGAAAGACCCGCGCGGGCGGGAATTGATGGAAAAGCTGGTCGCCACGGCCGACGTCTTCGTCGAGAACTACCGGCCCGGCGCGCTGACCCGGCTCGGGCTGGGCTACGAGGCGCTCTCGAAGCTGAACCCCGGCCTGGTCTATTGCTCGATCTCGGCTTACGGCCATACCGGACCGGAATCCCACCGTGCCGGCTTCGGGCTGATCGCCGAAGCCAAGAGCGGCATCATGGCCATGGTCGGTTCACCGGGCGAGGCGCCGCCGCTGCTGCGCATTGCGCTGGGCGACATGTACACCGGCATCCATGGCGTGGCCGCCATCAATGCGGCGCTGCTGGGGCGCATCAAGTCCGGCAAGGGACAGCACATCGATCTTTCACTGTACGACTGCCTGGTCTCCATGCACGAGTACGCAGGGCAGTGCTACACCTTGTCGAACGGTCAGGTGATCCCTGAACAGACCGGCCACGACCTGCCCGATTCGACGCTGTATGGCGTCTTCACGGCCACGGACGGCCATCTGGTCATCGCCGCCCAAATCGAGGCGTCCTGGAAACGCCTGGCCTTGCTGGTCGGCGGCGAGGCCCTGGCCGCCGATGCCAGGTTCCATTCGGCGGCGGGGCGCAATGCCCATCGGCTCGAGATCCTGCCCGTGGTGCGTGCCTGGGTCGCGGCACGCACGGTGGCGCAGTGCCTGGAGGCCCTGGACGCGGTCGATGTGCCCTGCGCCAAGGTGCAGGACATCGGCGAAGTGCTCCACGACCCCCAGGTTCAGGCGCGTGGCATGGTGGTGCGCCAGCGCCATCCGGTGCTGGGCGACGTCGATTTGCTCAACACGCCGTTCCGGTTCTCGGGCTGCGACACGACGATCCGCGAACCGGCGCCGCTGATGGGCCAGCACAATCGGTGGATCGCCGAAGAACTGGGCTATGGTCAGGCAGAGATCGAGGCCATGGTGGACGAAGGCGTGCTGCACCAGGAGGCCGCCGTCGCCGGACTGGAGGCCTGAGGGCCGCCTTGAGGCGGCAGTCCGCCTGGGCCACTGCCTGAAACGACGAGGGGGCGCCTTGCGGCGCCCCCTCGTGTCGTCGGGACGGCCCCCGCAGGGGCCTAAGGGTTCGCGCAGTCCGCGCTATTTCTGGATGCGTGCCAGTTCGTCCTTGTACAGCTTCACGATGGCCGGGTCGTACTCGGCAGTGAACTGGTCGAGCACGGGTTGGGCCGTGTTGCGCATGCGCAGGCGCTCTTCGGGCGCCACATCGTTGTACGCCATGCCGTGAGCCTTGAGCTGGTCGACCGCCTTTTGCGCGACTTCGCGGCTGACCTTGCGTTGGTAGGCGCGTGTTTCATCCGCCGTTTCACGCATCCACTGCTGTTCCTGCGGGGACAGCGTGTCCCAGAACTTCTTGCTGACCAGGACAATGTTGGCCGCGTAGACGTGGTTGGTCGCGCTGACGTATTTCTGGACCTCGTACATCTTGTTCGACAGAATGACCGAGAACGGATTCTCCTGGCCGTCCACCGCCTTGGATTCCATGGCGTTGTACAGTTCGCCGAACGTCAGGGGCAGCGGATTGGCGCCCAGCGCTTCGAACGTCTTGAGGAACACCGGATTCGGAATCACGCGGATCTTGAGGCCCGCGAGGTCTTCGGTCTTGGTGACCGGGTGCTTGCTGTTGGTGACGTTGCGAAAGCCCAGGTCCCAGTATCCGAGCGCGACCAGCCCTTTTTCCGGCAGCTTGTCGATCAGTGCCTGTCCGAATGGGCCATCGAGCAGCGCATCGGCCTCCTCGAACGAGGAGACGGAGAAGGGGAAGTCGACCAGGCCGAACTCCTTGACGATCCCGGCCACGGACGTGGTTGCGGGGGCGGACATTTCCTGGACGCCGCCTTGCAGGGCCGACTGCTGCTGCAGTTCGCTGCCCAGGGTGGAGGCCGGGAATTCCTTGACCTTGAGTTTGCCGCCGCTTTTTTCTTCCAGCAGCTTGGCGAATTTCTGGGCCCCGAAGCTGACGGGGTGGTCGGTGTTGTTCAGATGGCCGAATTTGATCGTGCGCACCGGCGTGTCGGCCTGTGCCGGCGCGCTGGCCAGGAATGCAGCGCAGGCGCCGATCAGCGTGAGGGTGAGCAGTTTTTTCATGGGGTTTTGTCTCCTGTCATGGGGTGATCCTCTCCGAGGAGGGGGATGAGGGAGACTCATCCGCCTTCGTTCCTCGTTCACCGTGGCAAGTCGTGCGCCCGGCGCGTTCAGTGATGTGTGCGGCGTGACGCGTGCTGCGGATCAGCCTGCTTGCCGGGCCTTGGCCGCCGACACGGCGGCGCGCAGGGCCAGCAGGTAGCTGTCCACGCCGAAGCCGCAGATCTGGCCCAGGGCGATTTCCGCGAAGACCGACTTGTGGCGGAATTCCTCGCGGGCATGGATGTTGGACATGTGCAGTTCGACGATGGGCACGGTCAGGATCGCCAGCGCGTCGCGCAGACCATAGCTGTAGTGCGTCCAGGCGCCGGCGTTGATCAGGACGGCGTCCACGCCGTCCTGGTAGGCCTGGTGGATCCGTTCACACATCGCGCCTTCGCAGTTGGTCTGGTAGCTGTCGATCGTGACGCCCAGTTCCTTGGCCAGGCCGGCCAGTTGCGCGTCGATCTGTTCCAGCGTGATCGTCCCGTATTGCTTGGGGTCGCGCTTGCCGAACATATTGTGGTTGATGCCATGCAGCATGAGGATTTTCATACGACGTTTCCTGTATTACGTGGTCTGGATCGACGCCCCGGCGCGGGTCGTGGGGGACCCGCGCCGGACGCGATTACGGTTTGCGGATCTTGTCGATTTCCGCGTACATCGACTTGATGGTGTCTTCGCCGACTTCCTGAGTATATTTTTCGACCACCGGCTTGACCATCTCGCGCATCTTGTCCAGGTCAGCAGGCGACAGTTCCGTGACCTGCATGCCGTGCTTCTTCAGGGTTTCAAGCGCCGTGAGGGCGGCGTCGCGGGACACCTTGCGCTGGTAGGCGGCGGCTTCGTCGGCGGCTTCCTGGATCAGCTTCTGCTCATCCGGATTGAGCGAGTCCCAGAACTTCTTGCTGATGATGACGGACTGGGGGTTGTAGATGTGGCGCGTGATGGCCAGGTGTTTCTGCACTTCGTCGAGCTTGGCGTTCAGGATGACCGTGAACGGGTTTTCCTGACCGTCGACGGCGCCCTGCTCCAGCGCGTTGTAGACCTCGGGCCAGGCCAGGGGCGTGGGGTTGGCGCCCAGCGCCTTGAACACGTCCACATAGATCGGCGACTGGATCACGCGCAGCTTCAGGCCGGCGATGTCTTCGGGTTTGTTGATCGCGTGCTTGCCGTTGGTGATGTTGCGAAAGCCCAGGTCGAAGTACGCCAGGCCCACCAGGCCCTTGTCCTGCAGCTTCTTGTGCAGCGTCTGGCCGAAGGGGCCGTCCACCAGGGCATCGACTTCCTTGTCATTGTTGAACAGGAAGGGGAAGTCGAAGGCGGCGAAGTCCTTGATCTGTGCCTGCAGGATGCCGGAGTTCAGCACGGTCATTTCGATGGTGCCGCCCTGCAGGGACGACACGGTTTCCAGGTCGCCACCCAGCACGCCGCCGGGGAACAGCCGCACGCGGATCTTGTTGCCGGACTTCTGGGCCACCAGGTCGGCGAATTTCTGCATGCCCATGACCTGGGGATGGCCCTTGTTGTTCTGCGAGGCGAACTTGATGGAATGTTCGCGGATGTCGGCCGCGTGGCTGACGCTCAGGGATGCCAGGCCGAGGCCCATGGCCAGCAGTGAGGAAAGGATGAGACGTTTCATGGTGACTCCTTGGGTTGTGGAGGGATCAGTAGAACCAACTCGCGGGAACGAGCACGAGATCGGGGAAAAGAACGAGCAGGGCCAGCACGGTGAGCTGGGCCAGCATGAATGGCCATACGCCTTTGACGACTTCGTCCATGCTGATGCGCCCCACGCCCGCCACGGTATTCAGGACGGTGCCCACCGGAGGGGTGATCAGGCCGATGGCCGTATTGATCATGAACAGCACGCCGAAGTACACCGGGTCGATGCCCGCTGCCTTGATGGCGGGCATCAGCACGGGCGTCAGGATCAGAATGGTGGGCGTCATGTCCATGGACGTACCCACCAGAATGATGAGCACCATGCAGATCACGATCAGCAGCTTGGGTTGATCCAGGAACGGATCCAGCAGGCCCACGATCTGGTCGGGCAGCCCGGCGACGGTGATCAGCCAGGCGCTGACCATGGCGGCCGCCACCAGCAGCATGATGACGGCGGTCACCTTGGCCGAGGTGACGAATGCCTGGTAGAGCTGACGCAGCGTCATTTCGCGATAAATCACGAACGACACGAACAGGGCATACACCGCCGCCACGACTGCAGCTTCGGTCGGGGTGAAGACCCCGAAGCGCAGGCCGACGATGATGATCACCGGCATGCCGATGGCCCAGGCGGCCTCGCGAGCGACCTTCATGATCTCGGCGCGCGATTTGCGGGGAGGCGGTTCGTTGAGCGTTTCGCGGCGCACCAGGTAGCGCCATGTGAACCACAGCGCCGCGCCCAGCATGATCCCCGGGAAGATGCCGGCCATGAACAGCTTGGAGATCGATACGTTGGCGGCCACGCCGAAGATGATGAAGCCGATGCTGGGCGGGATGATGGGCGCGATGATCCCGGCCGAGGCGATCAGGCCCGCAGAGCGCGCCCTGTCGTGGCCCGCCGCCGTCATCATGGGCAGCAGCAGGGCGGTCATGGCGGCCGCGTCCGCGACGGCGGACCCTGACAGCGCCGCCATCAGGACGGCCGTGATGATGGTCACGTAGCCCAGGCCTCCCCTGACGTGGCCCACCAGCGCCATGGCGAAATCCACGATGCGCCGCGACAGGCCGCCCACGTTCATGATTTCGCCCGCCAGCATGAAGAAAGGCACCGCCAGCAGGGGGAAGCTGTTGGCCCCGTTGATCAGGTTTTGTGCCAGGATCTGGGCATCGAACATGTCCAGTTGCCACATCAGCGCGGCGCCGGAAATCAGCAGCGCGAAGGCGATGGGAATGCCGATGGCCATCGCGCCCAGCAGGGCGACGAGAAAAGTCGTGAGAATCATGCGTGCTCTCCGGATTCGTCGAGGAATGTGTCGATCGCCTCGCGCGGGCAGGTCGAGAGCCTGAAGATGTCGCCCAGCAGGATCAGCGCGGCTGAAACGCTGAACACGATGCCGCTGGCATAGAAGATGCCCATGGACATGCCGGTGATCGGAGCGGCGACGTCCGCATTGATCCGGGTCTGCGTCAGCGCGCCCGTGAAGATCAGCCAGCAGATGTAGAGCATGATGACACGCCCCGCGACCAGGGCGGATCGCTTGGCACGTGATCCGAAGTGTTTGATGATGAAGTTTGAGCCCAGGTGGGCGTTTTCGCGCAGGGCGATGATGCTGCCCAGGAACGTGACCCAGATGAACAGCGAACGGGACATTTCTTCGGAAACGAGAATGCCCGAATTGAAGCCGTAGCGCAGCACGACGTTGCCGAAGACCAGGACGACCATCACCACCAGCAGGGCGGCGATGAGGATCTCCAGGCCTCTCATGTAGATATCAAGAAACTTGTTCAATGGGGTCTCCCTAGAGTGGGTAGCCAGTCCGGTTGGGGTGATCCTAGACGACGTGCGAGGCCTCGGCGCGCCGGTTCAGCGTTTCGGTGACGTGGGCGGCCATGCGGCGCGCATCGGCCGGCAGCCCTCCGGTATAGAGTTCGAACGCCCGGGCCGCCTGGTGCACGACCATGCCCAGGCCGTCGACCGTATGGCAGCCCTTTTGCCGTGCAATGCGCAGCAGTTCCGTTTCCAGCGGGAAATAGATGATTTCCGAGAACCAGTGACGCGACTCCAGCAGCTCGGGCGGCAGCGGTGTGCCCGGATGCTTGCGCATGCCCACCGGCGTGGCGTTGACCAGGCCGTCGGCCTCGCGCATGGCGTCGGCCAGGCTGTGGCCCGCGCGTACCTGCGCCTGCGGGAAGCGGGATTGCAGGGTTTGCGCCAGCGTCTCGGCGCGTTCGGGCGCCGAGTCGAACAGGGTCAGGCTGTGTGCGCCCAGACGCAGGAGCGCGTCGGCGACTGCGACCCCGGCGCCGCCGGCGCCGAGCTGGACGACGCGGCCCAGTTCGCGTGCCCCGAGGTGTTCGCGCATATTTTGCGAAAACCCGTAATGGTCGGTGTTGTGGCCGATGCGCTGGCCGTTGCGCAGCACCACGGTGTTGACGGCGCCGATCGCGCGCGCCTCGTCCGAGAGTTCGTGCAGATGGGGAATGACCGCCTGCTTGCAGGGGTGGGTGATGTTCAGGCCCGCGAAGCCGAGGCGCTCGGCCGCCGTCAGCAATTCAGGCAGGTGATCAGGGCCGAGCTTCAGTTCGTCGAGATCGATGCGCTGGTAGATGCACAGAATGCCGCGGTGGGCGGCTTCGCTTTCATACAGGGTGGGGCTGAGTGATTCGCCGATGCCTTCGCCAATCAGGCCGAGCAGCAGGGCGGGGGTTTCATGATCCGGTCGCATGAGGGTTCCGTTGAGTGCCTATGTACCATCTGGTACATACCGCGCACTATAGGAGTGAGCGCGCGCCAGCGTCAATGAAATTGCCCTAGGGATTTTTCCGGGCTTGAATTATTCTATGGAGCAGAATAAGATTCTGCAGGGAAGAACTTTTGATTGCGCGAAGGGAAAGGGCCTCATCATGACGACTCGCCTCAAAATCGCCGTGCTGGGTGCCGGACTCATCGGGCGGCAGCACATGCTGCGCATCCAGGCCAGCGAATCCTGCGTGCTTTCCGCGATCGTCGACCCGGCTCCCGGGGCGCGCGCGGTGGCCGACGAGGCCGGGGTGGCCTATTTCCAGACGCTGGCCCAGCTATTGGCCACGGCCCGTCCCGATGGCATCATCATCGGCACACCCAATGCCATGCACGTCGACCAGGCGCTCGAATGCCTGGCCGCCGGGGTCCCGGCACTGATAGAAAAGCCGGTTGCCCACACGCTCGAGGCGGGCGAACGCCTGATTGCGGCCGTCGAGGGCGGCCGGGTGCCGTTTCTGGTGGGCCACCACCGCGCGCACAGCCCCATCATGGCGCTGGCCCGCGAAACCGTGCGCAGCGGCCGCCTGGGCCGCCTCGTCGCCGTGACGGGTACGGCCCTGTTCTGCAAGCCGGATGACTATTTCACCGAGGCCCCGTGGCGGCGCCAGCCGGGCGGCGGGCCCATTCTGGTGAACATGATCCATGAAATCGATAATCTGCGGTCCCTTTGCGGCGAGATCACCGAGGTTCAGGCGGTGGTCTCGAATGCCACGCGCGGCTTCGAGGTCGAGGACACCGCAGCGATCAGCCTGCGCTTCGACAGCGGAGCCCTCGGGACCTTTCTGCTCTCGGACACGGCGGCTTCGCCGCGCAGCTGGGAACAGACCTCGCAGGAAAACAAGGCCTACAGCACCTATCCCGACGAGGATTGCTACATCCTGGCGGGCACGATGGGTTCGCTGGCCGTTCCCACGATGCGCCTGCGCTCGTATGCCAGCCAGGCGGATCGCTCGTGGTGGAAACCGTTCCAGACGGACATGCTGGATTTGCACCGCAAGGACCCGCTGGCCGAGCAGATCGAACATTTTTCCGCCGTCATCCGGGGCGAGGCGCAACCGCTGGTCAGTGTGCGCGACGGCGTGCAGAACCTGCGAGTGGTGGAAGCCATTCGCGAGGCTGCCCGCGAAGGCCGCAGCGTGCGCGTCCCGCTGCCCGCCTGACAGCCGGGCGTTCCGCACGCCATTCCTTTCATCCGATTCCAAGAGTTTGAAACCATCATGACACAGCCTAAATACGATCATTTCATCAACGGCGCCAGCGTGCCGCCTGCTTCCGGGGACTATTTCGACACCGAAAATCCGTATTCGGGCGAGGCCTGGGCGCGCATCGCCCGAGGCAATGCGGCGGACGTGAACGCTGCGGTGGCGGCGGCCAAGGCAGCCTTCGAAGGGCCGTGGGGCAGCCTGACCGCCACGCGTCGCGGCCAGTTGCTGCGCCGGCTGGCGGATCTCATCATCGAGCACGCCCCGCGTCTGGCGGACATCGAGCAGCGCGACAACGGCAAACTGTCCTCCGAGGTGGTGGCCCAGGTGCGTTACATGGGCGAATATTTCCATTACTACGCCGGCCTGGCCGACAAGGTCGAGAGCAAGGTCATCCCCACGGACAAGACCGGGGTGTTCACCTTCACCCGCTACGAAGCCAAGGGGGTGGTGGCGATCATCACGCCCTGGAACTCTCCCCTGACCCTGACCAGCTGGAAGCTGGCGCCGGCGCTGGCGGCCGGTTGCACGGCGGTGGTCAAACCCTCGGAATTCACTTCGGCCTCGATGGTGGAGTTCGCCGCGCTGTTCGAGCAGGCGGGTTTTCCGCCAGGCGTCGTCAACGTCGTCACGGGTTTCGGCGCCGAGGTCGGCGAACCGCTGGTATCCCACCCCGACGTGGCCCACATCGGCTTCACCGGCGGCGAACTGGCCGGCAAGCGCATCTACGAAGCCGCCGCGCGCAACCTCAAGACCGTCACCCTGGAACTGGGTGGCAAGTCGCCCAACATCATCTTCGACGATGCCGATCTGGACCAGGCCGTCAAGGGCGTCGTGTCGGGGATTTTCGCCGCCTCCGGCCAGAGCTGCCAGGCCGGTTCGCGCGTGCTGGTGCAGGAAGGCATCCACGATGAACTGATCCGGCGCCTGGTCGATTTCGTCGGCAAGGCCAAGCTGGGCGATCCGACCCAGCCCGACACGCAGATCGGGCCGATTTCGACCCGGCCGCAGTTCGAGAAGATTCTCGACTACATCCGCATCGCCCGTGACGAGGGCGCCCAATGCGTGCTGGGCGGCAAGGCGCGCGCCGACCTGGGTGCGGGCCAGTTCATCGAGCCCACGATCTTCACCGGCGTGGACAACCGCATGCGGATCGCACAGGAAGAAGTCTTCGGTCCGGTGCTGTGCATCATTCCCTTCAAGGACGAGGCCGATGCCATCCGCATCGGCAACGACATCCTCTATGGTCTGGCCGGGGCGGTCTGGACGCGCAGCCTGCATCGCGCGCTGTACGTGACGGAACGCCTGAAGGCCGGCACGGTCTGGGTCAACAATTACCGTGCCACCAGTTTCACGACGCCGTTCGGCGGCTACAAGCGATCGGGCATCGGGCGCGAGTCAGGCTCGGACGCCATCCATGAATATCTGGATACCAAGAGCGTCTGGGTGTCCACGGATCTGGACGTGCCGAATCCGTTCATCCGGCGCTAAGAGGGAACCTGGCCGGTCCTCGCCTGCCGCAGCGGCAGGCGGCGGCGCAGGGCCTGGTCGTTGATCCAGGCAATCGAGCGGATGCCCAGGCGCGCCACGACGTGGGCCGGCAACTGCCGATAGTCCTTGTTGAAGACCAGCAGGCTGTAGCCGCCCGCGTAGTCCATGCCGTCCAGGCGTCGGACGAGGGCGGCGACCTGACTGCTCAGCATGCCGTCTCCCGGGAACACCCGCGTGTGGTCGGCGTCATGCCGTCGATGTTCCTGGAAGGCCGGGACACCGAAGTCGGCGAGTTGAACCAGCACGATCTTGTCCGGCGGGATCTCGTCCAGAATCTCGAAGGATTGGCCTTCGGCGATGAAATGGAACGTATCCAGCACGAGACCGAGGTTGGCATGATTGGTGCGGCCCACCAGATCCCAGGCGCTGCGGATGTCCGCACTGGTATGGCTCCAGGGAATCGCCTTGAAGCCGATCCGCACGCCCGTGGGCACGGCCAGATTGGCCAATTTGCGCAGATCGGCCTCGGCGCGGTCCGGCTCGCACTGGCGGGGCATCGCCGCCGAGGCGGACACGATCAGCATCGGCGCGCCCACGTCGACGCAGATCTCCAGCAAGGCCTTGGCGACGTCGAGCTTGTGTCGGTGCGCCGGACCGTTCATGCCCTCGTAGTCGCGCATCAACTGCAGACCGGCGATTTCCAGGCCGCTTTCGCGCACCATCCGGACGGCGTTCTCGTAGCCGTCCGGATGGTTGACCAGGTCTCTGGCCCACAGCATGACCTGGGAGAAGCCGGCCGCCTCTGCGGCGCGCAGGCGTTCTTCGAGGGAACCGGCCATGCAGGCCAGGTCGATGCCGAAGCGCTCCTGGGTCATGGGGCGGTGTCCGCAGCCGGGGCGGATTCGACGTGGCGCACCAGTTCGAACGTCACGTCGTAGGACATGGCCGCGGTGATGGCGCCGTGGCTGTCCGGATGGACGAAGGCGTTGTCCTGGAAAGGCACCCCTTGCGCCGCCATGGCCCGGACCGTTCCCAGCACGTCCGGCGTCCCGAAGGCCAGCCGCGCGAATTGCTCGTTCCATTCCGTGTCGTACAGGGCATCGCCGACCGGTTCGACGAGCTGCAGATAGAACCGTTCACAGGGGCTGGCGAGGATGGTGCCACGGGGCAGGATGCCTAAATGGGTTTCCGGGGGCAGGGCCTTGAAGCCGAACAGCTGGGCATAGAAATCAGTCCATTGGGCGCTGCGCCCGAGGTTGATGTATTGCACCAGGCCGAAGAAGTGCAGGTCCGGGACGATGGGTTCCACGTCCCGCTGTTCGCTCAGGTAGATGAAATCGATGTCGTAGATGGAGAAGGGACGCAGGTGATCGACGAGATAGATGACCGTGTCGCCCACCCCGTGGATGCCGGGGATGTTCAGTTCCATGGCGCTCGCCCGGGTGGGGATGGGCCAGGCGCCCCACGCCATGCTGCGGTCGTAGGCCTGGCCGGCGTGGTCCACCTGGAACGCAATCGCGCTGATCTGGTGGTCTTCGCCCTCGCGCGCCATGCTTTCCAGGGTGGCGGGGTCGGAGTTGACGATGATGTTCATGGTGCCCTGGCGGTACAGGAGCACCTGGCGAGAGCAGTGCCGGGCCAGCAGGCGAAACCCGATCCGGTTCAGGATGGCGCCCAGTTCTTCGGGGCGGGTGGAGGCGAATTCGATGAACTCGATGCCTCGGATCGAGGGCGGCGGACCGCCGAACTCGCTTGCTTCGGCATTCATGACGTGGCACCGGTGTCGCCGTCGGGCCAGTGCCCGCCCAGGGCGTCGGTGAGTTCGGCCGCGTAGCGTTTGAGGGTCGGGATGACTTGAGCGATCTTTTCGTCGCTGAAGCGGTATTTGGGGCCGGAGATGGACACCACGCCGGTCAGTTGCTGGCCGATGCCGAAGACGGGACAGGCCACGGCACCGATTTCCGGGTCCCGCTCGCCTAGAGAGATCGCGTAGAAGGATCGTCGTATGTCGTCATATTTCTCGCCTGCCTCCTGGGCGAAGGCACGCATGACGTGGCCCGATGCGCCCACGTTCAGGGGCAGCGCATCGCCTTCGTGGACGGAGTCGCGCACGGAGCGTGGCGCATCGACCCGGTGCAGGCAGATCCGGGCGTCGTGGTCCTTGATGAAAAAGGAGGCGCCTTCCTGGAGTTCGTCCACGATCTTGCGCAGCACGGGGATGACGATGTCGGCGCTGCGAAAGTGCTTCTGGTAGAGCGAACCGAGATATAGCGGCTTGGGGCCGAGGCGGTAGGTGCCATCCTCGAGGCGGCGGAGATAACCGAATTTTTCCAGGGATTCGGCCAGCCGCAGCGTCGTGCTTTTATAGAACCCCGCCCGCTTTGAAATGTCCGTGAGGGTGAGGCTGTCTCCCCCGTCGATGAATACGTCCAGGATGGTCAGTGCGCGGTCTACCGCGGCGACGCCTTCACGAGTCATAGGTGGCGGCCTTCTCACAAGAGGGGGAGTTCGATCATGAACCTATGATAACCGATACGGTTCTATTTTTCGGTCCTGTCGCGTCCGAATCAGTACCGATGAGCGCCGTAATGATTTATTCTTACGCTTTCTTGGAACATCATATGACTGACTGTTTGACCCTTCCAGGCGCGTGTTCCTCCAAGAGTCCGATTCGACCGGTTTGACGCCATGGATGCGAATCGTCCCACCCGGGTCTGGTTGGGGCCGCTGCTCATGTGCGCGGCCTGTCTGTTCTTTGCCGTCCTGGACACGGGTACCAAATACCTGACGGCCGACTATCCCGTGATTCAGCTCGTCTGGGTGCGCTACACGGCGCAGGCGCTGGCTGTCTTTCTGATCTTTCAGCCACGCATGGGGCGCAACCTGTTCCGCACCCGCCACTATGGCGTGCAGTTGTTTCGCGGCCTGTGCCTGTGCTGCGGCAGCATGCTGGTGGTCAACGCCCTGGCACGCCTGCCTCTGGCGGAGACCACCGCCATCGTGTTCATCGCGCCGGTACTCATCACCCTGCTGTCCGGGCTGGTGCTGAAGGAAAAAGCCCGTCGCCTGGACTGGGCCGCCGTGGCATGCGGCTTTGCGGGGGTGCTGATCATCGCCCGGCCGGGCGGGGGCTTGCTGACCTGGGCCATTCTGTTTCCCATCGGCACGGCCATCTGCAATGCCTGCTACCAGATCGTCACGCGGTTCTCACGCAGTTCCGAGCATCCCGCCACCAGTAATCTGTACACCGGCCTGATCGGCGCGCTGGTGCTGACGCCCTGGGGCACCATGGCCTGGGAACCCATGCTCTGGTTCGATCTGCTGCTGCTGATCGGCCTGGGTACGGTGGCCGCGCTGGGGCATTTGCTGATGACCCAGGCCCTGATGTACGCGCCGGCCGGCTCCTTGGGACCGTATAGCTACACCCAGATTTTCTGGGCGACGCTGCTGGGCTGGCTGGCCTTTTCGTCCGTGCCGGACTCCGTGAGCCGGCTGGGAATGCTGATCATCGCTGCGGGCGGCTTGCTGCTGTCCTTCGCGCCGCTGCTGCGCCGCGTGGCCGGAATGCTGCCGAAAGGCCCGCGCTGAAAGCACGTTGAAACGCAATAACTCTTTGCTCCGCCAAAACAAATCGTGCTAAACTTCCTGGCTTGCTGGGTTAATGGCATCTGGTCGCGGTATGCGCCGCCGGTCTTGTGCCTGGTTTATGACACCCCGGTCCGTATTGAAGACCCATTGAAAACCCCCGGTTTTTAAACTGAAAACCTACGGTTTCAATGAGCAAGCCCCTTGTGCAAGACCCGCTCTTTACGTCATTCGTTTCAGGCGGATTTTGCGCACATCGCCTGAAAATGCCCCCGCCGCGTCCTGCGCGGCCAAGCAAGCCCGGGCACTTTGGATATCGACGTAAACGTACGCAAGTACAAAGGATGCGTAAAGGTCATGCCTACCATTGCTCAACTGCTGCGCAAACCGCGCCAAGTCAGTCGCGAGAGCAGCAAGAGCCCGGCGCTGGATAATTGCCCCCAGCGTCGCGGCGTCTGCACCCGTGTCTACACCACCACCCCGAAGAAGCCGAACTCCGCCCTGCGTAAGGTCGCCAAAGTGCGCCTGACCAACGGCTACGAGGTCATCTCCTACATCGGCGGCGAAGGCCACAACCTCCAGGAACACTCGGTGGTTCTGGTGCGCGGCGGCCGTGTGAAGGACTTGCCGGGTGTGCGCTACCACATCGTCCGCGGTTCTCTGGACCTGCAAGGCGTCAAGGATCGCAAGCAGTCCCGTTCCAAGTACGGTGCCAAGCGCCCCAAGAAGTAATTCCCGCAGTACCCCGATCGCTTTAGATCGGCCGTGCAGCCGCAGCAGCTATGGCGCTGTGGCACGTAAGTGGCTCTCCGAATGGAAGCCGAGGCCGCCCAGCGGCTCAACTGAATCGTCACAAGGAAATTGAAATGCCTCGTCGTCGCGAAGTACCGAAACGTGAAATCCTCCCCGATCCCAAATTTGGCAGTGTCGAGCTGGCCAAGTTCATGAACGTCGTCATGCTGTCCGGCAAGAAAGCCGTGGCGGAACGCATCGTGTACGGCGCCTTGGACCAGATCCAGGCCAAAACGGGTAAGGAACCCATCGAGATCTTCAACACCGCCATCAACAACATCAAGCCGGTGGTCGAAGTCAAATCCCGCCGCGTCGGTGGTGCCAACTACCAGGTGCCGGTCGAAGTGCGCCCCGTGCGCCGCCTGGCCCTGGCCATGCGCTGGCTGCGCGAAGCCGCTAAGAAGCGCGGTGAAAAGTCGATGGACCTGCGTCTCGCCGGTGAACTGATGGATGCTGCCGAAGGCCGCGGCGGTGCCATGAAGAAGCGCGAAGACACCCACAAGATGGCCGAAGCCAACAAGGCCTTCAGCCACTTCCGCTGGTAATCCAGTCGGTCAATCACCAGGAAACACATCATGGCCCGCAAAACTCCCATCGAGCGCTATCGCAACATTGGTATTTCCGCGCACATTGACGCAGGGAAGACCACCACCACCGAGCGCATCCTGTTCTATACCGGCGTCAATCACAAGATTGGCGAAACCCATGAAGGCTCCGCCACCATGGACTGGATGGAGCAGGAACAGGAACGCGGCATCACCATCACGTCGGCGGCCACCACGGCCTTCTGGAGCGGGATGGAGCACCAGTACGAAGAGCACCGCGTCAACATCATCGACACCCCGGGTCACGTCGACTTCACCATCGAAGTCGAACGTTCCATGCGCGTGCTCGACGGTGCCTGCATGGTGTATTGCGCCGTGGGTGGTGTGCAGCCGCAGTCCGAAACCGTGTGGCGTCAGGCCAACAAGTACGGCGTGCCTCGCCTGGCCTTCGTCAACAAGATGGACCGCACCGGCGCGAACTTCTTCAAGGTCTACGACCAGCTGCGTCTGCGCCTGAAGGCCAACCCCGTGCCCATCGTCATCCCGATCGGCGCCGAAGAGGACTTCAAGGGCGTCATCGACCTGACCAAGATGCGCGGCATCATCTGGGACGAAGCCTCCCAGGGCACGAAGTTCGATTACATCGACATTCCCGCCGACATGGTCGACCAGGCCAACGAATGGCATGAGAAGCTGATGGAATCGGCCGCCGAGGCCAACGAGGAACTGATGAACAAGTACCTCGAGACCGGCTCGCTGACCGAGCAGGAAATCGACAAGGGCATCCGTCTGCGCACCATCGCGGGCGAAATCCAGCCCATGCTGTGCGGCACCGCTTTCAAGAACAAGGGCGTGCAGCGCATGCTCGACGCCGTCATCGATTACCTGCCCTCCCCGGTGGACATCCCGGCGGTGCGCGGCACCGACGACGAAGGCAACGAAGTCACCCGCAAGGCCGATGACAAGGAAAAGCTGTCCGCGCTGGCGTTCAAGCTGATGACCGACCCGTTCGTGGGCCAGTTGACCTTCATCCGCGTGTATTCGGGCGTGCTGTCTTCCGGTGATACCGTCTACAACCCGATCAAGGGCAAGAAGGAACGCATCGGCCGCATTCTGCAGATGCACGCCAACAACCGCGCCGAAATCAAGGAAGTGGTGGCGGGCGACATCGCCGCCGTCGTGGGCCTGAAAGAAGTCACCACGGGGGAAACCCTGTGCGACGTGGGCGATCACGTCCTGCTGGAAAAGATGGAATTCCCCGAGCCCGTGATCTCGCAGGCCGTGGAACCCAAGTCCAAGGCCGACCAGGAAAAGATGGGCATCGCCCTGCAACGCCTGGCCGCCGAAGACCCGTCTTTCCGCGTGCGCAGCGACGAAGAATCCGGCCAGACCATCATCTCCGGCATGGGCGAACTGCACCTCGAAGTGCTGGTCGACCGCATGCGCCGTGAATTCAGCGTCGAAGCCAACGTCGGCAAGCCCCAGGTGGCCTACCGCGAAACCATCCGCAAGACCTGCGAAGAAATCGAAGGCAAGTTCGTCAAGCAGTCCGGCGGTCGCGGCCAGTACGGTCACGTCGTGCTCAAGCTCGAACCCCTGGAAGCAGGCGGCGGCTACGAGTTCGTCGACGCCATCAAGGGCGGCGTGGTGCCGCGCGAGTTCATCCCGGCGGTGGACAAGGGCATCCAGGAAACCCTGCCTGCGGGCGTGGTGGCCGGCTACCCGGTCGTGGACGTCAAGGTCACGCTGTTCTTCGGCTCGTACCACGACGTGGACTCGAACGAAAACGCGTTCCGCATGGCTGCCTCGATGGCGTTCAAGGACGGTATGCGCAAGGCCAACCCGGTCCTGCTCGAGCCGATGATGCACGTCGAAGTCGAAACCCCGGAAGACTACGCCGGCACGGTGATGGGCGACCTGTCGTCCCGCCGCGGCATGGTCCAGGGCATGGACGACATCCCGGGCGGTGGCAAGATCATCAAGGCCGAAGTTCCTCTGGCCGAGATGTTCGGGTATTCGACCAGCCTGCGTTCGCAGACTCAGGGTCGTGCCACCTACACGATGGAATTCAAGCAGTACGCCGAGGCGCCGCGCAACGTCGCCGACGAAGTCATCGCCGCTCGCGGCAAGTAATACACGGCCCGGCCGACAGGCCGGGCATCCACTTTTCATTTCCTAGGAAATACGGGATCTATCATGGCAAAAGGTAAGTTTGAACGGACCAAACCGCACGTGAACGTGGGTACGATCGGCCACGTTGACCACGGCAAGACGACGCTGACGGCGGCGATCACGACGGTGCTGGCCAAGGCGCTGGGCGGCGAAGCCAAGGGCTACGACCAGATCGACAACGCGCCCGAAGAAAAGGCGCGCGGCATCACCATCAGCACCTCGCACGTGGAATACGAGACGGCCAACCGTCACTACGCGCACGTGGACTGCC
>NZ_JBASAD010000012.1:0-50354 GCF_049650445.1 Castellaniella sp. | reverse complement strand
CCCGAACAGGACAGTGAAACGCCTTCGCGCCGATGATAGTGGGTGGACACCTGTGAAAGTAGGTCATCGTCAGGCTTTTATTCCGCAAAGCCCCTGCAGAGTCTCTCTGCAGGGGCTTTGTCTTTTTCCCTGCTAGAATGGGCTTTTCAAACGCTGGCGCATGCCCTGCGCCTTCGCAGGAGCTTTCATGATTCAAGGCGATGACACCCCCGATCTGGACAAGGGGCTGAACCAGCGTCAGCTCGTTCACCTGATGTATGGACTGTTCGCCGTGGGCATTCTGACGGCGGGGATCTTCGGTGCGGCGATCCTGGCCGCCGTGGTGCTGGCTTATCTGAAGCGCGGTGACATGGTGGGCACCGTCTATGCCGGTCACATCGACTGGATCATCCGGACGTTCTGGTGGGGTTTGCTATGGCTGGTGCTCAGCGCCCTGGGCAGCCTGATCTTCATCGGCTTTGTCACGGGCCTGGTGGCCATGATCTGGATCATCTACCGCATTGCCAAGGGCTGGCTGGCGCATTACGCCGGAGAAACACCGCTGCCGGGCCTGTAAGCCACCTCGTCAGGTACACACCACTCTCGACCCCCGCCCGGCCAAAGCGGGGGTTGTTCATTTCCCCTGCTCGTTTTCCGTGCTATCGGCCTGCCGTGCCGAGCGGATGCGTGTTGCTCCAGGGGCCATGGCGCACACCCAGACTTGAGGGAATTTTATGGATACACTCATTTAAGTAAAAAATAATTCCACATCAAATTTTAATATGATAATATTTTCCTACGACATAGCTTTGTATTGGAAAATAAATGATGTCACTGCATGGTGCGTCTGATCGTGGCGATCTGCGAGAAACTCAACTGACGCGCTTGGGGCGTGGTCAGGACCACTCGCTCCTGTATGTCAATCCTCCCGTGGTGCGGGGCACGACGGTGCTGGCGGATTCGCTGGCTCAGTGGCGACAGCGCGCCAGCTTGCGCGCGAGTGACAAGCCACAGGCAAACTACGGTCGTTTCGGGACGCCTACGACGGCCGCCTTCGAGTCGGCGGTTGCCGAACTGGATGGCGCCTACCGGGCCTTGTGCTTTCCGTCCGGCCTGGCGGCATGCACCCATGCGCTGTTGGCTGTGTGTCGGCCGGGCGGGCATGTGCTGATCAGTGAATTCGCCTACTGGCCCCTGCGAGAGTTCGCCGAGCAGACCTTGCGGTCGCTGGGGATCGAGGTCGAGTTCTTCCCGGAGCTGGATGCCGAAGGGGTTGCCGCACGGTTTCTTCCGAATACCTGTGCGGTCTACCTGGAAGCGCCGGGCTCCATCACCTTCGAGATCTGCGACGTGGATCACATCGCCGAGCAAGCGCATCGGCGAGGCATCCCGGTCCTGATGGACAACACCTGGGCGACTTCACTGTTGTTCCAGCCGCTCGCGCACGGTGTGGACATTGCCATCCAGTCCGCCAGCAAGTACATCGGCGGGCATTCGGATTGCATCCTGGGGGTGGCATCGTGCAATCAGGATGCGTGGGAGCTTCTGGCGGGTTCGGTGACTCGTTTTGGGCAAACGGCTTCTCCGGATGATTTGTACCAGGGCCTGCGCGGGCTGAGGACGCTGGGTGTGCGCTTGCGCGAACATGGGACGTCCGCATTGGCGCTGGCTCGCTGGCTGGAAAGCCAGGACGAGGTCGCCGTGGTGTGCTCGCCGGGCTTGGAGTCCCATCCCGGACATGAGCAGTTCAAGCGTCTGTTCGGCGGCGTGTCGGGTCTGTTCTCTTTCGTGTTCAAGCCCCTGAGCGAGCCGCAGCTCGCGGCGTTTTTTGATACGTTGCGCGTGTTTGGCATCGGTCTGTCGTGGGGCGGCTATGAAAGCCTGATGGTTCCCCTGACGGCACGGCCTGGTTCACGCCTGCCGGAAGCCGCAGTGGGTGGGCAACTGGTGCGGGTGCATGCCGGGCTTGAGCATGTCGAGGATCTGATCAACGACATGGAACGTGCCTTTACGGCTTTGCGCGAGACGCGCGCATGATGCGCGAGCCTGTGTCTGCCTGAACATGGAATAGGAGCCACCCGAGTGAATGACGCCGAGATCCTGGGTCTGTATCCCGTCAGCTATGCGCAGGCGCGTGCCCGATTCCTGGCTGCCGCGCATGCGGTCCATGCAACCGTAGACTCTCAGCTCTTGTCAGGTTACGCAGACGCGATGGGGGATCCCCTGACGCTGGATGCGGCATACCTGGGGCCGAAGGACGCATCGCGCGTGCTGGTGATGCTGGCCGGCACGCACGGCTCAGAGGGCTATGCCGCTTCGCCGCTTCTCACGGCGTTCCTGCCGCAGGCGTCGCGGTGGCTGGAGCATCAGGGTGACATCGGCGTGCTGCTGGTGCATGCCGTCAACCCTTATGGATTCGCTCATGTGCTGCGCACCAACGAGCATAACGTCGACCTGAATCGCAATTTCATCGACTTTTCAAAACCCGTACCTGGCAACCCTGAATATCGGACTCTGCATGCGCTGCTGTGTCCGGCAGACCGCAGCGATTCCGGTGCGCGCGCCGCGCGGGCCGCGTTGGATGCCTGGATGGCCGAGCACGGTCAGGCCAGTTTCTTCGATGCCCTGTTCAGGGGTCAATACGAGGTGCCCGAGGGGTTGATCTATGGCGGCACCGAACGCCAGTGGTCCAATCGCGCGCTGCAGGCCCTGGCCGAACGGTTCCTGGGGCAGGCGCGCAGGATCGCCTTCGTCGACTGGCATACCGGGCTGGGCGAGTACGGCAAGCCGTTTTTCTTGTGCTTCAACGAGTTCGGTGGCCCTGAGTGGGAGCGCTGTTGCGCCTGGTGGGGACGGGATGCCGTGGAAACCAGGGGTGGCTTCAACGGCGCGGCGCGGCCCCGGTATTCAGGGCTGGTCTTCCAGGGCATGCGAGAGTTCTGCGAGCAGGCCGAATTCGCCGGCGCGGTGATCGAATTCGGGACGACTCCGCCGGATGCTACGATAGCCGGCTTGCAACTCGATAACCGCCTGCGCTTCGATGCGGAACTGGGCGATGCGCAGCGCGCAGCCTTGCTGGAGCAGGCCATGGAATCGTTTTGCCCACAGGATCCGCAGTGGCGTCTCGACGTCATGCAGGAAGGCCTTGCCATTGCTCGTCGCGCCTTCGACGGCCTGTGCGCCTGGTCTTGAATCGTCCACGGGAGTGATGATGCTGAATAATCTCGATCATTTCATGTATGCCGGCACGAGCCTCGAAGACCTGGCTGCCCGGTTTACGGCCTTGACCGGCGTTGCTCCCAGGCAAGGAGGGCGACACCCCACGCTCGGCACACACAATAGTCTGGTGGGTACGGGGACGCCGACCTATCTCGAACTGATCGCACCCGATCCCGCGTCGGACGTGCACAGCGCAATGCGTATCGGGCTCCAGGCCTTGGCGCGCCCTCAACTGTATCGTTTCATCATGCGCTGCACATCGGATGACTTTCCTGCGCTGGCCAAGGCCTACCGTGCGGCGGGGATCGAGGCCCCGGTACATGACCTTCAGCGCATCACCCCCGAAGGGCAGACCATCCAGTGGCGCCTCATGATTCCCGAAGCCAATGCCTACGGCCTGTTTGCACCGTTTTTCATCGATTGGCTCGATACTCCGCATCCATCGACGCGCCTGCCGGCGGATGTCGAGGTCCTGGCGTGCGAAGCGGGGCACCCGCACGCTGCGCGCCTGGCGACCTTGTGGCAAGGGCTTGGGGTCGACATGGCTTTGCGGGCCGCAGATGCGCCCTACATGAGGGTGCTGTTCAAGACACCCCAGGGAGAGGTCGCACTGACGACGAGTGAGTCCTGACCCCCGATGCCGGATACATCCCACCAGAAGATCAATTGTTCATAAATAGAGTTACAGGAGAGAGACACCATGATTTCATTTTCCCGGGCATTTCGCAGCACTGTCCTTGCGGCTTCCGTGTTTGTCGTTGCGGCGGCAGCGCAGGCCGATCCTCTCCACAAAGTGCGGATCGGCTATCCACCCGCCTGGTCCGCCGTCGAGGCCGCGATTCCCTTCGGCGATACCCTGGGTTTCTTCAAGGAAGAAGGCCTGGCGCTGGACTATGTCTCTGTGCAGGGCACTGCGGTGCTGCTGCCGCAGGTGGCCAATGGTTCGGTGGAATTCGGCATCATGAACCCGGACCTGGCCATCATCGCCGCGTCCAAGGGGGAACCGTTTCCGATCAAGTTCTTCTATAACTTCTATCCCCGGAACATTTTTGAGTTCACGGTCCTGAAAGACAGCCCGATCAAGACCCTGGCTGACCTGAAGGGCAAGAAAATCGGGGTGGGCGCCCTGAGCTGGGGCAACCTGCCGATGTCGCGCCTGATGCTGCGCGATGTGGGCGTGACCTGGATGAAGGATGCGCAAGTCCTGCCGGTCGGCGTGGGACCCGCTGCCTGGGATCGGCTGAAGTCGGGCAGCGTCGATGTGCTCAATCTGCCTGCGACGCAGAACGTCATGATGGAGCAGGCGGGCACGCCGATCCGTCGCATCACGCTGCCGGAAGAGTTCCGCACGGTGTTCTCCAACGGCATCGCCACCAGCGATGCGCTCATTCAGAGCAATCCGGAACTGGTGGCGGGCATGGGCCGCGCGGTGGCGAAGTCCATGGTCGCCTGCATGGCGGATACCGAAGCCTGCGTTCGGGCCTACTGGAAAATCGATCCCAGCGCCAAGCCGACGCCGGAGCATGAGGCGAAATGGATCCAGACCTTCGTCGCCGTCAATCAGGGGACGTACAAGATCGGGGAACTGTCGGCGCTCGAGGGCAAGTACGGCACCTATGCCGAACCCGACTGGCGCAATGTCGTCCAGAAAATGAAAGAGGGCGAGCAGATCAGCACGTCGGACTTCGATCTGTCCTTGCTCTATACCGCCCGCTTTGCAAAGGCGTTCAACGATTTCAACATCGAAGCCGTGCGGGCCGCCGCCCGGGCCGCTCACTGATCGGCACGAACCGGCCACATGAAACGGATTGGGTAAAAACATGTTGTTGAATCTCCGCGATATCAGCGTCAGCTATCCGAGCCGGCGCGGGCCTGTCCTGGCCTTGGACAAGCTCAGCCTGACCATCCAGCCTTCGTCCTTCGTCTCAGTGCTGGGACCGTCGGGCTGCGGCAAGTCCACCCTGGTGCGTCTGGTCTCGGGTCTGCAAAAGCCCACCACGGGATCGATCGAGTTCGATGGCGCACCGGCCAGCGGCGCGCGCGATGACGTCGGGGTGGCGTTTCAGCAGGCGGCCTTGCTGCCCTGGAAGACCGCTCTGGAAAACGTGCTGCTGCCGATCCGCTTGACGGGTCAGCGGGCCGAACCGGCGCTTGAACGGGCCCGCTCGCTGCTTGATCTGGTGGGCCTGGCGGGCTTTCACGACCGGTATCCCCATGAACTGTCGGGGGGCATGCAGCAGCGCGTTTCGCTGGCCCGTTCCCTGATCCGCGGGCCGTCGGTCCTCGTGATGGACGAGCCGTTCTCGGCACTGGATGCGATGACGCGCGAAAACATGATGGTGGAATTGCAGCGGATCTGGCTGGATGCGCGTCCCTCCGTCCTGTTCATCACGCACTCGATCCAGGAGGCGGTCTTTCTCTCGGATCGGGTCGTGGTCATGAGTGGCCGGCCCGGCAAGATCATTGCCGACGTTCCGGTGGATCTGCCGCGTCCCCGCGATTTGCAGACGCTGGCGCATCCCCGTTTCGTCGAACTGTCGAACCAGTTACGCGATCTGTTCAATACGGAGAAGTGACGATGGGACCGCACTGTGCATGCATCGGCCTGCCGTCGTTTCCGAGGGGGCTGGCATGAACCGATCCACGGAATTTCTAGGAGGCCTCGCGCTGCGTCTGGCGCCGATCGCCGCGTTGCTGCTCGTCTGGTATGGCATCGTGCACGGATTCGGCATTCCGGAGCGGCTGATGCCGGACCCCGTCACCGTAGGCCTGCGCATCTATGCCGGGCTCTTCACAGAGGGCGATCTCTGGTCTCATCTCTGGCTGACGCTCAAAAGCACGTTCGCCGGCTTCGTGCTGGGGTCCCTGCTTGCGATCGCGCTGGGCAGCGTGCTGGCCATGAATCGCAAGCTGGAACTGCTGGTCTATCCCCTGGTCGTGCTGATCCAGGCGGTGCCCAAGGTGGCGATTGCCCCACTCGTCCTGCTGTGGCTGGGTTTCGACGAACGCAGCACGGTCACCCTGGTCGGCCTGATCTGTTTCTTCCCCGCCTTCGTCGGCGCTTTCGTCGGGGTGCGCTCCACGCCTGCGGTGCTGCTGGATCTGTTTCACACCCTCAGGGCCTCCGCCTTCAAGACGTACGTCCACTGCAATCTGCCCCATGCGGCCGGTTCGATCGTCGCGGGCTTGCAGGTGGGCTGGGGGTTTGCCCTGGTGGGCTGCGTGGTCATGGAGTTCATCATGGGGATGGGCGGTGCCGGGTTCCTGATCGACAACTCCGCCAATGCGCTCGACACCGCGACCGCCGTGGCGGCCATGATCCTGCTGGGCCTGTTGGGGTACATCGGCGGCGGCGTCCTGTCCGAAGCCAAGAGGCGCATCGTTTTCTGGGAAGGAGGCCGTCGCAATGAATAACGGCGAAATCATTTCAGGCCGGCTGCGCGTGGCCTTGCCAACGATCGGTATCGTGCTGCTTCTGGTCGTGTGGCAGGGCCTGGCACAGTTCGTGGTGGCCGATCCAAGTCTCCTGCCCACGCCTGGGCAAGTCGGGCGGAACCTGTGGGCCTGGATGCTGAGCGGCGGATTCATGCCGCATCTGCTGGCGACGGTGTATGGCGCCCTGGGGGGGCTGTGCATTGGCGCCGGGCTGGGGTTCGTCACCGGTGTGATCGTCGGCGAGGTGCGTCTCCTGAACCGGGCCTTGTACCCCATGGTGCTCGCCTTGCAGGCGATGCCCATCGTGGCGGTGGCGCCCATGATCATCGTGTGGTTTGGCATCGGCCTGGCTTCCAAGATGGCGCTGGTGGTGGTGGGGACGTTCTTCGTCATGTTCATCAATACCGTGGCGGGCATGCAGGCAGCGCCGATCGAACTGCTCGACATGGGTCAGGCCTTTGGGGGGCGGCGCTGGCGCATCGCGCTGGCCATCAAGGTGCGTGCTTCGCTGGATTACGTGTTCAGCGGCCTCGAGGTCTGCGCGGCCCTGAGCTTCATCCTGTGCGTCGTCGGCGAGTTTCTGGCGGCCAGGGCGGGGCTGGGTTATTACCTGCGTGCCGCTTCGTACGACATCAACGCCAGTTCGATGTTCGCGGCGGTCGTCGTCCTGTCTGTCCTGGCCTCTTTGCTCGCGCTGGCTGTCCGTGTGGCTCACCACCGCGTCGTGTTCTGGAAATACCGTAAGCACTGAACCCAATTCATTTCCATTGAGGAGTTTCGAATGACCGCTGGTTCCAACCCGCCCGTCACCCGTGAGTTGCTGCAATCATGGGCCGATGCATCGCCTTTCATCCGGTTCTGTCGCATGGAGGTCACCCTGGTCGATGCCGACAAGGGTGTCGTGGAAATGAAGATGCCGCTGCTGGCCGAACTGGCGCGTGATCCAGAGGCACGGCAGTTCCATGGCGGCCCGATCGCGTCGTTCATCGATACCGCCGGAGACTTCGCCGTCGCACTGATGGCGGGCGGTGGCGTGCCGACCATCAATTTCCGCGTTGATTACCTGCGCCCCTCGGGCGGGACTTGCCTGGTGGCGCGGGCCACGGCCCGGCGGGTAGGGCGCACCGTCGGTGTGGCCGACGTCGATGTCTTCGATGATCAGGGCCGTCTGACCGCCGTGGGCCGTGGTTGTTATAGCTCGCAGGTCGGGTGAGGGGCGCATGGACAACTCCGCGTTTCCGGCGGGCTCCAATCTGGGGGGGATGATCGCCCCCGCTGTCGACGGGGCGCAGCCGTGGTTGATCGAGGTAGAGGCCGACGGTGCCGAGCGCGTCTTCACGTACGATGATCTGCACCGTGCCGCAGCGGGTGTCGCGCGCGCCTTGCGTGCGCGTGGCCTGAAGCGGAATGCGCGCGTGGGCCTCATCGGCTTGAATAGCGCCGAGTATCTGCTGAGCTATTACGGGATCATGCAGGCGGGGTATAGCGCGGTGCCGATTGGCTACAAACTGGCGCAGCCCACCGTGGAATACATCCTGGGCGATGCCCAGGTGGACTGCCTGTATGCCGATGCCGACTGGGCCGCACGGCTGGACGGCAAGCTGCCCGTGCTGCCGCTGGGGGACCCGGCGGCCTGGCAGGCGCATCTCGATGAAGGACCTTTCGAGATCGAGTTCGTCCAGGCGCGGGACGCCGCGACGATCCTCTATACGTCCGGCTCGACCGGGACACCCAAAGGCGTGCCGCTGACGCACGGCGGGTATATCTGGACATTGGGCCAGGTCTCGGTCAATGGCGGTGATTTCATCCGTCGCACGGCAGCCCGGGTGTTGACTGCGGCTCCGCTGTCCCACATGAATGCGCTCTTCCTGTCCAAGACGGTGGCTGCCTACGGCGGCACCCTGGTGCTGATGACGCAGTTCGATGCACGGACCTTTCTCGAGAGTTGTGCGCGGCACCAGTGCGGTATCGTCACTGCCGTGCCGACCATGCTGGCCTTGTGTGCCCGGGAAACAGAGGCGCTGGCGCGGCTGGATCTGAGTTCGGTGCGCAGCGTCGCAGTCGGCTCCGCCCCCATCACGGATGCCTTGTTCGAACGGATTGCCACGATGTTCCCGCAGGCCGCTGTCCAGAACGGCTGGGGGACCACCGAGACCGGGCCCGCAGTGTTCGGGCCGCATCCCGGGGGACTGCCCCGGCCCCGCCTGTCTCTCGGCCATCCGCTGCCCGGCGTGGAGGTGCGTCTCGAAGGCGGCACGGCAGACGAAGGCGAATTGCATGTGCGCAACGGCGCCATCATGCCGGGCTATCTGAACCGTGAAGACGAGACCCGCCGGTGCCTGAAGGATGGCTGGTATCGGACCGGCGACGTCATGCGGCGCGATGCCGACGGGTTCTTTTATTTCGTCAGCCGCGCCGACGACATGATCGTCTGCGGCGGGGAAAACATGTACCCGGGCGAAATCGAACTGCTGCTGGAAAAACATCCCGGTGTGGCCCAGGCCGCCGTGGTGGCCGTGCCCGATGAAATCAAGGGCCAGGTGCCGGCCGCCTTCATCGTGCGCAGCGCCGGAAGCTCGGTTGGCGAGGATGAGATCAAGCAGTTCGCCCTGAGCCGGGGGCCGGCGTATCAACATCCGCGCTTCGTGCGCTTCATCGATGAAATGCCCTTGTCGGCCGCGAACAAGATCGACAAACAGCGCATCAAGAAAATGGCGGACGGCCTGCACCGCTGAGGCGGTCGCAGGGCGTTCGTGTCTCCATGCTTCCGGGGCGCAGCGCGCCCGCTTACTCACTCACTTCATCATCCTATTAGGTTGCCACCCATGAAAGCACAAGTCATCCGCGCCCATGGCGCCATCGACCAGATCACCTACGAACAGGATTGGCCGACGCCCCAGCCCGAAAAGGGCCAGGTGGTGATCCGCGTGGGAGCCTGCTCCCTGAATTACCACGATCTCTTTACCTTGAAAGGCATGCCGGGCATTACGGTGCCGATGCCCATCATCATGGGGATCGACATGGCCGGGACGGTCGCAGCGGTCGGCCCGGATTGCGGTGCCTGGAAAGAAGGCGACCGTGTGCTGGTGGACCCCTTGGCGCGGGAGCGCTACAGCCTCATGGGCGAAACGGTGGATGGCGGCCTGGCCGAATTCTGCAAGGTGCCTGCGGATCAACTGATCGCCCTGCCCGACGAGGTGGGTTTTGATCAGGCGGCCGCGCTGCCGGTGGCTTACGGCACGGCCTATCGCATGATGGTCACCCGTGGCGGCATGGCGCTGGACGGCAGCCAGGCGGGCCGCAAGGTCTTCATCCTGGGCGCTTCGGGCGGGGTCGGAACCTGCTGTGTGCAGTTGGCCAAACTCAGTGGCGCCGAGGTCATCGTGGCCGCGTCCAGTCAGTCCAAGCTCGACGGCCTGAAGGCGCTGGGTGCGGACCACGGCATCAACTACCGGGACGAAGACTTCATGAAGGCCTTGCACGGCATCGCCGGCAAGCCCCGTATCTGGGGCGAGGGCGGGGTCGATACCATCGTCAATTTCACGGGCGGTGATACCTGGGTGCCGTCCATCAAGAGTTTGCGCAAGGGCGGCAGCCTCCTGACCTGCGGGGCGACCGCAGGCTTCGACCCGAAGACCGATATGCGCTACATCTGGACCTTTGAACTGAACATCCTGGGCTCGAACGGCTGGATGCGCGAGGATCTGCACGCCCTGCTGGATCTGGTGCGGCAGAGGCGCTTGAATCCTCCGGTCGATATGCGCTTTTCCCTGGAAGACGCGCCCAAGGCGTTCAAGATGCTGGAAGACCGCGAAGCCTTCGGCAAACTCATCATCGTGCCGTAAAAGGGAACAGGACCGTGACTCGACTGGAAAACAAGGTTGCGCTGGTGACGGGTGCCAGCCAGGGTATCGGCCTGGCCGTCGCCCGCAAGCTGGCGGCCCAAGGGGCGTTCGTCGTGATTCAGGGCAATCGATCCATGCAGGCGGCCGACGATGCGGTGCGTGGCATCGAGTCGCAAGGTGGCCGGGCGGCGGCCTTGCAGGCCGATCTTGCCCAGGAGGACGGTCCGGCGCAGTTATGTGAACGGCTCGATGCCTTGCTGCGAGATCGACTGGGATGTCCGGACCTGGACATTCTGGTCAATAATGCAGGGGTGCTCAAGCGCGAGCCCATCGAAGCGGTCACGCCGGCGCAGTTCGATCTCACGCTGAACGTGAATCTGAAGGCGCCTTTTTTCCTGATCCAGGGGCTTTTGCCTCGCTTGAGGGATCAGGGCCGCATCATCAATGTCTCGTCGTTGGGGACGCGTGTCGCATTCCCGGCCATGGCGGCTTATGCGCCGGCCAAGGCCGGCCTCGAGGCGCTGACCCGGTTGCTGGCGGCTCAACTCGGGCCGCGCGGCATCACGGTGAATACCGTGTCTCCCGGCCTGACGGAGACCGGGATGAATCCTCAGCTTGCCACCTCGGAGGCCGGGCGGCAGGCGGTCGCGAGCATTGCCTTGGGGCGTTTGGGGCAGCCGGACGACATTGCTGGCGTCATCGCGTTTTTGGCCGGGGAGGACGCACGGTGGGTGACGGCGCAGTGCATCGAGGTCAGCGGAGGCCAGCGTATTTGATGTGTGCTCCATGCCCGGGAGACCCCCGGTGCCATGGACTGGAGGAATATGTCATTGGACGAGATCGATCGCCACATCCTGGCGGTCTTGCAAGAAGATGCCGACCTGGCTGTGACCGAAGTGGCGGCCAGGGTCGGCTTGTCCAGCACGCCTTGCTGGAAGCGCATCCAGAAGCTGAAGGAGGATGGCATCATCCAGAAGCAGGTCGTGCTGTGTGATCCCGAACGCCTGGACTTGAATACGACGGTGTTCGTGAAGATCTCCACGAATCACCATAATGAAGCCTGGTTGCAGCAGTTTGCCCAGGCCGTTCGGGATATCCCCGAAATCATCGAGGTCTACCGGATGGGCGGCGATGTCGACTACCTGTTGCGTGTCGTCGTCCGGGATATCCAGGGATACGATGCCGTCTACAAGAAACTGATCCAGGGGTGCGAACTGCACGACGTGAGTGCCAGTTTTGCCATGGAACGGATCAAGTATTCGACGGCGCTACCCTTGGACTTGCTCGCCGAGCCGTCGGCGCGCTCGCGCGCTGAGCGCAAGCACAAGTGACTGCGTCCGCCCGGAGGCCGAATGGATCGGCCCCGAGAGCGTACATGCCTTGGGGCCGGCTTACTTCAGATGCTGGCTGACCAGTTTGGTCAGTTCGAACATCGACACCTGGTCCTTGCCGAACAGGGGGCGCAGCTTGGCATCTGCATTGATGTTGCGGCGGTTCGCGGGATCCTGGAGATCGTGCTTCTTGATATAGTCCCAGATGCGCTTGGTGACTTCGGTGCGGGGCACGGCTTCGTTGCCGATCACGGCCGCCAGGGTGGCGCTGGGCGTCAGGGGCTTCATGAATGCCGCATTGGGTTTGCGACCGGCTTTTTCGGTGGTTGCCATGTATGCAGGCTCCTACAGTGTTAAGTGAATAGCCCTCGCAGCATAACGCGTGTTTCCTTGAAAGACAAAACAGGATTGTCAGACTGTGTCACAGACTTCTACCCATGCCTCCCCTGATCTCGCCGCGTCCATGGCCGCTGTCACGCCCGCTCGCATCCGCCTGACACGGCCCGACGACTGGCACCTGCATCTGCGCGATGGTGCGGTGCTGCACAGCGTGGTGCTGGATTCCGCGCAGCAGTTCGGGCGGGCCATCGTCATGCCCAATCTGAAGCCTCCGGTACTGACGACCGAAGATGCGCGCGCCTATCGCGAGCGCATCCTGGCGGCCCTGCTGCAGGCCAGTGAGCAGGCGGGCGCGCAGGTGCCGGCCTTCGATCCCCTGATGACGCTGTATCTGACGGACCGGACTTCGCCCGACGAGATCCGCCGGGCGCGTGACAGCGGCTTCGTGTACGGGGTGAAGCTCTATCCGGCCGGGGCGACGACCCACTCGGACGCAGGCGTGACGGACCTGCTGGGTCAGTGCCAGGCGACGCTGGCGGCCATGCAGGACTGCGGCATGCCGCTGCTGGTCCACGGAGAGGTCACGGATCCGGCGGTCGATGTGTTCGACCGCGAGGCGGTTTTCATCGAACGGGTCATGCAGCCCCTGCGGCGCGCTTTTCCTGAACTGAAGGTGGTGTTCGAGCACCTGACGACGGCGGACGGTGCCGCCTACGTCACGCAGGCCGAGGGACCCATCGCGGCCACGCTGACGCCGCAGCACCTGCTGTACAACCGCAACGCCTTGTTCAAGGGCGGGCTGCGGCCCCATTGGTATTGCCTGCCGGTCCTGAAGCGGGAAACCCACCGCCTGGCCTTGCTGGAGGCGGCCACCAGCGGCAATCCGCGCTTTTTCCTGGGGACGGACAGTGCCCCGCATCCGCGCGGCGCCAAAGAGCAGGATTGCGGCTGTGCGGGCTGCTATACGGCCCGCCATGCCATGGCCTTGTACGCAACGGCATTCGAGTCCGTCGGCCGCCTGGATCGGCTGGAGGCCTTCGCCAGCCTGAACGGCCCGGCGTTCTACGGTCTGGCGCCCAATTCCGGCACCCTGACCCTGGAGCGGGTCGCGAATCCCATTCCCCAGGAACTGCCGCTGGGCGACGACGTGATCGTGCCCCTGGCGGCGGGGGAGTCCTTGGCTTGGAGAATTGAAGCCGCAGCTTAATCGCCGCGCTTTTCCTCCAGCAGGGTCCAGCGCTCGAACAGGGCTTCCAGTTGGCTGTCCAGTTCGCCCAGGGCTTGCTGGACGCGCTGCGCCTCGTCGGTCCCCTGGCTGTACAGATCGGGGTCGGACAGGCGTGCCGCCAGGGCGGCCTGCTCTGACTCCAGCGCAGAGATCCGGTCGGGCAGTGCGGACAGTTCTTCGGCCTCCCAGGGCGCCAGGCGGTTCTTGCGTGGCTTGTCGGCGGGCTCGGCCGGGGCCGGTGCAGACGCCGTTTGTGCCTTCGAGCCCTCCGGCACATCGGAGCGGTCCGGAGCGGATGGTCGTCCGGCGCGCGGCGCGGTTTCCGGCGTGGCGGGTCGGGGCCGCTGGGCCTCCCAGTCGTCATAGCCCCCCACGTATTCCTGCCAGTGGCCGTCGTCCTCGGCGGCGATGGTCTGCGTGACCACGTTGTCCAGGAAGCTGCGGTCGTGGCTGACCAGCAGCACGGTGCCCTGATAGTCCTGCAGAAGGCCTTCCAGCAGTTCCAGGGTGTCTATATCCAGATCGTTGGTGGGCTCGTCCAGCACCAGCACGTTGTGCGGCTGGGCGAACATGCGCGCCAGCGCCAGGCGGGCGCGTTCGCCCCCCGACAGGCTGGACACCGGGGAATGGGCGCGTGCGGCGGGGAACAGGAAGTCCTCCAGGTAGCTCATGACGTGCTTGCGCTGACCGCCGATTTCCACCCATTCGCTGCCCGGGCTGATGGTGTCGGCCAGGGTGGCGGATTCGTCGAGCCGGTCGCGCATCTGATCGAAATAGCCGATCGACAGATTGGTGCCCAGGCGCACGCTGCCCTGCAGCGGTTGCAGCTCGCCCAGCAGGATGCGCAGCAGCGTCGTCTTGCCGGCGCCGTTGGGACCGATCAGGCCGATGCGGTCGCCGCGCTGGATCAAAGTGCTGAAATCGCGGATCAGGGTGCGGTCGCCATAACCGTGGGTGACGTTCGACAATTCGGCGACGAGTTTGCCGGAACGCTGGCCGTCGGCCAGGGAAAAGCGTACCTGGCCCTGCTGGTCGCGCCGTTCGGCGCGGTCGCGGCGCAGGGCTTCCAGACGGCGGACCCGGCCTTCGTTGCGGGTGCGGCGCGCCTCGACGCCCTTGCGTATCCAGACCTCTTCCTGGGACAGCAGCTTGTCGAAGCGGGCGTTGGCCTGCTGTTCGGCGTCCAGCCACTGGGCCTTGCGGGCTTGCCAGGCGGAAAAATTGCCGGGGAAACTGAGCAGGCGTCCCCGGTCGAGTTCGACGATCCGGGTGGCGACGGCATCCAGGAAACGCCGATCATGGGTGATCAGCACCACTGCCGCGCGCGTGGCGCGCAGCAGGTCCTCCAGCCAGGCGATGCCCGTGAAGTCCAGGTGGTTGGTCGGTTCGTCGAGCAGCAGCAGGTCGGGCTCCTGGACCAGGGCGTGGGCCAGGGCCACACGCTTGCGCGTGCCGCCGGACAGCCCGCGGATGGGCAGATCGGGACTGAGACCCAGCGCGTCGATCAGCGCTCCGGCGCGGGACGCGCGCTGCCAGTCCTCCGTGGCCAGCAGGTCGCCGGACAGATAGTCGAGGATGGTTTCGTCCTCGGGCAGATCGGGTTCCTGTTCGACGGTGGCGATGCGCAGGCCGCCGCGCCGCCGGATTTCGCCGTCGTCGAGGCGGGTGCGGCCATCCAGGACGCGCAGCAGGGACGATTTGCCCGCGCCGTTGCGGCCGATCAGGCCGATGCGTTCGCCGGCCAGCAGGTTCAGGTCGGCATGGTCGAGCAGGGGATGGTGGCCGTAGGCGAGCTGGGCCTGGGCGAGGGCGAGCAGGGTGTCGGACATGAGGCAGGCGGCGGTGAGGCGGTCGCTGGCCCTGGCGGTGCGCCGGGGCCAAAGGGGTATTGTCGCAGTTTGGGCGGGGGTGTGTCGCAGCGCCCGGAATCCGCAGTGGCGCCCGGCGCGGGAGGAGGGCCGGGGGCAGTGCCCGGGCTGTCGTACAATGCCGTCGCGGGGCAGATCGGGCGATCGCGGTGCCGTCAGGCATCGAGGAAGGTCCGGACTCCATCGGGCGCGATAGCGGCTAACGGCCGTCCGGCAATCCCTTCGGGGAAAGCCGAGGACCAGGGCCACAGAGACGAGTCTGCCGCGAGGGCGTGCCGCAAGGCGCGCACCGGTACGGCCATCTCCGTACTGTCCGTCCGGCTCGTCCGGGCGGGTCGCGGCAGGGTGAAACGCGGCAACCTCTATCGGGAGCAACATCAAATAGGCATGCGCCGGCTTCGTGCCGACAGGGCGGCCCGCCCGAGCATGCGGGTAGATGGCTAGAGCGGGCCAGCAATGGTCCGCCCAGAGGAATGATCGCCCGCCGGGGCAACCCGGCGTACAGAATCCGGCCTATAGATCTGTTCCGCTTTTTTCTTATAGGGATGTTGCGCATTCGGTCATCGTGGCGCGTGTGCTACCCTGAATCACCATTTCGAACCGACGACTTGCCGCGTGGATACGCGGGGGTACGCCGGCCGGATTCCCGTCGTGGAAATCCAGCAGGAGGCATCGGTGGCAGATTCGACAGCATCCCTGTCGGAAACGGATGTCGGCCAGCGGCATCCGCTGCTCGAAGTTCGTGATCTGACGAAAAATTTCGGCGGCCTGAGGGCCGTGGATCATTGTTCCTTTCAGGTGGAACGCGGCACCATCACCGGTCTGATCGGCCCCAACGGCGCCGGCAAGACCACGGTGTTCAACCTCATGACCGGCTTCATTCCCCCCGATTCGGGGCGGATTCTGCTGGACGGGCAGGACATCGGCCATCTGCGTCCGGATCAGGTGTTTGCCCGCGGGCTGTGCCGCACATTCCAGATTCCCCGCGAACACGGCACCATGAGCGTCCTGGAAAACCTCATGCTGGTGCCGCCCGGGCAATCGGGAGAGCACTGGTGGAACGCGCTGCTGCGTCCGGGCCGGGTGCGGATCGAGGAAGCCCGCCATCTGGCCAAGGCGCGGGAGGTCCTGGAATACCTGCAGCTCACTCACGTCCGCCACGAATACGCGGCCAACCTGTCGGGTGGGCAGAAGAAGCTGCTGGAAATGGGCCGCATGCTGATGGCGGACCCGCAGATCATTTTGCTGGACGAGCCGGCAGCCGGGGTCAACCGCACGCTGCTGCAAAGCATCGTGCGGAACATCCAGGCCCTGTCGCGCGAGCGCGGGATCACTTTCCTGCTGATCGAGCACGACATGAACATGGTCATGAGCCTGTGCGACCCGGTCATCGTCATGAGCGAAGGGCGCAAGCTGGCCGAAGGCGCGCCCGATGCCGTGCGCAACGACCAGGCAGTGCTGGAGGCCTACCTGGGAGGGCAATATGCCGCTGCTGCAGGTTGACGCCGTCACGGCGGGCTATGGCGACACCGAAATCCTGCGCGCCGTATCCCTTCGGATCGAGGCCGACGAGGTCGTTGCCATCATCGGTCCCAATGGGGCGGGCAAGTCCACGCTGATGAAGACGATCTTCGGCTTGCTGCATCCGCACCAGGGTGCGATCACCTTCGACGGTCACGACATCACGCATCAGGCGCCGCACCGCATCGTCCGCCTGGGCATGTGCTATGTGCCGCAGGTGGCCAATGTCTTCACCGCGCTGACGGTCGAGGAAAATCTGGAGATGGGCGCTTTCCCGATGGGCAAGGTCGATCTGTCGGAGAACAAGGAACGGGTCTATTCGATGTTTCCCAAGCTGCGCCAGCGTCGCCGCCAGTTGGCGGGCAAGATGTCCGGCGGCGAGCGGCAGATGGTCGCGATGGGCAGCGCCCTGATGATGAATCCCAGGTTGCTGCTGCTGGACGAGCCCACGGCCGCCTTGTCCCCGAAGCTCGTGGATGAGATCTTCGAGCGCATCGCCCGGATCAATGACAGCGGCGTGGGCATCCTGATGGTCGAGCAGAACGCCCGGCAATCCCTTGGGATGGCCCATCGCGGCTATGTGCTGGCCAATGGCGAAAACCGGCATGAAGGCACGGGCCGGGATCTGCTCGATGACCCGAATGTCGGGCGCCTCTATCTCGGAGGATGATGCGATGAACGAGTCGGCGCAGCCTGCGGCGGACGCCGCATCCCCGGATGTTTCGGCCGTCGAGGCGGTCGATGCCCGCGATGCCGGCGGCGCGCGCAGCAGCCGCTTCGTCGGCGGGGTGCTGCTGCTGGTGCTGGTCGGCATGTGGGTCGCCGGCTGGCTCTCGGGCACCAGCGCCGAGGATATGCTGTCCCTGACCGCCTGGGGGGTGATGCTGGGCGGCATCATTGCGCTGGGCGGCATCGGCCTGACCCTGTGCTACGGCGTTCTGAAATTTCCGAATTTCGCCCACGGAGAATTCCTGACCCTGGGGGCCTACGTGACCTACGGCATGGTGCTCGTCCTGCCGCAGTCCGATCCCATCTGGCGATTTTCCTTTGGCTGGGAACTCGTCGTCGGCCTGCTGCTGGCGGCGGCGGTCACTGCCGTCGTGGCGATCGTGATCGACCGGCTGTTGTACCGGCCGCTGCGCCGGTACCAGTCGCCGCTCGTGCTGCTGGCCATGGCCTCGCTGGGCATGGAATTCCTGCTGCGGGGCATCGTGTATCTGATCTGGGGATCGGACTTCCATTTCTACTATTCGGGGCGTTCCAATCCGGCGTTGTACCTGCCCTTCGGCCTGCGTCTGCAGGCGGACCAGCTTTTCGTCTTCGCCCTGGCCCTCGTCCTGGTGGCGCTGCTGTACTGGATGCTGACTCGCACGCGCATCGGCAAGGCCATGCGCGCGACGGCCGACAATCCCGATCTGGCCCAGGTGCGCGGCATCGACACCGAGCAGGTCGTCGCCTGGACCTGGGCCATCGGCGCGGGGTTGGCCGCCATCGGTGGCGTCATGTATGGGCTGGCGTCGCAGATGCGCCCGGACATGGGGTTCGTCCTGCTGCTGCCTCTGTTCGCGGCGGTGATCATGGGCGGAATCGGCAGCGCCTGGGGGGCGCTGGTCGGCTCCATCATCATCGGGATCGCCATGCAGTTGACGTCCGCCTTCCTGAATCCGGCCTATGGACCGGCAGTCGCCTTCGTGCTGATGGTGCTGGTGCTGTTGATGCGGCCCCAGGGGCTGTTCGCCCAGCGTTAGGAGCTATGCCATGGACGCTTTGCTTCTGCTCAAAGCCTGCTTCCTGCTGGTCCCCGCTTTTCTGCTGGGGTGCCTGCTGTTTTCACGTCGACGCTGGCGCACGCGCCTGCCGGCCGCCCTGATCCTGGGGGGCGTGCTGGCCTTCGGGGTCGCGGGCCTGATGCCCGGCATCATGGATTACCTGGTGTCCTTCAGCATCATGGCGATCATCTACTCGATCCTGTCGCTGGGGCTGAACGCGCAGTGGGGCTACAACGGCCACCTGAACTTCGGTGTGGCAGGATTCTTTGCCGTGGGGGCGTTCACCATGGCCCTGTTCGTCACCTCGCCGCCTTCCGGCCTGATGGCGGCCTATGCCCAGCAGTGGTTCGGCCTGAACGCGCCCTATCTGCTCGGGGTGGTGGCCGCCGGCATCATGGCGGGCGTCGTGGCCTGGCTGATCGCCCAGCCCATCCTGCATCTGCGGGCGGATTTCCTGGCGATCGCCACGCTGGGGATCGCCGAGATCATCCGGCTCATTTTCCAGAACGAGCGCTGGCTGGCCAACGGGCCCCAGCCCATGTCGGGCATCCCGCAGCCCCTGTCCTGTGTGTTTGACAGCGCAGGGTGCAGTTGGCTGCCGGAGGCCCTGCATGCCGCCTTGTCCGCCATGCAGCCCAGGGACTACAGCTATCTGTACCTGGTGATCGTCACGCTCGCGCTGGCCCTGGTGTACGTCGTGCTGGAAGCCATGGTGCGCTCGCCCTGGGGGCGCGCGCTGCGCGCCGTCCGTGACGAGGAAGACTCGGCCGCCATGAGCGGCAAGCACGTCAAGTCCCTGCGCGTGCAGTCCTTCGTGCTGGGTGCCGTGGTCATCGGCGTGGCCGGAGCCCTGTATGCGCCGTATATGGTGACGATCGACTACAGTCACTTCAAGCCTTTGTTCGCCACTTTTCTGGTCTGGGTCATGCTGATGCTGGGGGGCAGTGGCAACAACAAGGGCGCTATCCTGGGCGCTTTCGTGATCTGGGCCGTCTGGAGCGGCACGGGCTTCGTCACGGATTACCTGCAGGTTGCCCTGCAGGGCATCGCCCCCGACGTGGCCTCGCGGATGTCCTTCCTGCGCTGGGCCTTTGTGGGGCTGCTGCTGGCGCTGATCGTGCTGTATCGTCCGCAGGGCATCCTGCCCGAGAAGAAGCGGGTCTCCCGCTTTCTGGACCAGGAGCCTGAGGATTGAGGGCGCCTGGCGTCCGGCGCCACCGCCGATGGGCGTACCGCTCTCGGGCGCATGATGTGACAAAGGCCACGTGAACGTGGCCTTTGTCGTTGCGGCGGCGGAGAATCAACTGGCAGGAATGTCCTTGGCGGCGACCATCTTGACCGTTTCGATCTGGTCCCCGGCGTACTTCCAGATATTGACGGGAGTGATGACGTCGCCGTTCTTGTCGAAGTCGCACGGGCCGGCGACCCCGTTGTAGTTGATCTTCTTCTTGTCCTTCAGCGCTTTGAGCATGGCGGTGACGCGGTCCTGATCGCCGCCGTCGATCATTTCGCCCGGCGGGTTGGCGACCTTGCGCAGTTCGTCGCGCAGCATGACGCCCGTGATCTTTGCCACGTCGGTGGCCCCGCCGGCCACGATGGCCGCCATGGCCAGCCCCGCGACCATCCCGGCGTCGTACGAGCAGGTGGTGAAGGGCGGGAAGTGATCGTATTTGTAGGTGGACAGGTAGGTCTTGGCGAAGTCTTTGTAGGACTGCGTGGTGGTGTCCTCGCCGGGGGCCGTGCCGTAGCGGCCGTCCATGTCCTTGCCGCCGACCTCCTTGATGATGTCGATGCTGGCGTTGCCATCGGTGAACTGCCAGTTCGTGAAGTTGAAGGTGTCGCGGGATTCCTTGCAGATGGCGATGGTGTGCGCCGGGTAGCTGACGATCAGCAGCAGATCGGGTTTGTCCTTCAGCGCCTGGGACAGCATGGACTTGTAGGTGGGCTGAACTTCCTCGGGGTGCGGGACTTCGGCCAGGACGGTGCCGCCGCGCTTTTTGAAGGCTGCGGCGAAGGCGTTGGACAGGCCTTGCCCGTAGGGGTTGTTGATGTAGATGGTGGCGACGCGCTTGAACTTGTAGTTCGGGTCGATTTCGCCGTTGACGAATTGAGCGGCCACCACGCCTTGCATGGCGTCGGATGCACTGGTGCGAAACAGCAGATCGGCCTTGGCGTCGGCGGGCAGCACGCTGACCAGCGGCGAGGTGGTGCCGTTGCCGATCTGCAGCACGCCTGCCGGGATGGTGACCGAGGTCGCCACGGCGACCGTGACGCCGCTGGACCAGCCGTTGATGATGACCGGCGTGTGCTGGGTGTCGATCATCTGACGGGCGGCCTGGACGCCGACCGTCGGCAGGGTCGCGCTGTCGGCCGTGACGTGGTGGGCGATGAGGGGGCCGCCGAAGACTTCCTTGGCAGCGGTGTTGATCTGGTCGACGGCAAGCCGCACGGCATCGCGGTAATAGGGACCGAATTCGGCTGCGGAACCCGTCATGGGCAAGACCTGTCCCAGGTTGATGGCGGGCGGGGCGCTTGCAGCCAACGCGCGATGCAGCGGCAGGACGCCACCGAGCATCAGGACGCCGCCCGTGGCCCCGACGGATTGGAGGAAATGGCGGCGTGATTGGGGGGGATGGTTCTGATCCGACATGTAGAGATCTCCTTTCTGGTGACTGACGAGACGGCAGACAAACGCAAAAAATGCCCCCACGCGCGCCCTGCGGGCTTGCTGCCCCCCGAGGGGGCGCATTTTGTCTTGGGACGGCCCGGCGACAAAAAGGCTCGGATGCTTTCGAGTCTGCCACCCGGGAGTACCAACGCTGCAGCCCGGAGTGGTGGAATTTCATTACATCGGCTGGACCCGGGCGTGTCAATCGGGAATTGGTGCAGGTTGAGCAGTGCAGGGCGGCATCCGCAAAGGCCCTGACCTGACAAAGGACTTTCAGTTTAGTTTGCAATGCATTGATTTTTCAGGTCTTTATTTATCAATTAATTATTAAAAATAGTTGTAAGTGCTTGTTGTCATTGAAGAAATTTCAATTTTTGCCTTGACCGGCACCGATCCATCCCGTAGAGTGGGGCAAAGTAGATTTTTGTGTCATGAAGTGGGAGAAAAACCCTCGTGTTTCAAGGAAGCAGCGCGCTCACGCTGGATGCCAAGGGCCGGATGTCCATTCCGGCTCGGCATCGTGACGTCCTGCTGGCCGACGAACAGGGGCGTCTGACTCTGACGCGGCATCCTGACGGTTGCCTGATGCTGTATCCCCGTTCCATCTGGGAAGAAAAGCGCAAGCAGATTGCGTCGCTGACGGCTGCGGCGCGGCCCTTGCAGCGCCTGTTGCTGGGCAACGCCCAGGATGTGGACATGGACGGGGCGGGCCGCATTCTGGTGGCTCCCGAATTGCGCGCAGCGGCCGGCCTGGGCAAGGACGTCATGCTGCTGGGACTGGGGTCGAATTTTGAATTGTGGGATCGCGCCCAATGGGAGGCGCGTTGCATGACGGACGTGGGCAACCTCGATCCGGCCATCCTTGAACAGATCTCTTTCTGAGCCCGTACATGGCGTATTCCCATCGCACCGTTCTGCTGGAACCGGCTATCGACGCGTTGTTGAGTCCCGCGTTCGGTCGTCGGTCGGCGGTGCCGGCGGCGGAAGCCCCGCCGCTGGACGGGGTGTACGTGGATGGGACATTCGGGCGCGGCGGACATAGTCGCCTGCTGCTGAGCCGGCTGGCCCCGCAGGCGCGGCTGCTGGTGTTCGACAAGGACCCGATGGCGATTGCCGAGGCGCAGGCGCTGCGCGCCGCTGACGCCCGGGTCGAGATCGCCCACGATGGTTTCGCGACGCTGGATGCACAACTCGACCGCCTGGGCATCGATCAGGTGGACGGCGTGCTGCTGGACCTGGGCGTGTCTTCACCCCAGATCGACGAGGCGGAACGTGGATTCTCGTTCATGCGGGATGGCCCGCTGGACATGCGCATGGACACCAGCCGTGGACAGACGGCGGCTCAATGGCTGGCCGAGGCCGACCAGGAACAGATCAAGGAGGTCATCGCAGATTATGGCGAAGAACGGTTTGCTTTTCAGATTGCAAAGGCGATTGTTGCGCGCCGCCAATCCGGGCCGCTGTGCACCACGGGCGAACTTGCCCAGCTCGTCGCCGGTACCGTCCGTACGCGCGAAAAGGGTCAACACCCGGCAACCCGCACCTTTCAAGCTATACGGATTCACATCAATGAAGAGCTCGCGCAGCTCGCGCACGCCCTCCCGGCAGCGCTGACCCGTTTGCGCGCGCGAGGCCGCCTGGCCGTGATCAGCTTCCATTCGCTGGAAGATCGCATGGTCAAGCAGTGTCTTGCCGCTGCCGCCCACCCGGGGCGGGAACAGGCGCGGTTGCCGATTCCCGAGCGGGACATGCCGCAGCCCTACGTCACTCTGCTGGGCCGTGTTCAGGCGGACGAGGCCGAGGTGGCCGACAATGTCCGCTCGCGCTCTGCCGTGCTGCGAGTGGCTGAACGCACCGATGTGCCCTTGTCGCTGAGCGAGGCCATGGGCTTCGTCCGCCTGCCGGGCCGCAAGGCCGCGCCGCGCCGGGCGGGGAGGGCGGGGCGATGATACGCGTGAACCTGTTTCTGGCGCTGCTGCTGATGGCCTCGGCGATTTCGCTGGTCACGGTGCGTTTCCAGACGCGCGAGCTGTTCGTGGCGTCCGAGCGGCTCAGGGCCCACGCCCACGAACTGGATGAAGAATGGCGCCGCTTGCAGCTCGAGCGGGCGGAACTGGCCCGTAACGCCCGCATCGACTCGCTGGCGCGTGCGGACCTGCATCTGGTGTCGGTGACGCCGGATCGCACGATTTATCTGCAGCAGCCGGCTCCCGCCGCGCAGGGAGCGCCGAAATGAAGCGCTTCGGTTTCCACGAAAGCCCCGTGCTGGCCAGCCGCCCGGCCTTCTGGCGCGCGCGGCTGGTGGTGATCGTGCTCATGCTGGGCTTTGCCGCGCTGGCGGCCAAGGCGCTGAACCTGCAGATCCTGTCCAACGAATTCCTGCAACGCCAGGGCGAGCGCCGCTACGAGCGCACCCTGGTCCTGCAGGCCTCGCGCGGCAAAGTCCTGGATCGCAGTGGCTCGGTGGTGCTGGCTTCCAGCGTGCCGGCCAGGGCCATCTGGGCGATCCCCGAGGATTTTCACAAGGCCACCGATGCCCAGGTCGCCGAACTGGCGCGCCTGCTGGACATCAAGCCGGCCGAACTGCGCCGGCGCACCCAGGACGAGGACAAGACTTTCGTCTACCTGCAGCGGCAGGTGGCCGCCGACACGGCAAAGGCCATCCAGCAACTGAAGATCCCCGGGGTCCAGCAATTGGCCGAGACGCGCCGCGTCTATCCCGAAGGCGAGGTCATGGCGCACATCGTCGGCTTCACCAATATCGAGGATCGCGGCATCGAGGGCATCGAGCTGGCGTTCAACGACCGCCTCTCGGGCCAGCCGGGCTCCCGGCGTGTGATCCGGGACCGGCTGGGCCGCGTGGTCGAGGACGTCCAGGCTGTAGTGCCGCCGGTCGATGGCCAGAACCTGCAACTGTCCATCGATGCCGGCATCCAGTTCGACACGTACACGGCCCTCAAGGCCGCCATGAAGGAACATCAGGCGCGGGCGGCGGCGGCCATTGTGCTGGACGCCCGTTCGGGCGAGATCCTGGCGATGGTCAATCTGCCGTCCTACGATCCCAACGACAACACCCAACGCACGGGCGATGCGCTGCGTAACCGCGTCGTCACCGACACATTCGAGCCCGGCTCCATCATGAAGCCGTTCACGGCCGCGCTGGCTCTGGACGAGGGCAAGATCACGACCCGCACGCAGTTCGACACGGGCAACGGCCGCTACAGCTATCAGGGTGCCGTGATTTCCGACGTCAGCCGCAATGGCGTGCTGGATGTGGGCGGCGTCATCCGGCGTTCCAGCAATATCGGCATGACGATGATTTCCGAGAAACTGACGTCCCAGTCGATGTGGGAGAAATTCTCGGCATTGGGCTTCGGGCGCGCGCCTCAGACGCATTTCCCCGGCATGGCTTCGGGGCGTCTGCGGCCCTGGCAGCGCTGGCGGCCGATCGAGCGCGCCACCATGGCCTACGGCTACGGGCTGTCCGTGTCCCTGCTGCAGGTCGCACACGCCTACACCGTCTTCGCCCGTAACGGCGACATGGTGTCGCTGTCCCTGCTGCGCCGCGAAGGCCAGCCCACCAGCGTGCAGGTCTACTCGCCCCAGATCGCCTTGCTGATGCGAGGCATGCTGGAGGCCGCCGCCGGTCCCGATGGCGCCAAGCTCGCCCAGGTCCAGGGCTACCGGATCGCCGGCAAGAGCGGTACGGCGCGCAAGATCGTCAACGGCCAATACAGCAAGACCAAATATCGTGGGTCCTTCGTGGGTCTGGCTCCGGTGTCCGACCCGCGCATCGTCGTGGCCGTCTCCATCGATGAGCCCGGCGCCGGGGGGTATTATGGCGGCCGCGTGGCCGCGCCCGTTTTTTCCGACATCGTTTCAAGCACCCTGCGCCGGCTCGGCGTGCGGCCGGACGCGCCCGTGGATGCCCTCGTGGCCGCAGCAGAGCAGGGGGGACGCACTCAATGATCCTATTAGACATTATGGCCTGGCTGGACGAGCGGGTCGATCGCAAAGCAGACCTCTGCCTGGATTCGCGTCAGGTGCGGCCGGGCGATGTGTTTTTCGCCTGTCCCGGGATTGCTTCGGACGGCCGTGCCTTCATGGAAGCCGCCGTGGCCGCCGGCGCGGCCGCCATCGTCCGACAGGCGGGCGGCGATCATCCTTCGCCCGCCGCCGTGCCGGTCCTGGAGGTCGAGGGTCTGGCCGCTTTGCTGGGCGAGGTCGCCCACCTGTGGTACGGCCGGCCCTCCGACGCCTTGACCGTGATCGCCGTGACAGGCACCAACGGCAAGACGTCCACCACGCAGTGGATCGCGGCGGCGCTGAATGCCGAGGACATGCCCTGCGGCACGGTCGGGACGTTGGGTGTGACGCTGGCTGACGGCAGCAACCTGGGCGGCGCGCTGACCACACCGGATGTGCTGACGCTGCATCGCAGCCTGGCCGCCATCGTGCGCGCGGGCGGCGTGGCTGCCGCCATCGAGGCATCTTCCATCGGGATCGAGCAGGGTCGCCTGGACGGGGTCAGCATCCAGGTTGCGGGCTTCACCAACCTGACCCGCGACCACCTGGATTATCACGGCACGGAAGCGCGCTACAAACAGGCAAAGTTCGCTCTGTTCGCGCGTCCGGGCCTGCGTGGCGCCGTCATCAACGCCGACGACGCGGCGGGGCGGGAACTGCTGGCAGGCGCGGCGCCGTCCGGCCACCGGGTGGGCTACGGCCTGCAGCGCGACGTTGCGGCGGCCTTCCGGGCCGAGGACATCCAGCACGGTGCCAATGGGTTGGTCTTCAATCTGGTGGTGCCCGACGGCAGCGCCCAGATCCTGACCCATCTGGTCGGGGAGCACAATATTTCCAATCTGCTGCTGGTGGCCGGAGTGCTGCGCGAACTGGGCTGGGGATTGAGCCGCATTGCGCGCGCCCTGGCCGTGCTGCATCCCGTGCCGGGTCGTCTGCAAGTGGTCACGGCACTGGGCGGCGCCAGTTCGGCGCGGCCCCAGCCGCTGGTGGTGGTGGATTATGCGCATACGCCGGACGCGCTGGAACGGGTGTTGACGGCCTTGCGGCCGCTGGCCCGGAATCGCGGCGGCCGCCTGCGCTGCGTGTTCGGCTGCGGCGGCGACCGGGATGCCGGAAAACGCCCCCTGATGGGCGCCGTGGCGGCCCGGCTGGCCGACCAGATCGTGGTCACCACCGACAATCCGCGCACCGAATCGCCCGAGGCCATCATCGAACAGATCGTGGCGGGCATGCCGAACCGTCCGGACGTGCGAACGGATCGGGCCGACGCCATTCTGGAAGGCATCTGGGGGGCGGGTGATCGGGACGTGGTGCTGCTGGCCGGCAAGGGTCACGAGACCTACCAGGAAGTCCACCATGTGCGCAGCCCCTTCGACGACCGCGAATGGGCGCGCTTTGCGCTGACCTGGCAACAGGGCGCAGAACTGTCCACCGACACCCGTGCGCTGCCGGCCGGTGCCCTGTTTCTGGCACTGGAAGGCGAACGCTACGACGGTCATGATTATCTGGACACGGCAGCCCGGGCCGGTGCGCGCGCGGCCATCGTCGCCCGCCGTGTGCCGGACGCCGGTCTGCCACAGATCGTGCTGGGCGACACCCGCCTGGCCCTGCGGCGCGCAGCCACGGCCTGGCGGCGTCAGTTCCACATGCCGGTCATCGCGGTCACCGGCAGCAACGGCAAGACCACGACCAAGGAAATGATCAGTGCCATCCTGGCGGCCTGGTGCGGCGAGGAAGGCCGTCTGGCGACGCGCGGCAATCTGAACAATGACATCGGCCTGCCGTTGACGGTGCTGCGTCTGCGTCCGGCGCATCGCGCCGCCGTGCTGGAACTGGGCATGAACCATCCGGGAGAAATCCCCGTGCTGGCAGCCATCGCCCAGTCCACCGTGGCGCTGGTCAACAATGCGCAGCGCGAGCACCAGGAATTCATGAACACGGTCGAAGCCGTGGCGCGCGAGAACGGCGCCGTGCTGCAGGCCCTGCCCGCCGATGGCGTGGCGGTGTTCCCGGCCGACGAGGACTACACCGGGCTGTGGCAGGAACTGGCCGGCAACCGACGGACGCGGCGCTTCGGCTTTGCCGACACGGCCGACGCGCATGCCTCGCAGATCCGGGCCGGGACGGCGCAGACGGAGTTCCGCCTGCATCTGGGCGCGGAAACGGTCCCGGTCATCCTGCACGCCCCGGGACGCCACAATCTGCGCAATGCCCTGGCAGCGGCAGCCTGCGCCTGGGCGGCCGGTGCGCCTGCAGCCGCCATTGCCGCCGGTCTGGCGGTCTTCGCGCCGGTGGGCGGGCGGATGCAGCCTCGGCCGATGGCCGATGGCTTTCAGTTGATCGACGACAGCTACAACGCCAATCCGGATTCCGTGCGCGCCGCCATCGACGTGCTGGCTGGTCTGGACGGCCGGCGCATCCTGGTGCTGGGCGACATGGCCGAAGTGGGCGACCAGGGGCCGGCCATGCATGCCGAGGTCGGCGCCTACGCCCGGCAGTGCGGCGTGGATGCGCTCCTGACGCTGGGGCCGGCGGCCCGCGGGGCCGCGCAGGCTTTTGGCCCGCAGGCCCAGGCTTTCGACGCCTTTGACGAGCTGCTGCCGCACCTGCTGGCGGCGCGCCCGGGTCACATCCTGGTCAAGGGTTCGCGCAGCATGCGCATGGAGCGTGTGGTGCAGGCACTCGATACGGACGCATCCGTGGGGGGGGGCGATCATGCTGCTTGAATTGGCGCGCTGGCTGTCCGACGCCCATTTCCGCGCCTTCGGCGTGGTGGAATACATCACCTTCCGCGCGCTGCTGGCTTGCGCTACGGCACTGGCCATCGGCCTGCTGGCCGGCCCCTGGTTGATCCGCCGCCTGACGGCGCTGAAGATCGGCCAGGCGGTGCGCAGCTACGGCCCGCAGACGCACCTGCAGAAAAATGGCACGCCCACCATGGGCGGTGCGCTGATCCTGATCGGCATCGGCATCAGCACTCTGCTGTGGGCTGACTGGACCAACCGCTTCGTCTGGGTGGTGCTGCTGGTGACCTTCGGCTTTGGCTGGATCGGCTGGGCCGACGACTACCGCAAGGTCGTGCACCACGACCCCGAGGGCATGCCGGCGCGGCAGAAGTTCTTCTGGCAGGCGCTGATCGGTGCCGTGGCGGCCGTCTATCTCAGCTTTGCCGTGTCGGTGCCTGCCAATACGGAACTCTGGCCCTTGTTCCGCGAATGGGTCCTGAGCGGCTTCACCATGCCGCTGCCGGCCCGTGCCGACCTGATCGTGCCTTTCTTCAAGACCGTCAGCTATCCGCTGGGCGTGTTCGGCTTTGGCGCCTTGACCTGGCTGGTGATCGTGGGCACCAGCAATGCCGTCAACCTGACCGACGGCCTGGACGGCCTGGCCATCATGCCCACCGTGATGATCGGTTCGGCCCTGGGCATCTTCGCCTACGTGGTCGGACGGGTGGACTATTCCAAGTACCTGCTGTTCCCCTATATTCCGGGCGCCTCCGAACTGATGGTGATCTGCGCGGCCATTGCCGGCGCGGGTCTGGCCTTCCTGTGGTTCAACACCTATCCCGCCCAGGTCTTCATGGGGGACGTGGGCGCCCTGGCGCTGGGCGGCGCGCTGGGCACCATCGCCGTCATCGTGCGCCAGGAGATCGTCCTGTTCATCATGGGCGGGGTGTTCGTGGTCGAGACCCTGTCGGTGATGCTGCAGGTCACCTGGTTCAAATACACCAAGAAGCGCTATGGGGAAGGCCGCCGGATCTTCCGCATGGCCCCGCTGCACCATCATTTCGAGGTGAGCGGCTGGAAAGAAACCCAGGTGGTGGTCCGTTTCTGGATCATCACCATGATGCTGGTCATGATCGGCCTGGCGAGCCTGAAGCTGCGATGACGATCATCTACGACTTCCCCTCCATTCGCCGCGACGGCCTGACCCTGATCCTGGGATTGGGGGAAACCGGTGTGGCGGCGGCGCGCTGGTGCGCTGCGCAAGGCGCCCGCCTGCGGGTGCTGGACACGCGCACGCAGCCGGGCGGGCTGGACGCCCTGAAGGCGGAGGGTGTCGAGGTCGATCTGCGTCTGGGCGCCGGGGCTCTGGCGGTCGAGGCGCTCGACGGCGTTCATACGCTGGTGCTCAGCCCGGGGCTGAATCCCCACGAGGCGCCGGTGGCCGGCTTGCTGGCGGCCGCGCGTGAACGGGGTATCGAAATCCTGGGCGAGATCGAACTGTTCGCCCGCGCCCTGACTGATCTGCGCGCGCAGGGCTACGCGCCCGCGCTGCTGGCGGTGACGGGCACCAACGGCAAGACCACGGTCACCTCGTTGACGCGTCATCTGGTCGAAGCCTGCGGCCGCCGTGTGCGTGCGGCCGGCAATATCGGCCCCGCCGCCCTCGCCAGCCTGAAAGATGCTTTGGAGCAGGGCGAGCTGCCGGAAGTCTGGGTGCTGGAACTGTCCAGCTTCCAGTTGGAAGCCACGACCTCTCTGGCGCCGGATGCAGCGACCGTACTCAACGTCACGCAGGATCACCTGGACTGGCACGGTTCGATGCGGGCCTACGCGGCGGCCAAAGCGCGGCTGCTGGAGATGGCGCGGATCGCCGTCGTCAACCGTGATGATCTGCTGGTGCGGGACATGGTCCGCGACCTGGCTGACGAACGGGTGCGCAGTTTCGGCGCCGATGCGCCTGCCTTGGCGGGGGATTTCGGCCTGTTGACGCAGCAGGGCCTGGCCTGGCTGGCGGCCGCGCCCGAAGTCGAGGCCGATCCGACCGCCCAGACGCCGGCGCGTCGGCGCCGTGCGGCGCGCGAAGAAACCCCCGCCCGGCGCCCCGCCGTGCCCGCGCAGGCGCTGATGCCGGCCGAGGCGCTGCGGATTCAGGGCACCCACAACGCGCTCAACGCGCTGGCGGCGCTGGCCCTGGGCCGCGCCATCGGCCTGGATTGGGCACCGATGCTGCACGCCCTGCGTGACTACCGGGGCGAGGCGCATCGTACGGAATTCGTGCGTGCGATTGCCGGGGTGGATTTCATCGACGACAGCAAGGGCACCAATGTGGGCGCCACGCTGGCCGCCCTGAAAGGGCTGGGCCGGCCGGTGGTGCTGATCGCCGGCGGCCTGGGCAAGGGACAGGATTTTGCGCCCTTGGCGCCGGCCGTGCGCGCCCATGCGCGGGCCGTGCTGCTGATCGGCCAGGACGGCCCGCTGATCGGCCAGGCGCTGGCGGATTGCGGGGTGCCGCTGCGGTCCTGCGTGACGCTGGAAGACGCCGTGGTCCGGGGCCTGGAGCTGGCGCGGCCGGGTGATGCCGTGCTGCTGTCGCCGGCCTGCGCCAGCATGGACATGTTCCGCAACTACGCCCACCGCAGTGCCTGCTTCGTCGAGGCGGTGCGTGAGCTGGCAGCTGAACGAGGGGAGATCGTGTGATGAGCATGCTGGGTTCCCTGAGCGGCGGTGTGAACACGACGGCGCGGTCGGGCCGCACGGCCATGCCCAGCGTGGACGTGGGACTGATCGTGGCGGTCAGCACCCTGGTCCTGTTCGGCCTGCTCATGGTGTATTCGGCCTCGATCGCTCTGGCCGACGGGCCGCGCTACGAAAGCTACGGCCGCTTCTATTTCGTCGGCCGCCATGCCGCCTTCATCGTCATCGGTCTGCTGGCCGCGCTGTTTACCGCCAGCATCCCGATGCGCATCTGGCAGAAGGCCGCCCTGCCGCTGTTTGCCCTGTCGCTGGTCCTGCTGGTGGTGGTGCTGGTGCCCGGAATCGGCCGCGAGGTCAACGGCGCCCGGCGCTGGTTGCCGCTGGGGCCGGTGAATTTTCAGCCTTCCGAGCTGATGAAGGCCGCCATTCTGCTGTACGCAGCCGATTACGTGGTGCGCAAGCAGACTCACTTGCAAGGTTTTGTGCGCGGTTTCGTGCGCGGTTTTACGCCCATGGCGCTGGCGCTCATGCTGGTCGGGGTCCTGCTGTTGCTGGAACCCGATCTGGGCGCTTTCATCGTCATCGGCGCCATCGCAGTGGGCATTCTGTTCATCGGCGGGATCAATCTCAAGCTGTTCACCCTGCTGCTGGGCGGGGTGATGTCCAGTTTCCTGATGCTGATCTGGCTGTCGCCCTGGCGGCGTGAGCGCCTGTTCGTCTACCTGGATCCCTGGAATCCGGACAACGCCTACGGCAGCGCCTACCAGCTGTCTCATTCGCTGATCGCCCTGGGGCGGGGCGAATGGTTCGGCGTCGGCCTGGGCTCCAGCATCGAGAAACTGCATTATCTGCCGGAGGCGCATACCGACTTCATCGTCGCCGTCATTGGCGAAGAACTGGGCCTGGTCGGGGTGCTGTCCCTGATCGCCGTGTTCGTCTACATCGTGATACGCGGCTTCGACATCGCTCGCCAGGCCATGGTGCTGGAGCGGGTCTTCGACGGCCTGGTCGCCCAGGGCGTGGCCCTGTGGATGGGCGTGCAGGCTTTCATCAACGTCGGCGTCTGCCTGGGCCTGCTGCCCACCAAAGGCTTGACCCTGCCGCTGGTCAGCTATGGTGGTTCGGGCATCGTCATGAACCTGGCAGCCATGGCGCTGCTGCTGCGAGTCGATTACGAGACCCGCTGCATGATGCGGGGGAAACGGCGATGAGTGCGCGCACGATCCTCATCATGGCGGGCGGCACGGGCGGGCACATCATGCCGGGGCTGGCCGTGGCCGAAGTCCTGCGCGCCGCCGGCTGGCGGGTGCTGTGGCTGGGCGATCCCGACCGCATGGAAGGCAGGCTGGTGCCGGCGCGCGGCATCGAGCTGCTGCCGCTGCGTTTCGGCGGTGTGCGCGGCAAGGGTGCCGCAGCCTTGCTGAAGCTGCCGTTCACCCTGGGCGCCGCTTGCCTGCGTGCGCGCAAACTGCTGCGCGCCCAGCGCCCCGACGTGGTGCTGGGCATGGGCGGCTATGCAGCTTTCCCGGGCGGCCTGATGGCACGCCTGTCCGGCATCCCGCTGGTCGTACACGAACAGAATGCCATTGCAGGCACTGCCAACCGCGTCCTGGCCCGCTTTGCCCGCCGGGTGCTGTGCGGCTTTCCCGGGGCGCTGCCCAATGCCCTGATGGTGGGCAATCCGGTGCGTGCCGCGTTGGCGGCGACTGCACCTGCGAGCGAGCGCTACGCCGGGCGCCAAGGGCCGCTGCGCCTGCTGGTCGTGGGCGGCAGCCTGGGTGCGGCGCGCCTGAACGAACTGGTGCCCGAGGCCCTGGCGCTGCTGCCGGCGGATGCGCGGCCCCAGGTGCGCCATCAGGCGGGCGAGCGCCACGCCGAGAGCGTGCGCCAGCATTACGAACGCCTGGGTGTGGAGGGCGAGGTCGCGGCCTTTATCGACGACATGGCCGAAGCCCTGGGCTGGGCCGACCTGATCGTCTGCCGGGCGGGTGCGATGACCGTGGCCGAGGTCGCGGCCGTCGGCGTGGCGGCCCTGTTCATCCCGCTGCCGCACGCCATCGATGATCACCAGACGGCCAATGCCCGTTATCTGTCGGAGTGCGGGGGCGGCTGGATGATGCGCCAGGCCGATCTGGACGCAGCCGGCCTGTCGGCCTGGCTGGCCGCCCGTCAACGGCCCGAACTGGCCGCCGTGGCCGCCCATGCCCGCGAACACGCAAGTCTGAACGCCGCGCAGCAGATTGCCGATGCCTGCGTCCATAGTCTGGAGGAATCGGCATGAAGCACCGCATTCGTAATATTCACTTCGTCGGCATCGGCGGCTCGGGCATGAGCGGGATCGCCGAAGTGCTGCTGAACCTGGGTTATTCCATCAGCGGCTCCGACGTCCAGGAAACCGCCGTGACGCGGCGCCTGGCGTCGCTGGGTGCCCGCATCCTGATCGGCCACGCCGCAGAGCACATCCGTGGCGCTGGCGCCCTGGTCACGTCCACCGCCATCCATGCCGACAATCCCGAGGTCCTGGCGGCCCGCGCCGCGCGCATCCCGGTGGTGCCCCGCGCCCTGATGCTGGCCGAACTGATGCGCCTGAAGCGCGGCATCGCCATCGCCGGCACGCACGGCAAGACCACCACCACCAGTCTGGTGGCCAGTGTGCTGGCGGCCGGCGGGCTGGACCCCACCTTCGTCATCGGCGGACGACTGAATGCGGCCGACGCCAATGCGCGGCTGGGCCAGGGCGACTACATCGTGGTCGAGGCCGACGAGTCCGACGCCTCGTTCCTGAATCTGCTGCCGGTGATGGCCATCATCACCAACATCGACCTCGACCACATGGACACCTACGGGCACGACGTGGCGCGTCTCAAGAGCGCCTTCGTCGAGTTCACCCAGCGCCTGCCGTTCTACGGCAGCGCGGTGCTGTGCGTGGACGACGCCAATGTGCGCGAGATCATTCCCTTCGTGTCGCGGCCCGTGACGACGTACGGCATCGATACGCCGGCCCAGGTGCGCGCGCGCGACCTGCGCGCCGAAGGCACCGTCATGTGCTTCGAGGTCGAGCGCCAGGGCGCCCAGGGGGATCTGGCGCCCCTGTCCGTGCGCCTGAATCTGCCGGGCCGGCACAACGTGCTCAATGCGCTGGCCACCATCGCCGTCGCTACCGAACTGGGCGTGCCCGACGAGGTCATCGCCGAGTCGCTGGCGCAGTTTCGCGGCGTGGGCCGGCGCTTTACCCAGATTGGCCGCTTTCCGGTGTCGGCGAAGAACGGCGGCGGCTCGTATGCCGTGGTCGACGACTACGGCCACCATCCGGTCGAGATGGCGGCCACCCTGGCGGCCGCGCGCGGCGCCTGGCCGGACCGCCGCATCGTGCTGGCCTTCCAGCCGCACCGCTACACGCGCACGCGGGACTGTTTCGAGGATTTCGTGCGTGTGTTGAGTTCGGCCGATGCGGTGCTGCTGACCGAGGTCTATCCGGCCGGCGAGGCACCCTTGCTTGCCGCTGACGGGCGCGCGCTGGCGCGCGGCCTGCGGGTGGCCGGCAAGGTCGAGCCGGTGTTCGTCGAGGACGTGACCGATATGGCGACCGCGATCGGGGATTTCGCTCGCGACGGAGACGTCGTGATCATCATGGGGGCCGGTTCCATCAGTCGTGTCCCCGCGCAACTGGGGAGTCCGCTATGAGCCAGGCATTCGGCCGCGTGGGCGTGCTGTACGGCGGCAGTTCCGCCGAGCGTGAAGTGTCGTTGATGTCGGGCACCGGGGTTTGCGCCGCGCTGCGCGAGGAGGGCGTCGACGCCCATCTGTTCGACACTGGGGAACGCAGTCTGGCGGAACTGGCCTCGGCGGGCTTCGACCGCGTCTTCATCGCCCTGCACGGGCGCTACGGCGAGGACGGCACGCTGCAGGGCGCGCTGGAGTTGCTGCGGATTCCCTATACGGGCAGCGGCCCGCTGGCCTCTTGCCTGGCCATGGACAAGATCGCCACCAAGCGCCTGTGGCTGCAGCACGGGCTGCCCACGCCGCGCTTTGCCGAACTGGCATGCGATGCCGACCCGTCGGACCTGGCCCAGACCCTGGGTCTGCCGCTGATCGTCAAGCCGCCGCATGAGGGCTCGACGCTGGGCCTGACCCGGGTCGAATCGGCGGATCAACTGCATGACGCGCAGGCGCTGGCCTGCCGTTTCGACGACCTGGCCCTGGCCGAGCAGTTCATCCGGGGGCGCGAACTGACCGTTCCGGTCCTGGGCTCGGGCTTGCAGGCCCGGGCCTTGCCGGTGATCGAGATCATCGCTCCCCAGGGCAATTACGACTACGAACATAAATACGTGTCCAACGACACCCGCTACCTGTGCCCGGCATCGCTGCCGGACGAATTGACGCGCCGGATTCAGGAGATCGTCGTGCAGGCCTATCGGGTCCTGGGTTGTGAAGGCTGGGGCCGGGCCGACGTGATGCTCGATGAGCAGAACCAGCCCTGGCTGCTGGAAATGAACACCTCGCCGGGCATGACGAGCCATTCGCTCGTGCCCATGGGCGCCAAGGCCGCCGGCATGAGCTACGGCCGGTTGTGTGTGGAAATTCTGTCGACGGCGCGCTGCAAGCTGCGCCAGACAGCCTGAGGGGAGGAACCGGACGTGTTCGCCGAAGCCCGACTGACCAATCTGATTGCCAACCTGCTGGCTTTGCTGGCGGTGTTGGCGATCGTGGTCGGGGCCCTGGTCTGGACCATCCGGCGGCCTTATTTCGCGATTTCCCATATCGAGCTGGCCCCGGCGGGCGGCTCGACCCTGCAATACGTCACGCCGCTGAACCTGCAGACCGCGCTGGCGGGCCAGGTGCGGGGCAATTTCTTTCTGATGGACCTGGATGCGGCGCGGCAGCGCATCGAATCCGCGCCCTGGGTGCGCCACGCCATCGTCCGGCGGGTGTGGCCGGCGACGCTGCAGGTGAGCATCGAGGAGCAGCAGCCGCTGGCCTACTGGAACGAGAACCAGATGATCAACACCTGGGGCGAAGCCTTCACGGCCAACCAGGGCGAACTGCCCGATGACCTGGATCTGCCCCAGTTGAACGGCCCGGTGAATTCCGAGCGGCTGGTGGTGCAGCGCTACGCCGAGATCGCGCGCTGGTTTGCGCCGCTGGGCCTGAGCGTGCGCGAAGCCACGCTGACGCCCCGCTACGCCTGGGAGGTCACCCTGTCCGATGACGTGCGCCTGGCGCTGGGCCGTGATCCGGCCGCCGACGTGGCCGACCCCCATGGGCGCTCCGGTGCGCTGCCCTTTGCCGCCCGCATTGAACGCTTCGTCCAGGCCTGGCCGGAACTGACCCGCCGCCTGGGCGGTCGCATGATCGCCAGCGCCGATCTGCGCTATCCGAACGGATTCGCCATCACGCTGTCCCCCGAAACTTCTGCATCTTCCCGATCGACCAGACCATGACCCGTGACATCAAAGACCTGATCGTTGCACTCGATATCGGCACCAGCAAGGTGGCCGCCGTCGTTGCCGAAATCCTGCCCGACGGCGGGTTCGAGGTGCTGGGCCTGGGACAGCACGAATCCGAAGGCATGCGCAAAGGCGTGGTGGTCAACATCGAGTCCACCGTGAACTCCATCCAGCGCGCGCTGGAGGAAGCCGAGCTGATGGCCGACTGCAAGATCCGCGAGGTCTATACCGGCATCGCGGGCAGCCACATCACCAGCTTCAATTCCAGCGGCATGGTGGCGGTCAAGGACAAGGAGGTCACCGCCACCGACGTGGCGCGCGTGATCGAGACGGCCAAGGCGGTCAACATCCCGACCGATCAGCAGGTGCTGCACGTGCTGACGCAGGAATTCATCGTCGACGCGCAGGAGGACATCCGCGAGCCGATCGGCATGAGCGGCATGCGCCTGGAAGTGCGCGTGCACATCGTCACGGGTGCGGTCAGCGCGGCCCAGAACATCGTCAAGTGCGTGCGCCGCTGCGGCCTGGAAGTCCAGGATCTGATCCTGCAGCCGCTCGCCTCCAGCCTGTCGTGCCTGACGGCCGACGAGAAGGAGTTGGGCGTGGTGCTGGTGGACATCGGCGGGGGCACCACCGACATCGCCATCTACACCGGCGGTGCGATCCGTCATACCTCGGTGATCCCGATCGCGGGCGATCAGGTCACCAGCGACATCGCCGCCATGCTGCGCACGCCGACGCCGGACGCCGAGGAAATCAAGTTGCGTCACGGCGTGGCCAAGCAGACGCTGGTCGATGCCGAGGAAATGATCGAAGTGCCGGGCCTGGGGGATCGCCCCAACCGCAGCGTCAAGCGCCAGGCCCTGGGAGCGGTGATCGAGCCGCGCATGGAGGAATTGTTCGGATTCGTGCAGCAGGTGGTGCGCGAATCCGGCTATGAGGAATTGCTGTCGTCCGGGGTCGTGCTGACCGGCGGGACGGCGCTCATGCCGGGCATGGTGGAACTGGCCGAGGACGTGTTCCTCAAGCCGGTTCGCGTCGCCGTGCCCATGTACGAGGGCAGTTTGGCCGACGTGATGCGCAATCCGCGCTTCTCGACGGTAATGGGCTTGCTGACCGAGGCACGCGTCCAGCGCGCCCGCGGTCGCAAGGTGGCGCAACAGAAGGGAACGGTCAAGTCCATTCTGGCGCGCATGAAGGAATGGTTCATGAACTGAGGCGGCGTCAAAGCTGCCGCAGCCGTGAGCTTTTCAGGGGAAGTTGTTCGTTTTCCGTATATGTGAGGGAGTCAACCATGATGAATTTTGAAATGCTGGATACCAGCAGAAACGGCACCATGATCAAGGTCGTGGGCGTCGGCGGGGCAGGCGGCAACGCGGTGGCCCACATGATCCGTTCGGGCGTGCAGGGTGTGGATTTCGTCTGCGCGAATACCGATTCCCAGGCGCTTCTGACCAGCGAGGCGCCGGTCCAGATCCGTCTGGGTCGTACCGGCCTGGGCGCTGGCGCCAAACCCGAACAGGGCCGTGCCGCCGCCGAGACCGCCCGTGAAGAAATCCGCGCGGCGCTGAACGGCGCCCACATGGTGTTCATCACCGCCGGCATGGGCGGGGGCACCGGGACGGGGGCCGGCCCCGTGGTGGCCGAGGTCGCCAAGGAACTGGGCATCCTGACGGTCGGCGTGGTCACCAAGCCCTTCGTTTTCGAGGGCGCCAAGCGCATGCGCATGGCCGAGGAAGGCATCCGCGAACTGTCGCGACACGTGCATTCCCTGGTGGTCGTGCTGAACGAAAACCTGTATGAGTTGATGGACGAGGATGCCACGCAGGACGACTGCTTCCGCGCCGCCGACGACGTGCTGCACAACGCCTGCGCCGGGATTGCCGAGATCATCAACGTCGAGGGCAACGTCAACGTCGACTTTGAGGACGTGAAGACCATCATGGGCGAGCCGGGCCAGGCCATGATGGGCACGTCCGTGGCTTCCGGCGCTGACCGCGCCCGCATCGCCGCCGAACAGGCGATCGCCTGCCCGCTGCTGGAAGGCGTGGATCTGCACGGTGCACGCGGCGTCCTGGTCAACATCACTGCCAGCCGGACGCTGAAGATGCGCGAGACCCGCGAGATCATGGACACCATCGGCAGCTACGCCTCGGCCGATGCCACCGTGATCTTCGGCACGGCCTACGACGAATCCATGGGCGAGAACCTGCGCGTCACCGTGGTTGCCACCGGCCTGGGCGCCACGTCGTCGCGTCCGCAACTGGTGTCGACCAATGTCGAGGCCCAGCGCACCGGCACGGACAATATGCCGGTGGGTGTCGGCCATGACTTCTCCGGTACGGACGTGCCGTCGGTGATCCGCAATCCGCGCAGCCACGCCTCGGCCCAGGTCCGGGCCCTGGAGACGGCCGGTATGGATCACTTCGACATTCCGGCCTTCCTGCGCAAGCAGGCCGACTGACCCGGCCCGTTTCGCGCAACCTCACATCGCGGCTGTCGTACAGCAGTTCGCGGCGCCTGGCGCGTCTTCCCCTGCCCCTGGGGGAAGGCGCGCCTTCGCTTTGGTTTTTTGGGACGTCGCAGAATGCTCGACTCATTCAGAGAGGCTCCGGTCATCCCGGGGATTTCCTTGCACATGCATCTGTCCGTGTTGCATTCAACTATCGTGGAAAACCCGGATATTGATTACAATGCAAGCAGTCAGGCAACGTGGGGCGCGTCTCGCCGTGCCGTTTTTTTTCTTTGACAAAGACTCACATGCTCTTGCAGCGCACCATCAAACAGGCTGTGTCCACCACCGGAGTGGGCCTGCATTCCGGCCGCCGCGTGGAAATCACGCTGCGCCCGGCCGAGCCCAATACCGGCATCGTGTTCCACCGCGTGGATCTGCCTGAAATCGTAGACCTGCCTGCGCGCGCCGACGCCGTGGGCGACACCCGCATGGCTTCGGTCCTGCAGCAGGGTTCGGTGCGCGTCTCCACCGTCGAACACCTGATGTCGGCCCTGGCCGGGTTGGGCGTGGACAATCTGCACGTCGACCTGGACGCCGAAGAAGTCCCCATCATGGACGGCAGCGCGGGCACGTTCGTCTACCTGCTGCGCAGCGCCGGCTTGCTGGAGCAGAACGCGCCGAAGCGTTTCCTGCGGGTACTCAAGCCCGTCGAAGTCCGCGAGGGCGAAGGCCCTGCCGCCAAATGGGCACGGCTGGAGCCGCACGACGGCTTCGCCCTGTCCTTCTCGATCGATTTCCGGCATCCCGCCATCGATTCCACGGCCAATGCGGCCGAAATCGATTTCGCCAAGGACTCCTACGTCAAGACCATCGCTCGCGCGCGCACCTTCGGTTTCGCCAGCGAAGTCGAGGCTCTGCGTTCCATGGGCCTGGCGCGCGGCGGCAGCCTGGACAACGCGATCGTCATGGATGAATACCGCGTCCTGAACGCCGACGGGCTGCGCTACGACGACGAATTCGTGAAGCACAAGATCCTCGACGCCATCGGGGATCTGTATCTGGCCGGCAAGCCGCTGGTGGCGCGGTACGTTGCCTGCAAGTCCGGTCATGCCCTGAACAACCAACTGGTGCGCGCCCTGCTGGCCCGGCAGGATTGCTGGGAACTGGTCAGCTACGAATCGCGCGACACCGCACCCGCCGCTTTCACCCGCGACTGGCAACTCGCCTGACACTCTCTTTTCTACGAACGATGGTGGCGCAGCAGCCGGCCGATGGCGTCGGCCAGCGGGCCGGGTGCCACCTGGCGCCCCAGATCCTCGAAGGATTGCAGGGCGTTTTCCCCCAGGGGTTCGGCTTCCCGCCGAGGCTTTTGTGTCCAGGTCTTGCCCATGGCGGCGTCGATCCGGACGACAATCCGTTCGACGGGCCAGCCCGCCTCCCGGACCCTGCGGGCGGCGGCTTCGGTCAGTTGGCGCAGCCGGGCGGCGTGCGCGGGGCCGGGAACCATCACGGTGATGTGCTGTCCATCCATGCTGGCGACGCGAATGTGGCGTGCCAGGGCGGGCGGCAAGGTGCCTGCCACCACGGCCTGCACGGCCAGCAGTTCGCGCACCGCACGCATCATGTGCGCGCCCTGGGGATTGCGATCCAGCCATTCCAGGGCCGGGGTGCCGGATGATCGGTTCCGCCGGGGCGGCATCGCCATGGACATAAGGAATTTTGAGTGAAGAAATCGAAACAAACTGCTCGCGCAGCGCTCTGGCTGCATTCTAACGCGCGGCTTCTGCGAGGGTTGGGCGGGGTGTGCGCCCTGACATTGGCAGCCTGGGGGGGCGCCCAATGGCAGGCATGGCGTACGCCGGCCATGGACCCCGGCCAGCGCGAGGCGATCGATTCCCGCCTGCGGCAGGATTCGGCGACGCTGCAAGGCAGTATCGCGGGCCTGGCAGGCAAGCTGGGCGAATTGCAGGGCCGTGTATTGGCCATGGAATCCGTGCGTACGCGTGTCGCTCAGGCGGCCGGCCTGAACTACACGGCGCCGGAGCTCGCCCCCCGCGCTGCCGCCGCCCCGTCTGCAGCAGCCACTTCCATCGCCTCCATCACTTCCACCATTCCGCCCGCAGCGTCTGCCGAAGGGCTGACCGCCCTGTCGGCCGACACGAGCGATGCCCAGGTGATGGACGACATACCCGCCCAGTCGCTGCCGGCGCCCACGATCGGCTCGGCGGAACTGCTGGGGCGGCACATCGATGCGCTGGGGCGACGTCTGGAAACCCAGGAGGACGCCTATACCCTGGTGGACGCGGCCTTGTCCCGCCAGGCGGGTTTCCAGGCCAGCCTGCCGACCCTGTCGCCGGTCGATTATCCCGCGCTCAGTTCTTCGTTCGGCTGGCGCCGCAATCCGGTCAGCGGCCGTCACACCATGCACGAGGGCCTGGATTTCGTCGCACCGCGCGGCTCACCGATCCGGGCGGCCTCCGGGGGGCTGGTGACACGGGCGGGCAGTTGGCACGGCTACGGCCGGATGGTGGAGATCGACCATGGCAACGGCCTGCGTACCCGCTACGCGCATGCTTCCAGCGTGCTGGTGAAGACGGGCGACATCGTCCGCCAGGGCCAGTTGATCGCGCGGGTAGGCAGCACCGGCCGGTCCACCGGCTCGCATCTGCATTTCGAGGTGCGGATGGCGGACTATCCCCTGGACCCGACCCTGTTCATCCAGGATGACGCCCGTTCGCGCCTGGCGCAGGGGGCGGATCAGGTTGCGCAGGCCGGGTTTGCCGCAGAGCCTTCCGCCGATGCGGGGGTGTCCGTGCTGCGTTAAACTGCAGCGTTTACCTGCGGTCACCATTCTGGTGGCCGCATCTCACAATTTCCCGGTGTCCGATTTCCGTTCGGACCCGCAGCGACGACACGATATGGTTTCTCTGCTCAAAAAAATTCTCGGCAGCCGCAATGACCGGTTGTTGAAGCAGTATCGCAAGCAGGTCGCGCAGATCAATGCGTTCGAACCTTCCATGCAGGCCCTGTCCGACGATGCGCTGCAGGCCAAGACGGATGAATTCCGTCAGCGGATCGCGGATGGAAAATCCGTGAACTCTCTGCTGCCCGAGGCCTTTGCCGTGGTGCGCGAGGCCAGCCGGCGGGTGTTCGGCATGCGCCACTTCGACGTCCAGATGCTGGGCGCGATTGCCCTGCACAACGGCAAGATCGCCGAAATGCGTACCGGCGAAGGCAAGACCCTGATGGCGACGCTGGCGGTCTACCTGAACGCCCTGGAGGGTCGCGGGGTTCACGTCGTGACGGTCAACGACTACCTGGCCCGCCGGGATGCCGAATGGATGGGCCGGCTCTACGGTTTCCTGGGCATGACGGTCGGTGTGGTGGTGCCGCAGCAGGAAAACGAAGAAAAACGCGCCGCCTACCAGGCCGACATCACTTACGGCACGAACAACGAATACGGCTTCGACTATTTGCGCGACAACATGGAATTCCGCCCGGAAGACCGCCGTCAGCGCAGTCTGGCCTACGCCATCGTCGACGAAGTGGACTCGATCCTGATCGACGAGGCGCGCACGCCGCTGATCATTTCCGGTCAGGCCGAGGACAACACCGAACTCTACATCCGCATGAATTCGGTGCCGCCGCTGCTCACGCGCATGACGGAAGAACCCAAGCCCCACGAGCCTGAACCCGAAGGCGACTTCTGGGTGGACGAAAAGGCCCAGCAGGTGCATCTGTCCGAGGCCGGCCAGATCAAGGCCGAGCAGATCATGGCAAGCCAGGGCATCCTGCCCGAAGGCGAATCGCTGTACGACCCGCGCCATATCTCGCTGATGCACCACCTGCTGGTGGCTCTGCGGGCGCACAATCTGTTCCACCGCGATCAGCAGTACGTCGTCCAGGACGGCGAGGTCGTCATCGTCGATGAATTCACGGGCCGTCTGATGGCGGGCCGCCGCTGGTCCGACGGTCTGCATCAGGCCGTCGAGGCCAAGGAAGGCGTGCGGATTCAGAACGAGAACCAGACGCTGGCCTCGATCACCTTCCAGAATTATTTCCGCATGTACGACAAGCTGTCGGGCATGACCGGGACGGCCGACACCGAGGCCTACGAATTCCAGGAAATCTACGGCCTGGAAACGGTCATCATTCCGACCAACCGGCCGATGGCGCGTCAGGACCAGAACGACCAGGTCTTCAAGACCGACGCAGAAAAATACCAGGCCATCCTGGCCGACATCGTCGATTGCCACAAGCGCGGCCAGCCGGTGCTGGTGGGCACGACCAGCATCGAAAATTCCGAACTGCTGTCCAACGCCCTGAAAAAGGACGGTCTGCCCCACGAAGTGCTGAACGCCAAACAGCACGCCCGCGAGGCCGAGATCGTCGCCGAGGCCGGCAAGCCGGGCCACATCACCATTGCCACCAACATGGCTGGCCGAGGCACGGACATCGTGCTGGGCGGCAGCGTGGAGAAGCAGGTCGATCTGGTGCGTGCCAATCCTGACCTGTCCCCCGAGGACAAGGACGCCCGCATTGCGGCCATCCGCGCCGAATGGGCGCCTGCCAACGAGGCCGTGAAGCAGGCCGGCGGCCTGCGCATCATCGGCACGGAACGCCACGAATCGCGGCGCATCGACAACCAGTTGCGTGGTCGTGCCGGCCGCCAGGGCGACCCGGGCTCCTCGCGTTTCTATCTGTCGCTGGACGATTCGCTGATGCGGATTTTTGCCGGTGACCGGGTGCGCGCCATCATGGACCGCCTGCGCCTGCCCGAGGGCGAGCCGATCGAGGCCCGCATGGTGTCGCGTTCGATCGAATCCGCGCAGCGCAAGGTCGAAGGCCGCAACTTCGACATCCGCAAGCAATTGCTGGAATACGACGACGTGGCCAACGACCAGCGCAAGGTGCTCTACGCTCAGCGCAACGAGGTCCTGGAAGTCGAGTCGGTGGCCGACACGATCGCCAATCTGCGCGACGCGGAGATCACGTCGGTGTTCCGCCGCTACGTGCCCGAAGAGACGATGGAAGAGCAGTGGGACATCCCGGGACTGCAGTCGTCCCTGGACTCCGACTGGGCGATCGCGCTGCCGCTGGCCGAGATGCTGGAAAAGGAACCCAATCTGACGGACGACGATCTGCTGGAGCGGGTGCTGGCCGAGGCCAAGCGGCTGTACGACGAGAAGGTCGCCCTGGTCAGCGAGGACGGCTGGCGGCCCTTCGAGCGCTCGGTGCTGCTGCAGTCGCTGGACACGAACTGGCGCGCCCACCTGGCGGCCCTGGACCATCTGCGTCAGGGCATTCACCTGCGCGGTTACGCGCAGCAGGATCCGAAGCAGGCCTACAAGCGCGAGGCGTTCACGTTGTTCTCCGACATGCTGGATCGTGTCCGCAACGAGACGGTCCGCGTGCTGATGACGGTGCGCATCCAGTCGCGCGAACAGGTGGAGGTCGAGGAACCGGCTTCCCCGGCACTGGAAAACGTGCGCTATCACCACGCGGACTACGATGCGGCGCTGCGTGGCGAGGACCTGGGGCTGGATGAGACGGCTGCGGGTGCGGCAGGCCAGAAGGCGGAGACGCCCGCTGGTGCCGTGCCTCGCGTGGGGCGCAACGATCCTTGCCCGTGCGGCAGCGGGAAGAAGTACAAGCACTGTCACGGGCAGTTGAAGTAAGGCTTTCTTGGACGATGAAAGGGCCGGACTGTGTTCCGGCCTTTTGCTTGCCTGGGACGCGTTGCTGACGCACTCTTGCAGGTTTGGTATGCAGGGTGCGTTTAGTTGAGTTCACTCCAGGATCGGCGGTGTTCTTTTGTGAGGCCTCGGCGTCGCCCTATGCCCCCCCGGGCGCAGGTCGTCCGGTTCCGGCTGAGCCGGAACTGCCCGGTCGCCGGCCAGCCATCGGGGCGTTCGCCAAACTCGCGGGGTGGTCAGTCCTCCGGACTGACCACAAGCGTCCCGCTCAAGCAGTGGCTCACTTGTACCCCCGCTGGCAGGCCTCTGACCGGCGGACTCCAACAGCGCCCGGTGTGGCCACAGGGCGCCGCCTGACGAGAGATGAGGCGCTCAGGGGGAGGGCGTGGCAGCTTCTCGCTGGTGCCAGATGGCTAAAATCGTCACGCTGCCGTCTGGGCTGATGCGATAACGCACCACATAGCCGCTATCGCCGAAGTGGATTGGCCATTCCCGGAAATGCTCGGGCATATCTTCAATCGTTCGGCCCATCCGGGATTGCTGACTCGGAACCCGGATGCCCTGCTGAATAGCCTGGCCCGCCCTGCGGGCTGCTCCCGGGCTTTTGGGGCGTAAGAACTCCCGTAGGCGTTGTAGGTCTTGAAGTGCGCCAGGGGCGAATCTTACGGGTGGCATGCGGGAGCGGGCAGTTCATTGTCCGTGCCCCAGCTTGCCAGCCAGGCATCCACTTCTTCCCCGGTGACGTGCAATCCCGTGTCCTGGTATTCCCGCCAGGCGGCCAGCGTGGCCTGTCGGAACGACTCACGTTTTTCTTCCTGGACAACGTATTGAGCAATGGCTTCACGCATCACCCAATGCGCTGTCCGGTTTCGTGCGTCTGCCAGGTGCTTGATCCGGTCACGCATTTCGCTATCCAGCTTCACGGAGACGGTTTTTGCGGCGGTCGCGTGCTTGGACATGGGTCTCGCCTTCGGTTGACTATAGGTAACACCTGATGTTACTGCAAGACATTCCCGTTGCCTACTGTGTCTTGCGAGTTTGGCGAACGCCCCGATGACGACCTGGAGCTTGGGCAGTTCCGGCGTAGCCGGAACCGGGTGAACTGCGCGTCCTGGAGGGGCCGTGCACCCGCAGCACCGCGCGACAGCAGCCAGAAACTACAGCAAGAACACCGTCGCCAGCCCCAAAAACAAAAAGAATCCCAGCGAGTCCGTGGCGAAGGTCAGCAGCACCGACGAACCCACGGCGGGGTCTTTGCCGAAGCGGTCGCGCAGCAGGGGGATCATCACCCCCAGCGCCGCGCCGATCAGCATATTGCCGACCATGGCCGCCATCATCACTCCGGCGACCGCATAGGAATCCGAGATCATCCAGGCGAAAGTGGCCGCCACCAGGCTGCCGCAGGCGCCCACCAGGAAGGTCACCTGGAGTTCGCGCTTCACCAGTTGAGCGATGTTGGCACCGGTCACACGGCCCGTGGCCATGGCGCGGATGATCATCGTCATCGTCTGGTTGCCGGAATTGCCGCCGATCCCGGCGACGATGGACATCAGGAAGGCCAGGATCACGATGTGGCTGACCGTGTCCTCGAAGCGGGAGGCCACGAAGGACGCGATGGACGCCGTGCATAGATTGACCAGCAGCCAGGGCGCGCGGTTGCGCAGCGCGGCCTGGACGGGGGCGAAGATGTCTTCTTCCTGCAGACCGGCGCGTGACAGCTCCTGTTCCTGGGAGTCTTCCTGCAGCACGTCCACGACCTCGTCGATGGTGACGCGGCCGATCAGGCGGCCCTGTTCGTCCACCACCGGGGCCGACACCAGGTCGTAGCGCTCGAAGGCGTTGGCGGCGTCGGTGTCGGCGTCCATCGGGTTCAGGCTGAGGACGTCGGGCTCCATGACCGCGTTGACCAGGGTCTCGGGTTCGCTCAGCAGCAGGCGTGACAAGGACAGCGTGCCGCGCAACTGGTCGTCGCGGTCCACCACGAAAATCTGGTCGGTGTGGTCGGGCAGTTCATGCAGGCGGCGCAGGTAGCGCAGCACGACCTCCAGGGTCACGTCCTCGCGCACCCGCACCATGTCGAAGTCCATGATGGCGCCGACGGTGTCCTCCGGGTAGCCCATGGCCGCGATCAACTGGGCGCGCTCGGCGTCGGTCAGGCCTTTCTGGACTTCGGCGATGATGCCGGCGGGCAGGTCGGGCGCGAGGTCGGCGATCTCGTCGGCGTCCATGTTGCCCGTGGCCGCGATCAGGTCCTCGTGATCCATGGACTCGATCAGCGATTCGCGGGCCCAGTCCTCGACTTCCAGGAGCACGTCGGCGTCGTGTTCCTGGCTGACCAGTTGCCAGACCGCCTGGCGCTGCTGCACCGGCAGGGATTCCAGGATGAAGGCGATGTCGGCCGGGTGCAGCGTGTTGACGATCTGGCGGATCTCGTCCTCGTGCTGGCGCTGCAGCATGCCTTCCAGCAGGTTCGAGCCGTCCTCGTCCTCGTCTTCGTGCTGGCGCTGGGCAAGCGCGTCCACGACCTCCTGGCGTTTCAGGATGGACTGCAGTTCCTGCAGCGCGAGTTGGGCATCCTCGGGGTCCAGCCGGCGCGGAATGACGACCGGGATGGGGTTTTCGTTGACGATGGGCTGATCGGCCATTGGTGCAGGCTCCTCAGATCGGGGGCAAGGGGCGGCTGTGGCGGTCCTCGTCGGTGGCGACGTAGGTGAGGGTGGCCTCGGTGACCTTGACGACTTCGGCTTCCAGGCGCTGGCGCTCGGCGTAGACTTCGACCGAGACGGTGATGGAAGTTCGCCCCGTATGGGTGATTTCGGTGTAGAAGCTCAGCAGATCGCCGACGAACACGGGCTGTTTGAAGGAGAATGCGTTGACGGCGACGGTGGCCACCCGCCCGTCCGCGCGCCGTGCGGCCGGGATGGAGCCGGCGATGTCCACCTGGGACATGATCCAGCCCCCGAACACATCGCCATGGATGTTGGCGTCGGCCGGCATGGGCATGACGCGCAGCGTGACCGGGCGATCGGATGAGGGCAGGGTAGTGGACATGGAGGCCTCGAAGTGGATGTCGCGCGCGGCGTCCGGGACGACGCGCGCGCCTTTCGGCAAAGCGCGTATTTTAACCGTTCGGCGTGAAGATCCCGTGACGGTGCGCGGTCTCTTTTTTCCCGGAAACGATCAGGCGGCGGGTTCGAGAAAGCGCCGGGCCAGCAGCACCCAGTAAGCGGCGCCCAATGGGATGATCGCGTCGTTGAAATCGTAACTGCCGTTGTGCAGGGTGCAGGGGCCCAGGCCGTGGCCCGCCGTGCGGTGATCGCCCGTGCCGTTGCCGATCCAGACGTAGCATCCGGGGCGGGCCTGCAGCATGAAGGCGAAGTCCTCTGCCCCCATGGAGGGCTGCACCTGGGCGTCGACCTGGTCGGCGCCGACCAGGTCGGTCAGAACCTGGGCGCAGAGGGCGGCTTGTTCGGGATGATTGACGGTGGCCGGGTATTCGCGGTGGAAGTGGAAGTCCGCCTCGCAGCGCAACGCCTGGGCAAGCGGCCCGGCCAGGTCTCGCATGCGGGTCTCGATCAGGTCCAGCGCGTTTTGCGACAGCGTGCGTACCGTGCCGCGCATCACGGCCTGGTCTGGGATGACGTTGTCGGCCGATCCGGTATGAATCTGGGTCACGCTGATGACGCCGGATTCCAGCGGGTCCAGATCGCGGGTCAGGATGGTCTGGAAGGCCAGGGTCAACTGGGCGGCGGCGACCACCGGGTCCACGCCCAGGTGGGGCATGGCGGCGTGGGCGCCCTTGCCCCGCAGCGTGATCTTGAAGGTGCTGCTGGAGGCCATGATGGGGCCGTCGGTCAGGCCGAACGTGCCGGCGGGCAGGCCGGGCCAGTTGTGCATGCCGAACACCGCGTCCATGGGGAATTGTTCGAACAGACCGTCTTCGATCATGCGCCGCGCGCCGCCCCCGCCTTCTTCGGCGGGCTGGAAGATCACATGCACGACGCCGTCAAAGTCGCGGTGTCCGGCCAGGTACCGGGCGGCGGCGAGCAGCATGGTGGTGTGACCGTCGTGGCCGCAGGCATGCATGACCCCCGGGTTGCGGCTGGCGTGCGCGAAGGTGTTGGTTTCCGGCATGGGCAAGGCGTCCATGTCGGCCCGCAGGCCGATGGACCGGCCTGGGCCGCGCCCGTCGATGCGGCCCACCACGCCGGTTTCGCCCAGGCCGCGATGGGTTTCGATGCCCCAGGACTCCAGCAGGCGCGCCACGGTGTCGGCCGTGCGGACTTCCTGGAAGGCGAGTTCGGGCCAGGCGTGGATGGCGCGGCGGATGTCGGTCAGGTCGGGCAGCCAGTCGCCCAGGGTATCGAGGAGCTTTTGCGTCATGTGGGTCGATTGATCAACTCGTCCAGCGCAGTGGCGATATGCGGGTTGGCGGCGTAGACGTAGCCGCCCTCGGGCCAGGGCTCCTGGTGGCGGATGTCTTCGCAGACCCCGCCTGCCGCGCGGACCAGCGCCGTGCCGGCGGCTACATCCCAAGGCGCCAGGCCCATTTCCCAATAGCCATCGTAGCGCCCGCAGGCCGTCCAGGCCAAGTCCAGGGCCGCCGAGCCCTGGCGCCGGATGCCACGCGTGGCGTGGATGGCGGCGTGCAGGGTCGGCATGTAGCGCGATTCGAAGGAGAAATCGCGGAAGGGGAAGCCCGTGGCCAGCACCGCCTGATCCAGCGTCGATGTGGCCGAGCATCGGATGCGGCGGCCGTTGAGCCATGCGCCCAGGCCGTGCAGCGAGGAGAACAGTTCTTCGCGGTTGGGGTCGTAGACCACGCCGATCAGGGGTGTGTCCTGGGGCAGCGGGTTGCCGCTGTTCATGCGGCAGCCCGCATGGCCGATCAAGGCGATGGACACGGCATAATGGGGAATGCCGCTGATGAAGTTGGTGGTGCCGTCCAGCGGGTCGATGCACCAGGTCGCCTGGGCGCCGGGCTGGCCGCCGGATTCTTCGGCGATGATGCCGATGTCGGGGGTGCGGTCGCGCAGGATGTCGATGATGGCCTGTTCGGCCTCGCGATCGGCCTGGGAGACCAGGTCGTTGCGCATCTTGTGGTCGACCACGAGATCCGCGCGGTGCAGGGCGTGAGTTTGTAGAATGGCGGCTGCGGCATGCGCCGCCGTGACGGCGGCATCCAGGCAGTCTGCCGACAGGAAATGCGAACTGGACATGCGCCTGATTCCCGTGATGCGCCCGCATGGCCGCCAGCCGGCCCGCGCGGCGGGTTCACCCCATTGTACGTGACACCGGAACCATGTCGGACTCCCATCAGATCTTGCAAGCTGCCGTATGGCACGAGGATGCGCGAGGCGTGCCTCGCAGCCTGGAATACGGGGACTTCTACCACGGCGAAGCCGGGGCGTTGCCGCAGGCGTGGCACGTGTTCCTGAGAGGCAGCGACCTGCCCGATCGCTGGCGCGGGCGGGCGGCGTTCACGATCGCCGAGACCGGCTTTGGCCTGGGGCACAATTTTCTGGCGGCCTGGCGGGCCTGGCTGGACGATGCACAGCGCAGCAGCCGGCTGCATTATCTGGCATTCGAAGCGCATCCCTTTGCGGTGGCCGACCTGCGGCGGGCCTGGAGCCGGCTGTCGGATGATCACCAGAGTCTGGCCCGTGAACTGGCGGATCGCTGGCCCGAGCTGCTGCCGGGCGTCCATCGCCTGGAATTGCAAGGCGGCCGTGTCACCCTGACCTTGCTGTTTGGCGACATCCGCCGCCTGGCACGCCAGGCGGACGCCCGTGTTGACGCCTTTTTCCTGGACGGTTTCGCGCCCCGGGTCAATCCCGACATGTGGTCGCCCGCCGTCTTCGGCCAGTTGCGGCGTCTGGCGGTGGCCGGTGCCACGGTAGCCACGTGGTGCTCGGCCGGGCAGGTGCGGCGCGATCTGCGCGATGCCGGTTTTCTGGTCGACAAGACCCCGGGCATTGCCGGCAAGCGCGAGATCACCACGGCTGTCCTGCGTCCCGGCCTGGGCGCTGCGCTGCCCGATCCGGCCCGCCTCCGGGTGGCGGTGGTGGGCGGCGGTCTGGCGGGCGCTGGCGTGGCGCAGGCCCTGGC
>NZ_JBASAD010000011.1:0-153534 GCF_049650445.1 Castellaniella sp. | reverse complement strand
GGCCGGTCGCGGCCACGAGGTCGAGGTCTGGGACCCGCAGTGCGCCCTGGACGTCGATCCGGCGTTGCGCCGGAGAGGGGCTGCCGCGCTGGTGCCCGCCCTCAGTCCGGACGACGACACGCGTTCGCGCCTGAGCCGGGCCGGCCTGGACCGGGCGCGCGCCCGTTGGCTGGGGCTGTGCGAAGCAGCCCGGCCGCAGGCCTGCGGTGCTCTGGTCTGCGCGCAGTCGGAATCGCAGGCGCATGTGCAGCGTCAGGCCCTGGTGCGGCTGGGCTTTCCGGAAGGCTGGGTGCGCTGGCTCGACCCCGTGCAGGCGGGGCTTCAGGCCGGGGCCGGGGTGCCTTGGGGCGGGCTCTGGTTTCCCGGCGCGCTGCGCGTGTGTCCGGGCGAACTGATTGCCGCGCTGCTGGGCTTGCCGGGCGTGACGCGCCGGCCCGCCGCCGTCGATTCGCTGGCCCAGGTGGCGGACGGCGGCTGGTCATTGCGGGACGCCGAGGGGCGGGAAGTGGGGCGGGCGGACCGGGTCGTGGTGGCCAATGCGTTGCGGGCGCGAACTTTGCTGGCCGATCTGGTGACGGTCGAGCGTCTGCCGGTCCTGTCGGGGCTTACGCCGCTTGCGGGGCAGGTCAGTCTGTATCCGGCGGGCGCGTCTGATGTGCCGCGTTGTGTCCTGTCGGGCCATGGCTATTGTCTGCCGCCTCGGGATGGCTGGGGCGTGGTCGGCAGCACCTACCGGCCCGATGTGGCCGAGGCCGTGGCGGATGAGGCCGGTCACCGGGACATTCTGGCACGCGTACAGGGCTGGGTCGCGGCGCGGGACATCCCCTGGCTGGGGCGGGGCGAGGCAGTGGGATGGGCCGGCTGGCGGGCCGCTACGCGCGACCACTTGCCCCTGATCGGTGCGGTGCCGGATCGGCCGGGGCTGTGGCTGGCGTGCGCCTATGGGTCGCGTGGTCTGAGCTGGTCCGCCCTGGCGGGCGATCTGATCGGCGCGTGGCTCGATGGCGAGCCCGTGCCCGCCGAACGTGAACTGGTCAGGCGCATTGGTTTGCGTTGAGGAGCCTCCGAATCAGAGGTTCCTGAGGCCGGGATTTTATTTTATGGCGCAAATCCGTCAGAATAACGTCTTTTGCAAGCCGCATCTCCGCAAGACGCTTGCGGATCAAGTGCCCAGAGGATCACGCTGTGTCACCCACCATCGAATTGGCGGACCAAGTTTTCGAGACCGGCCCGGTCGTGACGACGCCTTCCTGCGTCGAATGGGCGTTGCATGCCGGTGAATGGCGCCTGCGAATCGAGGCCCATGCACCTGGCGTGTTCCGCCTGCGTTGCGGGCCTGTCGCCTGGCTGGAGCCCGGCAAGCCGACGCTGCGCGCGCAGCGCCAGGCCGACCTGCTGCTGGCACGCCAGGAACCGGTCGGGGAAATGGAATGCCAGGCAGCGATGTCGGGCGGCTGGCGCCTGACTCAGGGCGAAGCCGGTCTGGAGATCGGTGGGTCCGATTCCGGCCTGCGGCTGTTCCGGGGCGACCAGTGCGTGGCCCGCGCCGATCTGCCGGTCCGGCTTTCCGGCGACGGTGATGAGGCCGTGTGGCCACTGGCCTGGACACTGGAACCCGACGAGGGCCTGTACGGCCTGGGAGAGTCCCTGGGCGATCTGGATCGCCGAGGCGCCCGCCTGGTGTCCGACCAGCCGGCGGACCGCAGTCTGCCTCTGGCCTGGAGCCCGCGCGGCTGGGGTGTGCACGTCAATACGCTGGATCGTGTGGAACATGATCTGTCAGTCGATGGCATCTATGCCGTCCAGACGCGGGGCGAGGGCCTCGACCTGTTTCTGTTCGTCGGCGAACCGTCCGAAATTCTGAACCAATACACGGCGCTCACCGGACGCGCCGGGCAGCCCAATCTCTGGCCCATGGGCGTCTGGCTGGACCAGGCGCCGGGCCAGTCCGCCGAATCCAGCCTGCAGCAGATACGCAGCCTGCGCGGCCAGGGCATGGCGCTGGATGCGCTGGTGCTGGCCGATCCGGCCATCCTGGGCTTCCAGGCCGACAAGCCCGTCTTCGAATGGTCGGACCGTGTGCCCGACTGGCGTGGTTTTGCGGCCGCGGCCGCCGCGCTCGACGTGCATCTGGCAGGGGCCTGCATCCCTGGCGTCCTGCAGGGCACCCCGCTGTTCGAAGAATGGGAGGATCGGGGCTGGCTGCTGTGCGATACCGAAGGCGACCCCTGGGTCTGTCCCGGCACACCGGCTTCCGGCGGCCAGCCGTTCGGGCTGCTGGACCTGACGCACCGGGATGCGGCCCGCCTGTGGACCGAACGTCATTTGCAGGCCGTTGAAGAAGGCCTGGATGCGCCTGTCTGCCAGGCGCAGTTCGCCTTGCCCGATGGGGTCGAGGCGCGTGGCGGCGAAGCCGGTGCCGTGCTGCGGACGGCCTATCCCCATCTGGCGCGCCGTGCCCTGTTCGACGCCGTTGCCGGCCCGCGTACGCCCCAGGAAGGCGTCCTGCTCAGTCGCGACCTGTTCCCCGGGGTGCAGCGTTTCGCCTGGCAGCAGGGGCCAGCCGTGGACAACGACTGGGACGGCTATGCCGCCACCTTGCGGGCCGCTCTGTCGGTCGGCAACAGCGGTGTGGCGGTGCAGACCCACCGCCTGGGTCATTCCGGGCGGCCGACCGATGCGTTGACGCCCGAACTCTATCTGCGTTGGCTGGCGATGGGCGTGTTTTCCGCCAATTTCAGCTTTCAGGGCTTGCCGGCGCTGATGCCGGACGCCTTCGATGCCGACACGCGTGCGCTGATCGCACACTGGCTGCAATGGCGCTATCGCTTGCTGCCCTATGTGGCCGGCATCATCGACGACGCCGTGCGCACCGGCCTGCCGGTGCAGCGGTCCATGGCTCAGGCCTATCCGGCCGACGCCGACGCGCATGTCTGGGACACCCAGTACCTGCTGGGGCCGGCGTTGCTGGTGGCCCCCGTCATGCAACCCGGGGGTGTGACCGAGGTCTATCTGCCCCAGGGTGACGCCTGGTGGGACCTGAACACGGGCTGGCGCTACGAAGGCGGCACCCGCTGGACGGTGCGTCCGGGCCTGGACACGCTGCCGGTCTTCGGCCGCGAGGGCCATATGCTGTGCCTGGGGCCGACGGCCCAGCACACCGGCGAAATCAATTCGGCGCGCATCCTCGAAGAAGTCTGGATGTTCGGGATGCCCGAACACAACCCGGTGGTCATGCGCAACAAGATCCGCGTGATGCAGATGCAGGGCTCCAGCTACATCAAGGGCCTGGAAGGCCTGCGCATCCTGCCGTCCGAAGGCCTGGAGGTCAAGCGCCGGGGCGCCGAAGTCAGGATTTCCAGGGCACGGTGATACACAATCCCGGATCGAAGTCCGGGTTCTCGTTGACCCCGTCGCGGCAGTAGCCGCGCGGGTTGCAGATGACGCGCGCACCGTACACCGAATAGTCGAAACTGTCATGCGTGTGGCCGTGGATCCAGAGATCGGCCCGGCCCAGCAGGCTGGCGCACTCGGACACGAAACCTGCGCTGATCAGGGATTCGGAAAAGCGCGGATGCACGCTGCGCATGTTCGGTGCGTGATGCGTGATGACCACCGTCGGCCCCGAGTGGGGCTGATCCAATTGGGCGTCCAGCCAGTCGTATTGGGCGCGGAACAGCGCAGCGGCATCCTGAGGCGTGAAACGCGAGCCGTCGCCGTTGCCGATGACCTGAAAGTCGCGCATGAACTCTGCGGTGCGCTCCATCGCCAGGTCGCGCAGTTCGGCGCCGAACAGTTCGAAATCCGTCCATAGCGTGGCCCCCAGAAAGCGCACCCCGCCGATCACCATGGCCCGCTGATCCAGCAGTTCTATGCCGTGCGCCTGCGCCTGGTCGGCCAGTTCCGCGCGCACGTCGGGGATGCCGCCGCCGTAGAACTCGTGGTTGCCCGGCACGTACAGCACGGGGCGGTCGATCCGGCCCGCCCAGTCCATGGCCGCCCGGGGGCGGGCGATGTCGCCCGCCAGGATGGTGACGTCCGCTTCGACATCGGGCAGGTCCAGGCCTTGCTGGCCGAGATGCAGGTCGGACAGGATGTGCAGCCGCAGGGATGGGTAGGTGTTCGGGTCGGACATGGGGGGAGTCTCTCGTGGTCTCCGGAGCCGGGTGATGAAAAGCCTTTTAAAACAAAGCGTTGTGAAAAGACTGTTGAGAACTTGACGCTATCTGGATGTAATGCGAAAATTTAGGGCTTCGTGGGTCGTTAGCTCAGTCGGTAGAGCACCGGACTTTTAATCCGTTGGTCGCGCGTTCGAACCGCGCACGACCCACCAGAATTTCCTTGCGGTATCCAATGCGTAGCGCCTCCCTTCGGGGAGGCGTTCTGCTTTTCCCGGGGCATTGCCATCCTCTTGACGAAACACATGAGGCAAGCTGGGGTCATTGTGCGACCAGCCTCCAGGGATGTGTATCCGTACTTCCGCGTATGTCCCGTCCGGGTCGCGGGCGATCCTCGTCCGGGGGCGCTTGTCAGTCCGTCCTCACCATCGTGCGATTATTATTTTAAGTAATATGCTATCGGCATAAAATGCCAAATCGACATGGTAAATTCCTGTTTCGAATCCCGTTGATCCGGGATCGTTTTTTTCTCAGTGACCACGCATCTTGATCGATCTCGAGAACATCCGTAAGACGTACGAATCCGCCGGTCGGGCGGTGAACGCGCTCATCGACGTCAACCTGAACATCCGCGAAGGCGAGGTCTTCGGCATCATCGGGCGTTCGGGTGCGGGCAAAAGCACCCTGATCCGCATGCTCAATCTGCTGGAGCGCCCCACCGAGGGCAGCGTACGGGTGGACGGGCGCGACATCACGGCGTTTTCCGATGCTCAGTTGCGCGAATACCGGCGCTCGGTGGGTATGGTGTTCCAGCATTTCAATCTGCTGCGTTCGCGCACGGTGATGGACAACGTCTGCTTTCCGCTGCGTCTGTCGGGCATGCCGCGCGCGGACCGCGAGGCGCGTGCCCGCGAAGTCCTGAATCTGGTCGGCCTGGCCGATCAGGCACACAAATATCCGGGGCAGTTGTCCGGCGGCCAGCAGCAGCGCGTGGGCATTGCCCGTGCGCTCGCCAGCAAGCCGCGCCTGCTGCTGTGCGACGAGGCGACCTCGGCGCTGGACCCGGAAACCACCCAGTCCATCTTGCGCTTGCTGGGCGACATCAACCAGCGCCTGGGACTGACGATCGTGCTGATTACGCACGGCATGGACGTGATCCGGGCGGTCTGCGACCGGGTGGCGGTGATCGAGGGCGGCCGTATCGTCGAGGCTGGCCAGGTGCTGGAGGTCTTTCTGCATCCCGGACACGATGCGACGCGTGCGCTGCTGTCTGAAAGCGGTCTGGACGGCGGCGAGGGTTGGCGCGCTCTGGCCCAGGGTGTGCCGGGCCGTCTGCTGCGCCTGAGCTTCCGGGGCGACAACACGGCCAGCCCGCTGCTCAGCCGCCTGAGCCGCGATCTGGGCCTGGACCTGAGCATCCTGCAGGGCTCGGTGGGTCGGATCAAGGATACGCCCTATGGCCAGTTGGTCGTGGCGGCCGCAGGGACCGGGGCCGGTCTGGATGGACTCGCCCCCGCGCTGGATGCGGCAGGCGTCGATTACGAGGTATTGCGGCCATGATGGCGAATGTGGATTGGTGGATGATCGGCGCAGCCACGATCGACACTTTGCTGATGACGGGCTTTTCTCTGCTGTTCACCGTGCTGATCGGTCTGCCGGTCGGGGTGCTGCTGTTTCTGTCCAGTCCGGGGCAGGCCATGGACAACCGCGCGGTGTACCAGACGGTCGCGTTCATCGTGAACGTGATGCGTTCGGTGCCGTTCCTGATCCTGCTGATCGTGATGATTCCGTTTTCCCGCCTGGTGGTGGGGACGGCACTGGGCGTTCAGGGCTCGATTCCGCCGCTGGTGGCGAGCGCCGCGCCGTTCTTCGCCCGGCTGGTGGAGAACGTATTGCGCGAACTGGACCCGGGGGTGAACGAAGCCTGCCGCGCCATGGGGGCGACGTCCCGCCAGACGGTGCTGTGGGCGCTGCTGCCGGAGGCGACCACCGGCATCCTGGCGGCCATTGTGGTCACGGCCATCACCCTGGTCGGCTATTCCGCGATGTCGGGCGTGATCGGCGGCGGCGGTCTGGGTGACCTGGCGGTGCGCTACGGCTATCAACGCTATCAGGGCGACGTCATGGTCGTCACGGTCGTAATTCTGGTGGTCATGGTTCAGGTTTTTCAAGTGCTCGGCGACCGCTGGGTGGCCAAGCTCAACAGACGGTAGTTGTTTCTGGGTTTTTAGGAGAGTTTTCATGTTCAAGAAATTCGCGCCGGTTCTGGCGCTGGCATTGCCCCTGGCCTTCGCCGCTCCGGCGCAGGCGGCCAAGCTGTCCGTGGCGGCCACCCCCGTGCCGCACGCCGAGCTGCTGGAATTCGTCAAGCCCGATCTGGCCAAGGAAGGCGTGGATCTGGACATCAAGGTCTTCACCGACTACGTCCAGCCCAATCTGCAGGTCTCCGACAAGCAGATCGACGTCAATTTCTTCCAGCATCAGCCTTACCTGGATTCCTTCAACAAGGAACACGGCACGAAGCTGGTGCCGGTGGGTCTGGTCCACGTCGAGCCCTTTGGTGCCTACTCGCAGAAGATCAAGGACATCAAGGACCTGAAGGACGGCGCTCAGATCGCCATCCCGAATGATCCCTCGAACGGCGCTCGCGCCCTGCTGCTGTTGCAAAAGCAAGGCCTGATCAAGCTGAAGGACCCGAGCAACATCCTGGCGACCGCCCGCGACGTGTCGGAAAACCCCAAGCACCTGAAGTTCCGCGAACTGGAAGCCGCCACCCTGCCGCGCGTGCTGCCCGACGTGGACGTGGCCCTGATCAACACCAACTACGCGCTGGAAGCCGGCCTGAACCCGGTGAAGGACGCCCTGTTCATCGAGGACAAGGATTCTCCCTACGCCAACCTGGTGGCGGTCCGCGAAGATCGCAAGGACGATCCCGCGATCCGCAAGCTGGTCGATGCCCTGCACTCCGCCAAGGTCCGCGACTACATCCTGGAGCACTACAAGGGCGCCATCGTCCCCGCTTTTTAATTTAGGGGATTTCCCGAAAATTGCGGCGCATGCCCGTGATTCCGGCCTTTTGGGGCGCGGGAATCACGGGCATTTCAGTTAACATGAATGAGAACGCGGCGTACCGGCCGCAGCAAAGACTTCCACAAGGAGACTACATGATGCTGTCCAAGACCTTCAAAGCGGCCCTGGCGGGGCTGGCCCTGACCCTGGCCCTGCCGATGACCCAGGCGTCCGCCAAGGACCTGATCGTCGCCACCGATACGGCCTTCGTGCCGTTCGAGTTCAAGCAGAACGGCAAATACACCGGGTTCGACGTCCAGTTGTGGGACGCCATCGCCAAGCAGGCCGGGCTGACCTACAAGCTGCAGCCGATGGACTTCAACGGCATCATCCCGGGCCTGCAGACGCGCAACGTGGACGTGGCCCTGGCCGGGATCACCATCCGCGAGGACCGCGCCAAGGTCATCGACTTCTCCGAGCCTTACTATGAGTCCGGCCTGGCCATTCTGGTGGCCAACGACAGCCCGATCAAGACCGCGAAGGACCTGGAAGGCAAGACGGTGGCCGTGAAGATCGGCACCGCGACGGTGGACTACATGAAGGCCAACGTGCCCTCGGCCAAGCTCAAGCTCTTCCCGAACATCGACAACGCCTTCCTGGAACTGGCCACCGGTCGTGTGGACGCCGTGGTGCACGACACGCCCAACGTCCAGTACTACGCCAAGACCGCCGGCAACGGCAAGGTCAAGGTCGTCGGTTCGCTCAAGAGCGGCGACTTCTACGGCATTGCCTTCCCCAAGGGCAGCGAACTGGTGCCCGTCGTCAACAAGGCCTTGGCGGAATTGAAGTCCAACGGCACCTACGACAAGCTGTATGAAACCTGGTTCGGCAAGAAGGCCAGCGCCGTAAACTGACCGCGGCTGATTGATTCAACGGCGGCCGGATGCCTGCGTCCGGCCGCCGTTGCCGTATTTTCGGTATCCGTGACGCGGATGCCTGTTTTGATGGGGAAAGACCATGACTTTTGAATGGTCCGCTATCTGGGCCGCCTGGCCCGACCTGATGGCTGGTGCTTGGATGACGATCCAGATCACCCTGCTGGGCCTGGTGGGCGGCACGATCATCGGCGCCCTGTCCGGGGTCGTGGTGACGTACGTGCCGGTGCCCGTGACGCGCCGTTCCCTGGCCTGGAGCCTCGTGATCGTGGTGCTTGCCGTGATCCTGCTGCGGCTGGCATCCTGGCTGGGCGACGGTCCTCTGGCCGGCGTGCCCGACGAGGCCTGGTGGGCGCTGCGACTGGCGGTGCTGGCCTTGTTGGTCTGGCGCTTTTTTTCCTGGGTGCCGCTGGTGCTGTCCTTTCTGTCCCAGGTCTACATCCTGGTGATCCGTGGCACGCCGATCGTGGTCCAGGTGATGTTCATCTATTTCGCGCTGCCGCTGCTGGTGAACTTGCGCATCGATGGCTTCACGGCCGCGACCGTGACGCTGATGATCAATTCGGGCGCCTATATTGCCGAGATCGTGCGCGCCGGCCTGCTGTCGGTGCCCAAGGGCCTGTACGAAGCCGGGCAGGCCATGGGTCTGCCGTTTCACAAGATCCTGGCGCGCATCATCGGTCCGGTGGCGCTGCGGCGCATGATTCCCACGATGGGCAACCAGTGCATCATCAGCCTCAAGGACTCGTCCCTGTTCATCGTGATCGGGGTGGCTGAACTCACCCGCCAGGGTCAGGAAATCATCGCCGGTAATTTCCGTGCCGTGGAAATCTGGGGCGCGGTGGCGGTGATCTACCTGATCATGACGGGCTGCATCGCGCTGGCGTTGAAATACATCGAACACAGGACGCGCATCGTATGAGCATCGTCGAATTCAAGAACGTCACCAAGTGCTTTGGCGACAATGTCGTCCTCGACGGCATCGACCTGAGCATCGATGCGGGCGAGGTCGTGGTCGTGGTGGGGCCGTCCGGTTCGGGCAAATCCACCTTTCTGCGCTGCATCAACGTGCTGGAAACCATCCAGGGCGGGGATATCATCGTCAACGGCCACAGTGTCCTGGGGCCGCCGGCTCAGGTGCGAGAACTGCGCCGAGAGGCCGGCATGGTGTTCCAGCAGTTCAATCTGTTTCCCCAGCTCACGGCGCTGGAGAACGTCATGTTCGGTCCCGTCCACACCCGGGGCACGCCCCGCGACCAGGCCCGCGCACAGGCGCTGGAACTGCTGTCCAAGGTGGGGCTGGCCGAACGCGCCGGTCACTATCCCGGGCAGTTGTCCGGTGGCCAGCAACAACGCGTGGCGATCGCCCGCGCATTGGCCATCAAGCCGCTGCTGATGCTGTTCGACGAACCGACGTCGGCGCTGGACCCGGAACTGCGCCACGAGGTCCTGAAAGTGATGCAGGACGTGGCCGAGGCAGGCATGACCATGATCGTGGTCACCCACGAAATGGAGTTCGCCCGCAAGGTCGGCAGTCGCCTGATCTTCATGGACGGCGGCAAGATCGCCGAGGACGGCGAGCCTGCGGCCTTGCTCAGTCAGCCGCCGAGTCAACGGCTGCGGGACTTTCTGCAGCACGTTTCATAAATTCAAATGCCCGGATGAGATCGGACATGGGGCAGTCCCTTGCGGACTGTCCCATGCCTATCGAATCCGAGTGCCTTGCAAGGTACGAGGCGGCGGGCATTTGAGCTTTTGCTGGGGGGGCGTGCCGATCAGCGTCCGGCCACCACGTGGAAAGTGCGCGTGGCGATGACCTTGTCGGACCCTTCGCCCATGACCTGGATGGTGACCTGGCGTGGCCGGAAGGCCTTGTTCGGCAGTTCGGCGCGGCCTTCGATGACGATGTAGCGGCCCATGTCCAGGGGCTGCTCGGCCAGATCGATGTAGCCCGTGTTGCCGTTGGGGTAGGCCCCCTGGGCGATCAGTTTGATCCGGCCGCGCAGGGCGGGGACCTCGGATCGGCCTTCCGGCAGATCCTGGATCAACAGGATGCGGTAGTCCACGCCGGCATCGCGCGCGACCATGTCGGCGCCACGAATGCCCGGCGAGGTGCCGCGCGGATCGGGGGGGATGGCCTGGATCAGGCTGGCGAGACCGGCCTCCATGTCGGCGGTCTGCTTGCGCGCCTGTTCGGCGCGGGCGGCCTGCTCCTGCTGATCCTGGCGCGCCTGCTTGATTTCGGTCTTGATCTTTTCAGACTCGATGGACAGGCGCTGGCTTTCCATGTTGGAGGTGTTCAGGTCCGAGCGCAATTGCTCGGATTGTTCGACCGTGAGGCGCTGCGGGCCGTAGCTGCGCTGCAGGAACAGCACACCCCCGGCACCCAGCACCACGCCGGTGATCAGCAGCATCAGCCAACGAGGGATGCCACGGCTGCGCCGGGTATAGCCGTAGGGCGTGGGCTTGAAGGTGGGGCGTTTGGGGCCGAGCGACATGACGAAATTCCTGAATTGCGTGAAGCCTGCACAAAGCGCCGCGCCGCTTGGGCGCGCGGGCGCGAAACCGAATAGGATAAACGTTTTCGTGGTTTTCCTGGGGGCGGACCTACATCCGGTTGCGATTTGATGGGGGTGGTCAGGTGTCCGGACTCATCGTGCGCTCCCCCAGTTCGGCGTCCAGGGCCGCCAGGCGCGCGGGCGTGCCGACGTCGATCCAGCGTCCCGTGTGCCGTTCGCCGCTCACGGCGTGGGCCGCCATCGCCTGGCGCAGCAGTGGCGCGAGCGGCGCGGGCTGATCCGGATCGGTGTCGGCGAACAGGGAGGGGCGATACAGGCCGATGCCGGCGAAGGTCAGTGCGGCGGTCGGCGCGGTCAGGGATTGCGCCGCTGACGCGTGCCCGAGGCCATCCGGATGGCCTGCGTCGCTGTCCGTGCGCGGTGCGACTCCGCCGTCGGCCTGCAGAACGAAATCGCCTTCGGGGTGGTGGTCGGGGTTGGCCACCAGAACCAGATGGGCCAGGCGGTCGGCCGGCCACGCGGCCGCCAGGCGCGGCGCCCGCGCGGGGTCCCAGTCGCACCAGACGTCGCCGTTCAGGACCAGGAAGGGCTGGTCCTGGAAGAACGGCAGGGCGCGTGCGATGCCGCCCGCTGTTTCCAGGGCGGGGGATTCGGCTGAATAGCGCAGCCGCACGCCGTACGCTCGGCCGTCACCCAGCGCGGCCTCGATCCGTTCGCCCAGCCAGGCGTGGTTCACCAGAACGTCGGTGATGCCGGCGCGGGCCAGGTGTGCCAGGTGCCAGGCAATCAGGGGGCGGCCGCCCACGGGCAGCAAGGGTTTGGGGCAAGTGTCCGTCAGCGGGCGCATGCGTTCGCCGCGTCCGGCGGCCAGAATCATGGCGCGCATGGTGATGATTCCTTGATGAGCGGGGGCCTGACTAGAACGAAAATCCCTCGGTCTTGGGTGTCTGTTCGGCCTGATCCAGCAGGCGCAGCAGGGGACGGAAGACGGCGTAGCGCCCCGCGACCTGGTTCACGTAGGTCCGCACCCGGGGCATGTGGTCCAGGTAGTGGTGCTTGCCGTCGCGGTGCGACAGGCGAGCGAAGACGCCCAGAATACGCAGGTTGCGCTGCAGCCCCATCCATTCGTAGTCGACGTGGAAGTCGGCGAAGTCATCCGGGACCGGCAGCCCCGCCGCCCGGGCGTATTCCCAGTAGCGGATGGCCCAGTCGAGCTGGCGGGCTTCGTCCCAGGTGGTGCGGGCATCCATGGCCAGCGAGGCGATGTCGTAGCTGATCGGGCCGTTCAGGGCGTCCTGGAAATCGATGATGCCGGGAGCAGAGTCCGGCGTGTCGGCGCCGAGCATCAGGTTGGGCGAATGGAAGTCCCGGTGCACCAGGACGCGCGGCTGCGCCGCCGCCCGCTGTGCCAGCAGGCCGAAGATGTCCGCCAGCGCGGCCTCGGCAGCGGCATCGGGCGTGTGGGCCAGATGAGTGCGTAGATACCACTGCGGAAAGACGGCCAGTTCTTCGAGCAGGCGGGCTTCGTCATAGGGCGGCAGGCTGTCGGCCGGGCATTGCTGCAACGCGACCAGGGCGCGCAGGGCGCCCCGGTAATGCCGCTGCAGGGCGGCCTCGTCCTGTTCCAGACCGTCGCGCAAGACCTCGTAGAAGGTGTGCTTGCCCAGGTCGGTGAGCAGCAGGAAGCCCTGGTCCAGATCCTGGGCCAGGATCTCGGGGACGCGCAACCCGCCTTGCGCCAGCAGCCCGGCGATGCGGACGAAGGGCGCGCAGTCCTCGTGGGGCGGCGGGGCGTCCATGGCGATCAGGGTGCCGCCCGTGGACTGCAGGCGGAAATAGCGGCGGAAGCTGGCATCGCCGGAAACAGGTGCCAGGCTGTCCAGGACCAGGCCCAGCCGGTCGGCGTGCAGGCCCAGCCAGTGGCGCAGGGCGTCCAGGCGGAGGTCCGGGGTGGAGGTAGGGATCATGCGCGGGATTCGAGAGAAATTCGGGATAGGAAAGGGGCAGCGGATCGACCGGCTGGATGAGCGGACACGATGCGGCCCGGCTTCTCTATAATACTGGGTCGCTGGTCGTCGCGGGTGGACCGATCGGCCGTTGTTTCTTTCAACCATTTCGGGGAACCGGGTCTTGGCGCATTGGATCGGTCGCATCATCTTCCTGGGCCTGGGCCTGGGCCTGGGCCTGGGCCTATGCCTGTCGGCGCCGGCTCTGGCTGCACCGCCCGCGCCGGATGCGGACGGCGGCATGCGGATGGTCGGCAGCCTGCGGCTGCATCCGGGGCTCAAGGACGACGCCCTGCCGTCGTTTCTGATCGGCGATGACATCAGCCGCGATGCGGATGGGCGGGTGATTCTGCAAGGCAACGCCCAGGTCCGCCGTCTGGATTCCGTGATCAAGGGCGATCGCATCGACTACCTGCAATCCACGGGCGAAGCCGATGTCCGCGGCAATGGCCTGATGGTTCGCGATGGCAATATCGTGCGCGGTCCGCATCTGCGTTACAACGTCGAGACCGAACAGGGCCTGGTCGAGCAGCCGCGCTTCTGGCTGGGCGGCACGGGCGGCGTCGGGCAGGCCGACGAAGCCGACATCATCAGCCGTCAGCACATGCGCCTGAAAAACCTGCGCTACAGCGGCTGGACGGGGCCGGACCCCGCCTGGTACATCGATTCAAGTCGCGTTGATCTGTACCTGGATGAAAACGAAGGTGTCGCGCGCAACGGTGTGCTGTATTTCAAGGGTGCGCCGATCCTGTATTCACCCTATTTGACGTTCCCGCTGGGCAAGGACCGCAAGTCCGGCTTTCTGGTGCCGACCTATGGCACGTCCAGCAACGGCGGGATCGAGCTGACCACGCCGTATTATCTGAACCTGGCGCCGAATTACGACGCGACGCTGTTTCCCCGCTATCTCACCAAGCGCGGTCTGCTGCTGGGCACCGAATTCCGTCACATGAGCGGCAGTTCCCATTCCGAACTGTTCGGCACCTACATCATGCGCGACCAGCAGACGGGCAACAAGCGCTGGATGTATTCGATGCAGCACACCCAGACGCTGGGCCAGGGCTTCAGCGCCTACCTGGATGCGCGCAAGGTCTCGGACGACGATTATTTCCGTGATTTCTCGTCCTTCGGGCTGACGGACGCGGCCATCACCTACATGCCCAGCCAGGCACTGCTGTCCTGGTCCGACAGCCGCTATCTGTCCGGCTCGCTGCAGTTCTACCGCTACCAGACCTTGCAGGACAGCACCGGGTCCTTCCTGGCGCCGCCCTACGACATGCTGCCTCAGTTGACCTTCAACGCGCGGCGCTACGGCTGGCATGGCCTGGATGTGGTGTCCGAGAACACGGCGACCCGCTTCATCGCGCCGATCTATCGCGGCGATGCCTTTCCCGATCAGTCCGGCAAGCGCCTGATGCCCAATGGTACGCGCCTGACCTCCTATACCTCGATTGCGCGGCCTTTCGTGCTGCCCGGCGCCTACCTGACCCCGAAGGTCGGCCTGCACATGAGCCAGTATGAAACCGAATGGTTCGCCACCGAGCCGGGCATGACGCGTTTCGCCGGGCGTCCCACCAGCCAGTCTCGGGTGCTGCCGATCGCCTCTGTGGACACCGGCCTGACTTTCGAGCGCAACGCCTCGTTGTTCGGCAACGCCGCCATCCAGACGCTGGAGCCGCGCCTGTACTACCTGTACGTGCCGTACCGTGATCAGTCGAACCTGCCCGTGTTCGACACGGGGCTGGCGACCTTCAATTACCAGCAGGCTTTCGATGAAAATATCTTCAGCGGCGGCTGGGATCGCATCTCCAATGCCAACCAGTTGACCGCCGGTCTGACCAGCCGCTGGTTGGACGCGGACACCGGGTTCGAGCGCCTGTCCCTGTCGTTCGCCCAGCGTTTCTACTTCGACCAGCAGAAGGTGACGCTGGCCGGCGAGGCACCGCGCAGCGGCACCCAGTCGGATTATCTGGTCGGGGCCAAGGCCGCGCTGACCGATACGTTCTCGGTGTATTTCGATGGGCAGTTCGACCACGAGACCCAGAGGCGCAACCGGCTCAGCAGTGGCGTGCGCTGGGCGCCGAAGCGCCTGGCGACGGTGTCGCTGTCCTATCGCTACGAGCGCGACGTCAATAGCTATGCCGATCCTTACGGGGTGCTGCCCTATGGCACCGTGCCCGAGTCCCGTGAACAGGTCAGCCTGAGCACCCAGTGGCCGCTGTCCCGGCGTTGGTACGGGGTGGGGCGCTACGATTATTCCCTGGCCGAAAAGCGCAATACCCAGTCCATCATGGGTCTGGAATACCGGGGCGACGGCGGCTGGGCTGCGCGCGTGGTGATGCAACGCTACGCGGTGTCGGCCCAGAAGACCAACACTGCGCTGTTCCTGCAACTAGAGCTTACCGGTCTGGGTTCCTTGGGCACCGATCCCATGTCCCTGCTGAGTGATCGCGTCATTGGCTACCGGCCCGTGACTCCCCCCACGCCTGAAAAAACTGTTTTTGAGAGGTACGAATGATGTCTGGCTTGCGTCATCCCGCCCGCGCACTGTCGCTGACCATCGTGCTGAGCGCCTGGGTGTCGGCGTCCGCGTTGGCTGCCGGCAAGCCGGCGAACCGTCCGGCCCAGGCCGCACCCGCTCCGGCGTCGTCCCAGCAATTCGTGGACGGCATCGCCGCCATCGTCGACAAAGAAGTCATCACGCTGGCCCAGGTGGACGCCAAGGCGGTTCAGGTGCGCCGCCAGATGGAACAGCAGCGTATTCCGGTGCCCGAGGCGGCCGTGCTTCGGCGGCAGGTGCTGCAGCAGATGATCAATGCGGCTCTGCAGGATCACGAGGCCCAGCGCGTCGGCATCCGGGTGTCCGACGCCCAGGTCGATCAGGCGGTGCAGACCATTGCCCAGCGCAACCGCATCACGGTGGATCAGTTGCGGCATGAAATCGCCAACAGCGGCATGAATTGGGACGACTACCGCACCGATCTGCGCTCCCAGATCCAGGACGACATCCTGCGTCAGCGCTTCGTCGAGGATCGCATCACCATCAGCAACAGCGACGTCGATGCCTTCCTGTCCATGAACGCCGGCCAGCCGATGGCCGCGCCTGCGCCTGCACCCGCGCCGGAACCCGAGCCGGCGCCGGCTCCGACCGGTCCCGAACTGGTCGAACTGGCGCAGATCCTGATCGAAGTCCCCGACTACGCCGCCGAAAGCACGGTCCAGGAAAAGCGCAAACAGGCCGAGGCCATTCTGCGCAAGCTGAAGTCCGGTGCCGATTTTGCCGGTGTCGCGGCAGCTTCGTCGAACGGGCCCCAGGCCCTGGAGGGCGGCAATATGGGCATCCGGCCCTTGCACGACTGGCCCGACCTGTTCGCGCAGGCGGTCGCCAACACGCCGCCGGGAGGCGTCAGCGGGATCGTGCAGAGCGGCCGTGGCTTCCACATCCTGAAGGTTCTGCGCCGCGGCTACGCCCAGCGCCCGGCACCCAAGTCCTCCGGGGCGGCGAAGCCCGCTCAGGCGCAGGCTCAGCAGGCCCAGGCCCAGGCCCAGGCGTCGCGCGCGCCGACGCCCTCGGGCCCCATGATGGTCACGCAGACCCATGCCCGCCACATCCTGATCAAGACCTCCAAGGTCATGAGCGACGACAAGGCCCGTGCCATCCTCGAAGGCCTGCGTACCCGCATCGAGCACGGCGAATCCTTTACTGAACTGGCCAAGCGCTATTCCGAGGACGCTTCCGCGCCTCAGGGTGGCGATCTCGGCTGGCTGAACCCCGGCGAGACCGTGCCGGCTTTCGAGCAGGCCATGAACGCGCTGAAGGACGGCCAGATCAGCGAACCGATCAAGTCGCCGTTCGGCTGGCACCTGATCCAGGTCGAGGGCCGCCAGACCAAGAACATGGAGCAGGAATTCCGCCGCATGCAGGCGCGCCGCGAACTGATGCAGCGCCGCATCGGGCCGGCCTATGAAGACTGGCTCGACCAGTTGCGCGGCCAGGCCTATATCGACAACCGCCTGGAAAAGGCGGCCGGCGGCAGCCGCTGATGGTGCACCAGGCGCGCAAACGCTTCGGCCAGCACTTCCTGGCCGACGAGTCGGTGGTGGACTCCATCGTGCGCGCCATCGATCCGCAGCCTGGCGACGCCATGGTCGAGATCGGTCCGGGCCTGTCGGCGCTGACGGCGCCGCTGCTGGACCGGCTGGACCGGCTGACCGTGGTCGAACTGGACCGTGATCTGGCCCGTCGCCTGCGCGGCCGCTGGGGCGAGGACCGTCTGCGGGTGGTCGAGGCCGATGCTCTGACGGTGGATTTCGGCGATCTGGCGCCTGCTGCTGGTGCCCAGGCGGGTGCGGCCGAGGCACAGGACGCCCGGCTGCGCGTGGTGGGCAACCTGCCCTATAACATTTCCAGCCCCTTGCTGTTCCATCTGCTGCGCTGGGCCGACCGGGTCCGCGACCAGCATTTCATGCTGCAGCGCGAAGTCATCGACCGCATGGTGGCCCGTCCCGGCGACACCCAGTACGGACGCCTGTCCGTCATGCTGCAGGCGCGCTACCGCATGACGCACCTGTTCGACGTGCCGCCTGATGCGTTCGATCCGCCGCCACGCGTGATGTCGGCCGTGGTACGCATGCGTCCGCTGGCAGCCGATACGCTGCGCCAGCCCCGCGACGCGCGGGTGTTCGAACGGCTGGTGGCGCGGGTCTTCGAACAGCGCCGCAAGATGATCCGGGGCAGCCTGGGCGCCTGGGCGGAATGGCTGGACTGGGATGCCCTGGGGGTGGCGCCTACGGCGCGGCCTCAGGAATTGACGGTGGCCCAGTTCATGGACATGGCCGATGCCCTATCGGCCGCCGGCGTGACGCCGACAGCGTGATCTAGTCTTCGCGACCAGCGCGCTGGATCAGTTCGATCTTGTAGCCGTCAGGGTCTTCGACAAAAGCGATCACGGTGGTGCCGTGCTTCATCGGGCCGGCTTCGCGTACGACCAGACCGCCGCGTGACTTGATGGTGGCGCAGGTGTCGTAGGCGTCCTCGACCTCGATGGCGATGTGGCCGTAGCCGGTGCCGATCTCGTAGCGGTCGGTGTCCCAGTTGTGGGTCAGCTCGATGACGGCGCCCTCGGCCTCGTCCTGGTAGCCGACGAAGGCCAGGGTGAAACGGCCCTCGGGGTAGTCCTTGCGGCGCAGCAGCCGCATGCCCAGCGTCTCTGTGTAGAACATCAGGGAACGGTCCAGGTTGCCGACGCGCAGCATGGTGTGCAGTAATCTCATGGCGAAATCCTATCGAAAAACGGTGTGCCTGCGCTCATCTTAGCGCACGACATAGACCGCGCATTCGGCCTTTTGCATGACTTTGCGGCTGATCGAGCCCAGGTGCAGGTTCTGCAGATCGCCCAGACCCCGGGCGCCTACGGCGATCATGCTGGCGTCGGTGGAGGCTTCGAGGATGACGTGGTCGGCGGCGCCTTCGCTGATGTGCAGTTCCGTCCTGAGATCCGGATGGTGTTGGCGGACCTCGTCGGCGGCTTGTTGCGCGATCCGCTGCGCCCGTTGTTCGATCTCCGCGACGATTTTTTCGTAGATGAGCTGAATCTCCGCATCGGAGTAGCCTCCCTGGGTGCCGTCCTTTTGGGTCAGATGTCGCCGCGAAGCCAGCGACCAGAGTGCCTGGCTGGGGCGTTCCCAGGCGGCGACGATCCGCAGGAACGAGCCGGTATCGGCGGCCAGGCGTGCGGCCTCTTGCAAGGCATGGGTGCCGTGTTCCGAGCCGTCCACACCCGCCACCACCGGGTACGTCGCGCAGGGCAGGGGGCGCGGCGATTTGCGCACGATGGCGACCGGGCAGGCGGCGTGATGGGTCGCCTTGAAGGCGACCGAGCCCAGCAGCATGTCGGGCAGCAGGCCCCGGGCGCGGTGGCCGACGACCAGCAGAGAGCCTTGCCGCGAGGCATTGACCAGAGCGCCGGCGGCGCTGCCCGGCTGTCCTTCGGACGTGACCAGGATGCCGGCGGCAAAGGTTTTGGCCAGGTCCGCGCCTTCCTGGGCCTGTTGCTGGGCCTGGTCCAGGTACATTTCCTGGATGCCGGGGCGCGCCAGTTCGATGCTGGACAGATCGATGTCGGCGGCGGAAATCACCCGCAAGGCGCAGCCCCGGTGCTGCGCGACCCGGGTGGCCCATTCGAGCGCGAACGCGCTTTCCGGGGAGGTGTCATAACCCACGATCACAGGAAGGTTGGTGTTGTTTTCGTTCATGTGGTCACTTGTCCGAGATGAGTCTGTAAGAGGCCGGTAAAAGCAGGTCCGTCAAAGCAAAGCGCGACAGCGCTGCACATTAACCGACATTCAGGATGGCGTAAACCTGTGCCATGGCGTGACCCCGGGCCTGGCGCGGGCTATCGTGATCGACCCGTCGGTCGCGCAGTGGCCTCAGATCAACGGCAGGGTGTCCGGAGGCTGGCGGCGCAGCGTGTCGCGCGCCGTCCAGAAGTCCGGGCACAGGCGCTCGACCTCGCGCCAGAAGGCTGGGCTGTGGTTCATTTCTTTCAGATGGGCGACTTCGTGGGCGACCACGTAGTCGATCAGGGCTGGGGCGAAATGGATCAGGCGCCAGTTCAGGCGGATGCGCCGCTGGCTGGTGCATGAGCCCCAGCGGCCCTGGGCGGAAGACAGGCCCCAGCCGGCGATCGATTGCTCTGCCTGATCCAGACAGCGCCGCAGCCGAATCTCGAAATCGATCCGTGCGCGCGTCTGCAGCCAGGCCTGGGCACGCTCCTGGATGCGGCTGGTGTCCGCCGTGTCGGGCAGGGGCAGAAACAGGCGGTCGCCGGCGGCGGGTGTGTCGGGATCGCCTTCGTAGCGGGCCGACCGGGCACCGTCCAGCCGCAGTTCGATGGCGACACCCAGGTAGGGGATGCGGCCGCCCGCGCACCATTGGCCGGCCTGCAGGGCCAGCAGCTCCAGCCGCCGGTCGCGGTCCCGGAGCTTGTCCCTGATCCAGGCGGCCTTGTGGCGGATGGCGTCCTCGATCTGTGCGCGCGTGGCCCAGGCAGGAGCCTGGATCGCCAGGCCGGTGTCACGGATGTGCAAGCCGATCGTCGTGCGGCGTGCCCGGCGCAGCGTGTAGCCCAGCAGCCCGTCGTCCAGCGCCAGGGTCAGCCAGCGCGCGTCCGGGGGCAGGGCGGGCGGGGGGTCAGCGGTTCGCATAGCGCTCGGGATTGAGGCGCCGCATCTCGGCCTCGATCCAGTCGCGCACGGCGTCGTTCAGGGAAGTCGGCGTGTGGCCGGCAGGATCGATGGCGGGGCCGAAGGACACGGTCACCAGGCCCGGCGTCTTCAGGAAGGCGTTGCGGGGCCAGCATTCGCCGGCATTGTGGGCAACCGGGATCACCGGCGCACCGGTGTGGCAGGCCAGCAGCGCGCCACCTTGCTTGTAACGGCCGATCTGGCCGGGCGCGACGCGGGTGCCTTCGGGAAACAGCACCGGCCAGCGGCCTTCTTCCAGGCGCCGGCTGCCGATCTTGACCACCTGATCGAAGGATTCCTTGCCCTTGGTGCGGTCGATGGGGATCATGCTGAGCAGGGCCAGACCCCAGCCGAAGAAGGGTACGCGGTGCAATTCTTTTTTGTAGACGAAGACCACGTCGCGTGGCAGCTTGACCGCGAAATACAAGGTTTCCCAGGCGGACTGGTGCTTGGACAGAATGATGGCCGGGCCTGAGGTGGGCAGGTGCTCCCAGCCTTGCGCCTGATAGCGCATGCCCAGAATCCAGCGGGCTCCCCACAACGCCATGCGCGGCCATCCCAGGGTCAGGCGATAGCGCCACGACAGGGGCAGGGGCGCCCATAGCACGCAGCACAGGGCGTAGGGGATTACCGTCACGACCAGCCAGGCCATGTAGAGTGCGGAGCGCAGGTGGGTCATGGTGCGGCCTTGAGCAAGGTGTCGGCCACGGCGGCCAGATCGTCGCGGACTTGCGTGCCGGCGGGCAGTTCGCCGCTGGTGCCCGAGGTTTCCCAGGTTTTTTTGCCTTTTCCGGTCAGGACCAGCCAGGGGGCGCAGTGGGCGGCGGCGGCGGCGCGCAGGTCGCGCAGGCTGTCGCCCACCAGCGGAACGCCATCCAGGCGCACGTCCAGACGCTGGGCGATGTCGTGCAGCATGCCGGGCAGTGGCTTGCGGCAGGCACAGTCTTCGTCCGGACCGTGGGGGCAGCAGAAGATGGCGTCGATGCGCCCGCCCGCGTCGGCCACCACCTGGCGCATCCGGGCGTGGATCGCGCCCAGGGTTTCCATGGTGAACAGGCCCCGGGCGACGCCGGACTGGTTGGTGGCCACGACGACGCGCCAGCCGGCCTGGCTGAGCCGGCCGATGGCTTCCGGGCTGCCGGGGATCGGCACCCACTCGTCCGGCGACTTGATGTACGCGTCGCTGTCCTGATTGATGACCCCGTCGCGGTCCAGGATGATGAGTTTCACCGGGCGAGCCTCGACAGATCGGCCACCTGATTCATCAGGTCGTGCAGAGACCGCAGCAGGGCCAGGCGGTTGGCTCGCACGCGGGGGTCTTCGGCCATGACCATGACGTCGGTGAAGAAGGCGTCGACGGCGGTGCGGGCCTGGGCCAGGGTGGCCAGGCTGGCGGTGAAGTCCCCGGCCTGCAGTTGGGCGGTGGATCTGGGTTCCAGGCGGGCGATGGTCTCGGCCAATTGACGTTCGGCCGGTTCGGCCAGCAGGGCCGGGTCGAAGCCGGGTTGCGCGTCGTTGGCTTTTTTCAGCAGATTGCTGACGCGCTTGTTGGCGGCTGCCAGGGATTCAGCCTCGGGCAGTGCGGCGAATCGTTCGCAGGCCTGGACGCGTGCCGCGATCTGATGCAGCGGCGGGCGCAGGGCCAGCACCGCGTCGATGGCCGAGCGCTCGTGGCTGGCCGCCAATTGATTGCGACAGCGTTCGTAGACGAAGTCCAGCACGGCCTCGACCGTGCCGTCGGCGATCTGGCCGGGCGCGAAGTTGGCCGCCGCTTGTTCCAGCAGGGCGGACAGGCGCGCCGGGGAGTCCTGGCTGGCCTGCAACTGGCCGCCGGCCGTGAGCTGTTCGTAGGCGCTGATCAGACCCAGGGCTGCGCGGCGCAGGCCGTAGGGATCGCGTTCGCCCGTGGGCGCCAGGCCGATCCCCCAGATCCCGATCAGCGTCTCGGCGCGCTCCGCCATGTACAGCACGGCGGACGCGAGCGTGGCATCGGTGACCGGTTCGTCCAGGCGGATGCGATATTGGTCACGCAGGGCGCGTACGACTGCGGGTGGCTCGCCGTCGTGGGCCGCGTAGTAGGCCCCCATGATGCCTTGCAGTTCGGGAAATTCGCCCACCATCTGGGTGCCCAGGTCGGCGTGCGCCAGCATGGCGGCACGGGCGGCGGGCTCGAAGGGGCCGCCCAGCAGCGGTGCCAGCCAGCGGGCCAGCTTGCGCACGCGCTCGGTGCGCTGCAACTGAGTGCCGAGCTTGTTGTGGTAGACGCTGTTGGCCAGTTCGGCCACCCGGTCGATCAGCGGGGTCTTCAGGTCGGTCTGGTAGAAGAACTGCGCGTCGGCCAGGCGCGGACGCACCACGCGTTGATTCCCCTGGATGATGTGGGTCGGATCGGCGGGCTGCGAATTGCTGACGATCAGGAAACGATGGGTCAGTGCGCCCGTGGCCGGGTCGAACAGGGGGAAATATTTCTGGTTCAGCCGCATCGTCAGGATCAGGCATTCCGGCGGCACGGCCAGAAAGGCTTCCTCGAAGGCGCCGACGTAGACCGTCGGGTATTCGACCAGGGCGGTGACTTCGTCGAGCAGGGCCTTGACCTCGGGGTCCTGGCCGATGGTTGCACCCAGCGAGGCGGAGGATTCGTCCAGTTGACGGGCGATGAGCGCGCGCCGATCGGCGAAGGACGGCACCACGCGGCCGTCATCGGCCAGGCGGCCAGCCCAGGACTCGGCGGATTCGATGGACAGCGGGCCGTTCGTCAGGAAGCGGTGGCCCAGGGTGAGCCGGTCGGCCTGCAGGCCCAGGGTCTGCACGGGCACGACGTCCGCGCCCCACAGGGCCAGCAGGTGCTGGGCCGGGCGCACGAACTTGACGTTGGTGCGGCCATCGGCCAACTGATATTGCATGACCTTGGGGATGGGCAAGTGGGTGACGGCGTAGTCCAGGGCCTGCTGCAGGCCGTCGGCCAGTCGTGCGCCGGGGGCGGTGCCTTCGGCGTAGAGCACGTCCTGCTTGCCATCGTGCTGGCGGCTCAGATCGGCGGCGCCCAGGTGCCCCAGGCCCTTGGCCAGGAGTTTTTTCAGCAGCGCGGGGGTCGGCTCACCCGCCTCGTTCAGGCCGATGGCCGCAGGCATGAGTTTTTCGGTGTAGGCCTGGTCGGGTGCCTGGCCCAGGACGGCGTCCAGCCGCACGGCCAGACGCCGGGGTGTGGCGTAGGCGGTGGCGCCGGGGGCGGCCAGCAGGCCGAGCGAGTCCAGCGTCTTGCGGATGCCTTCGGCGAAGGCCTGGCCCAGGGCGTCCAGCGCCTTGGGAGGGAGTTCTTCGGTGACCAGCTCGACGATCAGCGGGCGCGCGTTCGGATTCGTGTTCATTTACGCGACCTCCCGCAGCATGGGGAAGCCCAGGCGTTCGCGCGCATCGTAGTAGGCTTGCGCCACGGCACGCGACAGCGCACGGATGCGGCCGATGTAGGTGGCGCGTTCGGTGACGCTGATGGCGCCGCGCGCGTCCAGCAGGTTGAACGTGTGGGCGGCCTTGAGGGTGGCCTCGTAGGCGGGCAGGGCGAGCGGGACTTCGATCAGGCGTTTGGCCTCGGCCTCGTAGTCGTTGAAGTGGGCGAACAGCATGGCGGTGGACGCAATCTCGAAGTTGTAGGTGGACTGTTCGACCTCGTTCTGGTGGAACACGTCGCGGTAGTACACGGGCGTGCCGTCGGGGCCCTGGGTCCAGACCAGGTCATAGACCGATTCCACCCCCTGCAGGTACATGGCCAGACGTTCCAGGCCGTAGGTGATTTCGCCCATGGTCGGATTGCAGTCCAGTCCGCCCACCTGCTGGAAGTAGGTGAACTGGGTGACTTCCATGCCGTTCAGCCAGACTTCCCAGCCCAGGCCCCAGGCACCCAGCGTGGGGTTTTCCCAGTCGTCCTCGACGAAGCGGATGTCGTGCTGTTGCGGATCGATGCCCAACGCGCGCAGGGAGCCGATGTACAGGTCCAGAATGTCGAGCGGCGCCGGCTTGAGCACGACCTGGAACTGGTAGTAGTGCTGCAGCCGGTTGGGGTTTTCGCCATAGCGCCCGTCCTTGGGGCGGCGCGAGGGTTGCACGTAGGCCGCGCGCCAGGGCTCCGGGCCGATGGCGCGCAGAAACGTGGCAGTATGCGAGGTGCCGGCCCCGACTTCCATGTCGTAGGGTTGCAGCAGGGCGCACCCCTGGCGATCCCAATATTGCTGGAGCGATAAAATCAGTTGTTGGAATGTAAGCATGGCATGGCGGGACCGGCCCGCGAAGGTTTGTGTCGTCCGGCGGGCACGGCCTGGGCCGCGTCCGGAAGGGCCATTTTATCCACTTCTCTTTTTTCGGAGAACATATGAGTGATTGCCTTGACGTGCAGCGCCTGGACGGGGTGCTGGTGATGCAGCTTAACCGGCCTCAGGCGCGCAACGCCATCAACCTGGAGACGGCCCAGGCTTTGGCCGCCGCCATGGACATCCTGGACAACGATCCGGACCTGCGTCTGGGCGTGCTGACCGGGTCCGGGGGGAATTTCTGTTCGGGTATGGACCTGAAGGCCTTTGCCGCGACCGGCCAGCGCCCTTACGTAGGCAAGCGCGGCTTCGCCGGCCTGTGCGAACAGCCGCCCGCCAAGCCGCTGATCGCCGCCGTCGAGGGCTATGCCTTGGCCGGCGGGTGCGAACTGGTGTTGGCCTGCGATCTGGTCGTGGCGGCGCGTGACGCCCGCTTCGGCCTGCCCGAAGTCCGGCGCGGCCTGGTGCCGGGGTCGGGCGGCATGCTGCGTCTGCCCTCGCGCATTCCTTATCATGTGGCCATGGAGGTCGTGCTGACGGGCGAGGCGTTCAGCGCCGAGCGCCTGCATCAACTGGGTCTGGTCAATCGCCTGGCCGAACCCGGCGCGGCGCTGGACGAGGCCCTGGCAATGGCGCGGGCCATCGCCGACAACGGCCCGCTGGCGGTGCGTACGGCCAAGTCCATCGTGGCGCAGTCGCGCAACTGGCGCCCGGAAGAGATGTTCGAACGCCAGCGGCCCCTGGTCGCCCATATCTTCACCTCGGAGGACGCCCGCGAAGGCGCGACCGCGTTCGCCGAGAAACGCCCCCCGGTTTGGAAAGGAAAATGACCACAATCACCGAAGACGATCTGATCCAGTCGATCGAGGACGCTGTCCAATTCATCAGCATCTATCACCCGCTGGATTACATCCAGCATCTGGCGCGCGCCTACGAACTGGAAGAAAGCCCGGCGGCGCGCGACGCCATCGCCCAGATACTGACCAATTCGCGCCTGTGCGCCGAAGGCCACCGCCCGATTTGCCAGGACACCGGCATCGTCAACGTCTTCCTGAAGGTGGGCATGGACGTGCGCTTCGACACGCGCCGCAGCCTGCAGGAACTGTGCGACGAGGGCGTGCGCCGGGGCTATACCAATCCTGATAATCCGCTGCGTGCTTCCGTGCTGGACGATCCCCTGTTCACGCGCCGCAATACGCGCGACAACACGCCCTGTGTGCTGCACGTCGAACTGGTCCCCGGGAACACGGTGGACGTGCAGGTCGCGGCCAAGGGCGGCGGCTCGGAAAACAAGACCAAGTTCGCCATGCTCAACCCCAGCGAATCGCTGGTGGACTGGGTGCTCAAGACCGTGCCGCTCATGGGCGCGGGCTGGTGCCCGCCGGGCATGCTGGGGATCGGCGTGGGCGGCACGGCGGAAAAGGCCATGCTCATGGCCAAGCAGTCCCTGATGCAGGACATCGATATGTACGAGCTGCTGCAGCGCGGCCCGCAGAACAAGCTGGAAGAACTGCGCATCGACCTGTACCGTCAGGTCAACGCGCTGGGCATTGGCGCCCAGGGTCTGGGCGGGCTGACCACGGTGCTGGACGTCAAGATCCTGACGTGCCCGACGCACGCCGCCTCCAAGCCGGTCGCCATGATCCCGAACTGCGCCGCCACGCGCCACGTGCATTTCACGCTGGACGGCAACGGCCCGGCGGTACTGCAGCCGCCCGCCCTGTCCGAGTGGCCGGAAGTCCACTGGAAGCCCGACTACAAGGCCTCGCGTCAGGTCAACCTGGACACGCTGACCCGCGAGGAAGTCGCCTCCTGGAAACCGGGCGAGCGCCTGCTGCTGTCGGGCCACATCCTGACCGGGCGCGACGCGGCCCACAAGCGCATCCAGGACATGCTGGCACGCGGTGAATCCCTGCCGGTGGATTTCCGCGGGCGCGTCATCTACTACGTCGGCCCGGTCGATCCGGTGCGCGACGAGGTCGTCGGCCCGGCGGGCCCCACCACCTCGACGCGGATGGATGCGTTTACCGATATGATGTTGGGACAGGCGGGGTTGCTGGCCATGATCGGCAAGGCCGAGCGCGGTCCTGCCGCCATCGAGGCCATCCGCCGTCATGGCTCGGCCTACCTGATGGCCGTGGGTGGTTCCGCCTACCTGGTGTCCAAGGCCATCCGCTCCGCGCGGGTGGTGGGCTTCGAGGATCTGGGCATGGAAGCCATCTACGAGTTCGAGGTGCGTGACATGCCGGTGACGGTGGCGGTCGACGCTCAGGGCACCTCGGTCCATCAGACCGGGCCGCGTGAGTGGCGCGAACGCATCGCCGCGCGTATCGTCCCGGTGCAGGCCTGAACGGCGACTTGAAGAGGGGGATTGCCATGCGTGATACATCGATGCGTTCGGCGCTGTTCGTGCCGGCCAGCCGGCCGGAGCGCATACCCAAGGCGGTCGCCAGCGGCGCGGACGTCGTGATCGTCGACCTCGAGGACTCCGTCGCGCCCGAGGCCAAGGCCGCCGCGCGCGACGCGCTGGCACGCCACGTGGCGGCGCATCCCGGAGACCGCCTGTGGGTGCGCATCAACGATGGCACGACCCCCTGGTTCGAGGACGACCTGGCCCTGTGCCGTTCGCTGCCCTCGGTCACCGGCATCGTCCTGCCCAAGGCGCAGATCGCGGACCACGTCTACATCGTGTCGGGGGCGGGCAAGCCCCTGATGCCGGTGATCGAGTCCGCCGCCGGATTGCGGTCGCTGGACCGGATTGCCGAGGCCCATGGCGTGGCGCGGCTGTCCTTCGGCAGCCTGGACCTGCTGGTCGAACTGGGGACGCGGCTGATGACGGAGGCGGCCCGGTTCGTGCTCGGGCAGATCCGCTTCGACATCCTGAAGGCCAGCCGGATGCACGGGCTGGCTGATCCGCTGGACTGCGTCCATCCGGACTTCACCGACCTGGACGCGCTGGAGCGTTCGTGCACGATGGCGCGGGACATGGGGTTCGGCGGGATGATGTGCATCCATCCCGCCCAGATCCCCGTGGCGCATCGCGTATATCGGCCGCTGGCCGAGGAAATCGACTGGGCGCGCCAGGTGGTGGCTCACGCCGATGCGACCGGCGAATACGCGTTTCGCCTGGATGGCCGCATGGTCGACCTGCCCCTGATCGAACGGGCCCGGCGCATCCTGGAGCAATCTGCATGAAGGCCTATCTGGACCTGGTCCGCTCGATCTTCGATCAGGGCGCCTGGCAGGACAACCGCACCGGCGTGCGTACGCTCAGCCTGCCGGGCGCCTGCCTGCGCTTCGACCTGCGCCAGGGTTTTCCCGCCGTCACCACCAAGCGCCTGGCCTTCAAGTCGGCCATGGGCGAACTGGTCGGTTTCCTGCGGGCGGCCGACAGCGCGGCGGATTTCCGCGCGCTGGGTTGCCGGGTCTGGGATCAGAACGCCAACGAGAACCGCGCCTGGCTGGACAGCCCCTGGCGTGACGGCCCCGACGACCTGGGGCCGGTCTATGGGGTGCAGTGGCGCCAGTGGCCAGCCTACAAGCTGCTGCCGGCTGACGCTGCCGCGCGCATCGAGGCGGCGCAGGGACAGGGCTACCGCGTGGTCGGCCCGGTTGCAGACCAGGGGCGGGCGCACGTGCTGCTCTACAAGGCCGTGGACCAGTTGCGCGCCTGCCTGGACACGCTGATGCGCGATCCGGGCAGCCGGCGCATCCTGTTTCATGGCTGGAACTGGGCCCAGCTCGAAGAAATGGCGCTGCCGCCCTGCCACCTGCTGTACCAGTTCCTGGCGAATCCGGCGACGCGCGAACTGTCGCTGTGCCTGTACATCCGCAGCAATGACGTGGGTCTGGGCACGCCGTTCAATCTGGCCGAAGGCGCCGCCCTGACGCATCTGGTGGCGCGGCTGACAGGCTACGAGCCGCGCTGGTTCACGTATTTCATCGGCGATGCGCACATCTACGAAACGCACGTGGACATGCTGCGCGAACAACTTAGCCGCGATCCGCTGCCGGCACCCCGGCTGCGCTTGTCGGATCGCATCCCGGCCTACGCGGACACCGGCCGCTACGAGCCGGAATGGCTGGAGCGCCTGGAGCCGACGGACTTCGTGCTGGACGACTACCGGCATCATGCGCCGCTGACGGCGCCGATGGCGGTATAGCGGCGTCAGGCCGCGACGATCTCGACCGAATGGGTGATCTCGGCCGTCTTTTCCAGCATGGCGATGGCCGAGCAGTATTTCGTGTGCGACAGGTCCACCGCGCGTTCCACGGCGGCGGCGGGCAGGTCGCGGCCCGTGATCCGGAAGGCGTAGTGGATTTTCGTGAAGACCTTGGGATCGGTGTCGGCGCGCTCGGACGTCAGGACCACCTGGCAGCCGGTTACGGCATGCCGGCCGCGTTTCAGGATCAGCACGACGTCATAGGCTGAGCAGCCGCCGGCGCCGGCCAGCACGGTTTCCATCGGCCGGGCGGCCAGATTGCGGCCGCCGCCGTCGGGCGCGCCGTCCATGGCGATGACGTGGCCGCTGCCGGTGCGGGTGATGAACAGCATGCCCTCGGGGCCTTGCCAGTCGATGGTGCATTCCATGGTGAGTCGTTCCTGATTATGTCCGTATCATGATTAGGGTAATTCTGGCTTGAAAATCTGACGCAGATTTATCATAGATCAAATCTGAGCCTACAATAGCGGGCTGCCAGGGCTGGATTTCAAGGCTCTGCGCGTCTTTTTTCTTTCATCGGAAGCGCCGTGGATACCGTCACCGTATTACTCCTGACCTTCATATTATCCGTCACCGGACTGGGTGTTTTCATCTGGTCCCTTCGGCGGAACATGTTCGACGACAACCCTGAGGCGGCCGGGGTGATCTTCTCGACCGGCGAAATCGGCCACGTCGAAGATCCTTCCGCCACGCCGGAGCAGCGGGCTGGCCTGCAGCAGGTCGTCACGGATGGCGGCAAGGCCGTCGTGGACCCGTCCCTGGCCGCCGAGCTGAAGCAAGAGCTCGTCGACCGCCTGGAGGCCGACCAATCGACCGCCTACGTCACCTTCACCTTTCTGTGCTGTGCCATCGTCTGGCTGGTATTCGCCTCGGCCTTCGGCCTGATCAGCTCCATCAAGCTGCACAGTCCCGAGTTCCTGACGGAATACGCCTGGCTGACCTTTGGCCGCACGCGCACGCTGCACCTGAACATGGTGGCCTACGGCTGGTGTCCGATGGCCGCCTTCGGCGTGGCGATCTGGATGCTGCCGCGTCTGCTGAAGACGCGCCTGTACGGCGGCCGTTTTGCGCTGCTGGGCTGCATGCTGTGGAACGCCGGCCTGGTCGCCGGCCTGGGCAGCATCGCCGTGGGCATCAATGACGGCCTGGAGTGGCTGGAAATTCCCTGGCAGATCAGCATCCTGCTGGTGGTGGGCGGCGCCCTGATCGCGCTGCCGCTGGTGTTCACGCTGCGCAACCGCAAGGTCGAGCACCTGTACGTGTCGATCTGGTACATGGGTGCGGCGCTGTTCTGGTTCCCGGTGCTGTACCTGGTGGGCAAGATGCCCGGCGTGCACTTCGGTGTGGAACAGGCCACGATGAACTGGTGGTTCGGTCACAACGTGCTGGGCCTGTACTACACCCCGATCGCCCTGGCTTCGGTGTACTACTTCCTGCCCAAGATCATCGGCCGTCCGATCCAGTCCTACAACCTGTCGCTGATCGGCTTCTGGGCGCTGGCCTTCTTCTACGGCCAGGTCGGCGGCCACCACCTGGTGGGCGGTCCGGTGCCGCATTGGCTGGTCACGCTGTCGATCGTCCAGTCCATGATGATGATCATTCCCGTGCTGGCGTTCTCCGTGAACCAGCACCTGACGATGCGCGGTCAGTTCAAGACCATGTACTATTCGCCCACGCTGCGCTTCATCGTGCTGGGCGCCATGATGTACACCGTCAGTTCCTTCGAAGGCTCCTTCGAGGCGCTGCGCAGCGTCAGCACGGTGGCGCACTTCACCCACTTCACCGTGGCCCACGCCCACCTGGGCCTGTACGCCTTCTTCTCCATCGTGATGTTCGGCGCCATCTATTTCGTGATGCCGCGCGTCATGTCCTGGGAGTGGCCGCATCCGAAACTCATCCTCGTGCACTTCTGGCTCGTGGTCCTGGGCATGGGCATCTATGTCGTCGGCCTGTCGATCGGCGGCTGGCTGCAAGGCCTGGCCATGCTGGACGCCGCCCGGCCGTTCATGGATTCCGTGAAGGTCACGATGCCCTACCTCGAAGCCCGTACGCTGGGCGGTGCCATGATGACCCTGGGCCATCTGGTGTTCGCCGTTCACTTCGTGCTGATGGCGCTGCGCTATGGCACGAGCCGCGTGGGTCCCGCGTTGTTGCACAAACGTAAATCTTTGCCTGAGCGTCAGGCGATTGCAGGTGCCTGATCATGGAAAGCGAATACAAACTTCTCAGCGGGGCGATGGTGACCCTCGCCCTGGCCACCGCCACCCTGGTCGTGGTGCCCCATATGCAGTTGTCCGACGTGCCGCCCTCCGAAGGCCTGAAGCCCTATACCGAGCAGCAATTGCGCGGGCGTCAGGTCTACATCGAGATGGGTTGCGTCTACTGCCATTCGCAGCAGCCGCGCAGCCAGTCTCAGGCACCGGACTTCCAGCGCGGCTGGGGCCGCGCGCCGGTCGCGGGCGACTACTACTATGACAGTCCGCACCTGCTGGGCACCATGCGCACCGGGCCGGACCTGTTCAACATCGGTGCCCGTCAGCCCAGCGTGGATTGGAACCTGGGCCACCTGTACAACCCGCGCGCCTATGTGCCGGGCAGCAATATGCCGTCCTTTCCCTTCATGTTCCGTCTGAAGGACAAGGCGGATCCGGGTGACAAGGTCGTCAGTCTGCCGCCCAGCTTTGTGCCGGCCGGCAAGGTCGTCGTGGCCACACCCGAGGCGCTGGACCTGGTGGCCTACCTGATCGGCCTGGATCACACCTATCCGGTCAAGCCCGACGTGCTGTTGCCGGAACTCCCCAAGCAGGCCGGCGCAGAAGGAGCCAAGCAATGAGTGAGTCCCGATTCAAGCAGCAGCGCCGCGAGCAGCCTGAGCCGCAGGAAGGCAGCCGTCCGGTCCCCAAGCTCGTCCTGACGGTCATCGGCGTGCTGCTGGCGTGGGCGGTGTACTACCTGTACAGCAGCTTCAGTCCGATGTCCGCGTCCCTGGGGGACGATCGCGTCGCGGTCGACTTTGCCGTGCCGCTGACGGCCGATGGGGGCCAGCTCTACACGGCCAACTGCGTGGCCTGCCACCAGGCCAGCGGCGCCGGGGTGCCGGGGGTGTTCCCGCCCTTGTCCAAGTCCGAATGGGTGGATGCGTCCGATCCGGGCGTCATGATCCGCATCCTGCTGCACGGCATCCACGGCCCGCTGACGGTCGAGGGCGCGCAGTACAACGGCGAGATGCCGCATTTCAATAAGCTCTCCGACGAGGAAATCGCCGCTCTGGTGACCCATGTGCGCTCCAGCTTCGGCAATGCCGCCTCGGCTACGGACGCCAAGACGGTCGCCCAGGTCCGCGAGGAAACCAAGGATCAGCAGACCCCCTGGAAGGGCGATGAGGATCTGCGTCCCTTGCTGGGCAAATAGCCTGGGGCGGGTGCTGGCGTGCGCTGGATTGTTGCGCTGGCGCTGGCCCTGGCGGCCGGCCTCGGATCGCTGTACGGCCTGACGGACGGTTTTGCCGTCCTGACGGCCGAGGATGCGCGCCGCCAGGACGTGGCGCAGCACCCCCGGGCGATACCGGCCACCGCGGTATTGGCCGAGGACGGCCGGGTTCTGGACCTGCGCCAGGATCTGCGCCGCGACGGGCGCGTCGCCATCATCAATTTCTTCTACACCCGCTGTCTGTCGCTGTGCCTGGCCCAGGGTTCCCTGACGGAACGCCTGCAGCAGGCGATCGTGGCGCGTGGACTGCAGGATCGCATCCGGCTGATCAGCATCAGTTTCGATGCCCGTGACCGGGCGCCGGATCTGACCCGTTATGCAGCGCGCATGGGCGCCGAGTCCGGCCTCTGGCAATTCCTGTCCTTCACCCAAGCTGCGCAGCGTGACGCCGCGCTGGCCCTGTTCGGCATCACGGTCGTACCGGCGCCACTGGGCGAATTCGAACACAACGCCGCTTTCCACATCGTGACGCCCGACGGCCGTCTGGCGCGCATTCTGGACCTGGACGACCCGGGCCTGGCGCTGACTGCGGCTGAAACGCTGTCTGGGCGTGCTGCCGAACCGGCGCCGCAAGGAGAGGGGACACCATGAGTGAGGCTCGATCGTCTGCTGCGCCCGATGGCACGTGGCGGCCGGGGCCGACGACCTGGTGGATCGTGGCCCTGGTCTGCCTCGGCGTGGCGGTGGGGTTGCATACGTCGTTGACGGCGCTGATGAGTCTGCACATGCTGGTGCAGATTCCCTTGCTGGTCCTGGCGGGGCTGTTTGCCGAGCAGGCCTGGCGCGCCGGGCGGCGTCCGGGCGCGGTGGTGGGTGAAGCGCAGGCAGGGCGGCGTGCGGGCTGGTCCTATAATGAATACGGCGTTCCCGGCCTGCTGCTGGTCAGTCTGATCGGTGCCGGCTGGATGATTCCCAAGGCGCTGGACGACGCCCTGACGGACTGGCGCGTGGCGGCGTTCAAATACCTGGGCCTGCCGCTCTGCGGCTGGGTGCTGCGGGCATCCCTGCGGTGCTCCAACGTGGTCATCAAGCTCTTCTTCCTGGGTAATTTCTGCTGGATGAGCGCGATCGTGGGCATGGTCTATCTGGATCAACCCATTCGCCTGTGCAACGCCTACCTCCAGGATGACCAGGACTGGACCGGTCGAGGCCTGATCGCCCTGGCCATCGTTCTGCCGTCGTGCTGGTTGCTGGCCGAGATCAAACCGGTCTGGCGCTTTCTCAATCGTTGAAAAGGATTTCTCATGGAACAGGTCGTGCATGCAGCGGGCAGCAAGGGGTCAGTGGACGGATCGGGCCCCCGCGGCGCGGCTCCGGCATGGCGTCGCCGGGCCGGCCGGCTGGACGCGATCCTGGCCGAGGCCGGGCGCGCCTTGCGCGTTCTGGACGGCACGGTCTCCCACGCACGGGGCAATCCTGCCGGGCCGGCGGCTGCCGCCGATCCCGTGCTGTCCGATGCCGAGTCCCGCCACGCCGCCGGCCTGATGCGGGTCAACCACGTGGGTGAAATCTGCGCCCAGGCCCTGTACCGAGGTCAGGCGCTGCTGTGCAGGGATGAGGGCATACGCCGCGTCCTGTTGCAGGCTGCCGAAGAAGAGGTCGATCATCTGGCCTGGTGTCGACAGCGGCTGGACGAGCTTCACAGCCGCCCGAGTCTGCTCAATCCCCTGTGGTACGCCGGGTCCTTTGGTCTCGGGCTGGCGGCCAGCCGCGCCGGGATTCCCTACAACCTGGGGTTCATGGCCGAAACGGAACGCCAGGTCGAGGAGCACCTGGACGGGCATTTGGACACTCTGCCGGATCAGGACCAGCGCTCGCGGCGGATCGTGACGCAGATGCGCGATGACGAGATCGGCCACCGGACCACCGCCGAGGATCACGGCGCGGCACCGTTGCCTGCTCCGGTGCGGGGCGCCATGCGCCTGATGTCCAAGCTCATGACCACCACGGCCTACCGGATCTAGGCGGGTTGGGCCAGGGTCAGCTAGGGACTTACCCTGTTTTGTGATCGAAAAACTACAAAACACTGGGTATTGTCTATTGACAACAATTTGATCTTGCATTGCAGCAAGATTTGCCTATATACTTTGCTTATCGGATGTCGAAACGTGATTGCAGAGGGAAAACCCCTAATCACGGCGGCTCGGAACCCAGGTTCCTCGCAGCCCGACATGCCCAGGTTGTCTCCTCCACCCTCCTCCTTTGGTGGATTTAGCCCAGGATCTTCGGATCTTGGGCTTTTTTTTATCTGCAAGCAGGCGAAGCCTGCGCAGCGTGGGGGCATTTTTTGCCGCCGGGCCGCCCCAAGGCAAAAAGCGCCCCCTTGGGGGGCAGCAAGCCGAAGGCGCAGCGTGGGGGCGTAAGCTCCCCCCCTTTCATTGCAGGAAAGGAATCTGGGTGAAGAGCTGCAGGATGGCTGCGTTGACCAGATCCACGAAGAACGCACCGACCAGGGGCACGATCAGGTAAGCCTTGTACGAGGGGCCGAAGCGGTCGGTCACGGCCTGCATATTGGCGATGGCCGTAGGCGTGGCACCCAGGCCGAAGCCGCAGTGGCCGGCGGCGACGACGGCGGCGTCGTAGTCCGCACCCATGAAGCGGTAGGTGATCCAGGTCGCGTACAGCATGATCGCCATGACCTGCACGGCCAGAATGATGGATACCGGACCGGCCAGATCGGTCAGTTCCCACAGGCGCAGGCTGACCAGCGCGATGGCCAGGAACAGCGACAGCGAGGTGTTGCCGAGCACGTCGATCGCGCGGTCGAACATCTGGAAGCGGAAGGCGTGGGTCAGCACATTGCGGATCACCACGCCGCTGCCCAGTGCCCAGATGAAGGTGGGCAGTTCGAGGGCCGTGCCGCGCGTCCAGCGGCCGAGCAGGTCGGCGCTGCTCAGGCAGGCGGCGAACATGGCCAGGGTTTCGATCGCGGCATAGGCCGTGATCAGGCGCGGCTGGTCGATGAGCTCGAACGTCAGGCGCTTGTTTTCCTCGTTTTCGCCGGCCTGTGCGTGGCGCGGCGCGCCGGAAATGGCGTCGATATCGCTGCGTGCGCGTGTCTGCGGCAAGGGTGTGCGATTTTGCTTGCGGATCAGGTGGCGCGCCACCGGTCCGCCGATCAGACCGCCGAATACCAGACCGAAGGTCGCCGTTGCGATCCCCAGCGTGGTGGCGCCGGCGATCCCGTATTGCGTCTCCAGCACCGGCCCCCAGGCGCCCGCCGTGCCGTGGCCGCCGGTCAGCGAGATCGAGCCGACCACCAGGCCGATCAGGGGCTTGAGGCCCAGCAATGTCGCCAGTCCGACGCCGATGGCGTTCTGCGCCACGATGAAGAGGGAGACCAGCGCCAGCAGCACGACGAGCGGCTTGCCGCCTTCTTTCAGCCGCGTGAAGTCCGCGCTCAGGCCGATCGAGGCGAAGAACATCAGCATGAACGTCGTTTGCAGATCGGTGTCGAGTTTGAGGGTCAGGCCCGTGGCGGCGTTCAGCAGCGTGATGATGAATGCCGCCAGCAGGCCGCCGGCTACGGGCTCCGGGATGTTGAAGGCGGACAGGAATTTGATGCGAAAGACCAGCCAATGTCCTGTGAGCATCACGAGGGCGGCGATGATGAGCGTGTGGTGGTCGTTGAGGATGATTTCCATGGGCTCTCCGGGTACGACTGGCCCCATTTTAAAACGCTTGTACAGCCCCCAACCGTTCCGACAGCCGATCCGCCAGCTTGCGGATGGCGTCTCCGGCGCGCTCTTCCAGTGCCGGGTTGGCTTCCAGCGAGCGGATGCTGACGGCCACCCCGGCCACGGCCTCGGGATGGCGCGAATCGAAAACCGGCGCGCCGAAGCAATACATGCCGTCGCGCACCCCTTCGTGGTCGGTCGAATAGCGCTGTTGACGGATACGTTGCAGTTCGGTGATGGCTGAGGCGGTGTCGCGCAGGCCGTGATCGGTCAGGGGCGTGGGCCAGCCGCCGGGTTGGCTGTCCAGCAGCTTGCGCGCACTGGCGTCCGGCAGGGTGCTGAGCATGGCCAGGCCCGTGGCGGTATAGACCGCCGGCAGCCGCATGCCGGCGTGGAATTGCAGTCCCAGGGGATGCTTGCCGTTGCGGCAGGCGATGTACACGACCTCGGTGCCGTCGCGCACCGACAGCGTGATGGTTTCTTCCGGCAGGACGCGCATGTCATCCCAGGAGGCGAAGAATTCCTGCGTGATGTCCAGTCGCGTCATGAAGGCGTTGGCCCACATCATCACGTGCGGCCCGAGCGTCATCTGTCCGCCGTCCAGCCGCGTGACCAGATTCAGATGTTCCAGCGTCGCGCACAGGACGTGCAGGCTGCTCTTGGGCAGTTGCAGCGTCTTGGCCAGTTCGGCCAGGGCCATGGGGCGGCCGGTGCGGGCCAGCAGGTCCAGTACGGCAGAGGCGCGGGTCACGGCCGGCGCCAGGATTTTGTCGGTTTGCATGCAAGAACCTGTCGGGTCGGATTGACGCCCGAAGGGCCGGGTCGTTAATATCAGATTGTTCATCCCAATAAACGCCGTTCATTATAATGAACGATCAATCGAGGCACAAGCACAGCCATGCTGACACTGAAAAAACCGGACCTGCTGCGCCAGCAGGCTTATCTCAATGGCCAGTGGTGCGATGCGGATTCCGCCCAAACCATTGCCGTCCATAACCCGGCAACGGGCGAACTGCTGGGCACCGTGCCCCGCATGGGTGCGGCCGAAACGCGTCGGGCCATCGAGGGCGCCCAGACCGCCTGGGGCGCTTGGCGTGCGATGACCGCCAAGGAACGCGCAGCCATCCTGCGGCGCTGGTTCGAGCTGATGACCGAACACGCCCAGGATCTGGCTCTGATCATGACCGCCGAGCAGGGCAAGCCGCTGGCCGAATCCAAGGGCGAAATCGCCTATGGCGCCGCGTTCCTGGAATGGTTCGCCGAAGAGGGCAAGCGCGCCTATGGCGACGTGATCCCTTCGTTCGCCCGGGACCGCCGGGTCGTCGTCACCCGGGAACCCATCGGGGTCTGCGCCGCCATCACGCCCTGGAATTTCCCGTCTTCCATGATCACCCGCAAGGCCGGCGCTGCGCTGGCGGCGGGGTGTCCGCTGGTCGTCAAACCGGCCGAGCAGACGCCGTTTTCGGCGCTGGCGCTGGCGGTGCTGGCGGAACAGGCCGGGGTGCCGGCCGGCGTGTTCTCCGTCCTGACCGGGGATGCGCCCGCCATCGGCGGTGAAATGACGTCCAGCCCGATCGTGCGCAAACTGTCCTTCACCGGTTCGACCGAGGTCGGACGCCTGCTGATGCGCCAGTGTGCTCCCTCGATCAAGAAGCTGTCCCTGGAACTGGGCGGCAACGCGCCTTTCATCGTGTTCGACGATGCGGACCTGGACGCCGCCGTGGAAGGCGCCATCGCCAGCAAATACCGCAATGCCGGGCAGACCTGCGTGTGCACCAATCGTTTCTACGTGCAGGATTCGGTGTATGACGCGTTCAGCCGCAAGCTGGTGGCGGCGGTCGGCAAGCTGAAGGTGGGCAACGGCATGGAAGAGGGCGTCACGCAGGGCCCCCTGATCGATGCTGATGCGGTGGTCAAGGTCCAGGAACACATTGCGGATGCCGTGGCCCAGGGCGGGCGCGTCCTGGTCGGGGGGGAACCCCATGCGCTGGGACATACCTTCTTCCAGCCGACGGTGGTGGCCGACGCCTTGCCCACGATGAAATTCGCTCGCGAGGAAACCTTCGGCCCGCTGGCGCCGCTGTTCCGTTTCAGCGACGACGCGGATGTGGTCCGCATGGCGAACGATACCGAATATGGTCTGGCCGCCTATTTCTACAGCCGCGACATCGGCCGGGTGTGGCGCGTGGCCGAGGCGCTGGAGTACGGCATGGTGGGCATCAACACCGGGCTGATTTCCAACGAGGCCGTGCCCTTCGGCGGGGTCAAGCAGTCCGGCCTGGGGCGCGAGGGCTCGCACTACGGGCTGGACGATTATCTGGTCGTCAAATACTTGTGCATGGGCGGCCTGTGATCCTGTGACTGTTTGATCCGCCGTCCGGTCCAGGTCGGACGGTCGTGCGCCCGGACGGGGCCCCGCAGATACCGCACATCTGCGGGGTCCTTTTGTTGCATCTGTATCCGCTGCGCCGCACCACAAGTTACAAAATTGGCCGATAATCTCGTTTTACCTCAATAGGTCTGACTTGAACGCCTCCAATTTGTCCGCGACGCTCGGCTGGCCCATCATCGGAATTGTCGCCTTCATGGTCGGCGGTCTGATCGTTGTATCGGAACGCTGGCACGGTCGCCTGACGGGCGATACGGACATGCACAAGCCCCAGGCCATGCATGCCCACGCAGCGCCCCGGGTGGGCGGGCTGGCCGTGGTGGCCGGCAGTCTGGCGGGTCTGCTGGTGCTGGGTCCCAGCAACATGACCTTGACCTGGCTGTGGCCGGCACTGTTCGTGTCGGCGCTGCCGGTGTTCGTCGCCGGGCTGCTCGAGGACATCACCAAGGACATCGGTTCCGGCAAGCGCCTGCTGGCGGCCTTCGTGTCGGCCGGCATCGCCTGGTGGCTGCTGGGCGGCGTGTCGCGCGTGGGTCTTTCGTGGGCCGATACGCTGCTGTCGACCTGGCCGATCATTTCGCTGCTGTTCACCATGGTGGCGGTCGGCGGTTGCACGCACGCCCTGAACATCATTGACGGCATGAACGGCCTGGCCGGCATGATCGCCACCCTGATGGCGGTGTCGCTCGCTCTGGTCGCCTGGCAGGTTCAGGACATGCCCATTTTCCTCATCGCCACGTCCCTGGCCTCCGCGACCCTGGGCTTTCTGGTCTGGAATTTTCCCTTCGGCCGGGTCTTCCTGGGCGATGGCGGGGCGTATTTCGTCGGCTTCATGCTGGCTGAGCTGGCCGTGCAACTGGTGGTGCGCAATCCCGGGGTGTCGCCCTTCTATGCCTTGGCCGTGCTGTTCTACCCGGTCTTCGAGACGCTGTTTTCCATCTGGCGCCGCAAGTTCAAACGTGGCGTGCCGGTGGATCAGCCCGACGCGCTGCACCTGCATCAACTGGTGTTTCGCCGTCTGGTACGCATCACGTTCAGCCGAGACCGCCGCCATGCGCTGCCGGCGCTGTGCAACGCCATGACCTCGCCCTATCTGTGGGTGCTGGCGCTGATCGGGCTGGTGCCCGCCACGCTCTGGTGGGACAACGCCTGGCTGCTGTGCCTGAGCATGGGCGTTTTCGCCGCAGCCTACATCTGGCTGTACATCCGCCTGGTGACCTGGCGACGGCCGCGCTGGCTGCTGTTGCCGTCCCTGGGGCGGGGCGTACGGCGCGATTAAAATTTCATATCGTCAAATCGGCATTGATGCCGGGGAGAACCAAATGAACATTCAGGACGTCCGTCTGGCTGTTGTCGGTCTGGGATACGTGGGCCTGCCGCTGGCGGTTGAATTCGGCAAGCACCGTGACGTGCTGGGCTTCGACATCAACACGCGGCGCATCGAGGAACTGCGCGCCGGCCGTGACCATACGCTGGAAGTCGAGGGCCCCGAACTGGCCGAGGCCAGGCAACTGCATTATTCGGCCGACCCCGCCGAGCTGGCCGCCGCCAATGTGTTCATCGTCACCGTGCCTACGCCCATCGACGAATACAAGCAGCCGGACCTGACGCCGCTGGAGCGCGCCAGCGAGACCATCGGCCGCGTCCTCAAGCGTGGCGACATCGTGATCTATGAGTCCACGGTCTACCCCGGCGCGACGGAAGAGGTCTGCGTGCCGGTGCTGGAGCGCATTTCCGGCCTGAAGTTCAACGTGGATTTCTACGCGGGCTACAGCCCCGAGCGCATCAACCCGGGCGACAAGCAGCACCGCGTCGCCACCATCCGCAAGGTCACCTCGGGCTCCACGCCTGAGGTCGCCGAACTGGTCGATGCGCTGTATCGCCAGATCATCACGGCGGGCACGCACAAGGCGCCCTCGATCAAGGTCGCCGAGGCCGCCAAGGTCATCGAGAACACGCAGCGCGACGTGAACATCGCCCTCATCAACGAGCTGGCCCTGATCTTCAACCGCCTGGGCATCGACACGCTGGACGTGTTGCAGGCCGCCGGCACCAAATGGAACTTCCTGCCTTTCCGGCCGGGTCTGGTCGGCGGGCACTGCATCGGCGTCGATCCGTACTATCTGACCCACAAGGCACAGTCCATCGGTTATCACCCGGAAATCATCCTGGCCGGCCGCCGTCTGAATGATTCCATGGGCGGCTACGTAGTGTCCCAACTGATCAAGGCCATGACCAAGCGCCGCATCCAGGTGCAGGGTTCGCGCGTGCTGGTGATGGGCCTGACCTTCAAGGAAAACTGCCCCGACCTGCGCAACACCCGCGTGGTGGACATCGTGCGCGAGCTGGGCGAATACAGCATCGACGTGGATGTCTACGACCCCTGGGTCGACGCGGCCGAGGCGCAGCACGAATACGGTCTGACGCCGGTTTCCAAGCCGGCCGACGGCGCCTACGACGGCATCATCCTGGCGGTGGCGCATGATCAGTTCGCCGCCATGGGGGCCGCCGCGCTGCGCGCGCTGGGCAAGCCCGAGCACGTGCTGTACGACCTGAAATACGTGCTCGCCGCCAGCGAGTCCGACCTGCGTCTCTGAGGCTTTTGCATGACTTCTCGCTACGAATCCGTCCGGGCCGAGCTCCAGGCGCAGCCCCGCACCTGGCTGGTGACGGGCTGCGCCGGCTTCATCGGCTCCAATCTGCTCGAAGCCCTGCTGGGGCTGGGTCAGACGGTCGTCGGCCTGGATAATTTTTCCACCGGCTACCGGCACAACCTGGACGAGGTCGAGTCCCGCGTCAGCCCTGCGCAGTGGGCGCGCTTCCGCTTCATCGAGGGCGACATCCGCGACCTGGACACCTGCCAGCAGGCGGTCAAGGGCGTGCGCCACGTGCTGCACCAGGCGGCGTTGGGCTCGGTGCCGCGTTCGCTGAACGATCCCTTGACCACCAACGCGGTCAACGTCGGCGGCCAGTTGAACATGCTGGTGGCGGCGCGCGATGCCCAGGTCGAATCCTTCGTCTATGCGGCCTCCAGCTCGACGTACGGCGACCATCCCGGCCTGCCCAAGGTCGAGGACCTGATCGGCAAGCCGCTGTCGCCCTACGCGGTCACCAAGTATGTCAACGAACTGTACGCGGATGTATTTGCCCGCGCCTATGGCTTCAAGACCGTCGGCCTGCGCTATTTCAACGTCTTCGGCCAGCGCCAGGACCCGGACGGCGCCTACGCGGCCGTGATCCCGAAATGGGTGTCCTCCATGATCCGCGACCAGGAGGTCGTGATCAACGGCGACGGCGAGACCAGCCGCGATTTCTGCTACATCGACAACGTCGTCCAGGCCAATGTGCTGGCGTCCCTGGCCGGCCCGGACGGCGTCAACCAGGTCTATAACGTCGCCTTCAACGCCCGCACTTCCCTGAACGAATTGTTCGAGCACCTGCGCGGCATCCTGGGGCGCAACGGCGTGGCCTATGCGCGCGCGCCGCGCCATGCCGATTTCCGTGCGGGCGACGTGCGCCATTCCCAGGCCGACATCGGCAAGGCGCGTGGCCTGCTGGGCTACGAGCCGCAATTCGACATCCTGCGGGGTCTGGAAGTCGCCATGCCCTGGTACGTCCAGTTCCTGAGCTGACCCGGGTGTGCGGAGGAGACGTGTGAGGGCTTGTTGACGTGTTCGCGCCGCTGAAACGCCGGCTGGCGGAGTTGCACGCCGATCATCGCCGCATCGCCCTGGGCGCGGCCCGCGTGGCCTTTTTCCTGTTGATGGGCAAGGCCGTGGGCGCGGTCAAGGAAATGGCGGTGGCGTACCGCTACGGCGTCAGCGATGCCGTGGACGCTTACCAGTTCACGCTGACGATCGCGAGCTGGCTGCCGGTGACGCTGGTCGGCGCCTGTTCCGTGGTGCTGATCCCGGCTCTGGTGCGCAGCCGTCAGGACGAGCCTGCTCAACACAGTCGCTTCCTGGGCGAACTGCAGGGCTGGGCCTGGGTGCTGGGGGCCGTGGCGGCCGTCTTGCTGGGCCTGGCCTGGCCGATGATTCTGGACGTGGCGGGGCAGGGTTTGTCGTCCACCGTGCGCGACATGAGCCTGCTGCTGATCCTGGGCTTTGCGCCGGCCGCCTTCTTCACGGTCTGGACGGGCCTGGGTGCGGCGCGCCTGCGGGCGCACGAACGCCACATCAACACCCTGCTCGACAGCGTGCCGGCTCTGGCCATCCTGGTCTGTGTGCTGGCGGCACCTGCGGGCGCCGGGGTGCTGCCGCTGCTCTGGGGCACGCTGCTGGGTTATGCCGTCCAGGCCGTGTGGCAGGATCTCCTGGCGCGACGCGCGGACCGTGTGCCGGTGCGGCCGCGCCTGAGCCGGCACGCGCCGCAGTGGTCCAGCCTGGCGGCCGCCGCCGGCATCATGCTGGTCGGCCAACTGGCCATGAGTTTCGTCGGTCCCCTCGATCAGTACACGGCGGCCGGACTGGGTGCCAACGCCAATGCGACCCTGGGCTACGCGGCGCGGCTGCTGTCGCTGATGATCGGCCTGGGGGCGGCCTCGGTCGGTCGGGCGGCGCTGCCGGTGCTGGCCGACATTCAGGCCCGAGGCGATGCGGCGCATGCCCGCGCCATGGCGCTGAAGTGGTCGTTTGTACTGCTGGGGCTGGGCGCCATCGTGGTGCTGATCGGCTGGTGGCTGGCGCCCTGGCTGGTGTCGCTGCTGTTCGAACGCGGCGCCTTCACTGCGCAGGACACGGTCGCCGTGGCGCACGTGCTGCGCTGGGGCATGTTGCAGTTGCCGTTCTATTTCGGTGTGCTGATCCTGGTGCAGTTGCTGGCCAGCCAGAATCGCTACGGCTGGATGGCGGCCATCGCTGTCCTGAATTTCGGCATCAAGGCCTGGATGAACACCGTGCTGGCGCCGTCCATGGGCGCGGCGGGCATCATGCTGGCGACTGCCTGCATGTACGCCTTGTCCTATGTCTGCTACCTGGGCCTGGCCTGGCGGCGTGTACAACCGTCAGAGGAATTGAAGTCGTGAGCGTGTCGGGTAGTCCCAAGCGCAGCGTCAAGGGGGCATGATGAACGTGGAACGGATCGACCTGATGATCGTGATCCATTCGCTGCGGGGCGGCGGCGCCGAGCGCGTGGCGGTGGATCTGGCCGCCGGCTGGTTGGCGCGCGGCTGCCGCGTGATGATCGTGACCCAGACCGATGATCGTGAGGACGCCTATCCGCTGCCGGAGGGCGTGCGGCGCCACGCGCTGGGGCTGGCGGGCGACAGTGCGGGCCCGGTGGGCGCCTTGTGGGGCAATCTGATGCGGGTCTGGGCGCTGCGCCGGCTGGTGCGCCGCCACCGCCCGGCCGTGGTGCTGGGCATGATGACCCGGGGCTCGGTGCTGGCGGTGCTGGCCGCGCGCGGGCGTGCCCGCGTGATCGCCACCGAGCATGCCCATCCGCCCAGCCTGCCGTTGCCGGCCTTCTGGGAACGGCTGCGCCGCTGGACCTATCCGCGCGCCGACGCGGTCGTCGCCCTGACCCGGGGCACGGCGCAGTGGCTGGACGAACATCTGCCCGGTGTCCGCGCCCAGGTCATTCCCAACGCCGTGCGCTGGCCGCTGGTCGAGGGCGAGCCGGTGCTGGAGCCGCCGTGCGTGCCCGGCCGCCATCGTCTGCTGGCCGTAGGTCGTCTGCATCCGGTCAAGGGTTTCGACGGCCTGTTGCGGGCTTTTGCTCAACTGGCGGCGTTGTTCCCCGACTGGGATCTGACCATTCTGGGCGAAGGCGAGCAGCGCGAGGCGCTGGAGTCCCTGCGCGACGAGCTGGGTCTGGGCGAGCGCGTCAGCCTGCCGGGACGCGTCGGCAATATGGCGGCCTGGTACGGCGCTGCGGACCTGTACGTGCTCAGCTCCCAGGCCGAGGGCCTGTCGAACACCTTGATCGAAGCCATGGCCTGCGGCCTGCCGTGCGTGGCGGCCGATTGCGACACCGGTCCCCGGGAAATCATCCGCGAGGGTCTGGACGGCGTGCTGGTCCGGCCGATCGACGATCCCGACGCCCTGGCGGCCGGCCTGACCGAACTGATGGCCGATGCCGGACTGCGGTCGCGGCTGGCCGGCCGCGCCGTCGATGCGCGTGACCGCTTTGGCACTGCGCGCATCATGGCCCTGTGGGAACAGGTGTTCCAGGGCGAGAGGGTCAACTGATGACGGAGCCGGCCGATTCTCGCATGGTCTCTCACGACGCCTCGGCCGGCCGGCCGAGGCGGATGCTGTTTCTCGTCAGTTCCATGCACGGGGGGGGCGCCGAGCGCGTGGCGGCCACACTGGCCAATGCCTGGGCACGGCGCGGTGACGAGGTCACCCTGGTGTGCTGCTATTCCGGACGCGGGCGCTGCGACCAGGTGCTGGACCCCGGCGTGCGCCTGCTGTGGCTGGCCGACCTGATGCGCGGCCCGGCCTGGTTGCGCCCCGTGGCCAAGCTCGCTGCCCTGCGGCGTCTGGCGCGGGAATCCCGTCCCGACCGGGTGCTGTCCTTTCTGACCAACGTCAATGTGACGGCGCTGCTGGCCCTGCGCGGCCTGGGCCTGCCGCTGGTCGTTGGCGAACGCACCGACCCGGCCCACAGCGTCAATCTGGAAACCAGCCTGCGCCGCTTGCGGCGTTGGACCTACCCCTGGGCGCGCCGCGTCGCCGTACAGACACGCCGCAGCGCACACCATTTGCTGCAGGTGGCGCCGGGCGTGCGCCGCCTCGCGGTGATCCCCAATCCCTTGCCCGACGGACTGCCGGAGCGCCGGGACCACGAACCCGCGGGACCGCGCCACACCCTGGCTGCGCTGGGGCGCTTCAATCCCGTCAAACAATTCGACCGGCTGATCGAATGCTTCGCCGCGATCGCGCCGCACTGCCCCGCTTGGGATTTGTGCATCTGGGGCGAGGGCGCGCAGCGTGAGGCCTGCCTGCAGCGCGTCCGCGAATTGGGGCTGGAATCCCGCGTCCGGCTGCCCGGTTTCAGCCGGACCCCCTGGGAGGACCTGGCCACAGCCCATGCCTTCGTGCTGAATTCCCGCGTCGAAGGTTTTCCGAACGCGCTGCTCGAAGCCATGGCGCTGGGCTTGCCCTGCGTGGCGACGGACTGCCCCTCGGGACCGTCGGAACTGACGCTGGACGGCACCCTGGCCGAGCTGGTGCCGCTGGACGACGAGGCGGCGCTGAGCCGGGCTCTGCTGCAGGTGATGCGCGCCAGCCCCGACGAGCGGGAAGCCCGGGGCCGGGCGGCGGCCGAGTCGGTGCGGGCCCGCTACGGGCTGGACGCCGTTCTGCGGGCCTGGGATGATGCCTGGACGGATGCGGACGGGACGCTGGGTGGCGATGACGAGGAAACTTCATGAATGAAAACGAGGCGGGACAGCCTGGCTATCCCTTGCGGGTGATGCACGTGATTTCGGGTCTGCTGCATGGCGGCGCCGAAACCGTGCTGTTTCGCCTGGCCACGGCGCCCGGCAGCACGGTCCGGCATACGGTGGTGTCCATGCGTGGCGAAGGCGTCATGGGCGCGCGGCTGCGCGAAGCTGGCGTCGAGGTGATCTGTCTGGACATGCAGGGCTGGGCGGGGAATGTGCGTGGCCTGTGGCGGCTGTTCCGTTTGCTGCGCGAACGCCGTCCTGACGTGGTGCAGACCTGGATGTACCACGCCGACCTGATCGCCGGCCTGGCGGCACGCCTGGCCGGTATCCGCGCCGTGGCCTGGGGGGTGCGCAATTCGGGCGTCAGCCTGGGTGAAAGCAGCCGTTCCTCCCGTCTGGCCGCCTGGGCCTGCGCCCGCGTATCGGGCTGGGTGCCGGGCGTCATCGTCGCCTGCGCCCGCAAGGCGGCCGAGGTCCACCGGGGCTGGGGCTACCGCGCCGATCGGGTGCTGGTTGTGCCCAATGGCTACGACCTGGACGTCTGGCACCCGGACGCGGCGGGCGTTGCCGAACTGCGCGCCCGCTGGGGCGTGCCCGAGGGCGCGCCGCTGCTGGGCAGCGTGGCGCGCTGGAATCCGCTGAAAGACCATGAAAACCTGCTGGCGGCGCTGGCCTTGAGCGTGCGCGCCCATCCGGATCTGCGCTGCGTGCTGATCGGGCTGGGCATGTCGCGCGACAACGCGGACCTGATCGCCCTGGCGCGGCACTACGGCCTGCTGGACCATCTGATCTTCCTGGGGCGGCGCGACGACGTGCCGGCGCTGATGCGGGCGCTGGACATCCATGTGCTGTCGAGCAAGGCCGAAGGTTTTCCCAACGTGGTGTCCGAGGCCATGGCCTCCGGCGTGGCCTGCGTCGTGACTGACGTGGGCGATGCCGCCGACATCGTGGGCGAACATGGCTGGGTTGCGCCGCCGGGGGATGCTTCGGCTTTGGCGGACGCCATCGACAGGGCCGTGGGTGCCGTGCGTGATCCGCAATGGCCGGCGCGCCGCGACGCGGCACGTGCCTCCGTCGAGCAACGCTACAGCCTGCAGACCATGGTGGACCGCTACGAAGCCGTCTGGCGCCGCCTGGCCGCTGATTTCCCGGGGTCCGGAAAGGGGCGGAGGACGGGTGGTCCGGATGACGCGACGGCTTTGGCCGCAGCCTCGACTTCGACGGCGGATGTGGTCTCATCGGGCGCCGCCATCTCGGCCCCCCGGCTGCTGTTTTTCATCACCAATCCGGCCTTTCTGGTGTCCCACCGCTTGCCGGTCGCTCTGGCCGCCCGCGATGCGGGCTACGAAGTCCACGTCGCCTCCATGGGCGGCCCGGCCGTGGCGCAACTCGAGGCGCTGGGTCTGACACATCACGTCCTGCCTCTGTCGCGCACCAGCATGCGGCCCTGGACCGAGGCCCGCAGCCTGTGGGCGATCTGGCGTCTGTTCCGCCGGGTCCGGCCCGATCTGGTGCACGCCGTCACACTCAAGTCCGTGCTCTACGGCGGCATCGCCGCCCGCCTGGCCGGGGTGCCGGCCTACGTCGCGGCGATTTCCGGCCTGGGCTATGTGTTCATCCAGGGATCGGGCCTGAGAGGTCTCCTCAAGCGCCTGGCGTTGATCCTGTATCGCCTGGCTCTGGGGCATCCGAACAGCCGGGTCATCTTCCAGAACACCGCCGACCGCGACGTGCTGGAACGGGCCGGCGTCGTGCGTCCGGGCCAGGCGGTGCTGCTGCGCGGCTCGGGCGTCGATCTGGCGCGCTTTGCACCGGCGCCCTGGCCTTCGGTGCCGGTGACGGTGGCGCTGGCCGCCCGTCTGTTGCGCGACAAGGGGGTGGGCGAATTCGTCGAGGCGGCCCGCCTGTCGGCCTCTCGGGGCGAGGGCCTGCGCTGGCGTCTGGCGGGCAGCCTCGACCTGGAAAACCCCGCATCCGTGCAGCCTGACGAACTGCTGCGCTGGCAGTCCGAAGGCGCCATCGACTACGTGGGCGAATGCGCCGACGTGGCGGGTTTCTACGCGCAAGCCCATATCGTGACACTGCCGTCCTACCGCGAGGGTCTGCCCAAGTCCCTGATCGAGGCGGCTGCCTGCGGCCGGCCCGTGGTGACCACGGACGTGCCGGGATGCCGGGACGCGATCGAAGCCGGGGTCAGCGGCATGCTGGTGCCGCCCCGGGATGCGCGGGCTCTGGCCGACGCGGTCGCGGTGTTGGCGGCTGACGAGGATCTGCGGATCCGCATGGGCGCTGCGGGCCGGTCGCTGGCGGAACGTGATTTCGGCCTGGACCGGATCGTCCAGGCACACCTGGACGTGTACCGGGCGCTGACCGGACGATAGCCGGCGTTTTCAGGTCTGGCGATCCACGGGCGGCAGCTCGACGGACGGGACCTGGTCCAGCGGCGCGCTCAGCAGGCGGTCGATCTGGGCATAAGTCTGGTCGATGAGATCGTGGCCGATGGCGTCTTCGATCAGGCGGTATTGGGCCTCGACCAGCGGCGCGACCCGTGCATAGATCGCCTGGCCCTGTGGCGTCAGGCTGATGATGATGCGGCGTTGATCGTGCGCGGCGCGTTCGCGCACGATCAGTTCCTGGGTCTGCATCCGGCTCAGAACCCCGACCATGCTCGGGCTGAGGATCTGACAGACATCGCATAACTGATTGGGCTCCAGAGGGCCCTGTTCGTGCAGACTGCGCACGATCCGCCATTGTTGTTCCGTCAGGCCGTAGTGCGTCAGGATGCCCCGGAAATGGCTCAGCAGGGCGTCGCGCGCCTTCAGCAGGAGTTGCGGCAGGTTGCGGTGGATTTTTAGTGTGTTCATTTGGGTCCGGTGGCTGTGCTTGACTTGCTAATATGTTAGCTTTATAGTGCCTGAAAATAACAATAACATGTTAGTGAATAAAAGGGCTGAATCCAGCCGATTTTCATAGAACCCAATTCTCATCCGGAGAAGACATATGCAACGACGCTACGCCGCATTGGCCCTGACCCTGGCCGCTTTCATCGGCAATCCAGCCGCTGCCGAAGAAGTCACCCTCAAGATCGCGCATTTCCTGCCATCGGCTGCGGCGGCTCAACAAATGGTACTCGAACCCTGGTGCGCAACGCTGGCCCAGGAATCGTCCAGGCGCATCGCCTGCCAGATTTACCCCGCCATGCAACTGGGCGGCACGCCGGGCCAGTTGGCAGACCAGGCCCTGCGCGGCGTGGCCGACATCGTCTGGACGGCGCCTGGTTATTCGGCGGGGCGTTTCCCCGCGATCGAAGCCATGGAACTGCCTTTCGTCGTCAGGGATGCCGCCAGCGGCAGCAAGGCGGCCTGGGATTTCTATGAACAGTACGCCAAGCAGGAATTCTCCAAATACAAGGTGCTGGCCGTGCACGTGGACGGTGGCGTGGCCCTGCACACGTCCAAGCGGGCCATTGCCTCGCTTGCGGACATCAAGGGTCTGAAGCTGCGCACGCCCACGCGCATGGCCTCCAAGACGCTGGCCGCCCTGGGCGGCGAGCCGGTTTCCATGCCGCCGGGCCAGGTCACCGAAGCCATTTCCAAGGGCGTGGTGGACGGCGCCATGGGCGCCTGGGAAGTCGTGCTGCCGACCAAGCTCGACGAGGTCACCAAATACCATACGCAACCCGCTGTCGGCCAGGCCTATCCTGCCGCCACGGTGCTGGTGCTGTTGATGAACCAGCAGAAATACGAGGGTCTGGCTCCCGATCTGAAAGCCATCCTCGACCGCCACAGCGGTCCGGCCCTGGTCGAGCGCTTCGGCAAGGTCTGGGATGACGTCGCCGCGAAGACCCAGGAAAAGGTGCGGGCTGCGGGAGGTCAGGTGGTCGACATCAGCGAAGCCGATCTCAGTGCCATGAAGAACGCTGCCCGTGGGGTTGACGCCGAGTGGCGCGCGGAAATGGACAAGAAGGGCCAGGACGGCACCAAATTGTCCGAAGCCGCGCATGCGTTGGCGCGTCGATAATCAGCCTGGACTCAGATCATGGATTACACCGGAACCGAACAGGCCCGCTGCAGCCGGGGCTGGCCGATCCTGAATCGGCTGGCTACGGGGCTGGCCCTGGGGGGCGGGGTGCTGTTCGTCCTGCTGGTCGGCATGTCGCTGGTCTCGATCATCGGGCGCAAGCTGGGTTTTGGCTCGGTCACCGGTGACGTCGAGATGATGCAGGTGGGCACGGCGGTGGCCGCCGCGGCCTTCCTGCCTTATTGCACACTGGTGGGCGACCATCTGCGGGTCGATCTGTTCACCGAGCGGCTCTCGGTGACCACCAAGAGCCGCCTCGACGCTTCCTGCGAGTGCCTGCTGGTGGCGGTCATGCTGGTGCTGGCCTGGCGCACCGCGCTGTCGGCCCTGCACCTGCATGAGACGGGGGATTTCACCACCTTGCTGGGGCTGCCGATCTGGATCCCTGTGGCGGCCATCGTGCCCAGCCTGCTGCTGACGGCCTTGTGTGCGCTCTGGCGCGTCCGGGCGGCGCTTGGCCATGCCCGCTACCTGGGGCGTCGTGAACAGATGGCTGTTGATCATGGGGTGTCGGCATGAGTGGAATTCTGGTGGGCCTGAGCGGCCTCGCGGGACTGTTGGTTCTTCTGGTGTTCCGGGTGCAGATCGCCGTGGCGATGCTGCTGGCCGGTGCGGCCATCTACGTGGTTTCCAGCGGCTGGGCCTGGAACGGGTTGCTGTTCACGCTCAGCGACCTGGCCTATGCGCGTCTGTCGAACTACGATCTGGCGGTGGTGCCGCTGTTCATCCTGATGGGCCAGTTCGCCACTCACGGCGGTCTGTCCAAGGCGCTGTTCGACGCGGCCGGCAAGCTGATCGGCCACTGGCGCGGCGGCATGGCCATGGCCTCGGTGGCGGCCTGCGCATCCTTTGGTGCCATCTGCGGCTCTTCGCTGGCGACGGCTGCCACGATGGGCCAGGTGGCCCTGCCCGAACTGCGCGCACACGGCTATTCGGGACGCCTGGCCACGGGCACGCTGGCGGCCAGCGGCACGCTGGGCATTTTGATTCCGCCTTCGGTGCCGCTGATCATCTATGCGGTGCTGGTCCAGGACTCCATCGGCAAGCTGTTCATGGCCGCCGTGATTCCCGGCATCCTGGCCGCGCTGGGCTACCTGATCGTGATCCGCATCCTCGTCACGCGGGATCCCGAATCCGGGCCCACCGGCACCAAGGCCCCCAGGGCCGAGGCGATGGCCGCGCTGATGCGGACCGTGCCCATCATGCTGGTGTTCCTGGTCGTGGTCGTGGGCATCTACGGCGGCTGGGCCAATCCGACCGAGGCGGCGTCCATCGGGGCGGGGGCCTGCGGCCTGATCGCGCTGGCCAACGGCATGCGTTGGGAAGGTTCACGCCAGAGCCTGCTGGGCACGGCGCGGGTCACCGGCATGATCTTCATGGTGCTGATCGGCGCGGATCTGCTGAATTCGTCGCTGGCGTTGTCGCAGATGCCGCACCAACTGGCGCAATGGGTCATCGACAGCGGGCTGTCGCCCATGATGGTGCTGTTCGCCATCCTGCTGATCTACATTCTGCTGGGCTGCGTCATGGATTCTCTGGCCATGATCCTGCTGACGATTCCGATCTTCTATCCGATGATCATGGGCCTGGATTTCTTCGGCCTGTCGGCGGGCGACAAGTCCATCTGGTTCGGCATCATGACGCTGATGGTGGTCGAGATCGGCCTGGTGCATCCGCCGGTCGGGATGAACCTGTACATCATCAACAAGCTGGCCAAGGACGTGTCCATGAAGGAAACGGCGCTGGGGGTGATGCCCTTCCTGGCATCCGATTTCCTGCGGATCATCGTGCTGGCCTTCTTCCCCGGCATTACGCTGTGGCTGATCCACGTTCTGGGCTAGCGCCGACACGCAGACCCGGTCACTCCTTTTGTCACTGAAAAAAGATGCAAACCGTTCCCATCCTGTCCCCGGACGCCGCCGTGTATGGCGTCATCATGAACGACCCCGCCAGCGTGTCGCGCCTGGGCGAGGCCGTGCAGCAGCCGCCGTACAAGGGGCTGCCGGCGGCCCCGGTGCTGTACCTCAAGCCGCGTAACACCTGGGCGTCGGATGGCGCTGTCGTGCGGCTCCCGGCCGGCGAACACGCAGTCGAAATCGGCGCTGTCATCGGTCTGCGCATGGGTCGGGATGCCGCCCGGCTGCGGCCCGAGTCGGCCCTGGAAGCCGTCGACGCCTGCCTGCTGGCCGCTGACCTGAGTCTGCCGCACGCCGACTACTATCGGCCGGCCATTCGTCAAAAATGTTTCGACGGCTCTCTGTGCATGCGGCTGCTGCCGTCGCGCGCGATCGGCGAATTGTCGTCCCTGGTGCTGCGGACCTGGATCAATGACGTTCCCTCGGATGAGCGCCGCCTGTCCGATCTGTTGCGCGCGCCGGCCCGCCTGCTGGCTGACGTGACTGAATTCATGACCTTGCGCCAGGGCGATGTGCTCCTGACCGGGGTCGTCTACCAATCGCCCGTGGCCCGGACGGGCGCCCACGTGCGCGTCGAAGTACCGGGCCTGGCCCGGCTGGCATTCACTGTGGAAACCGAGGAGGAATCGGCATGAGGCACGCACGCATCGCCTGGCAGGGGGCGGTCCGCCCGGTCACGGTCGAGGACGACGGCGTCCTGCGCCTGGCTGACGGCCGCGAGGCGCCCGCAGAGGAAGTCGTCTGGCTGCCGCCGGTCCGGATCGGCACGGCTTTTGCGCTGGGGCTGAATTACGCCGACCATGCCGCAGAGCTGGCCTTCAAGGCACCCGAAGTCCCGCTGGTCTTCCTGAAAGGCCCCAATACCTTCATCGGCCATCGGGCGACCACCCGTCGTCCGGATGGGGTGCGCAGCATGCATTATGAATGCGAACTGGCGGTGGTCATTGGCCGTGGCGGGCGCGGCATCCGCCGTGAAAACGCTTACGAACACGTCGCCGGCTACACCGTGGCCAACGACTATGCCATCCGCGACTACCTGGAAAACTGGTACCGGCCCAATCTGCGGGTCAAGAACCGTGACGGCTGCACGCCCATCGGCCCCTGGATGGTCGACCGCGATGACGTGCCCGATCCCATGGCGCTGGCCCTGTGCACCCGCATCAACGGCCAGGTCGTTCAGCAGGGCACGACTGCCGACATGATCTTCGATATCCCGTTCCTGATCGAGTACCTGTCGTCCTTCATGACCCTGTCGCCGGGTGATGTGATCCTGACCGGCACGCCGCAGGGGCTGGCCGAGACCCGGCCCGGAGACGTGGTCGAAACCGAAATCGAATCCGTGGGCTGCCTGGTCAACACCATCGTGGGTGACGAGGCCATCCATTCTCAAATCGCTGACTAGGGAGAGCCTTCCATGATCAAGCATCTGATCGCCGGGCGCGAAGTCGAGAGCGCCGATGTGTTTGAAACCCTGAACCCCGCCACGGGCGAAGTCCTGGCCGAGGTCGCCAGCGGCGGCGCGGCCGAGGTCGATCAGGCGGTGCGGGCCGCCCAGGAGGCCTTTCCGGCCTGGGCGGCTCGATCGACCGCCGACCGTGCCGCCATTCTGCACCGTCTGGGCGAACTGATCACGCGCGACGTGCCCGAATTGTCCCGCCTGGAAACCCAGGACACCGGCCAGGTCATCGGCCAGACCGGCAAGGCGCTGGTGCCGCGCGCGGCCAACAACTTCCATTTCTTTGCCGAGCAGATCCAGCGGCTGGACGGGGAAAGCTATCCCTCCGACACGGGCCACCTGAACGTCACGATGTGGCAGCCGGTCGGCGTCTGCGCCCTGATCTCGCCCTGGAACGTGCCCTTCATGACGGCGACCTGGAAACTGGCGCCGTGTCTGGCGTTCGGTAATACCGCCGTGATGAAGATGAGTGAACTGTCGCCTCTGACGGCGGACCGCCTGGGACAACTGGCCCTGGAGGCCGGTGTGCCGCCGGGGGTGTTCAACATCGTGCACGGCTATGGGGCCACGGCCGGCGAGGCGCTGGTGTCGCACGACGGTGTGCGCGCCGTGTCCTTCACCGGCTCGACCGCCACCGGCCACCGCATCGTGCGAGCCGCGGGCCTGAAGAAATTTTCCATGGAGCTCGGGGGCAAGTCGCCATTCATCGTGTTCGACGATGCCGACTACGAGCGGGCGCTGGACGCCGCCGTCTTCATGATCTTCTCGAATAACGGCGAACGCTGCACGGCCGGCAGCCGCATCCTGGTCCAGCGCGGCATCTACGAGCGCTTCCAGGCGGATTTCGCCGCCCGGGCGCGCCGCCTGGTCGTGGGTGATCCGCTGGATCCCAAGACCATCATCGGTCCGATGATCTCGGCCGATCACCTGCGCAAGGTCACGGGCTACATCGAGGCGGGTCAGCGCGAAGGCGCCCGCATGCTGTGCGGGGGCGGCACGCCGGACGTGGGCGCGGCCTTCCGGGGCGGCAACTGGGTCCAGCCGACCGTGTTCGCCGACGTGGATAACCGCATGAGCATCGCCCAGGACGAGATCTTCGGCCCGGTCGCCTGCCTGATTCCCTTTGACGACGAAGCCCAGGCGCTGGCCATCGCCAACGATACGCCCTACGGGCTGTCGTCCTACGTCTGGACGGAAAGTACCGGGCGGGCCCTGCGCATGGCGCGCGGCGTCGAGGCCGGCATGGTGTTCGTCAACAGCCAGAACGTGCGCGATCTGCGTCAGCCCTTTGGCGGCGTCAAGGCCTCGGGCACCGGGCGCGAGGGCGGCCATTACAGCTATGAGGTGTTCTGCGAAGCCAAGAACATCTGCATCTCATACGGGGATCATCCGATCCCTCGCTGGGGCGTTTGAACCCCGGCCAACATTGCCTCATCATCCCCTTACGGAGGAGACACCATGGGTAAGCTTGCTTTGACTGCGAAGATCACGCACGTGCCGTCGATGTACCTGTCTGAATTGGACGGGCCGCACAAAGGCTGCCGTCAAGCCGCCATTGATGGTCACAAGGAAATCGGCCGCCGCTGTCGCGAACTGGGCGTGGATACGATCGTCGTGTTCGACACGCACTGGCTGGTGAATTCCGGGTATCACGTCAATTGCGCACCCCATTTCAAGGGCGTGTACACCAGCCATGAACTGCCGCATTTCATTCGCGACATGGCATATGAATACGACGGCAATCCGGCGCTGGGCAAACTGCTGGCCGAGGCCAGCACGACAGCCGGCGTCCGGACGCGCGCCCACGAAATCGCCAGCCTGAATCTCGAATACGGCACGCTGGTGCCGATGCGTTACATGAACGAGGACCAGCATTTCAAAGTGGTGTCGGTGGCTTCGCTGTGCACGGTCCACGACATGGCGGACTCGGCCAAGATCGGGGCGGCCATGCGTCGCGCGGTCGAGGAGCAGTACGATGGTACGGTCGCCTTTCTCGCCAGCGGTTCGCTGTCGCACCGCTTCGCACAGAACGGCGTGGCAGAGGACTATCTGTTCAAGGTCTGGAGCCCGTTTCTGGAAACCGTGGACCACGCCGTGATCGACATGTGGAAGCGCGGCGACTGGGCGACGTTCTGCGACATGCTGCCCGAATACAACGCCAAGTGCCACGGCGAAGGCAATATGCATGACACCGCCATGCTGTTGGGTGCCCTGGGCTGGGACCAGTACCGGGGCCAGGCCGAAATCGTCACCCCGTATTTCGGCAGCTCGGGGACCGGCCAGCTCAACGCGATCCTGCCCGTTCAGTAGATTCCGGTCCTTTGAACCCCGCGCGGCACCCTCCGGGTCGTGGCGCGGGGGCCGACTTTCGCATCCTGGGTCCCATACCATGGCACATCTGATCTTCGAATATTCAGGCAATCTCGCCCAAGAAGGCGACCTGCCCGGTCTGCTGCGCCAGGCCAACCGCGTCCTGATCGATTCCGGCCTGTTCCCGCCGGGCGGTATCCGCTCGCGCGCCCTGCGCCTGGACGAGTACTGCGTGGCCGAGGGCGACCACGATGACGCTTTCGTGCATGCCACCGTCAAGATCGGTGCGGGCCGCGATCCCCAGGCCGTGCGTGACATCGCCCAGGCGCTGTTCGACGTCATGAAGCGGCATTTCGACCCGATCTTCCAGCGCCGCACCCTGGCCCTGTCCCTGGAATTGTCCGAATTCTCCGAGGCGGGTACGCTCAAGCACAACAATATCCATGCCCGTTATGCAAAACACTGACATTGCTGCCATTCATTCGCGGGCACCGGTTTCGGGGGCCTTGTCCCGGGACGCCATCGTCCGTGTCGCGGCCTCCCTGCACGAGGCCGAGCGCACTCGTACCCAGGTGCGGGCGCCCTCCCTGGATCATCCCGACATCACCATCGAGGACGCCTATGCCATCCAGAGCGAAGGCATCCGCCTGAAGCTCCAGGAGGGCCGGCACGTCATCGGCCGCAAGATCGGCCTGACCTCGCGTGCCATGCAGCGATCCTCGCAGATCACGGAACCCGACTACGGGGTGCTGCTCGACGACATGTTGTTCGAGAACGGCCAGGACATCCCCTTTGACCGCTTCATCGCGCCCATGGTCGAGGTCGAACTGGTGTTCCACCTGACCCGTGACCTGATCGGACCGGACGTGACGCTGTTCGACGTGCTGGATGCCACCGACTACGTCATGCCGGCCATCGAACTCATTGACGCACGCTGCCACCGCGTCGATCCGGACACCCGACGGCCGCGCCTGGTGATGGACACGATCTCGGACAATGCCGCCGACGCCGGGCTGGTGCTGGGCGGGCGGGCCATCCGTCCCATGGACCAGGACCTGCGCTGGGCGAGCGCCCTGATGCTGCGCAACGGCGTGATCGAGGAAACCGGCGTGGCCGCCGGGGTGCTGAACCATCCGGCCAACGGCATCGTCTGGCTGGCGCGCAAGCTGGCCCCGCACGGTGTCGGCCTGGAGGCGGGGCAACTGATCCTGTCGGGCTCCTTCACGCGGCCGGTGGCTGTGCAGCCCGGGGACACCTTCCACGTGGACTACGGTCCGCTGGGCTGTATCTCCAACCGCTTCGTCTGAACCCATTCCGCTGTTTTCCGGAGAACCTCCATGTCCGCGCTCCATAATTCGTTCAAGGCCGCGCTGCGCGGCGACCGAGACCCGCGTATCGGCCTGTTCATGGGGCTGGGCGATCCCAGTGCGGCCGAGCTGCTCGGCGGCACCGGCTTCGACTGGTTGCTGATCGATGGCGAGCACGGCCCCAACGACTTGCGCAGCGTGCTGGCGCAGTTGCGGGCGCTCCAGGGCAGCGAAGCAGACGTCCTGGTCCGCATCGTCGACCATGATCCGGCGCTCATCAAGCAGATGCTGGACATCGGCGCCCAGTCCCTGCTGGTGCCGATGGTAGAGTCGGCCGAACAGGCCCGCGCCCTGGTGCGAGCCACCCGCTATCCGCCCGCCGGCATTCGCGGGGTCGGCACGGCGATGGCGCGCGCGGCGCACTGGAACGGGGTGCCCGACTACGTGCGGCAGGCCAATGACGAAATCTGCCTGATCGTCCAGGCAGAATCCCGTGCCGCCCTGGAAGCCCTGGATGACATTCTGGCGGTGGAAGGCGTGGACGCCGTGTTCATCGGCCCGTCCGATCTGGCTGCCTCGATGGGGCACCTGGGTCGGCCGGATCATCCCGAGGTCCGGACCGCCGTGCTCGATGCGATCGAGAAAATCGCGCACAGCGGCAAGGCCGCCGGCGTGTTCGCCACCCGGCTGGACGCCGCCCGGGCCTATGCCCAGGCGGGTGCCCGGTTCATTGCGCTGGGTACGGACACGCTGCTGTTGCGGCAGTCGGCCGCCGGCCTGGTGCAGGCTTTTCGCGCCGGAGCCGATCAGGCGACCGGGACCGGGTACTGAACAGGTCCTAGAACGGCAGCGGCCGACCTGGCAGCAGCGCCGTGATGGCGGCGCGGAATTCATCCTGGATGCGCGCCAGCGCCTCGGGCGTGTCGCCTTCGAAGCGCAGCACCACCACCGGCGTGGTGTTCGACGCCCGTGCCAGGCCGAAGCCGTCCGGGTATTCGGCGCGGATGCCGTCGATCGTGATGCGGTCCGCGGCGCCGGGAAAGCGGCCTTCGGTCTGCAGGCGCTGGATGAAGGCGTGCGGCTCGCCCTCGGCCATGGGCAGCTTCAGTTCGGGGGTGGAGATCCCCTGGGGCAGGGCCTCCAGCGTCCGGCTCGGATCGTCGCTGCGTGACAGGATCTCCAGCAGGCGCGCGCCGGCGTAGAGGCCGTCGTCGAAACCGTACCAGCGTTCCTTGAAGAAAATGTGGCCGCTCATCTCGCCGGCCAGGGGCGCGCCGGTCTCGGCCAGCCGCGCCTTGATCAGCGAATGCCCTGTTTGCGACATCAGCGGCGTGCCGCCGGCTTCAACGACGGCACGGCCCAGGTGGCGGCTGCACTTGACGTCGAAAATGATGTCCGCGCCCGGCTGGCGTTGGAGGATGTCACGTGCGAACAGGATCATCTGGCGGTCGGGCCAGATGATCTGGCCGGAACGGGTGACCACGCCCAGGCGGTCGGCGTCGCCGTCAAAGGCCAGGCCCAATTCGCAGTCAGTGTCGCGCAGGTGGGCGATCAGGTCCTGGAGATTGGCCGGGTCCGCCGGGTCGGGGTGGTGGTTGGGGAACAGTCCGTCGACCTCGCAGTACAGTTCGTCCACCGTACAGCCCAGCGCCCGGAACAGGCGCGCGGCGGCCACGCCGCCTACGCCGTTGCCGCAGTCGATGGCGACGTGCATGGGGCGCGCCAGGCGCACGTGGCCGGTGATTTCGCGGATGTAGGTGTCCACCAGATCGGTAGCGACGCTGATGCCCGGCGTCGCACCCATGGGCGGCTGGATGCCGTCCATGGCTCGGCGCAGGGCCTGAATGTCGTCGCCGTGCAGGGTGCGCCCCGCCATCATCATCTTGAAGCCGTTGTAGTCGGGCGGGTTGTGGCTGCCGGTGATGGCGACCCCCGAGCCGCTGCCGTCACGGCAGGCGGCGTAATACACCAGGGGCGTGTGCGCCAGGCCCAGGTCCACCGTGTTGATCCCGCCTGCGTGCAGGCCGGTCTTGACGGCGTGGGCCAGCCCGCGGCTGCTCAGGCGTCCGTCGTAGCCGATCGCCAGGCTGCGCACGCCTTCGCGTCGGGCCTGAGCGGCCAGGGCCAATCCCAGGCGGTGGGCAAAGGGCTCGTTGATCTGTCCGGGCACGGTGCCGCGGATGTCGTAGGCCTTGAAAACAGCGGAAGGCAAGAGGTCGCTCATGGAGTATTCCGGCGGAGAGATCGGTTGGGCAAGCTCTGTACAAGTCCCCGCGCCGCTTGCCGTTCGACTGATTCAGAAATTCCCTGAGGCCATTATCGCCGATTACAATGGAAGGTTCTTGCCCTCGAAGGGCTCGTGCTTCATCGCCGGGCCGCTGGATTACGACATTACGAAAGCCATGGATCATCTGGATGCTTTGCGCGCGACGGTCGGCGCCGCGCAGGTGCTGACCGGCGCGGATGCGCTGCCCTGGGAAACGGACTGGCGCGAGCGCTATCGCGGCCGCTCGCTGGCCGTGGTGCGGCCCGGCACGACCGACGAAGTCGCGGCCGTGGTGCGCTTGTGCGCGCAGGCCGGCCTGCCGGTGATTCCCCAGGGGGGCAATACGGGGCTGTGCGGCGGGGCGACGCCCGACGATTCCGGCCAGGCGGTGATCCTGTCGCTGCAGCGCCTGAACCGGATCCGCAGCATCGACACCGACAACGACACCATGGAGGTCGAGGCCGGCTGCGTCCTGCAGTCCGTTCAGCAGGCCGCGCGCGAGGCCGGCCGGCTGTTCCCGCTCAGCCTGGCGGCCGAGGGCAGTTGCACGATCGGCGGCAATCTGGCCACCAACGCGGGCGGCACGCAGGTGCTGCGCTACGGCAACATGCGCGAACTGGCCCTGGGGCTGGAGGTCGTGACCGCTCAGGGGGACATCTGGCACGGCCTGCGCGGTCTGCGCAAGGACAACACAGGCTACGATTTGCGCGACCTGTTCATCGGCAGCGAGGGGACGCTGGGCGTGATTACGGCCGCGACGCTGAAATTGCACCCGTTGCCGGTGGCACGCTGCACTGCGCTGCTGGCCCTGGATTCGATCGAATCGGCCATCGCCATGCTGGGCCGGGCCCGCGCGGGCCTGGGCGCTTCCTTGACCGGTTTCGAACTGATGGCCGGCGATTGCCTCCAGGACGTGGTGCGCTGCTTTCCGCAGCAGCGCCTGCCTTTCGAAGGCCCGTCGGCCGACATGCCCTGGTATGCGCTGCTGGAACTGTCGGACAGCGAATCCGAGGCCCACGCCCGCGAGCGTTTCGAGGTCGTGGTGGGCGAGGCCATCGAGGCCGGCATCGTCCTGGATGCGGTGATCGCCGAATCCATGGCGCAAAGCCATGCGCTCTGGCATTTGCGTGAAAGCATCCCCCTGGCGGAAAAAGAATCCGGCAAGAGCATCAAGCACGACGTCTCGATCCCGGTGTCGCGCATGGCCGAGTTCGTGCTGGGCACGAACGCCGCCTTGCAGGCCGCGTTTCCGGGGATCCGGCACGTGATCTTCGGCCACCTGGGCGATGGCAACCTGCACTACAACGTCGCGCGCGGGCCGCAATGGGCCGAAGGCCAGCTCCTGGCGTGCCAGGACGCGGTCTATGAACTGGTGCATGATCGCGTGTACGCCGTGGGCGGCTCGATCAGCGCGGAACACGGGGTGGGGCAGCTCAAGCGCGACGTGCTGCCACGCTACAAGGACCCTGTGGAAATGGCGCTGATGCATCGCATCAAGGCGGCCCTGGACCCCCAGGGCCTCATGAACCCGGGCAAGGTGCTGGGCTGATCCGGCACCGCCTGTTCTTTCCCCCTCTCACTCCAATAAGGATCACACACCATGACCACCATCCAGCGTATCGAACCCGGCGCCCGCATGAGCGGGGCCGTCGTCCACGGCAACACCGTCTACCTGGCGGGCCAGGTGGGCAACGAGGGCGACGACATCCAGGCCCAGGTACGCACGGCACTGGCCGAAGTCGACCGTCTGCTGGCTCTGGCCGGCAGCCACAAGTCCCGCATCCTGCAGGCCACCATCTGGCTGGCCGACATGGCGGATTTCAAGGCCATGAACCCCGTCTGGGAAGCCTGGATCGATCCGGCCAACCCGCCGGCCCGCGCCACCGGCGAAGCCCGCCTGGCCGGGCCGGGGTTCAAGTTCGAAGTGATCATCGTCGCGGCATTGAATTAACGTTTCTGGCAGCCCGGACAGAAATACGTCGCACGCTGGCCCTGGACGATGCGCCGGATCGGCGTGGTGCAGCGCGTGCAGGGTTGGCCGTCGCGTTCGTAGACGGCTGCGTGCAGCGTGAAATACGCTCCGGGCGTGCCTTGGGCGTTGACGTAATCGCGCAGCGTGCTGCCGCCCGACTCCAGCGCCTGGCTCAGGGTTTGCAGGATCGCCGCGTGCAGCCGGGCGCTGCGCGGGCGTGATACGTGGTCACCTCGCAGGCGCGGATCGATGCCGGCCAGGAACAGCGATTCGGATGCGTAGATATTGCCCACGCCCACGACGATCTTCCCCCCCAGCAGCAACTGCTTGACCGACTGGCGGCGCCCCTGCAGCCCCGTGTGCAGGATCTCGGGCGTGAAGGCCGGGTCAAAGGGCTCGATGCCCAGTCCGGCCAGCAGCGGGTGAGCCTCGATCGGGCCGGCCCCGGCCGGATGCCACAGGACGGCGCCGAAGCGGCGCGGGTCGTGCAACAGGAAGCGGGCCTCGTCGAATTGCCATTCCACGTGGTCGTGCTTGCGCAGCGGTTCGTCCATCGGTACCCGCCGCAGGGAACCCGACATGCCCAGGTGCACGATCTGCGTACCCTGCGGAAAGCGGATCAGCAGGTATTTTCCCCGGCGTTCGCAGGCCAGGACCTCGGTGTCCCGGACCCGATCGGGCAGATCGGCCGGTACGGGCCAGCGCAGGCGGGGCTCGTGCACGATCAGGCGGCGCAGGATGCGTCCGGGCATGACCGTGGCAATTCCACGACGGGTTGTTTCGACTTCTGGCAGTTCGGGCATGGCGGGGTGATAACATCCACTTTCGATGATGCAATTTTGCCACCAGACGCGGTTTTTTCCTGCGTTCCGGCCATGGTTACCGCAAATGAGATTCCCCGCTTCCGTGATGCCCGTGGTGCTGGCGCTGGCCGCCGCACACGAGGCGGCGTGGGCCGCGCCTCCCGCAGCCGCGCCGGCCGATCCGGTCGAGACCATTCATTTGCGTAGCGGCGAGCCGCCAGTCGTCAATCTCACCCCCGAACTGCTGTACCGCCTGCTGGTGGCCGAATTGTCCGCCCAGCGCGGGCAGTTCGATGACGCTGCCCAGGAACTCCTGTCCCTGTCACAGGACACGCTGGATTCCCGGCTGGCGCACCGCGCCTTCCAGATGTCCATGACGGGCCGCAATCTGGCGCTGGCGCTGCGTTCGGCCCGCGAATGGGCCGTCCTGGATCCGTCCAATCCCGAAGCCGTGGCTGCTTCCCTGGCTCTGTCGGCCTCCAGCGGCCAGACCGATGGTCTGGCCCAGACGCTGTCGCGCCGCATCGCCTCGGCCGATGACCAGGATCAGGCCGTCGTCCAGGCGGCCGGTATCGTTTCCAAGATGACGGACAAGCGTCTGGCCCTGGACGTGCTGGACAAGGCGCTGGCGGGGGTTTCCAAGACCTCGGCGCTGGCCCGCCTGGCTTTGGCCGACGCGGCCTGGGCGGCGGGTGAGCCGTCGCGTGCCGTCGACGAGGCCCGTCAGGCCCAGGTGCTGGACCCCGATTCCCAGGACGCCGCCCAGCGGGTGCTGGAATACGGCCTGCGAGTCGACTCCACCCGGGCCATCAAGGACACCTATGCTTTCCTGGACAGCCATCCGGATCGGCGCGGTCTGCAACTGCTGCTGGTCAGCCGTCTGACCGGGCTGGGGGCGTTTGACGAGGCCCTGGGGCTGCTGGGCCGCATGCGCCAGCGCGCGCCGGAAGACTTCGATCTGCTGTACACCGAGGCCGAGGTCAACGCCCGGGCCGGTCGCTACGACGCGGCCAAGGCCCTGCTGAACCAATACATCACGATCCAGCAACAGCGGCGCCAGGCCGTGCGCGACGATGCCACCAACGCACAGGCCGACGTGTCCGACGCGCGGTTGCTGCTGGTGCAGATTGCCGAACGTCAGAATGACCTGCGCGAGGCCATCCGCCAGTTGCACACCATCGACGAGCCGACCCTGATCTTCCAGGCGCGCACGCACGAGGCCGTGCTGTACGGCAAGCTGGGCGACCTGAATCAGGCGCGGGCGATCCTGGATGCCATCAAACCCGCCGATCGCCGCGAACGGGCCGTCGTGCGCTTGACGCTGGCCTCCATTTACCGGGACGCGGGGCGCACTGACCAGGCGGTCGAACTGCTCAAGGCCGCCGACCTGGAAATGCCCGATACCCCGGAAATCAAATACGACCTGGGCATGCTGCTGCATCAGCAGGGCAAGACGGCCGAATTCGAAACCCTGATGCGGCGTGTGATCGAGCTCGAGCCCGACAACGCCAATGCCTACAACTCGCTGGGCTACACCTACGTCGAGCAGAACCGCAACCTGGACGAGGCGCGCGATCTGCTGGAACGGGCACTCGATCTCAACCCTGACAGCGCCTACATTCTGGACAGCGTGGGCTGGTATCTGTTCCGTATCCATGACTACCAGGGGGCGCTGGAATACCTGCGCCGATCCTACGACCAGATGCCTGCCGCCGACGTGGCTGCGCACCTGGGTGAGACCCTGTGGGCGCTGGGCCGCCACGAAGAGGCCCGCCGCATCTGGGCCGAGGGCCACAAGACCGATCCCGAGAGCGCGTCCCTGAAGGAAACGCTGGACCGTCTGGGAGTCAAGCTGCCATGACCGTGATCATGATCCGCGTGCCCGCACGCCCGGGTGCAAGCCACGCCGCTCTGCGTGTGCTACGCGCCGTCGCGGCGCAGGCGGGGCGTCTGCGGCATGTCTGGCTGACGCTGGCGCTGGCCGGTCTGCTGGCCGCCTGCGCCACGCCCCAGCGTATTGAGGGCCAGGGGCCTGCCTTCGAGCGGCAGGGCCGCTTCGCCGTCAACCTGCAGCCGGTGGGCGCCGCGCCCTATGCGGCCCAGGGCGGTTTTTCCTGGCGTGATGATGATCGTGTCCTGCGCCTGGATCTGGTTTCGCCGCTGGGCAGTGTCCTGGCGCGGATTCGGGTCGAGTCCGGTCTGTCCGTGCTGGAGCGCGCCGACGGCAGCCGCGAGTCGGCACCCACGCCGGACGATTTGCTGGCCCTGATCTGGGGCCATTCCATGCCTGTGTCCGGGCTGCGCCACTGGATGCGTGGCGAGGTCGCGCCCGGTCTGGTCGTCAATGCGCAGCGTGACGATCAGGATCGATTGACGTCGCTGCATCAGGACGGTTGGGACGTGACCCTGTCGGCCTACGACGATCAGGGCCCTGGACGCGTGCGCCTGTCGCGTCTGGACGAGCAGGGGCAATGGCGCCTGCAACTGATCGTGGACCGGCCTTAGTTGCGCTGGTCCTGACACACATGGCGGCCCTGTACGACGTCCCGGCTCCGGCCAAGCTCAACCTGTTCCTGCACGTGGTGGGGCGCCGCCCGGACGGCTACCATCTGCTGCAGACGGTCTTCCGTTTCGTGGATCTGTGCGACACCCTGGATTTCGAGACCACGGCCGACGGCTCGATCGAGCGTGCAGGCGAGGGCCTGGCAGGTTTGCCGGCCGAGCAGGATCTGGTGCTGCGCGCCGCCCGCGATCTGCAACAGGCCACGGGCACGCGACGAGGCGCGCGCATTCGCTATGACAAACGCATCCCTGCCGGCGGCGGCCTGGGCGGCGGGTCCAGCGATGCGGCCACGACCCTGGTCGCTCTGAACCGCCTGTGGGGCACCGGCCTGACGCGTGCCGAACTGATGCGCCTGGCCCTGCCGCTGGGGGCGGATGTGCCGGTCTTCGTCTTTGGCCGCGCGGCCTTCGCCCAGGGGGTGGGCGAGGATCTGACGGCCGTGGATCTGCCCGAGCGGGCCTATTGGATCGTGCGTCCGCCCGCGCACGTGACGACGGCGGACGTGTTTTGCGCCCCCGATTTGACAAGAGATTCTGAATCGGTAAAAATTGCGGTCTTTACTGATTGGCAGATAGGGCGCGACGCGGGGGATTTCTTCGGGCGCAACGACCTGGAAGCCGTGGTTTTTCGGCAGCAACCACCCATCGCCGCGCTTGCGCAGACGATGCAGGACGCAGGGGTCGAAGTCCGCATGACAGGTTCGGGTTCGTGCCTGTTCGCGGAGTTCTCGGATGCGGCCCAGGCCGGGATGCACCGGGATCGAATAATCGGTAAAATAGAAAACCCGCTCGATAGGGCGATCGAAGGGTCCTGGATCTGCCAGGGCTTGGGTGATCACCCTTTACTGGGATGGGTAGCAGATTGAATTATTGGGGAATCGCCAAGCTGGTTAAGGCACCGGATTTTGATTCCGGCATGCGAAGGTTCGAATCCTTCTTCCCCAGCCATCCTTTCCGCGCCAGAGCGCATGCTATCAGGCTGTTGAACCGGTCCTCCGTCTCCTGCGGAAAGACTGTCAACAGCCTTGTCATTTGAGACATTGGTTCGACACCATGGCACAAGACAGATTCATGATTTTCACCGGTACGGCCAATCCTCGTCTGGCCGTCGACGTCGTGAATCACCTGGACATGTCCCTGGGCAAGATGACCGTCGGTCGCTTCTCCGATGGCGAGGTCATGGTGGAAATCAACGAAAACGTCCGCGGCAAGGACGTCTTCGTGCTGCAGCCCACCTGTGCGCCGACCAATGACAATCTGATGGAAATCATGGTGATGGTCGATGCCCTGCGCCGCGCTTCCGCGCGCAACATCACCGCCGCCATCCCGTATTTCGGCTATGCCCGCCAGGATCGCCGGCCGCGTTCGGCCCGCGTGTCGATCTCGGCCAAGGTCGTGGCCAACATGCTGCAGGTCGTGGGCGTGGACCGGGTCCTGACCATGGACCTGCACGCCGACCAGATCCAGGGCTTCTTCGACATCCCCGTGGACAACATCTACGCCGGGCCGATCCTGCTGGGCGACATCTGGAGCCGCAATTTCCAGGATCTGGTGGTCGTGTCCCCCGACATCGGCGGCGTGGTGCGCGCCCGGGCGCTGGCCAAGCAGCTCGAATCCGACCTCGCCATCATCGACAAGCGCCGCCCGCGCGCCAATGTGTCCGAGGTCATGAACATCATCGGCGACGTGAACGGGCGCACCTGCCTGATCATGGACGACATGGTCGATACCGCCGGCACGCTGTGCAAGGCCGCCCAGGCCCTGAAGGACCGGGGCGCGGGTTCCGTGTATGCCTATTGCACGCACCCCGTGCTGTCGGGCGAGGCCATCAAGCGCATCCAGGAATCCACCCTGGACGAACTCGTCGTCACCGATACCATTCCGCTGAACGAAGCCGCGCGTGCCTGCGCGAAAATCCGCCAACTGTCCTGCGCGTCCCTGCTGGGGGAAACCATTCTGCGCATTTCGACGGCGGAATCGGTCAGCTCGCTGTTCGCCGACTGACGGCGGGCGCATACATTTTGTGGCCCCGCGCTGGTCGCGGCACGGGGCGTTTTCGCAGCTTCGGCTGCTGTGTCGTCAGGGGCCTCACCAGGCCCTGTTTTGGAGTTTTCCATGAAATTCACCGCCACTTCGCGTAGCGTTCAGGGTTCGAGTGCGAGCCGCCGCCTGCGCCGCGCCGGTCGGGTGCCCGCCATTGTCTACGGCGGCAAGTCCGCGCCGGCCAACATCGAGCTCGACCACAACGAGATCTACCACGCACTGAACAAGGAAGCCTTCCACGCTTCCATCCTGGACATGGTCCTGGACGGCAAGACCGAGCCGGTCCTGGTGCGTGCCGCTCAATGGCACCCCTACAAGCCCCTGGTCCTGCACGTCGACTTCCAGCGCGTGGACGCCTCCCAGGCCGTCACCACCAAGGTCCCGGTCCACTACCTGAACGCTGACGTCAGCCCGGCCGTCAAGCTGGCCGGCCAGATCGTCACCCACGGCCCGGCCGAGCTGGACATCACCTGCCTGCCGGCCAACCTGCCGCAGTTCATCGAAGTGGACCTGGGCAATCTGATCGGTGGCGCCCGTCTGCACCTGTCCGACATCACCCTGCCGATGGGCGTGAAGTTCGTTCCCCACGGCGAGGACACCAACCCGCTGCTGGCCCAGGCGTCCGCGCCCAAGGGCACGACGGCGGATGACGCCGACGCTGCTCCGGCCGCTCCGGCCGCCGAATAAGCGCCTTAGACGCGGTTCGAAAGACCCTGCAGAGCCCCCGTCCGCCGCAAGGCGGGCGGGGGTTTTGTCGTATGATGGGTGCTTTTCGGATCTCTCCCAAATGACGACAGCGCCCATCCGCCTCATCGTGGGGCTGGGCAACCCCGGCCCCGAATACGAAGCCACGCGTCATAACGCCGGGTTCTGGCTGGCGGATCATTTTGCCGATGACATGCGGGTCGATTTCACCCTCGAAAAACCGTTCTTCGCCTGGGTTGCGCGCGCGCGACACGCGGGGCAGGTTGTGGTCCTGGCCAAGCCGAGCACCTTCATGAACAAGTCCGGACAGGCGGTCGGTGCGCTGGCACGCTTCTACAAGCTGCAGCCCGAGGAAATCCTGGTCCTGCACGACGAACTGGATCTGCTGCCGGGGGCCGTCAAGCTCAAGCTGGGCGGTGGCCATGCCGGCCACAACGGCCTGCGCGACATTCAGTCCGCCCTGGGCTCTCCGGGCTTCTGGCGTTTGCGCATCGGCATCGGCCATCCGCGCAGCCTGGGCCTGGCACAGCAAGTGGTCAATTTCGTGCTGCACCCGCCGCGCAAGGACGACATGCCCGGCATCGAGGACGTGATCAACCGCTGCCGCATCGTTCTGCCGCAACTGCTGGACGGCGCCTTCGACCGCGCGACCGAACGCCTGCACCAGGCCAATCACGCCTGACGCGGCGGCCATGTCTCTTTTTCAACGCCCCGCCGGTCTGCCCACCATGGGTGAGGAAATCGTCGATTTCCTGCGCTTCGTCGTCCGACCGCGACCCGGTCCCCGGCTGAAAGGGCGGCGCGCCGGCACCGGCCTGCGGGTGGATCTGAGCCTGAATGCGCCCTGGTGGCGCCTGGCCCATTGGGCCGTGCTGCTCTGGATTCTGAATCTGTTCGTGTTCGCTCCGCTGGCCCTGTCGGCGGCCGATGCGGGCGGGGCGCAGCATCGGCTGGACATCCATAACCTGCCCTGGATGACTGCCCTGATCTGGGCGCCGATCGTCGAGGAACTGACCTTTCGTCATGCACTGCGCCGGCCGGCCATGCTGTGGTGGTTCGTGCCCCTGATGGCGTCCATCCTGCTCCAGGGGGCGGGTGCCGCCTCGGGCCTGATGGCTGCAGCCGCCGTGCTGCTGGCTTTGGCGCCGGCCTGGTACCCGGCCGGCCACCGTTGGCAGGCCGGCTGGCGGCTGTCCTGGCGCGGCCGGCGGCTGGTGCGGCGCGCCTATCCGCTGCTGTTTCACATGACTGCGCTGGCCTTCGCCGCCGTGCACCTGTTCAATTTCCGTCTCAACGCCATGGCATTGGTGTTGCTGCCGTTGCTGGTGCTGCCGCAATGGGTCACCGGCCTGGTGCTGGGCTGGATGCGCGTGCGCCGGGGCCTCGGCGCCGCGATCGCCCTGCACGCGATCTTCAACGGCGGACCGTTGCTGCTCATCGGGCTGCTGCTGTGGGGGGCGCCGAAACTGGTGGTCGGGTGAGCCGGGGCCTGTGCCCCGACCCGCTCAGCGCGTGCCCAGGATGTGCTCGATGCTCAGGCCGACGTCCAGAATGTGCGCGTCGGCGTGGGCGGGGCCTGCAACCATCAGGCCGACCGGCGCCTCGCCCTCGGCATGGCAGGGCAGGCTCAGCGCGCAGCCATTCAGGAAATTGATCAGGGTGGGATTGCGCAGGATCAGGCCGTTCGCAGCGAAATAGGCCTCGTCCGAGGCCTGCAGGGACTCGATGGTCGGCGCGATCACCGGCACGGTGGGCAGCAGCAGTGCGTCATAGCCTTGCAGGCGGGCCTCGATGGCGGCGATCCAGCGCGCACGCCGGGCGTGCAGATCGATGTAGTCGGCGGCGTCGATGTCGCGGCCTCGCAGGATGCGCGAGGACACCCGGGGATCGTATTCAGCGATCTTCTCGTCCAGCAACTCACGGTGGACCGCATAGGCTTCCGCGCAGACCAGTCCGCCCTTGCGGTTGATGTGCGCCAATTCCTTGAATTCCGGCAGATCCAGCGTGTCGATGGCGGCCCCTGCGGCGCGCAGCCGTGCGATCGCGGCGCCGAAGGCGTTCCGGACGATCTCGTCGGCACCGTCCATGACCAGGGTGTTCGTCACGGCGAGCCGCAGCCGGGAAAGCGGGAGAGCGGCCGGCAGCCGGCGGGACTCGTCACCCGAGAGGATGCCGTCCAGAATGGCACAGCACGTCACCGAGGCCGCCAGCGGGCCCACGGAATCCAGGCTGGTCGCCAGGGGGAAGGTGCCGCCGGAGGGCACGCGCGCCGCCGTGGGTTTGAAGCCCGTCAGGCCGCAGAAGGCCGAAGGGATACGGACCGAGCCGCCCGTGTCCGTCCCCAGGGCGGCCACCGCCATGCCGTCCGCGACCGAGACGCCCGCGCCCGAGGACGAGCCCCCCGGAATCCGACGGCTGGCGCGATCCCAGGGGCTGCTGGGCGTGCCGTAGTGCGGATTGATGCCCAGGCCGGAGAAGGCGAATTCCGTCATGTTGGTGTGCCCGATCAGCACCGCGCCGGCGCGTGCCAGGCGTTGCACCGGGTCGGCGTGACGCATGGCGGGCGCATCGTCCCGGCGCACCTTGGAGCCCGAGCGCGTGACGTGGCCGGCGACGTCGAACAGGTCCTTGATCGAGACCGGCAGGCCATCGAGGGGAGACCGGACCTGACCGGTGGCGCGCAGGGCATCGGATGCCCGGGCGGCCGCCAGCGCCTGTTCCGCCCAGACCGCTGTGAAGACCCGCGTGCCTTCGCCGTTCGAGTCGGCGATGCGAGCCAATGCGGCTTGCGTCAGGGCGACGGACGTGGTCTCGCCCTTGTTCAGGGCGGCTTGCAGTGTGGTCAGGGTGGGCAACATGGCGGTTCCGGGGTGTAAGAGGGAAGGACAGTCAGGCGACTTCGGGCAGGACTTCGATGCGGTAGGCGTGGCGGATGCGGCGTTCCAGGATCGGATCGAACAACTCCATTTCGAATGTCGTGGACGGGCGGATGCCGCCGATGGCAGCCATGGTGCCGCAGGTCATTCCCGCGTCGGACGGCATGCCCGCCGTGCCGAAGCAGCCTTTGATCAGATCGGTGGGCTGCCGCAACGAGGCCAGGGCGCCTTCCTGGTAGAGCACGCGTTGGCCGTCCTCCTCGATCCACGAGCGCAGGATCAGCGAGTCCCAGTGCGCGGCCACCTCGGCGAACGGCCAGGCGGCCCGCGCGACGGGCTTGACGCAGATCTGCTTGGACAGGGCCACGCTGACCGATTCGAGCTTGCGGTCGGTGTGATCGGAGGCGAGGCTTACCATCAGTTGCCCGTCGTGCATGAAGACGAAGACTTCGGCTTCGCCCGAGGAATGCGGGCCCACGGCCTGCAGGGCGTCATCCTGGCTGACCTGGTTGGCGGCGATGCGATAGTACAGGGGCACCGCGCTGGGGCGCGGCACGCCCAGGACGGCCAGTTCCTCGATGTGGTGCTCGATGGCGGCCAGATCGCGGCCGGCCCAGCCGGCCACGACGCATTGGCGGAGGTCGACGGTCACGAGTTGCGAGGCCGTTCGGGTGGAGATCAGGTCGAAAAACAGTTTCATGCGATATTCCGATAAGGGTGGAGACGGGGTCAGCCGAAAACGCGGGGGACCCAGAGCGCGAGGTCGGGCGCAATCGCCAGCAGGGCGACCATGAACAGCATCATGATCACGAAGGGAGCGGAGCCGGCGATGACGTCGTTCATGCTGCCCGAGGTGCGCAGGCTCTGGACCACGAACAGGTTCAGGCCGACCGGCGGGGTGATCAGCGCGCATTCGACCAGAATGATGATGACGATGCCCAGCCAGACCGGGTCGAAGCCCATGGCGAACATGATGGGCGCGACGATGGGGATGGTGGTGATCATCATCGCCAGGGTCTCCATGAAGCAGCCCAGCACCAGGTAGAACAGCACCAGGATCAGCAGCATGACCGTGGGCGAGACGCCCAGGCCGCTGATGGTGTCGATCAGCGCGGTGGTCAGTCCGATGGCGGACATGATGAAATTCAGGAAGGCCGCGCCGATCACGATCAGCATGATCATGGCCGAGGATTTCATGGTGCCTTCCAGGGCGTCGCGCAGCATTGGCCAGTTCAGCCGGCCCTGGAACAGGGCGAGGCACAGCGCGCCGACCACGCCCAGCGCCGCCGCTTCCGTCGGCGTGGCGATGCCGGCGTAGATCGAACCCACCACCAGCAGGAAGATGCCGATCGGCGGCACGAGCTGTGTCAGGCTGCGGATGCGCGCGCCCCAGGATGCCTTGATCCGCTGGCCGCCCCACTGCGGTCGTGCGAGGCAGGCGATCGCGATGGCGAGCATGAACAGTCCTGCCAGTGCCAGCCCCGGGACGATGCCCGCCAGGTAGAGCTTGGGCACCGACGTGTTGGTGAGCACGCCGTAGATCACCAGGTTGATGGATGGCGGGATCAGGATGCCCAGCGTGCCGCCGGCCGCGATGCTGCCAAGAAACAGCGAGGGGTTGTAGCCCTGTTTCTTGATCTGCGGAATGGCGACCGTGCCGACGGTGGCAGCCGTGGCCACGCTGGAGCCGGACGTGGCGGCGAACAACGCGCTGGCACCGATGTTCGCGTGCATCAGGCCGCCAGGCAGCCACGACAGCCACAGGCTCATGGCGCTGTACATGCTTTCGGCCATGCCCGAGCGCAGCAGGATTTCACCCAGCAGGATGAACAGCGGGATGGCGACCATCAGGAATTCGTTGCTGGTGCCCCAGGACACTTCACCCATGGCCTGGGTGAGCGGCAGCATCGAATACAGAGGGTCCAGAATGAGGCCGAGCACGCCGAGCGCGGCACCGACCGGGATGCTCAGGCCCAGCAGGGCGAGCAGGGTGATGAGGGCGGTGCCGATCATGTGGCGTCTCCTTCGACCAGCCGTTTGCCTGCCTCGGCTTCGGCGTCGGCTTCTTCCTTGGTGCTGCGCACGCCACAGATGTCGCGCACGGTGCGCAGGTCGCCCGTCACCAGGGCCATGGTCGAACGCAGCAGCATGAGGGCCAGCACGACGCACAGCCACAGCAGGCCCGCGACCCACAGAGACTGCGGGATCCACAGCGGCGTGGCGAAGGTCGTGTTGGCGGTCGACTGGTTGTCCCAGGACAGGCCTGCGACCGTGGCGGCATAGCGTGTCCAGTACACGATGAACACGCCCAGGGCGACCAATGCCAGCCAGTCGAAGAACGCGCCGATGCGCGGCGGCAGGTACTGGTACAGCGCGTCGATGCGGATGTTGGCGCGCTGCAGGGTGGCGAACGACAGCGCCCAGGAGATGCTGATGGCGAAGGCGTAGCCGGACAATTCGTCGGCGCCTCCCAGGGGTCTGCCCAGGAAGTAGCGCACCAGCACGTCGGCTGTGATGTAGAGGGCGCTGACCAGGGTCAGGCCGCCGGCTACCCAGATGGCGGCGCGGGAGAGCGCGTTCGCCCTGCGCAGCAGGCTGTCGAGCGTGCGGTAGCGATCGGATGAGTTCATGATGAGTCCGGGTCGGAGCGGCCGGCGGTGTGCCGCCGGCCGGGGAACTGAGGACGCGGCGCGCGCCGCGACCGCTTACTTGGACGCGGTGATGTTCACGATCTTGCCGATCGTGCCGTTGAAGTCCTGGACGCATTGCGCGGAGCAGCGCGCAGCCCATTTCGGCACGATGGTTTCGGACAGGACCTTCTTGAGCAGCGCCTGGTCGGCCTCGGAGGGCTGGACCAGCGTCATCTTGCCCTTGACCGCCTGCTTGCATTCGGCGGCGCCGGTGTTGCAGTCGTAGCCTTCCTGCGTTTCAGCAGCGGCGTCGGCCCAGATTTTCTGGAACATCACGTTCAGGTTCTTCTGCAGGAAGTCCTGGACCTTGGGATCGAGCTTGTTCCAGTACGCCTTGTTGGCGGCGTGGATCTGCTGATTCCAGTTGATCGGCAGCGCGTACAGGTGCGTGCTGACCTCGTACCACTTGGCTGAATAGCCCGACATCGAGCCCGTGATGGCGCAGTTGACCACACCGTTCTGCAGGGCCGGCACGACTTCGCCGAAGGGCAGGGTCACGCTGCTGCCGCCGAAGGCTTCGACGAACTCGGCCTGGGTGCGGCTGCTGGTGCGCACCTTCTTGCCCTTGAGGTCGGCCAGGCCGTTCATCGCGCCGTTGCAGAACAGCACCTGCGCGGGGTAGGAGGAAAAGCCGAGCACCTTGATGTTCTGCTTGTCATAGAACGCTTCGTAGGCCGGCGTGAAGGCGTCGGTCACCTGCTTGGCGATGGCTGCTGTGGGCGCCAGACCGGCCAGGTCGATCGCCTCGTTGATGGGGTTGTCGCTGGCGAAATAAGCCAGGGTCGAAGTGCCGACAGGGATCACGCCCTGGGACATCAGGCGCAGCATTTCCGGGCCCTTCAGGCCCATTTCATTGAAGCCCTTGATGGTGGCCGTGACCTGACCGTTCGACAGCTCGGGCACGGTCTTGGTCCAGAAGGGTTGTTCGAAATTCTGATAGAGCGTCAGGTTGCTGAGCGCGCCCGCGACCTGGATCTCGGTCTTGGGCAGACCGTCCACCTTGTCTTGCGCGACGGCGGCGGAGGCGAGCAGGACGGCGCCTGCGGTGAGCGTGATGGTGGCCAGTTTCTTCATGGAGTCTCCTCGGGATGTCGAGTACATCGAGTGCGTTAAGTGGGTGACACCCCCCGATTGCAGCGTGTCGGCCCCTGTCGCGTCCAATCATCAATCGGTATGCCTGCTCATAATAAATCTTTATCGGCTGTTGGTAAACTGTTGTTTTAATTGAATTTATTTTATTTATCTAAATTTTCTTCTTTGGTGTCTTGAAGTAGCAATAAGGGTTTTCACTAATTTTTTCTGGCCTCTGCCTGGCGTGCGATCTCCTGTGCCAGACGCGCGACGGTCTGGGCCGTGTGGCTGTCGGGTGTATCCAGCCAGCAGGCATGGAAGTCGATGTCGGGCAGTGTGCTGTCGGTGCGCAGAATGCGCAGCTTGCCTTGTTCCAGTTCTTCGGTGATCACGGCGGGCGCGATCACGCAGGGCCCCATCCCGTGGCGCGCCATGTGGACGATGGTGCTGAGCGATGCGCTGCCGTACAGGCGGGGTTCCTTGATCCCAGCGTCCTGCAGAATGCGTTTGACCGCATGGTGCGGCCTGCTGGCCGGCGGGTAGGTGATGATGGGGTAGGCCGCCAGTTCCTCGGCCGTGACGGTGCGGCCATGCAGGCGCAGGCTGGGGCTGGCGATCCAGGCCAGGGAATAATCCCGGAGATGCAGGCTGCGTTCGCGTGGGTCTTGTGATGTCCCCACCAGCATGGCCAGGTCGATCTGGTGCGACAGCAACTGCGCGCGCAGTACGTGGCTGGTGTCCACCTGCAGTTCCACCACCAGCGCCGGATGCCGCTGGTGCAGCCGCTCGAGCAGTTCCGGCAGCCAGGTGTGCACCAGGGTTTCGGCCACGCCCAAGCGGAATAGTCCCCCGATCGGGCTGGCCTGCTGGGCGGCCGTCAGCATCTCGGTGCGCATGTCGATGATGCGGCGGGCGTGGGACAGCAGTTCCTGGCCTTTTTCCGTCAGCTTGATGCCACGTGTGCTGCGCTCGAACAGCCGTACGGACAAGAACGATTCCAGCGCCGCGATGCGCTGCGAGATGGCCGGCTGCGTGGTGTGGAGCTTTTCCGCGGCGATCCGGAAGCTCTCGACCTCGGCGACCCAGACGAAGGCTTCGATGTGCTTGAAATCCATGGCGGTGCGTAGTGGAAGCCCCGGTTGTCAGACCAGGGAGGATCACAATGGGCGGGGTACAATCGCGGTTTCTTCCAGGCCGGGTTTCGGCCCCGTCTTCCGATACGCAAGGATAATCGAATTCATGGCACTGCAATGCGGCATCGTTGGCCTGCCCAACGTCGGCAAATCCACCCTGTTCAACGCCCTGACCAAGGCCGGCATCGCGGCGGAAAACTATCCGTTCTGCACCATCGAGCCCAACGTCGGCGTGGTCGAGGTCCCGGACCCGCGTCTGGCGCAACTGTCGGCCATCGTCAAGCCTGAGCGCGTCGTGCCCGCCGTGGTCGAATTCGTGGACATCGCCGGCCTGGTGGCGGGCGCGTCCAAGGGCGAAGGCCTGGGCAACCAGTTCCTGGCCAACATCCGCGAGACCGACGCCATCGTCCACGTCGTGCGCTGTTTCGAAGACGAGAACGTCGTCCACGTCGCCGGCCGCATCGACCCGATTTCGGACATCGAGGTCATCAACACCGAACTGGCCCTGGCCGACATGGCCGCCGCCGACAAGGCCCTGCAGAAGAACCGCAAGCTGGCCAATTCCGGCGACAAGGACGCCATCCGCCTGGTGGCCCTGCTGGAGCGCATCGTGGCAGTCTTGGACCAGGGCAAATCCGTGCGCAGCCTGGGCCTGGACGAGGACGAGCAGGCGATGATCAAGAGCTATTGCTTCATCACCGCCAAGCGCGCCATGTACGTCGCCAACGTCAAGGACGACGGCTTCACGGACAACCCGCACCTGAAGGCGGTGCAGGACTACGCCGCGGCCGAACACGCCCCCGTGGTCGCCGTCTGCGCAGCCATCGAGGCCGAGATCGCCGATCTGGACGACGAGGACAAGACCGTCTTCCTGGAAGACATGGGCATGACCGAGCCCGGCCTGGACCGCGTCATCCGCGCCGGCTACCAGCTCTTGGGCTTGCAGACCTACTTCACCGCCGGCGTCAAGGAAGTTCGCGCCTGGACCATTCCCGTCGGCGCCACCGGCCCCCAGGCCGCCGGCGTCATCCACACCGACTTCGAGCGCGGCTTCATCCGTGCCCAGACGATTGCTTTCGACGACTTCATCGCCTGCAAGGGCGAACAGGGGGCGAAGGAGGCAGGCAAGATGCGGGCGGAAGGCAAGGAGTACGTGGTGAAGGATGGGGATGTGATGAATTTCTTGTTTAATGTGTGAATGGGGTAATCGAGCAATGTTAATGGGGTGCTTTTCGAGATAATGCCCTATTTGGAGACTGTGGTCCCCCGGATGAACAGCTTGGGATTTAAAGGTCGGCGCGCTCACTGACTATCTGGAAAGTTGTCGACAACGACACCATCGAACGCCATCCGGACTAAATCCTGGCAAGAATGATGGATATTGAAGTGACAATTACCGAAGAGCAGGTCGAGCGCTTTATCAGCACACTCAAAACCATGGGCGGGTCCGCCGGGAACCTGCGGTTGCGTGAGGCATTAGGATGGCAAGAATCCACCTATGACAGCATCAAGCAGCAACTGATCGAGGAAAGCCGGATCGTTCCCGGCCGTGGGCGCGGCGGTTCGGTTGCTCTGCTCACACCAGCCTATGCGACCAATACGGAACCGGCAACCACGCTGGAGGTGCGAGAAGTTTCCGTGTCGTATCTAGAGGCAAAAGCGAAAACAGGCTCGTCAGCTCGGGATAAAGCGACTGCTATCCCAGCCTCCAAGGTGCTTACCCCACGTAACGGCGTCGTCAAGAAATCTGACCTTTACAGCTCTATCTGGGCTTCGTGTGATGAACTGCGCGGTGGCATGGACGCCAGCCAGTACAAGGACTACGTCCTGTTTATGCTGTTCATCAAGTACATCAGCGATAAATACGGCAGCAGTGACGATTTTGCCCCGCCCGTGGTGATCCCGCCCGGGGCCTCGTTCCAGGACATGGTGGCTCTCAAGGGCAAGGCCGACATTGGCGACAAAATCAACACCCAGGTCATCCAGAAACTGATCGACCACAACACCAAGCTGGCGCGCAGCGACTTTCCCGACTTCAACGATCCCAACAAGCTCGGCGAGGGCGCGGCCATGGTCGAACGGCTGGGCAACCTGATCGCCATCTTCGAAAAGCCCGAGCTGAACTTCGCCAACAACCGCGCCGACAACGACGATCTGCTCGGCGATGCCTACGAATACCTGATGCGCCACTTCGCGCAGGATTCTGGCAAGAGCAAGGGCCAGTTCTACACCCCGGCAGAAGTCAGCCGCATCATTGCCCAGGTGATGGGCATTTCATACGCCAACACCAAGGCTTCCACCACGGTGTATGACCCGACATGCGGCTCAGGATCGCTGTTGCTGAAAGTGGCCGCCGAGGCAGGCCGGCAGATCACCCTGGAAGGGCAGGAAAAGGACGTGACCACCGCCGGTCTGGCGCGAATGAACATGATCCTGCACGACTTCCCCAGTGCCACCATCCTCAGCGGCGACACGCTGGTGAACCCCAAGTTCAAGGATGGCGAACAACTGCGTGCTTACGACTACGTGGTCGCCAATCCGCCGTTTTCCGACAAGAAGTGGTCCACCGGCCTCAACCCGGCCAACGACCCGTACCACCGCTTCACCTGGGGCGAGCCGCCCGCCAAGCAGGGCGACTACGCTTACCTGCTGCACATCATTCGCAGCATGAAGGCCACCACTGGCAAGGGGGCCATCATCCTGCCACACGGCGTGCTGTTCCGTGGCAATGCGGAGGCCCATATCCGCAGGCAACTGGTGCGCTCCGGCATCCTCAAGGGCATCATTGGCCTGCCTGCCAACCTGTTCTATGGCACTGGCATCCCCGCTTGCATCCTGGTGCTGGACAAGGAAAACGCCAGCGCCCGTAAGGGCATCTTCATGATCGACGCCAGCAAAGGCTTCATTAAGGACGGCCCCAAGAACCGCCTGCGCGAGCAGGACATCCACCGCATCGTCGATGCCTTCCGCCGTTGCGTGGACGAGCCGCGCTATGCCCGTATGGTGCCGCTGGCCGAAATCGCCAGCGAGCGCAACGACTACAACCTCAACCTGCCGCGCTACATCGACAGCAGCGAGCCGGAAGACCTGCACGACATCGACGCCCACCTCAACGGCGGCATCCCCGAGCGCGACATCGATGCCTTCGCCGCCGATTGGCAGGAAATGCCCGCCCTGCGCCAGGCGCTGTTCGAGGCCGAACGCCCCGGCTATGCGCGGCTACGCCAACCGATGGCCGAAGTGCGTTCCGTCATCCTCGCCCACCCGCAGTTCCAGCAATTCCGCAGCAAGGTCGAAACGCTGTTCGACAAATGGCAGCAAGCCGTCATGCCGCTGCTCGCCGGCATCCAGCCCGGCGACAAGCCCAGGGCGCTGATTGTGCAGGTCTCCGAAACCCTGCTCACCACCTTCCACGCCGCGCCACTGCTCGACCCCTACGACATCTACCAGCACCTGATGGACTACTGGGCCGAGACCATGCAGGACGACGCCTACCTGATCGCCGCCGACGGCTGGGTGGCGCTGCCTCGGCGCATTGTGGAAACCGACAAGAAGGGCAAGACCAAGGACAAGGGCTGGACTTGTGATCTGCTGCCCAAGCCATACATCGTCGCCCGCTACTTTGCTACCGAGCAGGCTGAGTTAGAGACCAGACAGGTTGAACTGGAGGGCGTTGCCGGCCAGATTGCCGAATTAGAAGGAGAGTATAGCGGCGAAGACGGCGCCTTTGCCGGCTTTGACAATATCAACGTTGGGCAGGTGAAAGACCGCCTCGTCGAGATTGGTGCTGATCCCGATAATGCCGACGAACGTGCTGTTCTCCAGCAGTGGCAGAAACTCAGCGCCCGTGAGGCCGTGCTGAAGAAAGCCGTCAAAACGCTGGACGCTGATCTCGACCAGCAGGTTTATGACCATTATGCCGCTCTCAGCGAGGCCGAGGTTAAAACGTTGGTGGTGGAAGACAAATGGTTGGCGCGTTTGCAAACTAACGTGGATCAAGGGCTGGAGTGCATCTCACAAACTCTTGCTCAGCGTATCCGCGAACTGGCCGAACGTTACGAAACTCCGCTACCGAAGTTGGAAGATGATGTGGCTACCCTCAGTGCCAAGGTGGAAGCACACTTGAAGAAGATGGGGGCGGTATGGAAGTGAAGCCGGCGTACAAACAGACGGAAATAGGGCTTGTTCCGCAGGATTGGGGTGTCCAGAAGCTCGGAGAGTTAAAACCATTCTTGACCAGTGGTTCACGCGGATGGGCATCCTATTATTCGGAAAGAGGCGACCTGTTCGTACGCATTACAAATTTGACGCGCGAGTCGATTTATTTGGATTTAACGGATACCAGATTCGTTAGGTTGCCAGAAGGTAGCAGCGAAGGGGTGCGTACTCAGCTTGAAGAAAATGATGTTCTGATTTCAATTACGGCGGATATTGGAATAATAGGTTATATCGATGTGCATGTTCCAGTTCCGGCCTATATCAATCAACATATCGCGCTTTTGAGATTTGATCCCGCTGAGGTTAATAGTAAATTCATTAGCTACTTTCTTGCCTCGGAAGAATCACAGAAAGTATTTCGAGCAGTAACGGATATAGGCGCCAAGGCAGGCATGAGCCTCAGTGGGGTGAAAAAAATTCAAACTGCGCTTCCGCCGACTATCAATGAACAACATGCCATTGCCACCGCCCTAAACGATATGGATGTGCTGCTGGATGGGCTGAATCGCTTGATTGCCAAAAAACGTGTCATTAAGCAGGCCGCCATGCAGGAACTCCTCACCGGCCAAACCCGATTGCCAGGGTTCAGTGGGAAGTGGGGCCGACGCGAAATAAAGGCGCTTGTTGTAACGCCAGTAACGGATGGCCCTCATATGACCCCGAATTTTCATGAGGATGGAGTTCCTTTTTTATCAGTTAATAATTTAGTAAACAATATTATTGATCTCAAGAGTCTTCGTTATATATCTAAAGCAGACGATGAGGTCTTTTCCAAGAAATGTAAACCAAGGCGGGGGGATATTCTTTTAGGTAAAGCTGCATCAGTAGGCAAGGTTGCTGTGGTTGAGGATGACTTTGATTTCAATATTTGGTCACCTATCGCATTGATTAGGGTAAATGAATTAGTGGTGCCAAAATTTATCTACTATCAATTGCAGGGTGGTGACTGCGTGTCCCAAATTATGCTTCTGACAAACTCATCCTCACAAGGGAATATTGGGATGAGCGATATCGAAAAGATCGAAATTCCACACCCCTCCGTTGAGGAGCAAGCCGAGATAGCTGCCGTCCTTAGCGACATGGACACTGAAATTACCGCTCTCGAAGCCCGCCGCAGTAAGACCCGCGCCCTCAAGCAGGCCATGATGCAGGAACTGCTGACCGGCAGGACGCGGCTGATATGAACATTGAATGACGCTTAGGCTGACAGGAGGCTTTGTGACAGATAAGAAGCGCATTGCTGATAACGCGTCAGTAGCCGAGATGCTTGAACTCATTCAAGGCGTCAGTGCTATTGAAAATATATGACAGGCTGTCCCGTTGTTCCAGGAAATATTTCCGCGACTCTCCGATTTTTCAGGAAATCTCGCAGAGCTAAAAGAGCAGTTCAAAATTCTCCTGCTGCCGGATCGTTTCAACGAGCTCTTTGCTCCATCAGGCTGGGTTGCGTATGAGTCCATGAGTCTGGAGGTGATGAAGCATGCTATCAAAAGGTTCGAAATACATGGTTTGGACGCTGCGGAAGATTATCTTGTTAGTACGTATGGCGCTGATGCCTTGAAATTAGGCATTTTACGATTCAATGGGCATGATGAGTTCAGGAAAAGGATACGTCTGACAGAACTCGCAAAAGAGGATTATCTAGCGGGGCGCTACCACGCCTGCACACCGTTGTTGCTGAGCTTGATGGATGGTTTGGCGAATGATGTTTCCCGGCACGTGGGCCTCTTTGCTGACGGTGCAGACCTAACTGCGTGGGACTGCATAGCGGCGCACGAATCAGGGCTTCAGGCACTGGTGGCCTTGATGACTAAAGGCAGGGGTAAGACAAACGAAGAAGCGATTTCCGTTCCATACCGTCACGGTATTCTTCATGGACGGGAATTGGCATTCGATAGCCGTATCGTGGCAGCGAAAACCTGGGCGGCCTTATTCGCACTGCGAGATTGGGCTGGGGCGCTGGCTGAAGGAAAAAAGACTCCAAAAGAAAAACAAGAGCCGACTTGGGGGGAGTTGCTCAAGTCGTTTCAGAAAACCCAGAAAACAAAGCATCTTCTTGACGCTTGGAAACCAAGAGCGAAAGAGAGTTTTTCATGTCTTCCCTGCGATGGATCGCCGCCCTCGTTACCTGAAAATTCTCCAGAACGTGCTGTGGCTGAGTTCATGGAAAACTGGAGGCTGGGGAGGTTCGCTCCACTGGCCGACGCGCTTTCTCACACCTATGGCATGGCAATGGGAAAGAAAGCCGGAGAAGCCAAGCAGGACTTTGGAAGGCATCAGGTCGTTTCGTGCCAGGTCGTGGGCGTGGAAGACCGTACGCCTGCCTGTTCCACGATTACCATCAGAGCAACATTCAGTGCCGAAGATAACATTTTTGAAGAGGAACTGAATGTGTCGGTGAGCTATCAGGATGAGAAAGGATTGCCTATGTGCCGTTTGGAGTCCGGCGGGAAATGGGCGCTGATTCAGAACTCATTTCGAAGTGTGATCTACAGAAATGTCCAATAAGGAAAATAACGGATAATGCAGAAGGTGGAAAGCCAATGACCGACAAGCCAGCCTCCCTAACCTCCACACCGCAAGGCTACGCCGACTGGCTAACCGACCTGAAGGGACGCATCCACACAGCGCAGCAGCGTGCGGCGTTGGCGGTCAATCGGGAACTGGTGAGTCTGTACTGGCAGATCGGCCGTGACATTCTGGCGCGGCAGGCCGAGCAGGGCTGGGGTGCGAAGGTGATTGACCGGCTGGCACATGACCTGCGAGTTGCCTTTCCGGAGATGAAGGGATTTTCGCCGCGCAATCTCAAGTACATGCGGGCATTTGCCGAGGCCTGGCCGGACGAATCATTTGTGCAAGCGGTGCTTGCACAATTGCCGTGGTACCACCATCTGGCACTGCTGGACAAGCTGCCCGGCCCCGAAACCCGCAAGTGGTACGTGGCCAAGGCCATCGAGCACAACTGGTCGCGCAACATACTGGTGATGCAGATCGAGTCCCGGTTACTGGAGCGTAGCGGCCAGGCGGTCACCAATTTCACGGCTACGCTGCCTGCACCGCAATCCGACTTGGCACGCGAGTCGATCAAAGACCCCTACCGTTTCGACTTTCTTGGCCTGACCGATGAGGCGCAGGAACGGGAGATCGAGGACGCGCTGGTCAGGCACGTCACCGAGTTCTTGCTGGAGCTGGGCGCGGGCTTCGCCTTCGTGGGCCGCCAGGTATTGCTGAGCGTAGGGGGTGACGAGTTTTTCATCGATCTGATGTTCTACCACCTCAAACTGCGTTGCTACGTTGTGATAGAACTCAAGGGCGGCAAGTTCAAGCCTGAGCACTTGGGGCAGTTGGGTTTCTACCTGACGGCGGTGGACGAACAAGTGAAGCATCCAGACGATGGTCCGACCATCGGCCTGCTGCTGTGCAAAGGCAAGAACAAGGTGGTGGCTGAATACGCACTGCGCAACAACGCCCAGCCGCTGGGCGTGGCTGAATACCAACTGGTCGCGTCCCTGCCTGCGGAATTGCAGACCAGTCTGCCCAGTATCGAGCAAATCGAGCGGGAACTGGGCTCCCCCACGGATGATGGCACCGAGGAATGATGCGATGACCCAATCCATGCCACGCTCCGAGCGCAACTCTCAAAACCGTGTGGCGCGGTTGTTCGCCACTCCGGTGGCCGATGGCGGCCTGGGCTACGAACACCTGGGAAACTGGAGCAAGCGCGACCACAATCGCGCCATCGAAACCGAGTTGCTGCGTGCCAATTTGGCCGCTCGCGGGTACTCGTCCCCTCACATCAGCGCAGCCTTGCAGAAGCTGGAAATCGCGGTGGATGTCACAGGCATCACGCCCTATCAGGCCAATCTGCGCACCTATCAGTTACTTCGCTACGGCGTGCCGGTGCGGATCGCGGCGGGCCAATCGCATGAGACAGTGCAGTTGATCGACTGGGCGCAGCCCGAGCTCAATCACTTCGCGCTGGCTGAGGAAGTGACGCTGCGGGGCGGGAGCACCCGCCGGCCGGACATCGTTTTGTACATCAATGGCCTGGCGGTGGTGGTGATCGAGCTCAAGCGCAGCTCGGTCGATGTGGGCGATGGTATTCGCCAGTTGTGCAGCAATCAGGAGGAAACCTTCAATCAGGGCTTCTTCAGCACCGTGCAGTTGCTGCTGGCGGGCAGCGATGCGCAAGGTTTGCGCTACGGCACCACCGGCACACCGGAACAGTTCTTCGTGCAGTGGAAGGATGAGCAACCGTCAGCCATGGCAACGGTGGGCGCATTGCTGGATCGCCCGCTGGCCCAGATGTGTGAGAAGGCGCGGTTGCTGGATTTGATCCGCAACTTCGTGATCTTCGATGCGGGTTTCAAGAAGGTGCCCCGGCAGCACCAGTACCAGGGCATCAAGGCCGCGCAGGAACGCATCGCCAAACGCGAGGGTGGCGTGATCTGGCACACCCAGGGCAGCGGCAAGAGCATCCTGATGGTGTTGTTGGCCAAGTGGTTGCTGGAGCATGACCCGCAGGCACGGGTGTTGGTGGTGACGGACCGCGACGAGCTGGACAAGCAGATCGAAGGCGTGATGCGCAATGCCGGGGTGATCGGCGAGGGATCGGCTCCCCCGCGCATCACTTCACGCGCAGACTTCGTGCAAAAACTCGGTGCCACCACACCGCGCTTGTTGTGCGCGCTGATCCACAAGTTCGATGCGGCCGATCTCAAGGGCGAGCCACCGCCCATCCATGGGCGTTTCTATGTATTCGTGGACGAGTGCCACCGCACCCAGGGCGGCAACATGAACAAGCAGATGAAGCGCTGGCTGGCCGACGCCATCTTCATCGGCTTCACCGGCACACCGTTGTTGCGTAAGGATCGGCAAACCACCCGTGAAGTGTTCGGCACGTATATCCACACCTACAAGTTCCACGAAGCGGTGGCCGACAAGGTGGTGCTGGATTTGAAATACGAGGCCCGCGATGTGCCGCAGCGGCTGACTTCACGCAAGGCCATCGATGCCTGGTTCGAGAAGAAAACGCGCGGACTGAACAACTTCCAAAAATCCATCCTGCGTAAGCGCTGGGCCACGATGGAAGAGCTGATGAGCGCCAAGGAACGCAAGGATCGCATCGTTGCCAACCTCATTGAGGATTTCAGCCTCAAGCCTCGTCTGGACAATGACCGCGGCACGGCGATTCTGGTGGCGGCTTCTATCTATGATGCCTGCCATTACTTCCGGTTGTTCCAGAACACGCATTTCGGCCCCTATGTGGGCATCATCACCTCGTACGAATCCAACCCGGTTGCCATCTCGAAAGAATCGGCCGGCAGCGACGAGCGCTACAAGTTCGACACCTACAAGCAGCATGTGTTGCGTACTGGCCAGACCATCAAGCAGTACGAAGACGAAACCAAGCGCCGCTTCATCGAGGAACCGGCCAACATGAAGCTGCTGATCGTGGTCAGCAAGCTGCTTACCGGCTTTGATGCCCCCAGTTGCACCTATATCTACCTGGACAACGAGCTGCACGACCATAACCTGTTCCAGGCCATCTGCCGTACTAACCGGCTTGACGGTGACGACAAGGACTATGGCCATATCGTCGATTACAAGGAGCTTTTCGGTGACGTGCAGCAGGCCATTGCGGTGTACAGCTCCGACGAGTTGGACATCGATGCTGGCAATGGCGGCGACAACAACGTTCATCTGAAAAATTGGCTGGAGGAAGGCCGCAAGCAACTGGACGAAGCCCGTGAAGCGCTGCATTACCTGTGCGAGCCGGTGCCGCAGCCGCATGAGCTGGAGCAATTCATCCACTATTTCTGCGGTCACGCTGGTGATCCGGAGGCGCTGCTGGAAAGCGAGGCGTTGCGTATTGCCTTCTACAAGGCGGTGGCGACCTATCTGCGTGCCTTCGCGGACATTGCCCAGAACCTGACCGAGGCGGGTTACTCAGACAGCGAAGCCGACACCTTGCGGCGGGAAACAGAGTTCTATGCCGAGGTGCGTTCGGCCATCAAACATTACAGCGGCGAAGAGCTGGATATCAAGCCCTATGAGGCCGACATGCGCCACCTCATCAACACCTATATCCAGGCCGAGCCAGCGCAGGCGTTGGGCGAGTTGGCTGAACTGTCGCTGACCGAGCTGATTATCGAGACCGGCATCCACGACGCCATCGCCAAGAAACTCAATGAGAAGGGCAAGCTGTCGAAGAACGCCATTGCGGAAACTATCATCAATAACGTCCGCAAGACTATCATCCGAGATCGCCTGACCGATCCGCGCTTTTATGAGCAGATGTCCAAGCTGCTCGATGACCTGATCCAGCAAAGCCGTGAAGGCACCGAGGCCTACGAATCATTCCTGAGCAAGGCGGAAGACATACTGAAGAAGCACCGCGCGAAACAACACGATATCAATGAATCTGCCATGTTGCGCGGCAATGCAGGTGCGCTGGTGATTTATCGCAATTTGCCTGACATCATTTCCGGCGATGTGCTGCCCGATACGGATGGTGTAGTCAAAGAGACACAGTCCGAGTACGGAGACCCGTTGGCCTTGCTGGCGCTGAAAATCGATCGTGTGATGCGTGACGAAGCCCCGGCAGGATGGCGTGGCGACGAAGCCAAGGAACGCATCGTGCAGAATTTCCTGCACCCGTTGACCGGACGCAACCGCGAGGCCACGCTCAAACTATTCGATTTGCTGAGAAATCAGCCGGGCTACTGATGACGCAGACGCACATACGTCTGGGGGAACTGGACATCACCGTCACGTTCAAGGCTGTGAAGAATGTCCATCTTTCTGTGCATCCGCCTGAGGGGAAAGTGACGCTGGTGGCCCCGATGGGTACACGGCTGGAGGTGGCACGTGCCTATGCTGCGTCCAAACTGCGCTGGATTCGTCAGCAACAGGCGCAATTGCTGACACAGGCGCGTGAAACACACCGCCAGTTCGTCACCAGGGAAAGCCATTACGTCTGGGGACGCCGCTATCTGCTCTCGGTGCTGGAGCGCGATGCCCCGCCTGCGGTGAAAATGGATCACCGTCGCATCACCTTGTCTGTGCGCCCCGGCTCCGATGCAGCCAAGCGCGAAGCCATTTATCGACGCTGGCAACGCGGTTTGCTACATCAGGCCATTGCCCCTTTGATCGAATACTGGGAGCCACGGATCGGCGTGAAGGTCAATGGTTACTTCCTGCAGCGAATGAAAACCAAATGGGGTAGTTGCAATCATCGTCAGGCTCACATTCGGCTCAACACGGAACTGGCCAAGAAGCCTCGTGACTTGCTTGAATATGTGATCGTGCATGAAATGATCCATCTGATCGAACCGACGCACAATGAGCGGTTCATATCGTTGCTGGCCCAACACTATCCTGCCTGGCGGGATGCTCGTGCGGAACTGAACGCGTTGCCGCTGGGACAGACTGTTTGACTCCAGGTCGTGTGTGCAGTGAGGATTGCCCAACAGCGTGTTGGACATTCTGAATCCCTCCCGCATATGAGCGGCGAATAACCCCCATAATCACCGCATTCCCTGCGGTGAATCCCTTGCTCTCGCACCAAATCCACCCCATAATCACCGCATGAATAGTGGTGATTACCTCTACATCTGGCAAACTCCCGACTGGCCGGACTGGCGCTACGATCTGGCGGCGCTGGCCGAGCCCCTGTCGCGGGTCAGCCGCGCGCAGGGCTTGCTGCTGGGGCGCCTCGCTGACGTCGGCCTGGGCCTGCGTGACGAGGCCAGCCTGGCCGCGCTGACGGACGACGTGCTCAAGACCAGCGAGATCGAAGGCGAGCATTTGAACGCCGCTTCGGTGCGCTCGTCGCTGGCGCGCCGTCTCGGGGTGGATATCGGCGCGCTGGCCCCGGCCGATCGACATGTAGAAGGTGTCGTGGAGATGGTGATCGACGCCACGGCCCGCAGCGCTGACCCGCTGACGGTCGAGCGACTGTTCGCATGGCATGCCGCACTGTTTCCGACGGGATATTCGGGTTTGAGCCGGATCGTCACCGGTGCCTGGCGGGATGATGCGCATGGGCCGATGCAGGTGGTGTCCGGTCCGGTGGGTCGCCAGAAAGTGCACTATGAGGCCCCTCCCGCCGCGCGCCTGCCGGCGGAACTCGCGCGCTTTCTGGGCTGGGTGAACGCGCCCGATGCGGCGGCGCCGGCACTGATCCGGGCCGGGCTCGGTCACCTGTGGTTCGTCACGCTGCATCCTTTCGAGGACGGCAATGGCCGTGTGGCTCGGGCCATCGGCGACCTGCTGCTGGCCCGGGCCGATGGCAGTCCGCAGCGCTTCTACAGCCTGTCGGCGCAGATCCAGCGCGAACGCAAGGCGTATTACGACATCCTGGAGCGCACGCAAAAGGGGACGCTGGACGTGACCGAGTGGCTGCTGTGGTTCCTGCGGATGCTGGACGAGGCAGTGGGCCATGCGCATCGGTCGCTGGATGCCGTATTGGACAAGGCGAGATTCTGGCAGCGCGTGTCGGGCGCTTCGCTCAATGCCCGACAGGTGCGGGTGCTGAATCGCCTGCTCGATGGCTTCGAGGGCAAGCTGACCAGTGGGAAATGGGCGGCGCTCGCCAAGTGCTCGCCCGACACCGCGCTGCGAGACATCAGCGAGCTGATCCGGTTGGGCGTGCTGCGGCGTTCGGAAGCAGGGGGACGCAGTACCAGCTATGAACTGTCGGGAACTGGTGAACGGGCGTGAGACACGGCTCAGCCCCCACCTGTTAATCTAACCCCCTGCGGACCCGCTGGGCCCTCGCACCTGCTTCCGGCCCTTTTCCCATGTCCGCTTCTCCTCCTTCGACTCCCGACGACTATTACCGCCTCACCGTCCCGCCGTTGCTGACGGTGGCGCTGGTGGGCGTGTTCGCCTTCATCCAGGTCTATTCGGTGCAGTCCATCCTGCCGGAATTGCAGCGGGATCTGAACGCTTCGGTGGTCGAGATCGGCAATGCCGTGGGGATGACGGTGCTGGCGGTGGCGCTGATCTCGCCGTTCATCGGCATGCTGTCCGACGCCCTGGGGCGCAAATGGCTGATCACGGTATCGGTGTTCGCGCTGGCCGTGCCCACGGCGCTGATGATGCAGGTACAGTCCGTGCATGGTCTGCTGGTGCTGCGCTTTCTGCAGGGGCTGGCGGTGCCGGGTGTGTCGGTGGTGGTGATCGCCTACGTGGGCGAGGAATTCCGCGGCGCCTCGATGGTGCGGGTCATGACGGGATATGTGGCCGGCACGGTGCTGGGCGGTTTTCTGGGCCGTTTTCTGATGGGGCATCTGGCCGAATTCATGGCCTGGCGCACCGCGTTCGGCTTGATGGCCGTGCTGAATCTGGTGGGCGCCTGGCTGGTGTGGCGCGGCCTGCCGCCTTCGCGCCATTTCACCGCCAATGCCCGTTTTGCCGACAGCCTGTCGACGCTGGGCCGGGTCCTGCGCAATCCTGCGCTGCAGGCCGCGTGCGCGCTGGGCTTCACGGTGCTGTTCGCGCTGGTGGGCTTGTTCACCTTCGTCAACCTGCACCTGGCGGCAGAGCCTTACCGCTTCAGTTCGGGCGATCTGGCCAATATTTTCAGCGTCTACCTGCTGGGGGTGGTGGTCACGCCGATGGCGGGGCGCTTCATTCCGCGCATCGGCTCGCGGCGCACGGTGCTGGCGGCCGTCGCGATATCGGCGGTGGGCGTACTGGGGGCGCTGGTGCCCTGGGCCTGGGGTATCGTGGCCGCGCTGGCCGTGGCGGCCTGCGGGGTGTTCGTGACGCAGTCGGCGACGATGAGTTTCATCGCCCACCGGGTCACCAGCGGCCGATCGCTGGCCAGCGGCCTGTATTACGGGGCGTATTATTGCGGCGGTTTTGTGGGCGCCTGGGGCTGCGGCATCGCCTATACCCTGGGAGGCTGGCCCGGCACCGTGGCCACGCTATTTGCCGTGCAGGTGCTGGGGTGGTTGATCGCCTGGCGCTTCATGCCTGGGCCCGCACCCTCTCCCGATACGACCGGCGGGTCGCCGCCCGCCCACTGACCTCGGACTGCCGCATGATTTCACCCGCATTGCCCGCCGATCTGCTCGATTTTCTGCCGTGTCCTACGCCCGAAGCCTGGGTGCGGGCCGCGCTGGCGCAGCAGGATGTGCTGTTGCTCGACCATCGCAATTGCGAACTGAAGGCCGCCGCGACTGCGATGAGCCTGATTGCGCGTTACGGGCAGGATGCCGAGTTGTCGGCGGCCCTGTCAAAGCTGGCGCGTGAGGAGCTGGTGCATCACGAGCAGGTGCAGCGCCTGATGAAGCGGCGCGGCATCGCGTTGCGGCCCTTGACGGCCAGCCGCTATGCGTCCGGGCTGCGGGCGGCGGTCCGCACCCACGAGCCGGCGAAACTGGTCGATACGCTGATCGTGGGCGCCTTCATCGAGGCCCGTTCATGCGAACGTTTCGCCGCGCTGGTGCCGCATCTGGACGAAGAACTGGCCGCGTTCTACGCCGGGCTGCTGCAATCGGAAAGCCGCCACTACCAGGGCTATCTGCGCTTCGCGCAGCGTTTCGGCGAAGCCCGCGACGTCGAGCGCGCGGTGCTTAGAATCCGTCAGGTTGAGCAGGAACTGATCGAGTCGCCGGACGCGGAATTCCGCTTTCACAGCGGCTGTCCGGCCGGCGGAGCGGCGGTGGCCTGAGCCGGCGCGACTACATTCCCGAACTGCCGACCTTGGCCGCCAGTCCCAGCAGCACCACGCCGATGGCGCGGTCGAACCAGCGCAGGCGGGTGCGCAGCCATTGCAGCATGCGCGGGGCCGAGAACAGCGTGGCTACCAGGGCGAACCACAGCAGGGATTCGGCCACCAGCAGGGTCCAGACGACGGCCAGGTGCGCGCCACCCAGATCCGGCGTGACCGCCTGGGACAGGATGGAGCCGAAATACAGCATGGCCTTGGGGTTGAGCAGGTTAGTGAAGAACCCGGTCACGTAGGCGCGCCGCCCGCTCGGGGCGGAGGAACCCGATTCGGGCATGTGGCCCTTGGACCGCAGGCACTGGATGCCCAGCCACATCAGGTAGAGGGCGCCGGCGATGGACAGGGCGCGCGACAGGCCCGGCAGGGCGGCCAGTACCAGGGTCAGGCCCAGCAGGCTGACCAGGGTGTAGAGGCCGATGGCGCTGGCGACCCCCGCCGCCGCCCACAGGCCGGCGCGGCGGCCCGAGACGATGGACAGGCGGGTGACGACGGCGAAGTCGGGGCCGGGCGATATCAGGGCCACGGCGTGGATCGTCAGGATGAGCAGCAGGGTATGCAGGAACATGGGAAGTCCCCTGGGACTGGATGGGCGGTCAGAAGGTGATTGTCGCGCAAACAGGCGTGGGACGCATCGACGGTATCCCCTGCGTACACTGCGTTTGCCTCAGTGCAGATCCCGCGTATAGACGAATTTGGGCATGCTCCAGCAGAAGCGCAGGGCCAGCAGCCGCAACCCCAGGCCGATCGCCAGCGCGCCGCCCGTGACGGCTCCCTGGTGCAGGTCCAGTGCCAGACCGCCGACGTACAGAGCGCCGGCGACGATGGATACCGTGGCGTAGAGTTCGGCGCGGAACAGCAGCGGGACTTCGTTGCACAGCACGTCGCGCAGCACGCCGCCCACGCAGCCGGTGATCATGCCCGAGACGATGGCGATGCTCCAGGGCAGGCCCAGGCCCAGGGCGATGTCGCAGCCGATCACCGTGAAGACCACCAGGCCGACTGCGTCCAGGAACAGGAACAGATGCCGCAGCGAGTGGATGAAGCGGGCCAGCGCGATGGTGACCAGGGCCGCGCCGCCGGTGATCAGCAGGTAGGACGGGTGGGCGATCCATGTCAGGGGGTGGTGATTCAGCAGCAGGTCGCGCACCGAACCGCCGCCCAGCGCAGTGACGCAGCCCAGCATGCACACGCCCAGCCAGTCCATTTCCCGCCGCCCGGCCGCCAGCGCAGCGGTCATGGCTTCGGCGGCGATGGCGATGATGAACAGGACGTGCAGGAGTTCGTTGGTGATGGGGCTGCTGGACAAAGGGAGGCTCCGGGAAGATGGTCCGGCAAGCGTATCGCCCCCGGCTGCTCCGCGCAATGCGTCTGTCCTTTGATGCTTGCCTCTTTACCTGGGCCCGGATTAAAATTTTGCCGTCTTCATTTCCCGGAGTTCCTCCTGTGGACTTACCCAGTCGTCGATCCCTGATCGGCCTCCCGCAGGCAAGGTAACCGCGAGTCTTCTCGCCGCCTTGCCCGTAGAGCAGGGCGGCAGCCCGGACGGCCTTCTCCGGCCTCCGGTCTCTCTCCTTACATTCGTATCGCCCCGAGAGGGCGTTCGTTCGTCATGTCGCGACCATGACGGCGGGCACTGTGTCGGGCGTCGTTCTGGATGCGTTGCTTCCAGGCGGTTGGCGTGCGTGCGTCCCATCCATTTTCCGATTCTTGAACCTTAAAAAAACCATGAACCCAGACCCACAGCCTTACAAGCCACCGTCCTGATTTCAACGGGATGGTGGCGTCAAGGAGAATAACAATGCACATCACCATCCTGAAGAATCTTTTCGCGGGTTTTTTGCACGCCCGCCGCATGACCCGGCATTTCGGCCGGCGGGACATGCTCGATTCCGTCGTCCGGACGGGCGTTGGCCGTGACGCGCCGGACGCGCTTTCCCGGGCACTGGCCGCCGCAGCCCTGGACGACCGGAGCGCACTGCTCGATCGGCTCGGCAGCCACATCGATGGTCTGACTGAACAGCAGGCCGAGGCGATCCGTGAGCGGGTCGGCTTCAACGAAGTGGGCCGTGAAAAACCGCTGCCGTGGTGGCGGCACCTGTGGCATTGCTACCGCAATCCCTTCAACCTGCTGCTGACGCTGCTGGCCGCGATTTCGGGGTGGACCGAGGATATGGAAGCCGTCGTCGTGATCGGGACGATGGTGGCGCTGTCCACGCTGCTGCGCTTTTGGCAGGAGGTCCGTTCCAATCGGGCGGCCGATGCGCTGAAGGCGCTGGTGGGCAATACCGCCACCGTCACGCGGCGTGCGGTGTCGGCCGATGCCGCGCCGCAGGCCGAGGCCTATTTCGGCGTGCATCTGGCGGTGGCGCCGGCGCGCGGCGTCGAGGTGCCGGTGCGGATGCTGGTGCCGGGCGACATCGTGCGCCTGGCAGCGGGGGACATGATCCCGGCGGATTGCCGGGTGTTGTCGGCCAAGGATCTGTTTGTGGCACAGGCCGCGATGACGGGCGAATCACTGCCGGTGGAAAAATTCGCCGAGCACGCGGATGCCGCGACCGCCAATGCGCTCGAACTGGACAACGTCCTGTTCATGGGCACGAATGTGGTGTCGGGGGCGGCGACGGCCGTGGTGCTGAACACCGGCGATCGCACGTATTTCGGCGCGCTGGCCGGCCGCGTGCAGGCTGTGGATCGGGGGCCGACCTCGTTCCAGGCGGGGGTGAACCAGGTGAGCTGGCTGCTGATCCGCTTCATGCTGGTGATGGCCCCGGTGGTGCTGTTGCTCAACGGCTTCACCAAGGGCGATTGGACCGAGGCCCTGTTGTTCGCGCTGTCCGTCGCGGTGGGCCTGACGCCGGAGATGCTGCCCATGATCGCGACCTCCACCCTGGCCAAGGGGGCGGTTGTGCTGTCGCGCCACAAGGTCGTGGTCAAGCGCCTGGACGCGATCCAGAACCTGGGCGCCATGGACGTGTTGTGCACCGACAAGACCGGCACGCTCACGCAGGATCGGATCGTGCTGGAGCGGCATGCGGACGCCTGGGGCGAGACCTCTGGCCGGGTGCTGGAACTGGCCTGGCTCAACAGCCGTCACCAGACCGGGCTGAAGAACCTGCTGGACGAGGCCGTTCTGGCGCAGGCGGATGCCGAGGGGCCGCCCGGTCGGGCTGCGTCCTATCTCAAAATCGACGAGATTCCCTTCGATTTCGAGCGCCGCCGCATGTCGGTGGTGGTGGCCGATGAGGACAGCCGGCACGTGCTGATCACCAAGGGCGCGGTGGAAGAAATCCTGCGGGTTTGCGATCGCGTGTTGCACGATGGGATGGAGACCCCGCTGACCGCCGTGCGGCTGGAGCGTATCCGGGCGGTGGCCTCGTCGTTGAACGACGAAGGCTTGAGGGTGGTCGCCGTGGCGTACCGCATGCCGGAGCCCCCGCGTGACGCCTATGGCGTAGCCGACGAGCAAGGGCTGGTCCTGGCGGGCACCATTGCGTTCCTGGACCCACCGAAGGAATCCACGGCGGCCGCCCTGGCGGCTTTGGCCGAACATGGTGTGTCGGTCAAGGTGCTGACGGGCGACAACGAGCGGGTTGCGGCAAAGGTCTGCCGCGACGTGGGTCTGGCGCCCGGCAGCGTATTGCTGGGCGGGGACGTGGAGGTCATGGACGATGCCGCGCTGGCGCAGGCGGTGGAATCGCACCAGGTGTTCGCCCGCCTGACGCCCATGCACAAGGAACGCATCGTGCGGCTGCTCAAGGGCAACGGACACGTCGTCGGTTTCCTGGGCGACGGGATCAACGACGCGCCCGCGCTGCGTGCGGCCGACGTCGGCATTTCGGTGGACACAGCGGTGGACATCGCCCGTGAGGCTGCCGACGTCATCTTGCTGGAAAAGAGCCTGATGGTCCTGGAGGAGGGCGTGATCGAAGGCCGTCGCACCTTTGCCAATATGCTGAAGTACATCAAGATGACGGCCAGCTCGAACTTCGGCAATGTCTTTTCGGTGCTGGTCGCCAGCGCCTTCATCCCTTTTCTGCCCATGCTGCCGATTCAACTGCTGGTGCAGAATCTGCTGTACGACGTTTCGCAGGCCGCGATCCCGTTCGATCGCGTGGACGAGGAGCAGGTGCGAAGCCCGCAACGCTGGCAGCCCGGCGAGATCGGCCGCTTCATGCTGTTCTTCGGCCCGATCAGCTCGGTGTTCGACATCCTGACCTTTGCCATGATGTGGTTCGTGTTCGGGGCGAATACGCCGGAGCGGCAGACCTTGTTCCAGTCGGGCTGGTTCGTGGTGGGCCTGCTGACCCAGACCCTGATCGTGCACATGATCCGCACGTCCAAAGTGCCTTTCGTGCAGAGCCGGGCGGCCTGGCCGCTGCTGGCAATGACGGCGGCCATCATGGCGGCAGGTCTGTTCCTGCCGATGGGCCCGCTGGCAGAAGGGCTGCGGCTGCAGGCGCTGCCGCCGCTGTACTTCGCGCTGCTGCCCCTGATTCTGCTGGGGTACGTGGCCTTGGCGCAGTGGATGAAGGGTTTCTATGTCAGCCGCTGGGGCTGGCAATGAGCTGGCATCCGTGGGTCCGGGCGGTCCGCGGCGTCAACCGAATTGAATGCCCTGCGCCAAGGGCAGTTCGCGGGAATAGTTGACCGTGTTGGTGGCGCGGCGCATATAGGCCTTCCAGGCGTCGGACCCGGATTCGCGTCCGCCGCCGGTTTCCTTTTCACCGCCAAAGGCCCCGCCGATCTCGGCACCCGAGGTGCCGATGTTGACGTTGGCGATGCCGCAGTCCGATCCCGTGGCACCCAGAAAGGTCTCGGCTTCGCGCAGGTCCGTGGTGAAGATCGCCGAGGACAGGCCTTGCGGCACGTCGTTGTGCAGGGCCAGGGCCTCATCGAATTCTCGGTAGCGCAGGACATACAGGATCGGGGCGAAGGTCTCGTGGCGCACGATGTCCGTCTGGCCGGGCATGTCGGCCAGGGCGGGGCGGACGTACCAGGCATCCGGATGACGGTCGGCCAGCAGGCGCTCGCCGCCCGTCACGGTGCCGCCCTGGTCTCGGGCCTGCTTCAACGCCGCCTGCATGGCGTCAAAGGCAGCCTGATCGATCAGCGGTCCGACCAGGGTGCCGGAGTCCAATGGATCGCCTACCGTGGCGCTGGCGTAGGCGGCCTTCAGCCGCGCCAGCAGGGCGTCGGCGACCGATTCGTGGACGATCAGGCGGCGTGTGGTGGTGCAGCGCTGCCCGGCCGTGCCGATGGCGCCGAACAGAATGCCGCGCGCGGCCATGTCCAGGTCGGCTGACGGCGCCACGATGATGGCGTTGTTGCCACCCAGTTCCAGCAGGCAGCGGCCGAAGCGCTGCGCCACGCGCGGCCCGACCTCGCGGCCCATGCGCGTGGACCCGGTGGCGGAGACCAGCGCCACCCGGGGGTCATCGACCAGCGCTTCGCCCAGATCGCGCGCGCCTACCAGCACGTGCAGCAGGCCGTCGGGCGCGTCGCCGAAACGGGCCAGGGCGCGCCGGAACAGGGCTTGGCAGGCGAGCGCCGTCAGCGGCGTTTTTTCCGAGGGCTTCCAGACGACCGGGTCGCCGCAGACCAGGGCCAGGGCGGTGTTCCAGGACCAGACCGCCACCGGGAAGTTGAAAGCGGAAATCACGCCCACCACGCCCAGCGGATGCCAGGTTTCCATCATGCGGTGACCGGGCCGTTCGGACGCGATGGTCAGGCCGTGCAACTGCCGTGACAGACCGACGGCGAAGTCGCAGATGTCGATCATTTCCTGGACCTCGCCTTCGCCCTCGGCGGTGATCTTGCCGGCTTCGAGGGACACCAGGCGGCCCAGCGCCTGTTTGTGGGACCGCAGTTCCTCGCCCAGCAGGCGCACCAGCTCACCGCGCCGGGGCGCGGGCACCTGACGCCAGGCCAGGAAGGCGCCGTGGGCCTGGGCGATCATGCGCCGGGCCTCGTCCGCGTCGTGCGGCCGCAGGTCCGCCAGCCGGGCGCCGTCGATGGGGGAATGGACAGGCAGGCCGCCGGCGGAAAGCGTGCCGGCGTCCAGGCCGAATGTGCGTAGAAGATCCTGATGGTTCATGGCGTGGCTCCGGGCTGTCTCGAAAAAGTCGATGAAAGGGACCGATCCGGGACAGGATATCACGCACTTTTTAAATAAGAAAAAATTTTCTTAAAGGGAAAATACCTAGAGAAAATAGAAAAATTTGCTTCCACAATGATCTCGCAATCGGAGGTGTCACACCGCCCGACGATCCCGATGACTTGTTCAGATGATCCCTAGAGGAGCGCAGCAGGATGGATCAAACGCATTTCGACGTCATCATCGCAGGCGGCGCCGCCGTCGGCAGCGCGGCGGCTTATTTTCTGACCGCCGACCCGGATTTCAACGGCTCCGTGGTCGTCATCGAACCCGATCCCACCTATCAGCATTGTGCGACGGCGCTCTCGGCCGCGTCCATCCGCCATCAGTTCTCCACCGAGGAGAACATCCGCATGTCTCGCTTCGGTACGGAGTTTCTGCGCACCTTCGCCGATACCCTGGCGGTGGACGGCGTCCGGCCCGATCCGGCTTTCCACGAAGGCGGTTACCTGTTTCTGGCCACGCCCGCCGGTCTGCCCGTCCTGCAGGAAAACCACGTCGTACAGTGCCGCGAAGGGGCGGATATCGCCCTGCTGGATGCCGACGCGTTGCGCGACCGGTATCCCTGGCTGAACGTGGATGACCTGGCCGCTGGTGCGCTGGGCCTGAGCGGCGAAGGCTGGCTGGACGCCTACGGCATGATGCAGGGGCTGCGGCACAAGGCCATCGCCCAGGGCGCTGCCTACCTGGCGCGCCGCGTCGTGGGTATCAACCGAAGCGGCGCGCAGGTCACGGGCGTGCGTCTCGATGACGGCACACAGCTGTCCTGCGGCGTCCTGATCAACGCCGCCGGCACCGGCGCACCGGCGCTGTCGCGTCTGGCGGGCATCGAACTGCCGGTGCAGGCGCGCAAGCGCAGTGTCTTCTATGTGCAATGCCCGGAGCGCCTGCCGGGCTGCCCCATGGTGATCGATCCCAGCGGGGCGTATTTCCGTCCCGAGGGGCAGGGCTTCATCACCGGCATCGCGCCGCCGCCGGACCAGGATACAGAATGCCTGGATTTCGATGTGCAGCACGCCTTGTTCGAGGAGGTGCTCTGGCCCTTGCTGGCCCATCGCGTGCCGGCCTTCGAGGCGTTGCGCTGCGGGCGCAGCTGGGCAGGGCACTACGACATGAATCTGGTCGATCAGAACGTGATCCTGGGCCTGCACCCTGATCTGCACAATCTTTATTTTGCCAATGGCTTCAGCGGCCATGGGATGCAGCAGTCGCCCGCCGTCGGCAGGGCTTTGTCGGAACTGATCGTCCATGGGCGGTTCCGGACGCTGGACCTGAGCCGGATGGGGTGGCGGCGCATTCTGGAAGGTCGGCCCATCATCGAGAAAAACGTCGTGTAAATCATGCCTGTGCAGTCGGCAGGGTATGCCGGAAAGTCCCGGCTGATCGAAGGAGGAGGCAGTATGAAGCAGTGTTTCTTATCCGTGTGTGTCGGTATGGCGCTTTTGGCAGGTGTGTCCTCGGCCGTCCAGGCTCAGGATGAAATCAAGATTGGCATCGCCGGTCCGTTTACGGGGCCGAATGCCGCGTTTGGTGATCAGCTCTGGACCGGCGCTCAGTCGGCAGCAGAGGCGCTCAATGCCCAGGGCGGAATCAACGGCAAGAAAATCGTGCTGATCAAGGGCGATGATGCCTGCGAGCCCAAGCAGGCCGTGGCGGTGGCGCATCGGTTCGTGGACCAGGATCATGTGGCGGCGGTGGTCGGGCATTTCTGTTCGTCCAGCACGATTCCCGCCTCGGAGATCTATGACGAGGCCAATATTCTGTCGATGGCCACCGGATCCACCAATCCGGAGGTCACAGAGCGTGGTCTGCCCACCGTCACCCGGATCTGCGGGCGGGATGACCAGCAGGCCGTGGTGTTGGGGGATTTCATCGCCAGGAACCTGAAAGCCGCCACGGTGGCGATCGTCCATGACAAGGACACCTATGGCCGGGGGGTGGCGGATGCGACTCGTTCGGAAACCGAGCGTCATGGGGTGAAGACGGCGCTGTACGACGGGGTGACGCGCGGCGAGCGCGACTACAACGCGCTGGTCACCAAGATCCGTGCCGCGAATGTGGATGCGGTGTTCTTCGGCGGTTTGTATGCCGAAGCGGGCACGCTGGTGAGGCAGATGCGCGAACAGGGGTTGACGATTCCCTTTGTGTCGGATGACGGGATCGTCGACCCTGCGTTCGTGACGGCCGCCGGCGGCAAGCAATATGCCCAGGGTGTGTATATGTCGTTCCCGGAAGACCCGCGCAAGATCGAGGCCGGCCGCCTGATCGTTGAAAAGCTCGCGCGCGAGGGCAAGGGCTCCGACGGCTTTACCTTGTATGCCTATGCGGCGGTGCAGGCCGTGTCGGCGGCGATTGCCGGCACGGGCACGACGGACGGCGACAAGCTGGCCGGCTGGCTCAAGCAGCACAACGTGTCCACGGTGTTGGGTGAAAAAGGCTGGAACGCCAAGGGAGATCTGACCAAGCCCAGCGTGGTGATGTACCAGTGGGATGCCGATGGACATTACGCCGAACTGCCTGCGGCGAAGTAAGGAAGCGGCATGGACCCGTACATTCTCGGTCAGCAGTTGATCAATGGTGTGACGCTGGGGGCGATCTATGGATTGATCGCCATCGGCTACACCATGGTCTACGGGATCATCGGCATGATCAATTTTGCGCATGGCGATGTCTACATGGTGAGCGCGTACATCAGCGCGATTGTGCTGGCGGTGATCAGTTTCTTCGGCATGGATTCCATCGTGCTGTCGTTGCTGATCACGCTGGTGCTGACCATGATCCTGACCGGTTTGTACGGGTGGTCGATTGAACGGGTGGTGTACCGTCCCTTGGGCGGCACCAGCCGGCTGGCGCCCTTGATTTCAGCCATCGGGGTTTCGCTGGTGCTGCAAAACTATATCCAGCTTTCGCAAGGCCCCAATGTCCAAGGGGTGCCGCCCATGATCACGGGTAGCTGGCGGCTGGGCGGTGCCGAGCATTTCATCCAGGTGAAATACATGAGTCTGGTCATCATCGCCGTCAGTTTTGCGGCCATGGCGCTCTTGACCTGGTTTGTGCACGGCACCAGTCTGGGGCGGCAGTGCCGGGCCACTCAGCAGGATCGCCGTATGGCCGTCATCCTGGGCGTGAATACCGTCCAGGTTATTTCCCTGGTGTTCGTCATCGGCTCGGTGATGGCCGCCATCGCCGGGGTGCTGGTCACCCAGAATTACGGGTCTTTCGATTTCTTCGTCGGCTTCATCATCGGGATCAAAGCCTTCAGCGCCGCCGTGCTGGGGGGCATCGGTTCCTTGCCGGGTGCCATGCTCGGGGGGCTGCTGCTGGGTAGCCTGGAGTCGCTGTTCTCCGGCTTCGTCAGCAGCGACTACAAGGACGTGTTTTCCTTTGGCGTCCTGGTGCTGGTGCTGATCTTCAAGCCCAGCGGTCTGATGGGTCGTCCTGCCGTGGAGAAAGTGTGATGGCGTCGCAGGAAGCACTGTCTGTCACCGGGCCGAGCCCCTTCCCCTGGGGACGCTGCCTGAAGGATGCGGCGCTCATGGGCATGCTGGTGATGCTGGCGTTCAGTCCGATCACGAATCTCGTGCTGAATCAGTACGACTTCCGCTTCTTGCCCTGGCGTGTGCCGGTGATCGTCAACGGGTTTGCCTTGGCGATTCTGGTGATGTTGGGGCGTCTCGTGTTTCAGCTGTATTTTCATAGCAGGCTGGGCCGCCGCCATTGGGCAGGCCGGGGACGTGGCCCCGCGTCCGCCGGTGTACGTGTTCCTCCCCGGCGCGTGCTGATGCTGGGCCTGGCTTTGTGCGTCGGTCTGTTGCTGCTGGTGGGGCTGGGTCTGATGCACGCAGGGGCAGGCTTCGCGCTGATTCTCATTCTGCTGTTGCTGCTGCTGGCGTATGGCCTGGGTCTGCCGCGCTTGCGCGGCAAGCCGCATCCCTGGCGCCTGCCGCTGTGGGTGCTCTTTCTGGCCGGCCTGATCTTGCCCGTGCTCCTGAATCAGACCGGATTGCTGCCCAAGGTCTGGGTCAGCAATCTGATCCTGGTACTGATTTATGTGCTGTTGGGCATGGGGCTGAATATCGTCGTCGGATTGGCCGGATTGCTGGATCTGGGCTACGTCGCCTTTTATGCCGTCGGCGCGTATTTCCTGGCCTTGGGCGCGCAATATCTGGGCATCGGCTTTTGGACTGCGCTGCTGCTGGCGCCCTTGCTGGCGGCCGTGTGTGGCGCCGTGCTGGGTTTTCCCGTGCTGCGCATGCACGGCGATTACCTGGCGATCGTGACGCTTGGCTTCGGCGAAATCATCCGGCTGGTATTGACCAACTGGGTGGACATGACCGGCGGACCCAATGGGGTGCCGGCGCCTGCGCCCACGCTGTTCGGGCTGGAATTCAGCCGGCGAGGCAGCGATGGCCTGCCGCCCTTTCATGAATTTTTCCATCTGCCCTACAGTGGGGACTACAAGGTCTTGTTCATCTACAGTCTGCTGTTCATCGTGGTGATCGGGGTGCTGCACGCCTTCAATCGCTTGCGTCGCATGCCCCTGGGACGTTCCTGGGAGGCTCTGCGCGAAGACGAGATCGCCTGTCGTTCCCTGGGGATCAACCATGTCACGGTCAAGCTGGCCGCGTTCATGATGGGTGCGACGACAGGGGGGATTGCGGGGGTGTTCTTTGCCACCTATCAGGGCTTCATCAGCCCGATGTCCTTCAATTTTTTCGAGTCCGTCCTGATCCTGTCCATTGTCGTACTGGGTGGCATGGGGTCCACGCTGGGGGTGATTCTGGCCGCTATCGCCTTGACTCTGCTGCCTGAAATCCTGAGGGCCGTGGCGGACTACCGCATCCTGTTGTTCGGCCTGCTGATGATCGGCATGATGATCTGGCGGCCGTATGGTCTGGTGCGTCCGGGCCGGACCTGTTTCGAACGCCGGGAGGCTGCATGACGGACGACCGCTCTGAACGCCCGTCCGTGGCGGCCCCTTTGCTGAGTGTCCGGGGTCTGACGCAGCGATTCGGCGGCATCATCGCCAATCAGGATGTCAGCTTTGACGTCATGCCGCAGAGCGTGACGGCCCTGATCGGTCCCAATGGCGCCGGGAAGACCACGGTCTTCAATTGCGTCACGGGGTTCTACCGGGCCTCGGCCGGGCAGATTGTCTTCAATGACGGCCGCCGCCTCGTGCAGGTCAATGATTTGCTGGATCGGTTTTTCATCGGCGGTTCGCATCTGGTGGCGCGGGCAGGCATCGCGCGCACCTTTCAGAACATCCGCCTGTTCAAGGACATGACGGTGCTGGAGAATCTGCTGGTGGCCCAGCACCGCGCCCTGGATGGCAATCTGTGGCGCGGTTTTCTGGGCAGCGCCCATTATCACCGTCAGGAGGATCTGGCCTTGGAATCGGCCTGGCGCTGGCTGGATACCGTGGGTCTCGCGGACGCGGGGAATCGTTTGGCGGGCGAACTGCCGTATGGCCAGCAGCGGCGGCTGGAAATCGCGCGCGCCATGTGCGGCAAGCCACGGCTGATCTGTCTGGACGAACCGGCTGCCGGGCTGAACCCCCGCGAGACCGAAGCCTTGTCGGATCTCATCACCGAGCTGCGTGAGCATCATGAGGTGACGATATTGCTGATTGAACACGACATGGGCCTGGTCATGGGGATTTCCGATCACATCATCGTGCTGGATCACGGCTGCGTGATCGCCCAGGGTGATGCCGAGGCGATCCGGGGCAATCCCGCCGTGATCGCGGCCTATCTGGGCGGCGAGGAGGACCTGACATGAGCGAACCTTTGCTGGTGCTGCGGGACGTCGATGTGGCGTATGGCCCCATCCAGGTACTGCACCAGGTCAGCCTGCATGTGGATGCGGGCGAGATCGTTTCCCTGATCGGCGCCAATGGCGCGGGGAAAAGCACTTTGCTGATGTCCATCTTTGGCGAACCCCGAGCCTCGGCCGGCGCCATCACTTATCGCGGCGAAAGCCTGCTGCATGTCCCGCCGCACCGGGTCGCGCGCCGGGGGATTGCGCAGGTGCCGGAAGGCCGGCGGATCTTTCCGGCGATGACGGTCGAAGAAAACCTGATCCTGGGGACGCTGCCGATCGGCATGGCGCATGTGGACGAGGACCGGGAGGCCATGTTCGATCTGTTTCCGCGGCTGAAGGAACGGCGCAATCAGCGGGCGGGTACCTTGTCCGGCGGCGAGCAGCAGATGCTGGCGATCGCGCGCGCATTGATGGGCCGGCCTGATACTATTTTGCTCGACGAGCCGAGCCTGGGCCTGGCCCCCCTGGTGGCGCGTCAGATTTTGCAGACGCTCCGGGATATCGCCACCCTGGGAAAGACTATTTTCCTGGTCGAGCAAAATGCCCAGCATGCCTTGCGTCTGGCCGACCGGGGCTATGTGCTCGTCAATGGCAGCATTACCCTGACCGGCACCGGCGAGGCCTTGTTGCACGATGAACAGGTGCGGGAAGCCTACCTCAGTTCGGGGACGCGCCGCCGGGTCACGCGCTAAGGTGTGTATGGATCAAGGAAGAGGAATTGAAAGTGGATAAAACCGTCGTCAAGGAACAGCAATCTGCGTTGGCCGGGCGCCTCAAGGCGTTGCGGCTGCAACGGGGCTGGACGCAGGGGCAGGCGGGCAAGGCCAGTGGAATTTCCACATCCACGCTGTCCAAGATCGAAAACGGCTTGATTTCCCCGACCTACGATGTGTTGCTGAACCTGGCTCACGGCCTGGGGGTGGACGTCGCCGAACTGTTTGTGCCCGCGCAGGCGCATATGGGCGCGGGGCGGCGCAGCATCGAACGGGCGGGGCAGGGTAATCTTCACGACACGCCGCTGTATCACCATCGCCTGCTCTGTTCCCAATTGGCGAACAAGCGCATGATGCCTTTCGATTCCAGGATCAAGGCCTGGACGCTGGAGGCCAACGAAGGCTGGAGCCGCCACGAGGGGGAAGAGTTCGTCTACGTCCTGGAAGGTGAGATCGAATTACACACCGAGTTCTACCAGCCCGAAACCCTGCAGGCCGGCGATTGTTTTTACATCGACAGCCGGATGGGGCATCGGGTGGTCAACAAGGGCGCGACCGAGGCGCGGGTGCTGTGGGTCAGCACCACGCCTGGGGAATTGGGTCTGCCGGACCCGAAGCATGCATAAAGGGATTCAGGGAGAGGCATATGAGTGACCTGCAAGTCTGCGATGCGGCCCGGACGGCGGCGTTGCTGCCGTTTCCGGCGCTGATGCAAGAGATCGCACGGGCCGCTGAGGACATGACGGCGGGTCTTTTGTCCGCGCCGCCGCGGCAAGCCGTGCCGTTTCCCAACGGCGCGGTCATGTTGTCCATGCCGGCCACGGCGGCGGACGTCGGCATCCACAAACTGGTCAATGTCGCGCCGGGCAACCGCGCGCATGGCTTGCCGACGGTCAACGGCATGGTGTCGGTCTATGACGGCGACACCGGCCGCCTGCGCCTGCTGCTGGACGGACCGACCGTCACGACGCGGCGTACGGCGGCGGTCTCGATGCTGGCCGTGAGCCGCCTGCAGCCCGGCGGGCTTCGTCACGTGGCCGTGTTCGGCACCGGCACCCAGGCGACGGGGCATGTCGATGCGGTGCTCGAACTGTATCCGGATGCGCGGGTGGATGTAATCGGCCATGCGCCGGGGCGGGCCGAGGCCTTCGCCCGGCGTTTCGACGCAGGCCGGGTGCGGCCGGCCGATCGGGTCGACCCGGCCGCCGGCCTGGTGATTACGGCGACGACCAGCGCCGTGCCGGTCTACGATCAGCCCGCACGCGCGGGGCGGCTGGTGATTGGTGTGGGGGCCTATCGTGAGGACCTGGCCGAGATCGGCGCGCGCACGCTGGCAGACAGCCATCTGTACGTGGACGATCCCGAGGGCGCCAGGCACGAGGCGGGCGACTACCTGCAGGCGGACGTGGACTGGTCCCGCGTGCGGTCCCTGGCCGGCCTGCTGGCGGACGGCCCCCCAGAGGGCGCGGCCGTATTCAAATCAGTCGGCTGCGCGGCTTGGGACCTGGCCGCCGCGCGCTGCGCCCTGCACTTCGATCATTCTTCGGAAAGGAATCCTTCATGACCCCGCATTCCAGCGCAAGCCCCGCCCCCCGCATGGCCGGGCACGTCCTGGTGGACCAGTTGCGCCTGCACGGCACGGAGCATGTCTTTTGCGTGCCGGGGGAAAGCTATCTGCCCGTGCTCGACGGGCTGGTCGACGCCGACATCCAGGTCACGGTCTGTCGCCAGGAAGGCGGGGCGGCGATCATGGCCGAGGCCTACGGCAAGCTGACCGGCCGGCCCGGGGTGTGCCTGGTGACCCGCGCGCCGGGCGCCACCAACGCGTTCGCAGGGGTGCACGTGGCGTCCCAGGATTCCACGCCGCTGATCCTGCTGGTCGGGCAGATCGACCGGGCGATGCGCGACCGCGAGGCTTTCCAGGAAATGGACTACCGCGCCGTGTTCGGTTCTCAGGTCAAGTGGGCCGCCGAGATCGATCAGGCCGAGCGCATTCCCGAATATCTGTCGCGTGCCTTTCACGTGGCGCTGTCCGGGCGGCCGGGCCCGGTGGTGCTGGCCCTGCCGGAGGACATGTTGAGCGAAACCGTGGCGGTGGTTGACGCGCGGCCCTGCCATGTGCCCGAAACCCGGCCCTCGGCCGGGCAGATCCAGGCGCTGGCCGACCGTCTTGCGGACGCCGAGCGGCCGCTGGTCATTCTCGGCGGCAGCCGCTGGGACGCCCGCTCCGTACAGGCCTTCTGTGCCTTCGCCGAGCGCCATGCGCTGCCGGTGGCGGTGCAGTTTCGCCGTCAGATGCTGTGTCCCGTGGATCATCCCTGTTTCATCGGCGACCTGGGCTTGGGGGCTGATCCCCAATTGCTGGCCGCGATTCGCGAGTCCGATCTGATCCTGGCCGTGGGCGGGCGCCTGTCCGAGGTGCCCAGCCAGAGCTATACGCTGTTCGACGTGCCGAATCCGTCCCAGACGCTGGTCCACGTGCATCCCGACGTGGGCGAACTGAACCGCGTCTATCAGGCGGACATCGCCATGGCCTGCTCGCCCGGCACCTGGGTGCGTTCCATCGAGTCTCTGGCGCCCACGGCAACGGCGGCGCGGCGTCAGCGCTGCGAACGGCTGCATGCGCGGCGCCAGGCCTGGAGCGATCCGTCCGTCATCGAACATCCCGGGGCCTTGCAGATGGGCCAGGTGATGGCGCACCTGAACGCCGTGCTGCCCGAGGACGCCATCCTGACCAACGGCGCCGGCAATTACGCCACCTGGCTGCATCGCTTCTACCGTTTCCGCGCCTACGGCACCCAGTTGGCGCCCACCTCCGGTTCGATGGGCTATGGCCTGCCTGCGGCGGTATCCGCCCAGCGTCTCTATCCGGACCGCCGGGTGGTGTGCCTGGCGGGTGACGGCTGCTTCATGATGCACGGGCAGGAATTTGCCACGGCCGTCCAGTACGGTTTGCCGATCCTGGTGATCCTGATCGACAACGGTATGTTCGGCACCATCCGCATGCACCAGGAACGGCACTATCCCGGCCGGGTGTCGGCGACTGCGCTGCGCAATCCTGATTTTGCGGCTTATGCACGCGCCTTTGGCGGCCATGGCGAGCGCGTCGAGACGACGGCAGATTTCGCCCCCGCGCTGCAGCGGGCGCTGGACAGTGGCCTGCCGGCCATTCTGCACTGCCTGCTGGACCCGGAGGCCATCACGCCGACGACGACGCTGAGTCGTCTGCGCCAGGGGAACTGAGCGGCGCGCGGGCCGGACGCACCAGGGCGCGGGCGGCCCGCAACACGGCCGAGGTCAACCGTTCCATGGTGTGCGATCCGGTGCGCCAGTGCTGCCAGTACAGCGGCACGTCGTGCCAGGCGCGCGCCCGCAGGGGCACCAGGAGACCCGCGTCCAGCGCCTCGCGGACCATGGGCAGCGGGTTCATCGTCCAGCCCAGGCCGGCCAGCGTGGCCGAGACGAAGGCGTGGGACGAGGGTACCCACCAGGTCGGCGGCTGCCAGGGCGCATCGCCCATCACGCCGCGCGCGAACTGCGCCTGCAGGTCGTCCTTGCGGTTGAAGACCAGCACGGGGGCGAGTGCCAGGGCCTCGGGCGTGACGCCCCGGGCAAAGTGCCGGGCGTGGAAGGCGGGCGCGCAGGTGGCGACGTAGCGCATGCGGCCCAGCGTGTGGACCCGGCATCCCTGCACCGGGTCACCCAGCGTGGTGACGGCCGCCAGCACGCTGCCGTTGCGCAGCAGGGCGGCCGTGTGGTCCTGGTCCTCGGAAATCAGGTCCAGCGTCGTGCGGGTCTGTTCCGCGTAGCGGGTGGCGGCTTCGATGAACCAGGTTTCCAGGCTGTCGTGATTGACGGCGATGCGCAGACTGGGCGCGGGGCGGTTGTCGCCCATGCCCAGCCGGTCCAGGGCTTCGTGTTCCAGCAGGGCGGCCTGTTCGGCCAGGCGCACCAGGACCCGGCCGTCGTCCGTGGGCTGGGCCGGGCTGGTGCGCAGGACCAGCAGCCGCCCCATGCGGGATTCCAATGTCTTGATGCGCTGTGACACCGCCGAAGGCGTGACGTGCAGAGCGGCGGCGGCCCGCTCGAAGCTGCCTTCGCGCACCACGGCCGCCAGTGCGCGCAGATTGTCGTGATCCAGTTGCATGGGCATAGGTTTGATATTAAGTTTTTCTAAATCAGATTTAAATAAATTAGCTGTATTTTATAGCCTGCCTTGCGCACAATGGGTCGCTTTCCAACCGTCTTTCCGCCCCTGGAGCCGCATGATGTTCGCCGCCACCGTCCCCGCCGTTTCCCCTTTGGTCGCCGCCTGGACCAGCGGGACGCTGACGGGCTTGGGCATGTTCGCCGTGGTGGGGGCGCAAAGCGCCTTCATCCTGCGTCAGGGCATTGCCCGGGCGCACCTGAGCACCATCCTGCTGGTGTGCGCCCTGATCGATGCCTGCTTCATCTTCGGCAGCGTCTCGGGCCTGCAGGCGCTGACGGGCTGGCTGCCCGGGCTGGCGGACGCCGTGCTGTGGTGCGGGGTCGTGTTCCTGTCGTGGTACGGCATCCAGTCGGCGCGCCGGGCCTGGCGTCCGGCGTCCGGCCCGCAGGCCGATCAGGCGGCGGTGTCCTCACGCCGTGCCGCTTTGTTGGGGGCGGTGGGCTTCACGCTGCTCAATCCGCATTTCTGGCTGGACATGATGGTGCTGGGCTCGATCGCCCATGGTTTTGCCGATGACCGTTTCGGCTTCGCCGCCGGAGCCCTGACCGCCAGCGTGCTGTGGCTGATGGCGCTGGGTCTGGGGTCGCGGCTGTGTGCGCCCCTGTTCAGGGACCCCAGGGCCTGGCGCTGGCTGGACGGCGGCATTGCCGCCGTCATGTTCCTATTGGCCTGGCGGCTGCTTCCTTTTTAACCCGGCAGGCGCGGCACGTTCGCGTGGCTGGGGGCGGGCGGGGCGTCCGCCCCGTCAGCGCCTGTGCGGAAGACCGCTACGGTGTCCGCCAGCCGGTCGGCCTGTTCGCTCAGGGAGTCGGCGGCGGCCGCTGCCTGCTCGACCAGCGCGGCGTTCTGCTGCGTGACCTGATCCATCTGGGTGATCGCCAGATTCACCTGATCGATGCCGGTGGACTGCTCGTTGGAGGCGGAGGCGATTTCCCCCATGATGTGCGTCACCCGGTCGACCGCCGTCAGGACTTCCTGCATGGTCGTGCCTGCGTCGCTGGCCTGGCGGGTGCCGGACGTGACTTCCTGGGACGCGGCCTCGATCAGCGTCTTGATTTCGCGTGCTGCCTCGGCGGACCGCTGGGCCAGGGCGCGGACCTCGCCGGCCACCACCGCAAAGCCGCGGCCTTCCTCGCCGGCGCGGGCCGCTTCCACCGCCGCGTTCAGGGCCAGGATGTTGGTCTGGAAGGCGATGCTGTCGATCACGCCGATGATGTCGGTGATGCGGGCCGAACTGTCGGCGATCCGCTTCATGGTGTCGACCATGCCATGGACGGCCTGCTCGCCCTGATGGGCGGTCTGCGAGGCGCCTGCGGCCAACTGGTCCGCCTGACGGGCGTTGTCGGCGTTCTGGCGCACGGTGGAGGCCAGTTCCTCCATGCTGGCGGCCGTTTCCTGCAGCGAGGCCGCCTGCTCCTCGGTGCGGCTGGACAAGTCCGTGTTGCCGACGGCGATCTCGCGTGCGCCGGTGTGGATCTCGCCGACGCTGCGGCGCACCTGGCGGATCATGTGCCGCAGGGCGTCCTGGGTGCCGCGCAGGCTGTCCAGCAACTGGTGGACCTCGTTGCGGCTGCCGGCCGGGCTGGCCGGGATGTCATGGGTCAGGTCGCCGGCCCCCAGCCGCTGCATGCCCGCCACCACGTCGCGCACGGGCTTCAGCGTGCGGCGGGCCAGCCAGCGGATCAGCAGGGAAATCAACAGCGTGCCTGCCAGCATCACGCCCAGTTGGACCCACATGGCGCGAGTGCTTTCGGCCAGATAGTCATCGACGCTGCCGAAGCCGTACATCACCCAGCCCCAGTTGGGCACTGTTTTCCAGGCGAGGAAGATTTCCTGCCCCCTGATGGTGACGCGCGTCACGCCGTCCGGAGCGGATTGGAACGCGCCGTTGAGGAGGGCGAAATCAGCCGGCGGATTGCCGGCACTGAGCAGGTCCCCCGGCTTGCCGAACAGGCCCGCGACGCGGACCCAGTCCTGATGGTCGGCGGTCGGCCGCAGCACGAACAACTGGCCGTATTCCGCCAGTTTGGTCTCGGTCAGGTCCTTCAGCACCGGGTCGATCTGGGCGCTGATGTCCAGGTAATCGACGATTCCGCCGTAGACCTTGCCGCCGTCCTTGAGCGGGTTGATCGTGATCAGGTGCCACTTTCCGCCGACCAGGCCGGGAAAGTGCGCGATCGCCCCGTTGTCCAGGGCCTGGGCGATGGGGTCGGACGAATCCAGCGTCTGGCTCAGGGCGTGGTCCGGCTGGTCCTGGTAGGCGCTGGCGATCCGCTGCCAGCCTTTGTCGGTGCGGGCGTAGACCTCGGCCGACATGCCGGTGACGCTGCGCATCAGGTCCTGGTCGCCGTTGATCGGCATTCCCGAGGATTTGAAGACGGGCAGGCCGTTCTCGACCTGGCCGGTGGGCTTGGGTTCGCCGCTCATGTAGCGGATCAGCACCGGGTACAGCGATTCGCTGCGCTGGCGGGCGATGTTGTAGATCAGTTGCAGGGTGCGGTCATAGCCTTGCAGCTCGGCGCGGTTGGCGTTGCTGACGTTATGGATGGCTGTTTGCCGATTTTGCCAGGTGATGATGGAGGCCAGGGTCGCCATCACCAGGATGGTGATCAGGGTGGCGGCGATGAAGAGCTGGGCACCGAGTGTGGCGCGCGCCATGCGGCCCGCGCCGGGACCTGTGCGTCGTTCGGACATGATGTGTCTCCTGCAAGAGGTTGCGGGAAGAATTATTTTTTTCTTGCAGGATAACCATAGCGGATCACCCCTTGTCCGGATATATCTGGAAACAAATGAGGACTATTCATGGACAGCGATGATTTGAAGGTGCCCTCGGTCGGTCGATACACTGGACGTTCCGATGACGACAAGCGGGGTTTTCTGGTTTGATTTCTTCCTTTCTTGCACAATTGGCGGCGGTGTACCACGAATGGCGGACCGTCATTCAGGTCTTTGCCGCCGTCCTGGGATCCCTGTTGGCCGGCGGTCTGCTGCGCTTCGTGCTGGATCGTCTCGCCCGCCGCCTGCATCCCGTGCGGCATGCCTGGGGACATGGCCTGCTGGCGGGGGCCTCTTTGCCGGGGCAGATGCTGGTCTGGATATTGGGCATCGCCCTGGCCGGCCAGATCCTGCTGCGGGATGCCGACGGGGATTTTGCCAAGGACTCTCTGCTGTCGCACGGCCTGGCGCCGATCCGCGATGTAGGGGTGATTCTGGCGGTGATGTGGCTGTTGCTGCGTGCGATCAATCGCATCCAGGACAATCTGTTGCTGCGGGCGCGTGAGCACGGCCGCGAACTGGACCCCACGGCGGCCGACGCCATCGGCAAGCTGACCAAGGCGTCCGTCGTCATCACCGCCATCCTGATGATGATGCAGGCGCTGGGCTTTTCCATTGCCGGCCTGCTGGCTTTCGGCGGCATGGGCGGTATCGCCGTAGGCTTTGCGGCCCAAAGCCTGGTGGCCAATCTGCTGGGCGGGCTGACCATCTTTGCCAGCCGCCCGTTCAAGGTCGGTGAATACATCATCATCCCCGGCACCGATCTGATGGGCGGGGTCGAGCACATCGGCTGGCGCGCCACGCGCCTGATCGGTTTTGACCGCAAGCCCTTCTACGTGCCCAACGCAATGTTCAACACCCAGCCGGTCATCAACCACACCCGCATGACCAGCCGCCGCATCATGGAGGACATCCACATCCGCTATGCCGATATCGGCGTCGTGCCGGCCATCGTGGCCGACGGTCAGGAGATGCTGCGCCGGCATCCGGGGGTGCAGCACGATTTCTTTGCGTTCAACTTCAGCAGTTGCGGGACGTTTTCCCTGAAACTGTCCCTGTATGCCTTCACGGTCAGCACCGATTACAACGACTACATGAACGTCCAGGAGGACGTGCTGCTGAAGATCGCCGACATCATCCGCCACCACGGCGCTCAGTTGGCCGGGCCGGTCTCTACCGTTGAAATGCCGCAGCTCGGGGCGCCGGCTCATGGACCGGGTGGGCCGGAAATGGGCAGACAGTTGCCGCCGATGCCGCCGCCCCTGCCGCCGGCCACGCCTTGAAAACCTCGTCCGCCGACCCCATCTGATCCAGCAGTCCGCCCCGTCGACCGCCGTCCGGCCCGTCTGCGGGGCGCCCCGCGATCCCGCAAGAACCTTCGAATCGATCCGAATCATGAGCCAAACCGATATCAAGCCGGCCGAAACCCTGGGTTTCCAGGCCGAGGTCAAGCAGTTGCTGCACCTGATGATCCACTCCCTGTACAGCAACAAGGAAATCTTCCTGCGCGAACTTGTGTCCAATGCGTCCGACGCCTGCGACAAGCTGCGCTTCGAGGCCATCGACCATCCGGAGCTGCTCGAAGGCGGTGCCGATCTGCGCATCCGCGTCGAATTCGACAAGGACGCCCGCACCATCACCATCACCGACAACGGCATCGGCCTGTCGCGTGACGAGGCGATCGCCAACCTGGGTACCATCGCCCGTTCCGGCACGCGCGAATTTTTCTCCCAACTGACCGGCGACAAGCAGAAGGACGCTCAGTTGATCGGCCAGTTCGGCGTCGGTTTCTATTCGTCTTTCATCGTCGCGGAAAAGGTCGCGGTGCGCAGCCGCCGCGCCGGCTTGCCCGCATCTGAAGGCGTTCTGTGGGAATCCGACGGCCAGGGCGAATTCTCCGTGGCGGTCATCGATCACGAGGCGCGTGGCACTTCCGTCACCCTGACCCTGCGTGCCGACGAGGACGAATTCCTGTCCAGCTGGAAACTGCGCGAAGTCCTGCGCCGCTACTCCGACCACATCTCCCTGCCCGTCGAAATGAAGCAGGAAGAGTGGGATGCGGAAAAGTCCGAACAGGTCGTCAAGGACACCTGGGAAACCGTCAACCAGGCCAACGCCCTGTGGACCCGTTCCAAGGCCGACATCACCGACGAGCAGTACAAAGAGTTCTACAAGCACGTCTCGCACGACTATGAAGACCCGCTGGCCTGGACGCACAACCGCGTCGAGGGCCGCAGCGAATACACCCAATTGCTGTTCGTGCCGAAGCGCGCGCCCTTCGACCTGTGGGACCGTGATGCCCGTCGTGGCGTGAAGCTGTACGTCAAGCGTGTCTTCATCATGGACGACGCCGACCAGTTGCTGCCGACCTATCTGCGCTTCGTGCGCGGCGTGGTCGATTCGGCCGACCTGCCCTTGAACGTCTCGCGGGAAATCCTGCAGGAAAGCCGCGACGTGCGTGCCATCCGCGAAGGCTCGGCCAAGCGCATCCTTGGCCTGCTCGAAGACCTGGCCAAGGACAAGCCCGAGGAATATGCGGAATTCTGGACTCAGTTCGGCCAGGTGCTGAAGGAAGGCGCGGGTGAAGATCCCGCCAACAAGGACCGCATCGCCGGCCTGCTGCGCTTCGCGTCCACCCAGTCCGACAGCCCGGCGCAGACCGTGTCCCTGGCCGACTACATCGGCCGCATGAAGGAAGGCCAGGACAAGATCTACTACCTGAGCGCCGATTCCTACGCCGCCGCCGCGCACAGCCCGCATCTGGAAGTCTTCCGCCGCAAGGGGCTGGAAGTCCTGCTGCTGTCCGACCGCGTCGATGAATGGATGCTGTCCTATCTGCGTGAATTCGAAGGCAAGGCCCTGGCCTCGGTCGCCAAGGGCGGCCTGGATCTGGACGCCCTGGCCGACGAGGCAGAAAAGAAGCAGCAGGCCGAGGCCGCCGAGGCCTTCAAGCCGACGATCGAGCGCCTGAAGGCGGCGCTGGGTGAGCGCGTCAAGGAAGTCCGCGCCACGGCCCGCCTGGTCGATTCGCCCGCCTGCGTGGTCGTGGATGAAAACGAGTTGAGCCCGCATCTGCTGCGCATGCTCAAGGCCGCCGGGCAGGATGCGCCCGAGATCAAGCCCATCCTGGAAGTGAACCCGCAGCACGCCCTGGTCAAGCGCCTGGAGGCGCAGCCCGACGAGTCGTTCGGCGACTGGGCCGAATTGCTGCTGGACCAGGCCATGCTGGCCGAAGGTGCGGCCCTGAAGGACCCCGCCGCTTTCGTGAAGCGAGTGAACGCGCTGCTGCTGGGCGGCTAGAGCGCGTTTGTCATCCGGCGGGGTTCTGGCCATAATCGGCCTGAACCCCGCCTGCGCCGGGCGGGCGGAATTGGAGATTGACCGATGAAATCCCGCGCCGCCGTGGCCTTTGAGGCCGGCAAACCCCTGCAAATCGTCGAGATCGACGTCGAACCGCCCCGCAAGGGCGAAGTCCTGGTCCGCATCACCCACACCGGCGTTTGCCATACCGATGCCTTTACCCTGAGCGGCGACGACCCCGAGGGCGTGTTCCCCGCCGTGCTCGGCCATGAAGGCGCGGGCATCGTCGTCGAAGTCGGCGAGGGCGTCACCAGCGTCGTGCCGGGCGACCACGTCATCCCCCTGTATACCGCCGAGTGCGGCGAATGCCTGTTCTGCACCTCGGGCAAGACCAATCTGTGCGTGGCCGTGCGTGCCACCCAGGGCAAGGGGGTGATGCCCGACGGCACCACCCGCTTTTCCTATCAGGGCCAACCCATCTATCACTACATGGGATGCTCGACCTTCAGCGAATACACCGTCGTCGCGGAAGTCTCGCTGGCCAAGATCGACCCGAAGGCCAATCCCGAGCAGGTCTGCCTGCTGGGCTGTGGCGTGACTACCGGCATCGGCGCCGTGCGCAACACCGCCAAGGTCCAGCCTGGCGATACCGTGGCCGTGTTCGGCCTGGGTGGCATCGGTCTGGCCGTGGTCCAGGGCGCGCGCCAGGCGGGGGCCGGGCGCATCATCGCCGTGGACACCAACCCCGACAAGTTCGCGCTGGCGAAGGTCTTCGGCGCCACCGACTGCGTCAACCCCAAGGATCACGCCGAGCCCGTCCAGCAGGTCATCGTCGGCATGACCGGCTGGGGCGTGGACCACAGTTTCGAGTGCATCGGCAACGTCAACGTCATGCGTGCCGCGCTGGAATGCGCCCACCGGGGCTGGGGGCAGTCCATCATCATCGGCGTCGCGGGCGCCGGCCAGGAAATCTCCACTCGGCCGTTCCAACTGGTCACCGGCCGCTCCTGGCGCGGGACCGCCTTCGGCGGCGTCAAGGGCCGTTCGCAGTTGCCCGGCATGGTCCAGGAGGCCATGCGCGGCGACATCGACCTGGAACCCTTCGTCACCCACACCATGGGTCTGGACGGGATCAACGAAGCCTTCGACCTGATGCACGAAGGCAAGTCGATCCGCTCGGTGGTGCACTATGGAACGGATTGAACAACACGCCTGCTTCGGCGGCCGCCAGGAAGTCTGGCGGCACGAGTCCGCCGTACTGGGCTGCGCCATGCGGGTCGGGGTCTACCTGCCTTCGGTGGCCTTGCGCGGTGAGTCGTGCCCGGTGCTGTACTGGCTGTCCGGCCTGACCTGCACCGAGCAGAACTTCATCACCAAGGCCGGCGCCCAGGCGCATGCCGAACGCCACGGCCTGATCCTGGTCACGCCGGACACCAGCCCGCGCGGCGAGGACGTGGCCGATGATCCGGCCTACGACCTGGGCCAGGGCGCGGGCTTTTACCTGAACGCCACCCAGGCACCCTGGGCCGCTCATTACCGCATGCAGGACTACGTGGCCGAAGAACTGCCCGCATTGATCGGGCAGCATTTCCCCGCCGCGTCCGCGCGCGCCATCGCCGGCCATTCCATGGGCGGGCACGGCGCGCTGGTCACCGCCCTGCGCCATCCCGGGCATTACCGCAGCGTGTCAGCGTTTTCACCCATCGTCGCGCCGACGCAAGTGCCTTGGGGCCAGAAGGCGTTCGCCGCGTATCTGGGGGATGATCGTGCCGATTGGGCGCAGTGGGATGCGGTTGAACTGATCCGCGCGGCCTCACCTGCGGACCACCTGCCGATGCTGGTGGATCAAGGGCTGGACGACGAGTTCCTGGAAGGGCAATTGCGGCCTGAACTGCTGGAGGCGGCCTGCCTGGACGCAGGGTATCTGTCGACCGTGCGCCGGCAGGCCGGGTATGACCACAGCTATTACTTCATCGCCAGTTTCATCGGTGAGCATGTGGCGTTTCATGCGGCGGCGTTGAAGGGGTAGTGGCTGAACGCTCTTCCCGGGCCGGCTTGCTCTGCGAGGGCCGGCATCCGAGTGCCATGCGCCATTCCGATCATTTGAATGCGATCACTTGATTTCCAAATACATCGCGGTCGAATTATCCTGATGCCTGATCAGGAACCACCTTGGAGGCCGCATGGCCAGACCGCTTGCCATGGTGGCCTGCGCATTCGCCTTGTTCGTTTGCGTACGCGCCATCTCCGGAGAGTCCATGGGCTCGTACCCCTTGCATGATGCGGCCGCGCGGGCATCTGGACATCCTGAAGATGACCCTGACGCATGGCACCGATCTCAAGAGCACCACCGCTATGGCGGGACTGCCCTGATCCCTGCCGCCGAGCGCGGCCATGTCGAGCAAGCGTTGCTGGCCGCTGGTGGGCGCGATCCGCCTGGCGGGCATCCAGGAAGTCAACTACGCCTATTCCAACGAGGATGACGGGCGTCGGATTCTCAACGCATTGATGACGCGTATGGCCACCAACCGTTACCAAGCCACCGGCCTGCAGGCCCAGTACCAGCCGGGATCGGACGAACAGGTTCTGCGGAATCGGCAAGGCATCACTGATCCGGCGGTGATGGACGAACTCGAGACGAGGCTGTTGTTACGGCTCTATGAGCGGGTGATGCGGGAGCAGTTTCCCAATCGAGGGCTGGATGTGGCTGATCTGATGGATTGGCACTACCAGTGGCTGGGCAATATGTACGATTGGGCCGGGCAGCCTCGATCGGTCAATATGAGCAAGGACGGTTTTCATTTCGCCGCCGCCATGCAGGTTCCCCGGTTGCTGCATGAGTTCGAGCACAACTACCTGTATCGCTGCACGCCCTGTCATGATGTCGATGACAGCGCTTTGGCCGAGGCCATTGCCGTCTGCCATGTCGAGCTCATCCTCATTCATCCGTTCCGTGAGGGCAACGGACGGCTGTCTCGTTTGCTGGCGGATGTGATGGCGGTGCAGGCCGGTCATGGCCCGTTGGACTACAGCCGGTGGGATGCGGACAAGGCCGCGTATTTCACCGCGATACAACGCGGTGTGGGCATGGACTATGCGCCCATGCGCGCATTGGTCAGCCTTGCGCTGGCTGGACAGGGCGGCTGAGCGCCGCCAGGGAAACCTGGGGAAGATGACTGTCCCCGCTGCGCAGTTTGGCTTCGATATCAGCGATGCGTTGACCTGTTTCGATGGCCGTGGAGCTGGCTACGGCACGCAGGATGGCTTCCTGGCTGGGAGGTTGGTGCATGCGCTGATTGGACATGAAAATGCCTGATTTAGAAGTCACATTCCATTTTACTGCCTGCGCCCGGGCGAAACCATCCTGTTGTGGTACCCATCCTACGTTGCCCGCGCTATGAATCGCTGGGGCCAAGCAGCCGGGCCATGTCCGCGTAGCTGACGGCGTCTTCTCCGAAGGTGAAAGTGCCGTGCTCCAGCATCTCGCGGCCGGCACGCAGAAAGGCGCCGAACGCCGCGCGGCTGAGCGCGCTGCCCACACTGATGCGCTTCACGCCCATGTCCGAGAGATCGTCGGCCGAGAGATGCATCCCCGGCGCGCCCATCAGGACGTTCACCGGCCGGTCAACCGAACTCACCACGGCCAGGATGTCCTCGCGCGTATGCAGCCCCGGCGCGTAGAGCACGTCGGCACCCGCCTCTTGATAAGCCTGCAGGCGGCGGATCGTGTCTTTCAGATCCGTGCGCCCGTGCAGATGGTTTTCCGCCCGCGCCGTCAGCGTGAAGGGGTAGGGCAGTGCACGCACCGCCTCGACCGCCGCCGTCACGCGGTCTACCGCCTCGGCCATATCGTAGATCGGATCGTCGACCCGACCCGTGGCGTCCTCGATCGAGGCGCCCACCGCACCCGCCTGCGCCGTCAGGCGATAGGTTTCCGCGACACCTTCCAGCGTGTCCGCATAGCCGGCTTCCATGTCCGCGCTGATCGGCAGGTCGGTGGCCGCAGCGAGCTCTTTGACGTGCGCCAGCATCTGGTCCCGGCTGACCTGGTAGTCGGACAGGCCCTGGGTATAAGCGTAGCCCGCGCTGGTGGTCGCCAGGGCCTGGAAACCCATGCCCGCCAGCAGTTTCGCCGTGCCGACGTCCCAGGAGTTGGGGATGATGAAGGCGCGGGGAGCGTGGTGGAGGGCGCGGAAGGATTGGGCTTTTTGATGAGACATGCTTATTCCCATTGTCAGTCAGCCTTTCAATCTGCAGGCAGTAATTCCGGATTCCAGACCGCTTCCCAGAGATGCCCGTCCGGATCCTGAAAGTATCCTGCATATCCGCCCCAGAACGTCTTCTGCGCGGGTTTCACGATCGCGGCCCCGGCTGCTGCAGCCTGAGCCATCACGGCATCCACTTCAGCCCTTGACGACACATTATGTCCAAGGCTGAGTTCCGTAGCGCTGGCATCGCCGAGTGGCAACCCTGAATCCTTGGCCAGGCTTGCACGCGGCCAGACCGCCAGTTTCAACCCCGGTTGCAGATCGAAAAATGCGACTGCGCCGTTCTCGAACTCTTCGCCGATGATGCCCTCGGTGGGCAGGCCCATGCCGTCGCGGTAGAACTTCAGGGACCGGTGCAGGTCATCCACGCCCAGCGTGATGACGGTGACGCGTGCTTTCATGATCACCTCGTGTGTTCTCGAATCGATCCCAGTCGAAGGAGGGGCCTGGATCCGTCTTTCTGCCCGGCGCGATATGCTCGTGCCCCCGCACCGCCCGGATCGGATGCCGCGTCCGGATCGCCGCCGCCAGCCCGGCCAGCCGCTCGTACTGGGCATCCGTGTACGCCAGCGTGTCCGTGCCTTCCAGCTCGATGCCGATGGAAAAATCGTTGCAGCGCTCGCGGCCTTCAAAAGACGATACACCTGCGTGCCAGGCCCGCAAAACCGTCGGTACGAACTGCACGATGGTCCCGTCGCGGCGGATCAGGAAATGGGCGGAGACCCGCAGGTCGCGGATGTTTTCAAACCAGGGGTGGGATGAAATATCCAGGCGGTTCTGGAAGAAGTCGATGATGGCGTCGCCCGTGAACACGCCGGGCGGCAAGCTGATGTTGTGGATCACCAGCAGGTAGGGGGCTTCGTCGCCGGGCCGCGGGTCGTGGTTGGGAGACGGGCGGCGCAGGATCCTGGAGACGGCGCTGTTGCCGATGCCCGCTGCGTTCGCCGCATCCCCCGAGCCCCCGGCCAGCCAGCCATCCGGGCCGATGGATAGTGCGGGCTCGGAAGACGCCCCTGCCTTCATTTCTTCAGGCCCAGCTTGGCGTGTTCCTGGCTGCACCAGGTCTTGCCCTGGCTCTGGTAGGCCTCGGAGCGGGGCAGGTAGATGCGGCAGTGGGCGCAGCGCACCATGGTTTCGGACGCGGCTTGCGCATCGTCGGCCTGGCGGCGCGCGGCGGCCTGGCGGGCCTGGGCCTTCTGGTGGCTCAGGACGCGGGAGACGAACAGGACGGCCAGGATGATGATCGCCCAGAGCAGGAATTTACCCAAGAGTGCCTCGTTGCAGAATGACTTCCAGGACGAACCGGCTGCCGGTGTAGGACAGCAGCAGGAAGGCGAAGCCGGCCAGCGTCCAGCGCAGGGCGACGCGGCCGCGCCAGCCCTGGATGTGACGCCCCGCCAGCAGCACGCCGAAGGTGGCCCAGGAAAGCAGGGTGAAGACGGTCTTGTGGTCCATGGGCAGCGCGTGGCCTCCCAGGCGCAGGGACACGGCGATGCCGGTCAGGACGGTCAGGGTCAGCACGCCGAAGCCGATCCAGATCAGGCGAAACAGCAGCGATTCCAGGATCAGCAGCGGCGGCATGGCGCTCATGGCGTGGCCGATGACACCCTGTTCGCCGGCGGATGCGATGGGGCGGTGCAGATGGCGGTCCAGTACGGTCATCAGCATGGCGTGCAGCGCGGCGACGGTGATCAGGCCGTAGGCGGTCATGGCGATCAGCAGGTGCACGCGCAGCCAGTCGTTGCTGGCGTGGGGCACCAGATAGCCATGGGGGAACAGGGCGGCCAGCAGGCTGACCAGGGCGGCGATGGGCAGCAGCAGGAGCAGCAGGCTGTCCAGACGCAGCAGGAAGTTTTCGATCCAGAAGACGATCATGCCCAGCCACATGGCGGCGGACAGGGCCAGCGCCCAGCTCAGATGCAGGCCGGTGGGGACGATGATGGCGGCGGCCAGACCGATGCCGTGCAGGGCGATGGCGCCCAGCAGGCAGCTACGGCCGATGGCGCCGGTGGGGCGGACGTCGTTGGCCCGTGCGATGGGGCGCCACAGGGCGATGCCCAATACGGCATAAGCCAGCGCGGCGAGCAAGTGAAATACAATGCTGACTGACATAGTCCTATCGGTATCCGGCGCGCAGGGCCGCGCCGCCAAAAGCATCCATTTTATGCGCTGGCCGACGGATCAACCAGTTTTACGGATACGGCATCATGCTTGATAACCTCACATCCCGCCTGTCGCGCGTCGTCAAGACCATGCGCGGTGAGGCCCGCCTGACCGAAGCCAACACCCAGGAGATGCTGCGCGAAGTCCGTATGGCGCTGCTGGAGGCCGACGTGGCGCTGCCGGTGGTGCGCGATTTCGTGGCGCGGGTCAAGGAATCCGCACTGGGTCAGGAGGTCGCCGGCAGCCTGAATCCGGGCCAGGCGCTGGTCGGGGTGGTGCACAAGGAACTGACCGCGCTGATGGGCGGCGACCTGGGCGCGGCGGCGGGCGAACTGTCCCTGGCGGCTCAGCCGCCGGCGGTGATCCTGATGGCCGGCCTGCAAGGCGCGGGCAAGACCACCACCACCGGCAAGCTGGCCAAATGGCTGTCCGAGGGCAATCACGTCCAGTACGGCCGCAAGACCGGCCGCAAGAAAGTTCTGGTGGTCAGCGCCGACGTGTATCGTCCGGCCGCCATCGATCAGTTGAAGACCGTGGCTGCACAGGTCGAGGTCGATTTCCTGCCCACGGAGCCGACGCAAAAGCCGCAGGACATCGCCCGGGACGCCCTCGATCACGCAAAGCGCCATCATTACGATGTGCTGATCGTCGACACGGCGGGCCGTCTGGGCATCGACCAGGCCATGATGGACGAGATCCGTGCGCTGCACCAACTGCTCTCGCCGATCGAGACGTTGTTCGTGGTGGACGCCATGCAGGGCCAGGACGCGGTCAACGTGGCGCGCGCCTTCTCTGATGCGCTGCCGCTGACGGGCGTGGTGATGACCAAGCTGGACGGCGACGCGCGTGGCGGTGCGGCGCTGTCGGTGCGCCAGATCACCGGCAAGCCGCTGAAGTTCGTCGGGGTGTCGGAAAAGCTCGATGGGCTGGAGCCCTTCCATCCCGAACGCATGGCCCAGCGCATCCTGGGCATGGGCGACATCGTCTCGCTGGTCGAGCAGGCCCAGAAGAACATCGACATCGCCGAGGCGCAGAAGCTCGCCGCGCGCATGAAGTCCGGCGACCGCTTCGACCTGAACGATTTTCGCGACCAGTTGCAGCAGGTGAAGAAACTGGGCGACATGGGCTCGCTGCTGGAAAAGCTGCCGGCGCAGTTTGCCCAGGCGGCGTCCCAGGTGCAGGGCGGTCAGGCGGAAAAGCAGCTCGCCCGCACCGAGGGCATCCTGAATTCCATGACGCCGCTGGAGCGCGCCAAACCCGAACTCATCAAGGCTTCGCGCAAGCGCCGTATTGCCACGGGCTCGGGTGTGCCGGTCCAGGAGGTCAACCGCCTGCTCAAGCAGTTCGAGCAGATGCAGGGCATGATGAAGCAGATGAAAAAAGGCGGCATGGCGAAGATGATGCGTGCCATGGGCGGGATGAAGGGCCTGGGCGGGTTCGGCCGGGGCGGCTTGCGCTGATCAAATCTGCGACTGCAGGTAGTTCTGCAGACCGATCTTCTCGATCAGACCCAACTGTTTTTCCAGCCAGTAGGCGTGGTCGGACTCGGTGTCCTGCAATTGCGTCAGCAGCAGATCGCGGGTGACATAGTCCCCGTGGGTCTCGCAGATCGAGATGCCCTTGCGCAGCGAGTCGCGCACTTCATATTCCAGATCCAGGTCGGCGCGCAACATGCCGGGCACGTCCTTGCCCGGTGTGAAGGCGTCGGGGCGCATGTCGGGCTCGGCTTCAAGCATCAGCAGGCGTTGCAGCAGGGCGTCGGCGTGTTGGGTTTCTTCCTGCATCTCATGATCGCTGCGGGCGTGGAGTTTGCTCAGGCCCAGATCCTGGTAGCGGCGCGAATGCAGGAAGTACTGGTCGCGTGCCGCGAGTTCGCCGCGCAGTTGCTTGGTGAGATAGACGATGACTTCGGGGTGGCCTTGCATGGTGCGCCTCGGGGGAATTCAGTGACCCATGGAGTATGCCATATCACCCTCCGCCCACCGCGACCACGATCTCGATTCGATCGCCTTCAGTCAGCGAGGCCTGGGCGTGCTGGCTGCGGGGCACGATGTCGCCGTTGCGCTCCACCGCGATGCGCTTGCCCTCGTAGCCCAGGTGGACCACCAGATCGTGAACTGTGCATACGTCAACCAGAGCGGTGGCGGTGCCGTTCAGCAGGATGTTCAGGCTCATGCGGGTCTCCTCAGTCGCTCGCGTAGCGGTCGGTGGCCGCCAGCAACTGCGTCAGGATCCCGGGCTCATCAAAGGCGTGGCCGGCGTCCGGGATCATGTGGAATTCCGCCTGCGGCCAGGCGCGGTGCAGGTCCCAGGCCGACTTGGCCGGCGTGCAAGCATCATAGCGGCCCTGGATGATCACCCCGGGGATGCGGGCCAGCTTGTGCGCGTTGCGCAGCAACTGGCCTTCTTCCATGAAGCCCCGGTTCACGAAATAATGGTTTTCGATGCGGGCGAAGGCCAGCGCCGCCTGATCGGCCGCATGCGCGCGGTGATGCGCCGGATTGGGCAGCAGGCTGATGGTATGGCTTTCCCATTGCGTCCAGGCATGCGCCGCCTGCAGTTGCGCCTCGGGATCTTCACCTGTCAGGCGGTGGCGGTAGGCGGCCATCAGGTCGTCGCGCTCGGCCTCGGGGATCGGGGCCAGATAGCCTTCCCACAGGTCGGGGAACAGCCAGGATGCGCCTTCCTGATAGAACCAGCGCAGTTCAGCCTGGCGCAGCAGGAAGATGCCGCGCACGATCAGGGCGCGCACCCGTTCCGGGTGCGTCTCGGCGTAGGCCAGCGCCAGGGTAGAGCCCCAGGAGCCGCCGAACACCACCATCTGTTCGGCGTGCAGAACCTCGGTGCGTAGACGTTCGATGTCGGCGACCAGGTCCCAGGTCGTGTTGTGCTCGATGTCGGCTGACGGGGTCGAGCGGCCGCAGCCGCGCTGATCGAACAGCAGGACGTTGTAGCGTTCGGGATCGAACAGGCGACGGTGGTCGGGCGAGCAGCCCGCGCCCGGTCCGCCGTGCAGAAACACCGCCGGTCGCCCCTGGGGGTTGCCGCACAGTTCCCAGTAGACGCGATGGCCGTGGCCGGCGTCCATGAAGCCTTGCGCGTAGGGCTCGATTTCGGGATACATCAGGTGGCCTCCGGTGAGGGCGCGGCGTCCGCCGGGGCGCGCCGCGTAAAAATCAGATCCCAGACCCCGTGGCCCAGGCGCAGGCCGCGGTTCTCGAATTTCGTCAGCGGGCGGTAATCGGGGCGTGGCGCGTAGTCCGTGCAGGTGTTTTGCAGGGACGGCGCGGCCGACAGGACCTCCAGCATCTGCTGGGCGTAGTGTTCCCAGTCCGTGGCGCAGTGCAAGTATGCGCCCGGCGCCATGCGGCTCGTCAGCAGTTCGATGAACGGCGGCTGGATCAGGCGGCGCTTGTGATGGCGCTTTTTTGGCCAGGGATCGGGAAAGTAGATGTGCACGCCAGCCAGCGATCCCGGCGCGATCATGTCGCGCAGCACCTCGACCGCGTCGTGCTGGATGATGCGGATGTTGTCCAGCGCGTTTTCGTGGATGCGCTTGAGCAGCGCGCCCACGCCGGCGTTGAAGACCTCCACCCCCAGGAAATTGTCGTCGGGCCGGGTCTGGGCGATCTTTTGGGTGGTCTCGCCCATGCCGAAGCCGATCTCCAGGATGACCGGTGCCTGGCGGCCGAAGGCGGCCGTCAGGTCGAGGGGCGTGTCCTGATAGCGGATCGACCAGCGGGGCAGCCATTCCGCGATTGCCTGTTCCTGGCTGGGGGTGATGTGGGCGCGGCGGTGAACGAAGCTGCGGATGTGCGTGCTGCCCGACGGAGTCTGGGCGGTCACGACGGGTGGGGGAAATTTGGGCAGGTTCAAAATGCTGTTAAAATGTCGGGCTGCAAGGGACTTGGTGAGCCTCGATTTTACCAATGAATCCTTGCCGTCATCGACCTTCCTCGATGCGGGTGTAGTTCAATGGTAGAACGGCGGCTTCCCAAGCCTCAAGCGTGGGTTCGATTCCCATCACCCGCTCCAGCTCCTTTCCCTTCTTTTACCGGTCCTCGTGACGCGGTTCTGAAGTCCTTCACAGCCCATCCTCCACCATCCGCAGCAGCCGCAGGCCGAGCGCCACGCGCATGTCTTGGGGCGCATGCCGCAATGGGCCGTCGATGATGAGCAGCGCCAGGCCATGGACCGAGGACCAGGCCAGGAACTCGGCGCCGGGCCGCCGTTCGGCAGGCAAGACGCCGGCCTGCACCAGGGTGTCCAGCGCATGGCTCAAGAGTTCGAACGGGTTCAGGCCTTTGTCGGCGGTGCGCGCGGGGTCTGGCGGGACTTCGACGTCGAAGGCGCCGAATGCGAAGGCGGTGCGAAACCAGCCGGTTTCCGCCTGCGCGAAACCCAGATAGCCGCGCCCGATGGCCGCCAGCATGGCGCGGGCGCGTTCGGTCGGGTCGGGCAGGGCCTCTGCGGTTTGCAGTTCGATTTCCATCGCATGTGCCAGCGCACCCAGGGACGCGGCGCGCACGGCCTCGAACAGCGCCTGATGATTGGCGAAATGACGGTACGCCGCATTCGGCGAGACGCCGGCGCGGCGCGTGGCTTCACGCAGGACCACCGCTTGCGGGCCGCCTTCGCGCGCCAGCGCCAGACCCGCTTCGATCAAGGCCGCACGCAGGTCTCCGTGACGGTACGTCTTGCGCGGCCTGGGCGCGGCGGTGGATGAGGGCGGACGATCAGTTCTCTGGGACATTGCTTACAAAAACGTACATTTTGAATGTGGACGCTGTCCATTTTAGCCCTCAATATATGTGGACGGTGTTCACAATTGATGACGTCAGAGCATCGAATCCCCATATCCTCATCCTCCCCAGGAGACATCCATGCAATTCGTGCCCTATCTGAACTTCGATGGCAACGCCGCCGAAGCCATGGCGTTCTATGCGGAACTGTTCGGCGGTCGCATCATGTATCAGTCCACTTTCGGCGAGATGCCGCCTGACTCGGGAATGCCGCCGCTGCCGGAGTCCGTCAAGAGTCGTCTCATGCACGTTCACCTGCAGGTGGGGGCGCAGTCCATCATGGCCTCGGACACGATGCCGGAGATGCCGGGGCAGGCGGATGGCGCCTGCGCGGGCGACTACCGGAAGCCGCAGGGCCTGTGGGTCTCGATCCAGGTGGACAACGCGGCCGAGGGGCAGCGTGTGTTCGACGGCCTGGTCAGGGGCGGTCAGGTGGCCATGCCGTTCCAGGCCACGTTCTGGTCGACTGGTTTCGGGATGGTGACTGACCGTTTCGGCACGCCCTGGATGGTCAACGTCCCCAGCGCAGCCTGAAGGCACAGGCGCCAGTCCTCCCCGTTTGGAGCACACGTATGAACCATTCCTATCGCTGGGTCATCGTCGCAGTCGGCGGTTTGCTGGGCTGCGTTGCTTTTGGTGCGATGTTCTCTCTGCCGGTTTTTCTGCGGCCGATGGCGCAGGATACCGGCTGGTCCGTGACGGGCATCTCCGCTGCGATGACCATTGCGTTTCTCGCCATGGGTGTTGCCAGCCTGGGGTGGGGCGGCTTGTCCGACCGATATGGCGCGCGTCCCGTCGTGCTCGGGGGATCGGCGGTGCTGGCGGCCAGTCTGGCGCTGGCCAGCCAGGCCTCGTCTCTGGGTGAATTCCAATGGGTGTACGGCCTGCTGGTCGGGGGCGCGACGGCGGCGATCTTTGCGCCGATGATGGCATGCGTCACCGGCTGGTTCGACACACAACGCAGCCTGGCGGTCTCGCTGGTCTCCGCAGGCATGGGCATCGCCCCCATGACGATGGCTCCGCTGGCGGGCTGGCTGGTCGAGGCTCACGGTTGGCGTAGCGCCATGCTGGTCATCGCCGGGATGGTGGCGGTGCTGATGATTCCGGCCTCTTTGTTGGTGCGCCGACCGCCGGTGCCGGAGGGCGGGTCCGCTGGTGAGGTGGCCGGGGACGGACCGGTGGACATGACGGTCGATCAGGCGGTGCGTTCGCGTCCGTTCATCCTGCTGATGGCGGCGAATTTTTTCTGCTGCGCGACGCACTCGGGTCCGATCTTCCATACGGTCAGCTACGCCATGACCTGCGGCATCTCGACGATTGCGGCGGTGTCGATCTACGGCGTCGAGGGGCTGGCCGGCATGTTCGGCCGCCTGGGTTTCGGCCTCGCGGGCGACCGGTTCGGCGCGCATCGCGTGCTGGTCCTGGGGCTGCTGGCGCAGGCGTTTGCCGTGCTGGCTTATGTGTCCGTCAGCAGCCTGGGAGGCTTTTATGCCGTGGCCATGATGACTGGCTTCATCTATGCCGGGACGATGCCGCTGTATGCCGTGCTCATTCGCGAGAATTTCCCCTTGAGCATGATGGGAACCCTGATCGGCGCGTCAGCCATGGCAGGCAGTCTCGGCATGTCCTCGGGGCCCTTGCTGGGGGGCTGGATCTACGATCACATGGGTAGTTATGCACTGATGTACGTGGGTTCGGCCGCCCTGGGATTGGTGGCGATGCTGATCCTGATGACGTTCCGGCCGTTTCCCGGTAGAGCAGGTCTCGCGGCGCGCACTGGCTGATCGGCCGCCACGTTCCGGTCCTTGTGGCATTGCAGTACCCTTGAGCCTGTTTCAATGCCCGTACGACCTGCATGCAAGGCGATCTTTTCGGAGAGTCCGTTTCCCCGCCGCTGGCCGAATCGCCGGCCAAAGCGGCTTCTGCCCCTAAGCCGGTGTCCGTCGCCCGCCGGGGCGCGCCCAAAGTCTGGCCCGCGCCCTCGGTGGAGGACTGGCGCGAACTGGCGCAGCAGTTGCCGACGCAACTGCGGTTCGGGGTCTCGACCTGGTCCTATCCAGGCTGGGACGGCCTGGTCTGGGACGGTGAGTACGATCCGGGGTCGCTGTCGAAACACGGCCTGGGTGCCTATCATCAGCATCCGCTGCTGCGCGCGGTGTGCGTGGACCGCACCTTTTGGCGTCCTTTGACGGTGGCTCAGTATGCCGCGTATGCCGGCCAGGTCGATGAGAATTTTCGCTTCGTCGTCAAATGTCCCGCCTTCGTCACCGATGCCCAGGTGCGCGGCGACGAAGGCAAGGCGCTCAAGCCCAACCCGGATTTTCTCGATTCGCGCCTGGCCGTCGAGCACTTCGTGCAGCCGACGCTCGCGGGGCTGGGCGCCAAACTGGGTGTGCTGGTCTTTCAGTTGAGTCCGCTGTCCTTGGGCTGGCTCGGCCGTCCCGCCGCGTTGCTGGACCGTCTGGGGCACATGCTGGCGGCCGTCCGTCAGGTCCTGTCCGCGCATCCCTCCGTGGTCGTCGCCGTGGAAGTCCGTGATCCCGAGCTGTTGGGCCAGGCGTTGGCCGACACGCTGCAGGCGCAGGGTGCCACGTTCTGTCTGGGTCTGCATGGCAAGATGCCGCCGATCGAGTCGCAACTGCCCATGCTGCGGGCCTTGTGGCCGGGTCCGCTGGTCTGCCGATGGACCTTGAATCGCGTCTTTGGCGCGTATGGCTATGCCGATGCGCAGAAGAAGCATGCGCCCTTTGATGCCATCGTCAGCGAAGATCTCCATACGCGCGCCGTGCTGGCGCGCACCATCCATGGCATCACGGGCGCGGGCCAGCCAGCCTACGTGATCGTCAGCAACGATGCCGAAGGCTGTGCGCCGCTTTCCATCCAGAAGCTGGCGCAGGCGGTGTCCGGCTAAGGTTCTGGGCGGCTATCGTTTTGCAGACAGGACTGGAGCGCGGCTTCAATGGTTGCGCGGCTGACGCCTTGCGTGATGAAGACCAGGCGTGATCGGCGATCCGCGCTCGGCCAGGCGGGCAGGGTGACGGGCGGATGGACGATGTGCTGCACGCTGTGGATCACCAGCGGCTGGTACTGGCCTTCGACGTTCAGGATGCCCTTGACGCGCAGAACGTCCGGCCCGCTCAAGCTCCGCAGCACCTCCAGCCAGGCGGCCAGTCTTGCGACCGGGATCGGATCGTTCACGGCGAAGCAGAACGCCCGGATATGGTCGTCATGACGGTGGGCGTCGTGGTCATGATGATCGTGTCCATGACCGTGGCCGCCGGGGTGCGCAAGACCGTGGTGTGGCGCGTCGGCCGCGTAGGCTTCCTCATGCAGCCATCGCATGACGTCCGGGACCTTGCCTTCGGCCGAGAACAGGCCCAGGTCCAGGACCGCCCCGGCGGCGATGGCACCGTGCCGGGCCTCGTGGCGCGGCGCGGCCGGGTTGATCGCGTCGAGTCGTCGCAGCAGCGTTCGGCGCGCCTCGGCATCGGCCAGATCGCTTTTGGTCAGCAGCAGGCAATCGGCGATCGCGGCCTGGCGCACGGCCTCTGGATGGTGATCCAGCGTGGCGTTGCCGGCGGCCAGATCCAGTGCGACGACGATGCCGTCCAGGCGATATCGCTGGGCGAGTTGCGGATGGGTCATCAGCGTATGCACGATCGGCGCCGGATCGGCCAGGCCGGTGGTTTCGATCAGCACACGACGGAACTGACGCTGGCCGTTGCGTGAGAAGCGCCAGGTGATGTCGCGCAGCGTCTGGACCAGATCGGTGCGGATCGTGCAGCACAGGCAGCCGCTGCTCATCTCCAGGATGGTGTTTTCGGTGCTGTGCGCCACCAGCAGGTGGTCCAGCGGCATTTCACCGAACTCGTTGATGATGACCAGTGCGTCGGCCAGTTCGGGCTGCCGCACCAGGTGATTCAGGATCGTGGTTTTGCCGCTGCCCAGAAAGCCTGTCAGGAGCGTGACCGGGATGGGAGAGGAGGACGAGGGGCTCATGGTGTCCGTGAGGTGGGGTCAAGACGAAGCCCGCAGGCGTCGGCGCGTCGCGGGCTTTCTGGGGCGAGACGCCGGATTTACTTCCCCGCCGTCAGCGTACTGTAGCTGTTCATCAGGTTGCGATAGTCGGGGATGTGGTTGGAGAATAGCGCGGCCAGGCCCTCGACGTCGTTGTCCCAGGCGTTGATCTGGCCGGTCCGCGCAGTGACGCGGGACGGCGGCGGATCGCTCAGTGGGCCGGCACGGCCTCGGCCGCCGGGATGCCGCCGAAGCGTCCGCTGCGGAAGTCCTCCAGCGCCTGCCGGATTTCTTCCTCGCTGTTCATGACGAACGGGCCGTAGCCGACGACGGGCTCGTCGATCGGTTCGCCCGACAGCCACAGCAGCGTGACCTCGTTGTTGGCCTCCAGGTGCACAGTATCGGCCGCGCGGTCCATGTGCACCAGTTGGCCGGCGCGGACGACCTCCTGCCCGTTGACCAGTACCGTGCCGTGCAACACCACCAGCGCCAGGGTGCGGCCCGGCGGAGACTGGAGCGCCGCCGTGGCGCCGGCCTGCAAGCGCACGTCCCAGACGTCGATGGGCGTGAAGGTCCGGGCGGGCCCCCGGCCGCCGCCGTAGCTGCCGGCGATGACGCGCAGGCTGCCGGCGCCGTCGGGCAGATCGACCTGCGGGATGTCGGCGTTCAGCAGGGTCTGGTAGCCAGGCGCGGACATTTTGTCCCGGGCCGGCAGGTTGACCCACAACTGCACCATTTCCAGCGGGCCGCCGCGTTGGGCGAAGGCGTCGGAGTGGTATTCCTCGTGCAGGATGCCCGAGGCCGCCGTCATCCACTGCACGTCGCCGGGGCCGATGGTGCCGCCCGCGCCGGTGGAGTCGCGGTGGGCGACTTCGCCCTCGTAGACGATGGTCACGGTCTCGAAGCCACGGTGAGGGTGCTCGCCCACGCCGCGCCGCGTCGTGGTGGGCGCGAAGGTCTGGGGGCCCGCGTGATCCAGCAGCAGGAAGGGGCTCAGGGCTTTGCCGTGGTTGTCGTAGCTGAACAGCGAGCGCACGGGAAAACCGTTACCCACCCAGTGGGAGCGCGGGGCTTCGTAGACACCGAGGATTTTCTTCAGCATGGCGTTTCTCCTGAGAACGGGCCTGCGGTCTTTGTGGGCGATGCAGGCGTTGAACATGGGGTAATTATGAATTTGGGACGATGCTCTGAGTAGTCGGCAATATTCAATCTCAGCGTTCTATAATTGGAACGATGAAACTACCGGATCTGAATGAGCTGTACTACTTCGCCCAGGTGGTGGAGCACGGCGGCTTTGCGCCTGCGGGCCGTGCTCTGGGCATCCCCAAGTCCAAACTCAGCCGTCGTGTGGCGCTATTGGAAGAGCGTCTGGGGACGCGGCTTTTGCAGCGTTCCACGCGCAGTTTCGCCGTGACCGAGGTGGGACAGCGCTATTACCAGCATTGCCGCGCCATGCTGATCGAGGCCGAAGCGGCGGAGGAGTCCGCCGCGCTGGCGCATGCCGAGCCCTGTGGCGTGGTTCGCGTGAGCTGTCCCGTGGCGCTGCTGGCGGCGCGCGTGGGCGGCATGCTGGGAGAGTTCATGCGGCGGTATCCGCAGGTGGAACTGCTGGTGGACGAGACCAATCGGCGTGTGGACGTGGTGGGTGAAGGGCTGGATCTGGCGATCCGTGTGCGTCCGCCGCCGTTGCAGGACAGCGAACTGGTGTTGCGCACGCTGGCCGAGCGCCGCCAGTGTCTGGTGGCCAGCCCCGCGCTGCTGCAGCGCATGGGCGCGCCCGCCGGGCCCATGGATCTGTCCGGTTGGCCCAGTCTGGACATGGGCCTGCCCCGGGAAACCCACCGCTGGATACTGTACGGACCCGATGCCGCGCGCACCGAGGTGCGGCATCAGCCGAAGCTGGTGACGCAATCCATGCCGGCGCTGCGCGATGCGGCGTTGCTGGACGCCGGGGTGGTGCAGTTGCCCAATATGTTCATCCAGGAAGATGTGCGCAGCGGCGCACTGGTGCGGGTGTTGCCGAACTGGGAACCCCGGCCCGAGCTCATCCATGCCGTCTATGCCTCTCGACGCGGACAACTGCCTGCCGTGCGTGCCTTGCTGGATCACCTGGCGGAGCGGTTCGGGGCGCTACGGGAGGAGTAAGGCTATCGTCCCATTGCCCGCCTGCGCCAGTGCCACCAGCACTGCGCTCATGATCATGTCTATCCCGCGCTGCACGCGTTCGTCAGGCCCGGCGGTAAAAAATTGATGCATTGCCGGAAAAAATGACGGCTTCAAGGAATTTTCGCCCGGGATCCGCAGGGATGTCATAAAACCATGACATTAGTGTGGGTAATGCAATGTAAGATTTCCGTCGCCTTGTAATGGGCCTGTCGGCCTGGCATGAAAGAGAGCGAGTGGAACGCAGCATGAGACTTAACGAACCCGTCACGCAACAGGAATATCCGATTCCGGATGATGTCACCTTGATGTCCACCACGAACACCAAGAGCGACATCACATATGCCAATGCGGCTTTCGTGCGCACCAGCGGGTTCTCGCTTGATGAACTTGTGGGGCAAGCCCACAACCTCGTTCGTCACCCCGACATGCCGCCCGAGGCCTTTGCGGATATGTGGGCGACGTTGCAGAGCGGAGAGCCATGGACCGCGCTGGTGAAGAACCGTCGCAAGAATGGCGATCACTATTGGGTGCGTGCCAATGCGGTGCCCGTGATCCGTCAGGGCCGACATCAGGGGTATCTCTCCATCCGCACCAAGCCGCCTCGCCCGGAGGTGGACGAGGCTGCGGCCATGTACCAGGCGCTGCGTCGGGGCGAGTCGCAGCCGGTCCGGCTGCGCAAAGGCGTGTGGATCCGCAATGGTTTTTTCTGGCAGCCACTGGCTTGGCTGCAGTTGCTGTCCGTGCGCGCCCGCATCCGCGTGAGCGTATTGGCGTTCTGGGCTGTCTTGTCGGTCGTGCTCACGGTATTCATGGCGGTGGATGCGCCGTCCTGGCAGGTCTGCGCGTTGATCGGCCTGGCCGCGCTCGGACTCGATTGGCTGCTGGAATCGCAATTGGCGCGGCCGTTGGAAAGACTCTGTCGGCACGCGCTGGATGTTGCGACGGGCAATGACCGTGATGCCGTGCATCTGAATCGTACGGACGAGATTGGCACGAGCATGCGTGCGATCGATCAGATGGGGCTGATGCTGCGCTGGCTGGCTGACGATGTGAGTGAACAGGTGCTGGCTGTGCGGCAAGCGGCCAGCGACATGGAGAACGGGACCGACGAATTGCGCCAGCGCACGGAGCAATCCGCCGCCAGTGTTGCGCAAACGGCCTCCTTCGTGCAGCGGATGGCGGGCTCGGTGACGGACAATGCATCCGCTGCCGAGCAGGCGTGGGCTTTGTCCGGCGAGGCGTGCCAGGCGGTGGCCCGGGGTGAGCAGGCCATGGGGCAGGTGGTGGGCACGATGCAGGCCATCGAACATAGTTCCCGGAAAATCAACGAAATCATCGAGGTGATCGACACCATCGCGGCGCAGACCAATCTGCTGGCGCTCAATGCGGCGGTCGAGGCCGCGCGCGCGGGCGAAGCGGGCCGCGGGTTCGCCGTGGTGGCGTCGGAAGTGCGCAGTCTGGCTCAGCGCAGCGCCGATGCCGCCGGGACGGTCCGTGCGTTGATTCGGGCCAGTGGTGATCAGGTCGCCGAAGGGGCCCGGCTGGTCATGGAAACTCGTCACACCATTGCCGGGATTGCGGCTCAGGCGCAGCGGGTGTCCGAGCACATCGGCCAGATCAGCGGGGCTACGCAGGAGCAGCGCGATGGCATCGCGGAGGTCAGCAATGCCATCGCGCATCTCGATCAGATCACCCGGCAGAATGCCGATCTGGTGGAGCAGAATTCGGCGTCTTCACACCAGCTCGATCAGCAAATGCAGCGGCTGGTGGAGGCGATCAGCGTGATCCGGTAGTACCGGACATGATCAGGATACGTCCGGGTAAGGGCGGGAATGCATCGCCCAGCGTTTGGGCGTGACCCCCTTGGCGGTTCTGAAGGCTTTACTGAAGTGGCTCAGACTGGAAAAGCCGACGGCGTAGGCGGCTTCCGAGACCGGGGTGCCCTGCAAGAGCAGATCACCCGCAGTGTCCATCCGGATCTGAGTGAGTTTGGCATGAACGGACATGCCGAACATGGCCTGGAACCCGGATTGCAGACGTTTTTCGTTCAGGCCAACGGCGCGCGCGAGCGTTTCCACGAGCCAGCCGCGCTCACAGGTGTTTTGCAGCAGCGTCTGAGCCTGCAGCAGGCGATTCCGGTCTGACGGGATGGGTAGTGGCCTGCCGCCTTGGACCTGGATGACGTCTTCGAGCACAATGGCCAGGATTTCCAGTGTCTTGGCGCGAAAATAAAGCGCACGGGCCGTTTCCCCCTGGATCCGGCAGGAAAGGATGTCGTGCACGGTCCGTATCAGGTGTGCGGGCGCGTGCGAGACCCCCAGGTATGTACCCAGCCCGGGCAGGCTGCCGTCTTGCAGCAGTTTGCCGGAGAGAGGGATGCTGGAATAGCCGGTGAGCCGCTGCAGGGCACAGGGGGGCAGCGTGATGTAGCACATCTTGAAATCCGCCCCGCCGACGTAACGGTCCCTGCACGGGACGCTCTTTTCGGTGGACATGACGAGCACCATGCCAGGCTGCAGATCCACCTCGGCGGCGGCGCCATCGAAAGCTCCGGTCAGGCGGCCGGACAGCATGACCGCAATGGCGAACATGGGCGGGCTGTCAGCATAGACCAGCCAGTCTGCGGTGGGTCTCCCCTGAATGAGTCCTGTATAGATGCCATCGTCGGATTGGCTGCCCTGGAAGCAGTCGATCCACTCATCGGGGATGTCAGGCGCATTCAGGTAGAGGTTCGTGATGGCGCGGCTGGACGTGTCCTGCTTGGGAGACTTCTTTGAAACCATCTGCTTTTTGAAATTCCCAATTTTTTGTGGCGAAATTCCAAATTCTGGAAGAGCGCATGGGCGTGAGTCGGGCGTGCGTGGCTGATGCTGACGGGTTCGTGTCCGGGCTGGCAGTGGCCTGAGGCGGCCCTACCCGCCGAAGCCCAGCCCGATCGCCAGCCCGCCGGCAATCACCCCCAGTCCCACGACGCCCAGCGCCAGGATGGCCAGTTCGGACCGGTGGAACGACCGGCTGACCATGACCAGGGACGGCAGGCTGACCGGCGGCAAGGTGACGAGCAGCGCGGCGGCCGGCCCCACGCCTACGCCCAGCGCCAGCAGAGCCTGGACGATGGGCACCTCGCCCGCAGTCGGGATCACGAACAGGGTGCCGACCAGCGCGGCGCCCACGATCCACAGCAGGCCGTTGTCGATGCTGAAGTCCAGCACGGGGAACAGCCAGGCGCGGGCGGCGCCCAGCAGCAGCACCAGGATCAGGTATTCAGGCAGCAGCCGCAGCGCCATGCCGGTGAATGCCCGGGCCCAGCGCCGCAGGATCTGGCCGGGCTGGAAGTACGCGGGGCCGGTTTCGACGGCGGCCGCCGTGGCGTCGTCGGCAGGCGCGTCGGAGGTTCCGTCCGCCCGGCTCATGCGGTTCAGCGCCCAGCCCAGGCCCAGCACCATGACCAGCCCCAGCGCCAGACGCAGCCCCACCCAGTGCCAGCCCAGGACGAAGCCCATGAAAATCAGGGTGGCCGGATTGAGCATGGTGTTGCCCAGCCAGTAGGCGGCCGTATTGCCCGGCGCGGCGCGGCAGTGTCGCAGGCCGTTGATCACCGGCGTGGCGCAGCAGGTGCACATCATGCTGGGGATGGACAGCAGGCCGCCCGTCACGACGCCGCCGGCGTCCGGCCGGCCCAGCCAGCGCTCGATCCAGCGCGGCGGCAGCAGCGTTTGCAGGGCGGAACCCAGCAGCAGGCCCAGCAGCATGGCTTTCCAGATGGCCAGTCCGTAGGCCTTGGCATAGCCGAGTGCGGCGTGCAGGGAAGGTGCGGGTGGGGCATCCTGGCCTCCCGTCAGGATGGAGGCGCCGATGGAGTGGGTCTGGGCGGCTGTGAAGGCGCGGTCGTAGTAGGGCGCCCATTTGACGTAGAACAGGCCGGCCAGGGCGATCAGCGCCACCAGGGCAATGCCCCAGGCGGGATGGCGGGCGGGGGCGGACGGGCTCAACGCGGCCTCCGCAAGGGCAGGCGGCGGGTGGCGGGCGTGGGCAGGCGGATCATGGGAGCGGTCGGAGCGGTGCGAAGCTGGAATCATAAACCACCGGTTCGTGTCGAAGCGCCGCTGCATTCGTCCGGGATGGTGCGTTTCCGCGTCCGCTTCTACAATCCTTCAGACATCCACCTTCGTTTCCTGGAGCCTTCCATGAGCCTGTCCCCGTTTCATCTGGCCATCCCTGTCTACGACCTGCCCGCCGCCCGCCGCTTCTATGGCGAGGTCTTTGGCCTGGAGGAAGGCCGTTCCAGCGCGCAGTGGGTGGACTTCAATTTCTACGGCCACCAGTTGGTGATCCACGAGCATCCCCGGACGGCGTCCCAGGAAAGCGCCCATACCAATCCGGTGGACGGGCATGAGGTGCCGGTGCCGCACTTCGGCATCGTCCTGGGATGGGAGCAATGGGAGGCCCTGGCGGAACGCCTGAAGTCCTTTGGCACGAAGTTCGTCATCGAGCCCTATGTCCGCTTCAAGGGGCAGGTGGGCGAGCAGGCCACCATGTTCCTGCTGGACCCCTGTGGCAACGCCCTGGAATTCAAGGCGTTCAAGGACCTGGGCCAGTTGTTCGCCAAGTAAATGCCTGGGGGGGGGCCGGACAATCGGCTGACGCCCGGCTTTGACTCGGGGCCGGAGTCGGTGTCAATATCCCGGCCATGCCCCGATTCCTGCACACCGCCGATTGGCAGATTGGCCGCCAGTACGGCCGTTTCGCCCCCGAGGACGCCACGGTCCTGGCCGAGGCCCGTTTCGCCGTGGTCGAGCGCATCGCTGCGCTGGCCGCACGCGAACGCGTGGACGCCGTTCTGGTGGCGGGCGACGTGTTCGACGCCCAGGCGGTGTCGGACCGCACCATCCGGCGCTTGTTCAATGCGCTGCGGGGCTATGAAGGCCCCTGGATTCTGATCCCCGGCAATCACGACGCCGCCCTGGCGGAAAGTGTCTGGACCCGTGCGCAGCGGCTGGGCGCAGTGCCGTCTCACGCGCATCTGCTGCTGGAACCTGGCGTGTACACCTTTCCCGATCTCGGTTTCGCGGTATTGGCGGCACCCCTGACCCAACGGCAGACGCACGACGATCTGACTGCGTGGTTCGACACGGCGGAAACCGACGAGGGCCTGGCGCGCATCGGCCTGGCGCACGGCAGCGTCCAGGGCATTCTGGCCGAGGAGATCGATTCGCCCAATCCGATTGCCGCTGACCGGGCGGCGCGCGCACGACTGGATTATCTGGCACTGGGCGACTGGCATGGCTTCAAGCAGGTCGATGAGCGCACCGTGTACAGCGGCACGCCGGAGCCGGAGCGCTTTCGTGACAACGGTTCGGGCCAGGTCGTGCGGGTGGACCTGCCGGGTCCGGGCCGGATGCCGACCGTGGAGCCTCTGGCGATCGGCCAGTATCGCTGGCTGGCCTGGGACGAGGCGCTGTCGGTCGCATCCGACCTGGATCTGCTCGCCGAGCGTCTGGATGGCCTGCCGTCCGGGACCGTGCTGGATTTGACCTTGTCCGGAGCCATCGATCTGGCGGGCGAGCGGCGTCTGGATCAGGCGCTGTCCGTGGTGCAAGGGCGCTGCCGCAGTCTGCAGGTTCACCGCACCGACCTGCGGCTGGAGCCCACCGACGAGGACATGTCCGCTTTGCGGGCCGATGGCTACGTGGGAGAGGTGCTCGCACAATTGCGCCAGCGGCAGGATGCCGCTGCGGATGACGCGGACACTGCGCGCGAGGCGCTGGCAATCCTGGCGGGTCTGCTGAGCCATGACGCGGGAGAGGCGCCATGAGACTCTTGCGCCTGCGCGTCGAACAACTCCGACGCTTCCGCGAGCCGGTGGAAATCCGTGACCTGGAACCCGGCATCAATCTGTTCGCGGGCCCCAATGAGTCCGGCAAGAGCACGCTGGTGCGGGCGATCCGCGCGGCGTTCTTCGAGCGTTTCAAGTCCAGTGGCGCGGGAGACCTGCAGCCCTGGGGCGATACGTCCGCCGCGCCCAGCGTGGAACTGGAATTCGAGTGGCAGGGCGTGCACTGGAAGCTCAGCAAACGCTTTCTGAGGCAGAAACGCTGCGACCTGGAGATCGGCACCCGGCGCTTCAATGGCGACGAGGCCGAGGAAAAACTGGCGGAATTGCTGGGCTACCAATTCCCTGGCAAAGGCCCGAGCAAGGCCCAGCACTGGGGCGTGCCCGGCCTGCTGTGGATCGAGCAGGGCGAGGGTCAGGCCCTGAGCGACTCGGTGGCCCACGCGGGTCCTTACCTGAAATCCGCTCTGGGTGAGAGCCTGGGGGATCTGGCCAGCAGCGCAGGGGACGCGCTGATCGCCCGGGTCGAGGCCGAGCGTGCAAAGCTGCTGACCGCGTCCACGGGGCGCCCCACGGGAGAATATGCGGAGATCCTGCGGCAGCACGAGGACGCCGTGGCGCGCTTGACGACGCTCGATCGGGACATCGCCGCGTATCGCCAGCAGGTGGACCGATTGGCTGAACTGCGCCGCCTGCGGGGCGAGGATGAGGGGCGGCCTTGGGAAACCTACCGCCGGCAGGCTGCCGAGGCCCAGACGAAGCTGACCGAGGTCCAGGGCTGGCGACAGGCCCGGGCACACGAGGCGCAGGATCTGGAACATTGCGTCGCCAGTCAGCAGCACGGCCGGGACCAGCAGGCGGCCTATGCCCGCCAGCATCAGGAACTGGAACAGCGCGTCCGGGAGCGGGATGCGACCGGTTTGCGGATCACGGAATTGCAGGCCGACCGGCCTCGGATCGACGCCCAGGTCGAGCAGGCGCAGGCGGTCTATCGCACGGCCGAGGCCCGCCTGACGACGGCGCGGCGGCAGGCCAGGCGCGCCGTGCTGGCCGCCGATCTGCGCCGATTGACGGCCGAGCAGGCCCGCCTGGCGGCCGACCTGGAACAGGCGCGGACTTTGCAGGCGCACGTGCAGGCGCTGCGTGCCCGTTTGCAGCCTATCCGGCTGGATGAGACGGTATTGAAGCAACTGCGGTCGATGGACCGGACATTGGCCGAACTCGACGCAACTCGTCAGTCCGCCGCCACGCGCCTCGCATACGACCTGCTGCCGCAACGACACATCCAGGTCGGGGACGAGGCCCTGTCGGGCCGGGGCGAACGCCTGCTGCTGGAACCCGTCGCGCTGGACGTGCCGGGCATCGGCCGCCTGCACATTCAACCCGGAGGCGAGGATCTGGCCGAGCTGGCCCGTCGCCGCCAGGAGACCCGCGACCGGTTTGACGCGCTGCTGAGCGGACTGGGGGCGGCGGACCTGAGGCAGGCCGAGGATCAGGCGGAGCAGGCCCGGACCCTGCGGCAGGAGATCGATCTGCATGAATCCCGCCTGAGTGGGCTGGCGCCGCAGGGCGTGGATGCGGTGTCGAACCGGCTGGCGCTGCTCGAACAAGAAGTGCAGACTCGGTCCGAAGCGCTGGAGGCTTTGCCACGGGACGCGGTCGGGACGAATGCCGGTACCGGCACCGAGACCTCCACTGAGCCCCTCGACGAGGTCGGGGCCGAACGCGAGTCGGCCTCCGCGCGCGAAAGGCTGCAGGCCGCCGAGCGGCAGGCGGCCGGGCATGCCCAGGCGCTGGGTCTGGCGGAACAGGCCGGCCGCGCGGCCGAGGCCGAATGGCAGCGGCTTCGGGACGCGCTCCAGGCGCCGGAGCGCCAGCGGCAGGAACAGGCGCTCATCGTCCGGCTGGCGGCGCTTCAGGCACGGGAAACGGCGGTGCGGCAATCCCTGGATGCGCTGGACGCCCGGATCGCCGAGGCCCGCCCGGAGATTCTGGAGCAGGACGTGCAGCGGTTCGCGCGCACCGCTGCCCGGATGGAACAGGCTGCCAAAGAACGCCATGAGGAAACCATCCGGGTCCAAAGCGGGCTGGAAGCGCTGGGCGCGCATGGCCTGGAAGAGCAGCGTGCCGATCTGGCCCGGGAGGCGGAATTCATGGCCCGGCGCCGCGCCGAGCTGCAGCGCCGGGCCGAAGCCCTGGATCTGCTGCTGGGCCTATTGAGGGCGGGTCGGCAGGCGCTGACCCGCCGCATCCAGGCGCCCCTGCAGCGCCACCTGAACCATTATCTGGGACTGCTGTTCCCGCAGGCGCGGCTGGACGTGGACGAAGATCTGTTGCCCGAACGGCTGATCCGTCCGGGCGCGGGCGGTTCGTCCGGCGAGGCGGTCGAGACCCTGAGCTTCGGCGCGCGCGAGCAGATGGGCCTGATCAGCCGCCTGGCCTACGCCGATCTGCTGCGTGAGGCGGGCCGGCCCACCCTGATCATCCTGGACGACGCCCTGGTGCACAGCGACCACGCGCGCCTGGACGGCATGAAACGCATCCTGTTCGACGCTGCGCAGCGTCACCAGGTCCTGCTGTTCACCTGCCACCCCGACCGTTGGCGTGACCTGGGCGCGCGGGTGGTGGAGATGGAGACGCTGGGGGCGGCGTAGGCGCGGTACGCCCCGGATCAGCGGCTGGCGCCGTCGTAGGCAATGCGTTTCAGGGCGTCCAGGTCGATATCCGGGACGCAGCGCAGATTGACGCCGCAAGATTCAGTTCCGTCCGGCAGGACGCCGTGCGCCATGGGCTGGGTGCCGCAGGTCCGGCAGAACTGGTGCTCGATCTTGTGCGTGTTGAAACGGTAGGACTGCAATGCGTCTGCGCCCTGGTCCAGATGGAACTGGTCCGTGGGAAAGAACGCCAGCAGCATGCCCTTGATGCGGCAATGCGAGCAGTTGCATTCGATGGCCTGGGTGGGGACGGCGGCGTCGACGGTGAATCGAACGGCGCCGCAATGGCAGCTTCCTTGGAATGACATCAGAGGGCTCCTGGATCGGTGCGAGGCCGGGACGGCATCCGGTCGAGCATAAATCATTGGATGCCAAATGCACAGGATCAGTCTGCTCCAGCGGTTTTCGCCGCAGCCGGCGCCCGGCGGGGTGGCTTGAGGGGGGAGATGCCGGTCAGGTCGTCATCCGGATCCTGCATCAGCTTTTCGCCCAGGTAATCCAGGAAGGAACGCAGCGCCGGCGACATGCCGCGCCGCGACAGGTAAGCGGCGTGCACGATGCCGGAGGCCAGCGACCAGTCGGGCAGGATGCGTTCCAGCCGGCCTTCGGCGATGTCCTCATGGCACATGTAGTCGGGCAGCATGCCGACGCCCACACCGCCCAGGATGGCGAAACGCAGCGTGATCAGATCGTCGACGATACAGACGGGACGGCAGGCGGCTTCGTGCCGCGCACCCTGCGGGCCGAGCAGGCGCAGGCGCACCTTGCCGCCCGTCGCCGACATGCCGACCGCGTCGAAGCGTTCCAGGTCGGCGGGTTGCGCCGGCCAGCCGTGATTCCGGAGCAGTTCCGGGCTGGCGACCAGCAGGCCGTGGCTCAGGCCGAGCTGCTTGATGATCGCGCTGCCGCTGTCGTCCAGGGTCTGGCGGACCCGCAGGGCGAGGTCCACGCCTTCTTCGGCCAGGTCGACGACGCGGTTGCTGACCAGGACTTCCAGACGGACCTTGGGGTGGCGCGCCAGATAGCCGGGGATCAGCGGGCCGAGGGTGGACTGGGCCAGGGTGACGGGGCAGGACACGCGCAAGGGGCCACGCGGTTCGGTCAGGATCCGGGCGAGTTCCGCCTGGGCCTGCTCCGCCTGGTCGCGGACGGCGATGCAGTGATGGTGGTATTGCTCGCCCGCCGCCGTCAGGGACAGTTTGCGCGTCGTCCGGTGCAGCAGCCGCACGCCCAGTTCGGCTTCCAGCCGGGCGATGCGCCGTGACAGCCGCGAGGTCGGCAGGCCCAGTGTCCGGGCTGCGCTCGCGAAGCTGCCGTGGTCCACGACTTCGGCGAAATAGCGCATGTCATTGAGATCGTGCATGATCGATTCGCACCAAAAATAGAACAATCTATCCTGTCCAAGGCATCTTATCAATAATTCAAGCTTAATTGACAATGACGTTCATCGTCATTTCGACATCCGCACGAGACACTCATCATGAAACTGTTGCACATCGATTCCAGCATTTCCGGCCAGAACTCCGTCACGCGCAGCCTGACGCGTCAGATCGTCGAGCAGCAGCGCGCCGCGCACCCCGACCTGCAGGTCGAGTATCTGGACCTGGCCTTGCAGGCCCCCGGTCCTCTGTCGCTGGACGCGCTGGGCTTCCGCCTGCCGCCCTCGGCCGACTCCCTGACCGATGTGCAGCGGCGTGAAAACGCCGTATCCGAAGCGCTGGTCACTCAGTTGATCGCGGCTGACGTGGTGGTGATCGGTTCGCCGCTGTACAACTTCACCATCCCGGCCCAACTGAAAGCCTGGCTGGATCGCGTGGCCCAGGGCGGCCGCACCTTCAAGTACACAGAGAACGGCCCGGTCGGCCTGCTGGGCGACAAGACCGTGATCCTGGCGCTCAGCCGTGGCGGCGTGTATTCGACCAGTGACGCCGGCAACGCCATGGAGCATCAGGAAAGCTACCTGAAGACGATCTTCGGCTTCATGGGCGTGACCGATTTCCGTGTCGTGCGCGCAGAAGGCATGGACATGGGCCCCGCAAGCCGCGAGCGCGGCCTGGCTCAGGCCCAGGAAGATATCCTGGCGCTCGCTGCTTGACGGGCTCGCCTGCGGCCGTATCACGTCGTTGGTTCGCCTCGCCGTGCAAAGAGCACGGTCTTCGGCTTCCCGCCTTGTGCTCCGGCCGCAATCAAGCCCGCATTAAGCAGGCAACGGCAGCCGCCCGTTCACCAGAAACGCCTCGAACGGATAGGTGTGGACGGCGCGGTCGCCAGCCGGTTTGAACGCGACTTCGCGGGCGCTCAGTTGGCACAGCCAGGGGTGCATGTCCCGGGGGGCTTTGCCGGCCAGGGCTAGCGGTGTGAACAGACCGACGCACAGGCCCTGCGCGGGGTCGCGCGCCGAACGGTATTCAAAGGCCTCAATGCCTGCTGCGCGCATGTTGGTTCCCAGTCTGTGGGTTGCCTGATAGTGCGCGGGATCGGTCAGCGCGGCCCGGTGTGTGTCAAAGGGCGGTTCCTGCAGCCGCAAGCCGTGTTCCGTGCGGTAGCCGACGGAAAACAGGGTGTGCTGGCTCTGGATGGCGTCCCTGGCCGGGGGCGCGTCCATGGAATACCAGAACACGAAGCGGTAGTAGGCGGATTCGGCCAGCGTTGCCCCCAGGTCCCGGCCGCCGTAGAGCAGACTGGGTTCGTGAGGCCGCCCGAAGCGCGACCCCCAGGGCAGCGGCGGGTAGCGGAAGGGCGTGCGCAGCAGGTAATGCAGGCGTGCGCTGTCGGCGGGCCAGGGCGGCTTGGCCGCGTCCAGCAAGGCTTCCAGGATGGCCTGTTCCTCCAGCGTATCCACGTAGCCCAGGGTGGCGATGTGCTCCTGGCTTTCGACCAGGCGGTGCAGCAGGCCCTGGATCGGGCCGATGTGGTCTTCGCCCGCGCAGTCCCGCCACAGTCCGCCGGCTTCGGTGCCGGCCTCTGAGCCGCCGCCAGCGCCAGGGTCGTGGCGGGTCGGGGTCAAATCTTGCCCCGCATCGCATCCACGAAGCGCAGGACCGTGACCAGCCCCTGGATCGTGGCGATCTGTTCGGCCGGCACGCCGCCCGTGACGCGGTTCGGGGCGTGCATGAAATGCCGGATCCATTCGATGTCGCCGCCCGTGAGCGCATAGAGCGCGCGGGCCAGGCGCACCAGCAGCAGGGCCAGTTCGCCCTGTTTGGAGGCGGGGTCCAGAGATTGAGCGGTCTTCATCCGGCTGATGGCGGTGCGATGCATGCCCAGGACGTCGGCCAGTCCCGCCTGGCGCAGGCCAAGCTGCTCGGCCGCGCGCAGGACGGCCTTGGCCAGCACGGCGTCGGGTGCGGCCACGGTGTTCGGCAGAGCGGTCATGGTGATGTCCATAAAATGTTCATCATGCACATATTATGGATGATTGGTGCAAATTGCACAATAAGCGGACGAAAAGCAGCCCGAGCGGAGCAGCTATCGAGGGCCGCGCGCCGGGCGGGACTTCAGGCGTTGATTCAGTCGCGGAAATTCTGGAACTGCAGCGGCAGTTCCACGTCCGTCTTGCGCAGCAGGGCAATGACCTGCTGCAGGTCGTCGCGCTTTTTGCCGGTCACACGCAGCTTGTCGCCGTTGATCTGGGTCTCGACCTTGATCTTGGCCTGCTTGACGGCGGCGATGAGTTTCTTCGACACGGCCTGTTCGATGCCCTGGCGGATGGTGATCTTCTGGCGGGCGCCGCCCAGGTTTTCCAGCGGGTCATCCTCTTCCATGCAGCGCACGTCGATGCCGCGCGCCGACAGGCGTCCGCGCAGGATGTCGATCATCTGCTTGAGCTGAAAGGCGCTGGGCGCCACCTGGGTGACGACGTAGCCTTCCAGTTCGAAGCTCGCGGCCGTGCCCTTGAAGTCGAAACGGGTGGCGAGTTCGCGGTTGGCCTGGTCGACGGCGTTGGTCAGTTCGTGCTTGTCGACTTCGGAGACGACGTCAAAGCTGGGCATGGGGGGCTCCTGGAAGAAGGGAACGATCCCCCGATTGTAGGGCCTATGGCAGCAGGGTCTACAGCGCCCGCAGCCCCACGTACAACGCAGTCCCGGCGGCGATGCTCAGCAGCGTCTGGCGCGTGCGCCATTGCAGCAGGACCACCAGCGCCACGGCGGCCAGTTCCTGCCAGGGCAGGCCGTCGTGGCTGCGCGCCTGACCGGCCGCGCTATCGACCAGCAGCAGAACCATGATCGACAGCGGCAGCGAATCGCCGAGCTTGTGGACGATGGGGTGGCGGCGCAGCCAGTGGCCGGCGATGAAGGGCAGCGCGCGCAGCAGGATCGTGACCAGGGCCATCAGCGCGATGGCGGTCAGCACGTAGGTGGTGTCAGTCATGTGCGGCTCCGGTGGTCGGCGCGGGCCGGGCGGGCCGCAGGGCGGCGGCCAGCAGGCAGAGCGCGATGGCGATGGCCAGCGCCTGGGACGGCATCAGCACGCAGCCGATGGCATAGGCGGCGACCGCGATCCAGATCGGTACCGCATCGCGTCGTGCGCGCCACTGCTCGACGGCCAGAACGGCGAACAGGGCGGCCAGCACGAAATCCAGGCCGGTCAGGCCGACCTGGGCCTGGGCGCCCAGCACCGCACCCAGCGCGGTGCCCAACACCCACCAGCCCTGGTTCAGGGCGCTGATCAAGGCCATGCGCGGCGCCCGCTCACGGGCGGGCAGCGCCGTCAGGACGGAATAGGTCTCGTCGGTCAGGGCGAAGATGCTGTACCAGCGCTGCCAGCGGCTGGCCGGCATCGTGTTCAGCAGGGACAGGCCGTAGAACACGTGGCGCAGATTGAGCACCAGAGTCGCCAGGACGATGGCGCTGATCGGCAGGCCGGCGGCCAGCATGGGCACCATCATGAACTGGGCAGCGCCCGCGTAGATCAGCAGGCTGGATGCCACGGCCAGCCAGCCGGAGCCGCCGGCCTGCACGAACAGAAAGCCGAAGACTGCGCCCAGCGGCACGTAGCCCATGGCGACCGGTGCGGTCAGGCTGGGGATGGAAAAAGAGTTGGGGGCGGGGCGGGACATGAACAGGCAGCGGGTCGAGGCGCCGGAGGTCAGGGGGCGCGAGCCTATAATTATAGGGTGATCAGGATGGGGGGACAGGCCATGATCTTTCGTCAGTTTCTGGATTTCACTTCGCATACCTTGACGTATCTGCTGGGTGACGGACAAGCCGGCGAGGCCGTGCTCATCGATCCGGTCGGGAGCCACGTCGCGACCTATCGACAGGTTCTCGACGAACTGGGTTTACGGCTTGTCCAGGCGGTCGACACCCATACGCATGCCGATCACATTACGGCGTTGGGCCCGTTGCGCGAGCAGACGGGCTGTACGACGGTGATGGGTGTGCGTTCGGGCGCATCCTGCGTCTCGCGCCGGGTGCGCGAGGGTGATCGGATTTCATTCGGCGACCTCAGCCTGCAGGTGCTGGAGACTCCGGGGCACACGCCTGAATCCCTGAGCCTCGTGCTGGAGACGCCCTGGCGGGCCGTATTCACGGGTGATGTGCTGCTGATCCGGGGTTCGGGCCGGACCGATTTCCAGAACGGGGATGCGGGCGAATCCTGGGATTCCGTGACGGGGAAACTGTTCTCCCTGGACGGCGGCACCGTGGTCTATCCTGGACACGACTACAAGGGCTGGAGCTGTTCCACCATCGACGAGGAACGTCGCTGCAACCCCCGTTTCGCCGGGCGGACCCGCGCGGATTACATTGCCCTGATGGGGGCGCTGAATCTGCCCCGCCCGGAGCTGATGGACGTGGCGGTGCCCGCCAATCTGGGCTGTGGCCTGACGGCGGGTTGATGCGCTGAGCCGGAGCGGCGGCGGTCAGGTGCCTGCAGGAACGGCCGCCTGGCATACGTCCACCCAGGACGCGCCGGTCAGCCGGGCCAGACGCTCGGGGGCGATGCGCACCGCGCTGCGGATGGAGCCCGCCGCAGGCATGACGATGTCGAAATCACGCAGGCTGATGTCGCAGTAGACCGGCAAGGGCTGCGCCAGGCCGAAGGGACAGACACCACCCACCGGGTGGCCTGTCAGGTCCGCGACTTCGTCGGCGGGCAGCATTTTCGTGCGACCGCCGAACACTTGCCTGAGCTTGCGGTTGTCCAGCCGCGCGTCACCTCGCGCCACGACCAGCACAGCCGTTTCGCCCGCCCGCAGGGACAGGGTCTTGGCGATCTGTCCGGGGGCCACGCCGTGGGCCTCGGCCGCCAGGGCGACGGTGGCCGTGCTCTGTTCCAGTTCGATGATGTCCAGATCGGGCGCGTGTTCAGCGAGAAACTGCCGGACGGATTCGATCGTCATTTAGAATTCCAGGGTTATTCCGTCTGGCATGATAGGCATTTCAAGCATGAAATGCTTTGAAACACCCCGGGTTCTCCCGACTGAACGATAAAGGCGATGGCCCGATGCTGAACCTGGATGCCCGCACACTGCTGATCGTCGAAGCCTTCGTGCTGTTTCTCGTGGGCGGGTTGATGCTGCTGGCTGCTCTGCAAGGGCGGCGTGATCGCACCCTGGTCTGGATGTCGGCTGCTTTGCTGATGGGCGGCGTGGGTTTCCTGATCAGCCTGGTGCGCGGCAACCCCGCGTGGTGGGCCTGGGCGATCTCCGTGGGCAACATGCTGCTGCTTACGGGACATGCCTGTGTCTGGGCGGGCTTGCGGGTTTTCGCCGGCAAGCCCGTGCGCTGGCGGGGCCTGCTGGCGGGGGCGGCCGCCTGGCTCGTGCTGTGCCAGTGGCCGTGGTTCATGACGGCGGACCGGGCGCGGCTGATCTTTTTTTCCCTGATGTCGATCGCCTACCTTGTGGCGGCGGGCCGCGAAATCTGGCCCGCTCGCCGCGAGGATGCCGGCTCGGTGCGGCCGCTGCTGATCATCCTGGCCGCGCACGGCCTGTTCTATCTCTATCGCATGATCGCGGGCCAGGTGCCGGACGTCAGTTGGCTGCGTTGGTCGGATTTCACCCTGACCATGCTCGAAGGCATCCTGTTTTCCATCAGCCTGTCCTTCGGCGTCCTCATCCTGGTGCGCGCGCGGGCGGAACGGGGCTATCGCCATGCGGCCCTGCACGATGCATTGACCCGGCTGCCCAATCGCCGCGCCCTGTTCGAGCAGGGGGCGGCGGTCCTGGCGCGGGCGCACCGTGAGGGCCGGGACATGGCCTTGCTGATGTGCGACCTGGACTGGTTCAAGCGCATCAATGACGAGCATGGGCATGACGCGGGAGACCGGGTCCTGGCCCTGTTTGCCGATATCCTGCGCGCCCGGGTGCGCGCGGGTGATCTGTGCGCGCGCATCGGCGGCGAGGAATTCGTGATCCTGGCGCCGGACCTGGGGCCCCTGGGCTCTCTGGATCTGGCGGACCGGGTCCGACGCGCTCTGGCGGAGCACGTCTCCGGAGCGACTGGCCGCCTGAGCGTGAGCATCGGCATCGCTTGCGCTTCGGTGGATGGCTATGATCTGGACCGCCTGCTGGCCAGCGCCGACCGGGCCTTGTACGAAGCCAAAGCCTCGGGACGGGACTGCGTTCGCCAGTCGGCCGGCCTTGCCGCGTCCGGCCAGCCGATCACACTGGCGGCGCGGACGCGCGCCGTCGAGGCCGGGACGGCCTCATCTGCCACGGGAACCTGATCGATGGGCCATCTGGATGCACGCACACTGCTGATCGCCGAAATCCCGGTTTTGCTGCTGGTGGGTGGGCTGATCCTGACGGCGGCCCTGCTGGGTCGGCGCGACCGGACGCTGGGGTGGACCGGCGCTTCGCTGCTGCTCATGGGCCTGGGCTTCCTGCTGGGCGTGGCCGATCCGGGCAGCGCCTGGCAGCAGTCGGTGACCCGTTTCGGCGTGTTGCTGATTCTGGCCCATGCCTGCATCTGGACGGGCGTGCGAGCGTTTTCCGGAAAGCCCCCCCTGTGGCTTTGGATCGCGGTCGGCCCGCTGGCCTGGTTCGCGGTGTGCCAATGGCCCGGCTTCGTGTTCTCGGGCGTGGCGCGCGTGATCGCGTACGGGCTGCCGACCCTGGCCTACACGGGGCTGGCGCTGTGGGAACTGGTGAGCGAGCCGCGCGGGAAGACGCGGCTGGCGGTCCTGCCGTTCGGTATCCTGCTGCTGCACGGCCTGCTGACGCTCGTTCGCATGGTGGTGACGGCCCTGTCGGGTACGGAACCGGGGCGGCTGCGTTTCGATTTTCCGATGGCGGTGTTCGAAGGCATGCTGTTTTTCATCGGCTTGGCTTTCGCCATCCTGATGATGGTGGGCGCGCGCGCCGAACGCCGGTATCGGCATGCAGCCCTGCACGATGCCCTGACCGATCTGGCCAATCGGCGCGCCCTGTTCGAACAGGGCGGCGGCATGTTGCGGGGTGCTCTGGCCCAGGGAAGGACTGTCGCCCTGTTGATGTGCGATCTGGATCGCTTCAAGTGCATCAACGACGCGTGCGGGCACGAAGCCGGCGACCGGGTGCTGGCCGCTTTCGCGGGGGTGCTGCGCAGCACGGTGCGCCAGGGCGATCTGTGCGCGCGCATCGGCGGTGAGGAATTCGTGATCCTGGCGCCGGGCATGGGGGCCGAAAGCGCCTTGAACCTGGCGGAGCGGGTCCGGGCGCAGTTGCGGCAGTGCGATTGCCAGGTATGCGAACCCTTGAGCGTGAGCATCGGCATCGTCTGCGCGCCGCAAGGCGGCAGCGACCTGGGCATGCTGCTGGCCCGGGCGGACCGGGCGATGTACCGGGCCAAGGCCGCGGGCCGTGACTGCGCCCGCCTGTGGATCGGGGATGCGGGGGGCGAGTCCTCAGCCGCCGTAGCCGGGGACGGCGGCGGGCGTACGACCCAGCATCCAGTCGATGCCTGATTCACCATGTGCGTGCAGCCAGTCGTTGGCCCGGCGAAAATGGTCGCAGCCGATGAAGGGGCGCGGGGGACGCAGGGCCGACAGGGGCGAGGGGTGGTTGGCCGTCAGGATCTCGACCGGGCCGGCCGGGGGTTGCATGTCCAGGAGCGCGCGCCGCGCCTGGGCGTGCGAGCCCCAGAGCAGCAGGACCTTGGGGCGGGTCTCGCGCAGCACCCGCATGATCAGGGCGTCGGTGATGTGCTCCCAGCCCTTTTTGGCGTGCGAGGCCGGCTGGTGGGCTTCGACCGTCAGCGACGTGTTCAGCAGCAGCACGCCCTGACGCGCCCAGCGCACCAGGCTGTTGCGTGGCGTCTGTTCGGGTTCGCCGTATTCCCGGGCGAGTTCCTTGAACATGTTGCGCAGGCTGGGCGGCGCGGGACAGAAGTCCGGCACGGAGAACGCCAGGCCCTGGGCCTGGTTCGGGCCGTGATAGGGGTCCTGGCCGACGATCACCACCTGCACCGCCTCCGGCGGGACTTCGATCAGGGCACGAAAGGGGCGCAGGGGGAAAATGCAGGCTCCGGCGGCCAGCCGTTCAGCCAGCATCGCGTCCAGCCGGTCCAGAATGTCTTGCAGATGAGAAGCCTCCAGCGCCGATTTCCAGGCGGTCGGCAGGGTGTCGATCTGGGCCCGCAGGGAACCCTGGAACGCATTGTGCACTTCGGTGTCGGACGGGAGGGGCATGGTCGTTGTGCTGGAAAAAATTCGAGGAAAGGCCCCCACGCCGTCAGCGTGGGCAGACCTTCAACAGTGTAGCCAGACGATCGGGCAGGCGGGGATCGTCCATCTGCGACACATTGAAGCGCATCATGCCGCCAGCCGACTGTGACTGACTGAAGACATTGCCGGGCGCCAGCATCAGGCCCTGTTGCAGGCCCGTCTGTGCCAGGCGGGCACCGTCGATGCCGTCCGGCAGCCGGCACCACAGAAACATGCCGTCCTCGGGCTCGTGCCAGGGGCGCAGCCCCAGGGCGTTCAGCAGGCGGATCGCGCGGGGCCGGGCTCGCGCCAGTCGCTGGCGCAGCAACCGCGTGTGTTGCTGCCAGGCGCCGTCGCGCAGCAGCCGGGCAATGATGGCCTGGGTCAGGCCGGCGCCGGAAAACGTCGTTGCGGTGCGCAGGTCGACCAGGGCGTCAAGCCAGTCTTCGCGCACGATCAGATAGCCGCAGCGCAGGCTGGCGGACAAGGCCTTGGAAAAACTCCCGACCTGTGCGACCCGGTCGCGGCTGTCGTCCGCCGCCGGCCGGTCCGAGGGGCTGGATTCGAAGTCGCCGAAGATGTCGTCCTCGATCAGGATCAGGTCGTGGGCCTGCGCCAGCGCCCGGATGCGTCGGGCCTTGTCGGCCGACAGCCGCGCGCCCGTCGGGTTGTGGGGGCCGGTGTTGCTGAGATAGAAGCGTGGACGGTGTGCTTGCAGGGCGGTTTCGAAAGCGTCCATGTCCGGGCCGTCGGGGGCGTGGGGCACACCGATGATGCGGGCCTGGTGTGCCCGCAGCAGCGCCAGGAAGTTGAAATAGCAGGGATCATCGACCAGGACGGCGTCGCCCGGCTGGATCAGGAAGCGGCACAGCAGATCCATGGCCTGTGTCCCGGAGTCGGTCAGCAGAATGTGTCGGGGATCGACCGCGAGGCCGCGCGTGCCCAGGTGCCGGGCGATCTCGCTGCGCAGCGCCGGCAGGCCCAGGGCGGGGGCGTAGTCCGTCAGCGGGGCGTCCGGATCGCGCGCCACCTGGCGCAGGGCGCGGCGGATGGCATCCTGGGGCATCCAGTTGTCCGGCAACCAGCCGCAGCCGGGCTTCAAGGCCTGGGCGCCCAGGTCCAGCGACTGGCGCGACACCCACAGCGGATCGATCTGGCGGTCCAGGCGCGGCCCTATCTCTGCCAGCGCCAGCGGAGCCAGGGGGCCGGCGACGTAGAAGCCGGCACCCGCGCGTGCGCGAATGGCGCCTTCGGCTGCCAGGCGGTCATAGGCTTCGACAACGGTGGACTTGGAGACGCCCTGTTGCAGCGCCATGCCCCGCAGGGAGGGCAGACGCGTGCCGGGCGGCCATTCGCGGGCCGCGATGCGCTGGCGCACGAATTGCATGAGACCGGCGGTGCGGCCTGGCGGTGGAAAGGGCAGGACGTCCATGCGTAGAATCAGACCCGTATTGATCAGTACAGTTCATTGATACTGTACTGCACTGTATCTGGATTCCATCCAGGGAGCAAGGCAATCTGGAACCCTCGAAAAGTCACAGACATTGCCCGGACGGGAAAAGGAATACGCATGAACACCACCACGCGCGGCTGGATCAACGGCATGATCGGCGTCGCGATCTTCAGCGGCTCGCTGCCGGCGACGCGGCTGGCCGTCCTGGGGCTCGACCCCCTGTTCGTCACGGCGGCGCGCGCCGCCCTGGCCGGCCTGCTGGCACTGGCCGTGCTGGCCTTGACGCGCAGCCCCCGGCCTGAAAAGTCCGACCTGCGCACCCTGTTGCTGGTGGCTTTCGGGGTGGTGCTCGGCTTCCCGCTGTTTTCCGCTCTGGCGCTGCGGACCATCACCTCGGCGCATTCTCTGGTCTTCATCGGCTTGTTGCCGCTGGCGACGGCGATCTTCGGCACCTGGCTGGGCGGCGAACGGCCTTCGCGCGCTTTCTGGGTATTTGCCGTTCTGGGCGCAGCCTCGGTGGCCGGGTTCGCATTCAGCCAGGACGGTTCCGGTTCGCTGGGCGCGGATGCCCTGATGATGATCGCCATCGTCACCTGCGGCTACGGCTATGCCGAGGGTGGCCGCCTGTCGCGCCGGCTGGGCGGCTGGCAGGTCATCTGCTGGGTGCTGGTGTTGTCGCTGCCCGTCAGCCTGCCTCTGGTCGTGATCCTGCGCCCGGCCGTGTGGACCGGTGTCGCCCTATCCGCCTGGGGCGGCCTGGCCTATGTGACGATCTTCAGCATGCTGGTGGGCTTCATCTTCTGGTATCGGGGCCTGGCCCAGGGGGGTATTGCCGCCGTCGGCCAGTTGCAGTTGCTGCAGCCCTTCATGGGCCTGATGCTGGCCGCCTGGCTGCTGGGCGAGCCCGTCACCCCCGTCATGCTGGTGGTCACGGTCTTCGTCGTGGCCTGCGTGGCCGGTGCGAAATACACGGCAGCGACACCCGTACCCGCCTCGGGCGCTGTGCGCTGATCGTCTGGCGGCCCCGATCCGACCGGGCATTCGCCAGGCAGGACACTCGCCGGCTGGCCGTGTTAGACGGCCGCGTCGGCTCTCAGCGTCGCCACGAAGCGCTGTGTGCGCGGATCTTGCGGATTGCGGAACAGATCGGCGGACGGCCCCGATTCGACGACCAGACCGTCCTGCAGGAACACAGTCTGGCGGGCAATCTGTGCCGCCAGGCGCAGGTCGTGGGTGGCCATCAGCATGGTCATGCCTTCGGCCGCCAGGTCGTCCAGCACAGCGACCACTTCGGCCGCCAGCCCCGGGTCCAGGGCCGAGGTGGGTTCATCGCACAGCAGCACGCGCGGTTCGGGCGCCAGCGCGCGGGCAATGGCCACGCGCTGCTGCTGGCCGCCCGACAGGCTGGACGGCCAGGCGTCGGCTTTTTCCCGCAGGCCGACCTTGTCCAGCAGACCCAGGGCGCGTGCGTGGGCACGTTCCCGGCTCCAGCCTTTCACCGTCACCAGGCCTTCCATCACGTTCTGTACGGCGGTCTGGTGGGGGAATAGCTGAAAGTTCTGGAATACCATGCCGGTCTGCTGGCGGATGCGCTGTACTGCGGGTCGCGCCGGGTGGCGGCCGGGCTGGAATGCCAGGGCCGCATCGCCCAGCGTCAGCCGGCCTGCGTCGGGGACGTCCAGCAGGTTCACGCAGCGCAGCAGGGTGCTCTTGCCGCTGCCCGACGGGCCGATCAGGGCGGTCACCTGGCCTTCGGGGACGAGGACGTCGACGCCGTGCAGCACTTCGTGGCCGGCAAAGGACTTGCGGATACCGCGCAGTTCGATCATCGCTGCCCTTCGGTAAAGACGGCATGCTGGCCGAAATGGCGTTCCAGGCGGGTCTGGGCCGCTGACAGGAAGGAGCAGAGCACCAGGTAGATCAAGGCCGCCTCGATGTACATGATCAGCGGCTCATAGGTGACGGAGGCGATGCGCTGCGCGGCCTGAAAGATTTCGGGCACGGTGATGACGGCGGCCAGCGAGGTGTCCTTGACCAGGGAAATGAAGGAATTGGCCAGCGGCGGCACGGCCACGCGCGCCGCCTGGGGCAGCACCGTGCGCCGCAGCGCCTGGGCGCGCGTCATGCTCAGCGAATAGGCGGCGTCCCACTGGCCCTTGGGGATGGCCTCGATGGCGCTGCGAATGACCTCGGCGTTGTAGGCGCCCACGTTCAGTGAAAAGCCGATCAGGGCGGCCGGCAACGGGTCCAGCACGAAGCCGACGCTGGGCAGGCCGTAGAAGATCACGAACAACTGCACCAGCAGCGGCGTGCCGCGGATCAGCCAGACGTAGAACCGGACCAGCGCCACCAGGGGCGGCGGGCCGAACAGCCGCGTGATCGCGGTCAGAAACGCCAATAGCAGCCCGATCGCAAAGGACAGGAGCGCGAGCGGCACGGTAAATTGGATCCCTCCGACCAGCAGTGGCCAGAGGGAATCCATCATCAGACGAAGCCAGTCCGGCACGGTCGGGATTCCTGTGGATCGTGTCGTGGTGGGTGCTTACTTGACCTTGGTGGACAGATCTTCGCCGAAATAGCGTTCGGAGATCTGCTTGTAGGTGCCGTCGTCACGCAGGGCATCCAGGGCCTTGTCGACGGCGGCCTTCAGGGCCGGCTGATCCTTGCGCATCAGGACGCCGGACTGACCGAATTCGGCGCTGTTGTCGGTGGCGACGACCTTGACCTTGGCCTTGGGCTGCTGGTGCTTGAAGTCCAGGAAGGACAGCTCGTCGTTGACGGTCGCATCCACGCGGCCCGAGGTCAGCAGGGCGATGGCGTCGTTGAAACCTTGCACCGGCACCACTTCCGCGCCGCTGCGCTGCGCGAGCTTGCCGAAGTTGCTGGTGATGGTGTTGGCTGAACGCTTGCCCTTCAGATCCGCAAAACTGTGGATCGTGTCGTTGTCCTCGCGCACGATCAGCGCCGCGGCCGAGGCGATGTAGGGCTTGGAGAAATCGAACTTGGCCTGCCGTTCGGCGCTGATCCCGACCTGGTTGATGACCACGTCGTAGCGGTTGACGTCCAGCCCCGCGATCAGGCCGTCCCATTTGCCTTCCACGAATTCCGCCTTGACGCCCAGTTGCTTGGCGATGGCGCGGCCGATGTCCACGTCGAAGCCGACCAGCTTGTTGTCCTTGGGGTCGTGGAAGGAGAACGGCGCGTAGGTGCCTTCGGTGCCGATGCGCAGGACGCCGGCCTTCTGGATGGCGGCGAGGCCGTCGGTGGCTGCCTGGGCGGCGGGCGCGGCGGCCAGCAGGGGGAGCAGGGAGGCGAACAGCAGGGCGGAGAGTTTTTTATTCATGATGGGCCGATGGTGTGTGAATGCATTCAAGAGGTTATATGAAAGCCATGTCTTATGGGTTTTCATTCTAATGAGACACTCTTCAAGCCGCAAAGGTTTTCGGTCTATCTGCATATCGCTTTTGGCAATATGAATCTGCGCCGGGCAGGGATACCGCCGCCGCACCGTCCCGCATCATCACGCGGCTTGACCGGCATCAACCGGGATGCGGGGCGTGCCGCATAGAATTCTTTGCATGGGATATGCGGGCAAGCGTACACGCGGATGCGTCGTCATCCACTGGCTGCTGATCCTGGGGCTCTGGCTCCAGGTCATCGGGCCCGTGTTCGCCGGCATTCCGCCGACCGATCCCTTGCGGGGCGTGCAGATCGTGGCATGCACGCCGGCCGGCATGGTGGTCATGGACCTGATGTCCGGCTCGGACGATTCAGACGGTTCGGGATCGCCGCGCATGCTTCAGACGGGCCATTGCCCGCTGTGCGCCACCACCCCCGCTTTACCGATGGCCGCCATGGCCGGCACCCCCGTGCCGGCTGCGTCCTGGGCCCAGCCTGCGGCAGGGTTCGACGAAACTCCCTGCGCCGCCTCGATCGCCGGGACCTGGGTCTGGCCGCCCGCGCGCTGTCCTCCTTCTCGTTCGTGCTGAAACCCTGATTCTCTTGTTTCGGGGCCGCCCTGCCCGGCATGCCGGGCCGGGCGGCCCTGGATCTTTTGAGT